>JAYZQJ010000289.1:0-22479 GCA_036149055.1 Myxococcota bacterium | reverse complement strand
GGCCCTCGTCTCCGTCCGTCCCGCGTCGAGCATCATGGCCATCACCCCTGGCCCAGCATCGCCGCCGCTGCGATGCCCATCACGTAGCCCGCGCGAAGCTCCCTCGAATACCCTGCGCGGCAACAGCAGCGCCGGCTTGCCGATCGACCTGCGTCAGGCTCAGGATCCGCGAGGTGACCGAGGACGACGGGGCCTGTAGCCCAGCTCATCGGTGCGAATGACGAAGCGAGCGATACGCGGCCTGATCGAGTCCGTCCAGGAGGCCTTGGCTCCGGCGGAGTTCGTCCAGACGGACTGGGACCCCGACACGCTGGAGACGCTCTTCGTCCGAAGGTCCGCCACTGCGGGGACCTACGAGCGACTCCTGTGCGAGTCCGACGGGCTGAAGTATGACGTGGTGGGCTTCGAGGTTCAGGCCGGGCTCACACGTGGCGCCAACTCGACGCGCGGGCTCTTCGAGCGCGCAATCGTGCCCATCCCCGGCCACGACGACCGGGGCTGGAGCCTCGTGGCGAGCGGTCAGGACGCCGAGCGGATCGCCGCCGCCGCGGGCGAGCTCGTCCCGCGGCTGGCCGCCGACCTCGCGGAGGCGAGGGGGCCCGGTCTCCTCGAGAAGGCCTGGCGCGCGCGGGACCTGGCGGAGCAGGTGTGGGATCGGCTCGAGCCGGAGAACGAGCCGGTAGCCGACCTGGTCAGGCGCGAGGCCTCGGCCCAAGAGCGCGAGTACGCCGAGCGCATGCGCTACTGGCCGGCGGTGATGTGCGTGCGCGGCGCCGAGGAGATCTACGAGACCGCCGCGCTCGCCCTGCTGCGCTTCGGGCCGCGGAACTCCGGCGCGTCGACGTACCTCGGCGCGGATCCCATGCGCGACGCGGAGCTCAACCAGGTGCTGCAGCTCATCGTCGACCGCCTCCGATTCGGACCGCCAGGGACATGGAGCAGACCGGAGTCCGAGCATCGGACGAAGCGGAAGAGCGCTCGCGGGCATCAGACGACGCGGAGATGAACGGTCGACTTGCTCCTCGACCCGCCTCGCGCGCAGGATCCACGAGGTGACCGAGAGAAGGCCCGAGGCATGCAGGGCCAGCCCAACGCTGTTCTTCTCAGCGGATGGACGTACTCCCGCGAATCCTCCATTCGTCGAGCTACCGGACGTCGACATGAACATTGAAGAAGCGCTGCGACGCCACTCCGAGTGGACAGTGTCCGAGGTGGGCTCTCCAGAGGAGATTGCCGGAGCCACGATCGCGAACGTCGACTTCAGCAAGTTCAACTCGAGGGGCCTCTCCGTTCGTGACTGCCGCCTCGTACGCTGCCGCTTCTCCGACGCCACTGCCGTGGACATGGTCGTCGCTCGCACGAGCTTTCGCGACTGCGCGTTCGACGGAGCGGTGCTGGCGAGTCTCTACGCGCACGACAGCAGCTTCGAGGCCTGCAACTTTGACGGCGCCGACCTCTCGACAGCAACCCTCAGAGACAGCACTCTCGCAACATCGTACCTTGCGATGTGCAACCTGACCAAGGCAAGCTTCTACGGGTGCGGCCTGAGAGGAGTGGACCTGACAGGAGCTGCCGCGAAGAAGACTTACTGGGATGGGTGTGACCTGCGGCGAGCGCGCTACACCCGCGCCCTCCTCTCTTCAGCCCGCTTCGTCGCCTGCGATCTGAGAGGCGCGTCGTTCGAGGATGCGCAGTTCGAAGGCACGAGCCTTCGCTCCTGTTACGTTCATGACCTCTCGGGGCCCGCTCAGCTTTCGGACACCGTACGCACTGCCGTACTCGCCGAGGACTGCGACTCGTCGGCCGCCGCAGACGGCACTCAGCGGGCGTCCGAGGCGGACGTAGTGGCGATGCTGAAGCGCTAGCGCAGGGTGCGCCGCGTCGTGTTGCGCGCCTTCCTCTCAGGAGGTCGAGACCCGGTCCGCGCATGTGCGCGACTACGCCAGTCATTCAACCCGACCGAGACAGGAACACAGCGTGAAGACAGCCGAAGAGATCGACTCGCTCCTCTGGGAGGGACTTCAGCCCGGAGTGGCGAACCCGAACGTTGATACGCTGCCACCGATACGAGTCGCGGCCGGTATCATCTACTACCGAGCGCAGGAGGCTGTGGCGGCAGAGTCCCACTTCCGAGCAATTGACGGTGCTCTGCTGTCGGCCTCTCGACCCACCGCCCTTGGCATTTCAGACGAGATTGTAGCTGCATTGTCAGAGGTTACAGCCCGGCACGTGAAGCCGCTGTCCAAGGACATTCCACTTGTGATCACGGACGACATCCCACCGTTGAGCAAGAGCATCCCAGCGAACGTCATCATGCATCCTTCACTGTTGAAGCGAGTTCCTTCCAGAGGAGCAGCCGCTCTCGGGTCCATCCTATACGGCATGTACCCCGCCTATCGGTGTGAGTTCTTTGGGGACGAGATTGGCCGCGAGGCGTCTTTTCGCAAGAAGAGCACGAAGCTCGGAGACTATGAGCGCAGCCCAGGCCCGGCTGTCCGAATGCGGTTTCGCCGGGAGAAGCGGAACCTCTACTCTCGCGGGGGAAAGGCGCGCCTGATGTTCTCCTACAAAGAGGTGAGTGCAATCGTAGGCCATCTGGCCACGGACGATGGGTTCGCCGAGATCGAGAACTACGAGCACGATGTCGCTACGATCACTCACGAAGGTGAGTACTCCGCAGAGCTAGGGTCACTGGTGAAGAAGGTGCCTGCGCCCGATGTGCAGGACTGGCTGTACCTCTTCCTGACGGAGGGCTCCGAGGCAGCGCTCGCACGTCTCGAGGCAATGTCGTGACGCAGCGCCTGCGCGACATCTACATGAGTCTCCTCGAGTCGGACTCTGGTGAGCTCGACGAGGCGGTAGCGCTGCGGATCTTTGGTGTGCTCGAGGAGGACGCGGCGCTCCTTGCGACGGTCGCCCTCCGCACCGCCGCGTACGCGACAGTCTATCCGCAAGTGCATCAGAGGCTCCGGCGATCCGCGAGCACCTGGCCGGAGGCGGAACGTCTCGAGCGAGCCGCGGACTTCGAATCGGCCACGGCCGACGTGCTGCGCGGGCTAGCACCCGCACAGGACTGGCTGGAGGCGCAAACGATCGAGGCCTCGCATGTCGTGCTGCGTGCGCTCGAGCTCGTTCGCACGCCGACGCCTGCCGCGTGGACCGCGATGCTGAAGGCATACCGGTGGTCGAGGCTGGGTGGCCTGCGAGATCCAGACTCGCTGCGGGACGGCTGGATCGCTTGGCTCGATGATGTTGCGACGGTTTCAGTCCCCGGTCCGCTGCGCGCCCTGTCGGGCCTTCGGCAGGCAGTGCTGGGGTGCCCCAGGATTGCCGTCGATAGTTGGGTGTGGGAAGGCGCGTACTCGGAAGCAACTGGACGATACGACGTCTCTGCGTGTGCCGTGGCTACGGGCACCCTCCAGGTACCGCCCGTGCTGGAGGTCGAGCTGGCATCGTCGAGCGATGGGAGGCTCGTCGTCAGTGTGCTCCCATCGACCGCGGCGAAAGATCCTTTTCATG
The DNA here is from genome assembly GCA_036149055.1 of Myxococcota bacterium. Lineage (GTDB taxonomy): Bacteria > Myxococcota_A > Polyangia > Polyangiales > Sandaracinaceae > JAVJQK01. The sequence continues at coordinate 18,960 of JAYZQJ010000289.1, read as the reverse complement.
TTGAACACTTGGTTCGCCACTTCGTTCTGCGCGAGTTTCTGCTGGACAGCAGGCTGAAGGGGATATCGTCGATCGAGTTCAGAGGTACGTCCGAAGGCGTCTGGGAGTATCCGTTGGGATGACGGTTGCGTCACCAGCCGGGCCGGCATGGGACACGGCCGTGCAAGCGCGGACACTTCCTCGTCCTGGCACGCAGGAGCTGGAGGAGGTGTCCTCCGCGACCGGTCCTAGCGCCGCGAGTTCTCGACCCGAGCTCGAGTAGGGGATGGAGATGAAGTGGAGGGAGTACGCAGGAGTCGGACCTGCAAGCGTCGAAGACGTGAGGGCGGCCGAATCACTTCTCGGGTTCGAGCTCCCTCCGGACATGGCCAAGCTCCTGATGCAGCATCAGGGTCGAGTTCCGGAGCCACGCTACCTGAGCCTGTTCGACCCGCGACAGAAGACCGCATTCGGTCCCCTGATGCACCTGAATGCGCGCGAGGGAGGTGCTGACTACATACCGAATGCGGTCAACGTTCTCAGGTCGGGAGGATACCCCGCAGGACTGATACCGTTCTCCACCGACGGAAGCCAGGTTCACTTCGCGCTCGATTATCGAGAGCGGCGGACCGCACCGACGATAGTGTACGCGGTCTTGGAACTGGGATACGACCATCCGAACGCTTTTCGAGAAGTGGCACCTTCGGTAACGACCCTGCTCGCTCTACTCGAGGCATCATAGGACCACCACGGGTATCACCCGGGGAGCGGACTCCGGCTCCGACCTCAACCTACCGGCGGAGCGGTCGAGGTCACCGGCCCGGCGCGGCAACGCTGTACAGCAAGAATGCTGATATTGGCGGTATGACCGCCCCCAGTGGCGTGCAACCTTCAGGCATGGGGCGAAGCGCATGAGTCTCTCTCAGCTACTCGATACACTGCTAGCTCCTGCAAGAGAGCACACACTTGATAGTGTTGGGCGCACAGTACTTCTTCCGTTGCCTCTGCGTAGTTTGCTGGCACGGACGAATGGGGGACAACTTCGAAGCACGGCGGTTCTGCGGTTGCCCGACGGTTCCACTGCGGGCGCGATCGCCCTCGTAGCTGCGGAAGAGTTGGCGCATACGACGACCACCCTTCTGGGAAGCGGCAGCGACCACGTGGCCTGGGCTCGCGACGGCAATGGGAACGCTCTCCTCATGGATGGCACGGGTCGCGTCTCTTTCTGGGACCACGACACTGACCAGATCACTCCACTCGGCTGTGGGTTGGACGATCTCCCCCAACTCTTCGAGCAGCGAGAGGATGTGAGGCGTCCCCTCGCGTGGGAAACGACGGCCAGCCCGGTCTTGCCGCTGCTCGAGCGCCAAGCATCACGTGCGGAGATTCTCCGCGTGCTCGATTCCTCGCTTTCCAGAGACACGGCTCGTGCATTCCTGTTCGCCGCCATCAACTACGGACGTGGAGACGTCATCGACGCTGTCGCAGCTTCTGCCCACGCGAGGCCAGCCCTGGGCGAGGCGCTTCACCTCGCGAGCCGTCAAGGACGTACGGACATCATGCGCACCCTCATGGCCCGTGGCGCTGACCCCGACGCAAGGAAGGGCGCCGGGGGAAACACGCCTCTGATGTCGGCAGCCAGCGCCGGCAAGGCCGAGGCCGTCGAACTGCTCGTGGAGCTCGGAGCGGATCCCGGACTGAGGAACGAGCAGGGCAAGGACGCCGAGCAGATTGCGCGACTCGCGAAGCGCGCCCGCATCGAGTCCTTCCTCAAACGAGCGAAGGGAGCATGAGCTCAGGGAGCAGGGGGATCCGGCTCCACTACCAGCCGAACGTCGCCGATCTGGCGTGAAGCACCGGCTCACATCGGCGCTTGCCGAGCACGCTTGGATGCCACAACCCATTGCATGCGACGCTGCTTGCTCCTCTGCGTCGTTCTCTTTGCCTGTGACGAGGGTCCCAACTTCGAGGTCTCCGGTCCCTGGGTCAGCGTCAGCATGTGGAACGAGCTACCTCAGACCGATGGCGACTCGGTCGAGCACCGGGCGGTCTCCTGGTGATACCAGGACGGCGGCGCCGCGAGCGGGCACGCGGTCACCCGCGGGACCGCGTCGTTCGAGAGATATACCCCGGGCGGGCCGGCCAGCGGCAACTACACAGTTCGACGCCAGGCTACCCGCTCATCGGCGGCGTCGCGGAGAATGAGAGACCCATGGCCGCGAACGAACCAGGCATCGAACAGCTCCTTCGCACCCGCTACTCGCATATCCTCCAGCTGCTGGAGAGTGAAGGGTGGTCGCCTCGACGACGGGCCAAGTTGCCCAGCGAAGAGGACACACTCGGCTTCGTCCTACACGCTGCAGCTGAGGAGCTTCTCTCTTCCTTCTCGGGAATCTCCCTGACAGTGCGCACGCCCTCGGTGCCCCGACTCGTCAACCGCGTGCGATTCGGAGTCCACGAGCCGCTCCAGCGAATGGACCCCGCTCACGCGTCCTACTACGTGGACAAGATCGCGGGAACTTCCTTCGTATTCCCGGTCACTTCGTCGGGCAGCGCCGTGGGTTTTCTACTCGAGGACGGGCGTCTTCTTTCAATAGACGAGACATGGCGCGGGTGCTCATGGAGCCGCGACATCTTCGCCTACGTGCACTGGAGGCTGTACTCGAAACGACTCCCCGGAACCACTGTCCGTCCCCTGAAGAACTCCGAACGCCCCGTCGAGTATCGTTGGGAGTAGCACCTCGACACGGCTGAAATCGGCACGGACCTCCCGCCGAAAGGTGCTCCGCCCCCTCCGCCAACTCTTGACCCACACCTGCCTGCTGGAACGCTGAGTGTCGCTGGAGCTCATCACGTACATCGCGTATCGGGCGGACTCGCTCTCGGTGGAGATGCTGCAGGACCGAGTTCGCCCAGCCGCAGGCGTCGTCGATCGTGAGGGCTGGCTGGTCACACCGCTCACCGCGACGGAGGTCCGTGCTGAGGAGGCTCGCATCTCGACCAATGTAGGATTGCTCGAGGCCACGCATAGCGTCTTCACCGCCGTGAGCGACAAGTCGGGGGCGAGCGCGGCGATCGAGGAGAGCCTTCGACTGCTCTCGGCCGTTCGCGACAGCGGCGCGTCCGACTTCGCGACCATCTACTGCGGTGGCCCGCTCGTTGCGGCGTCCTTCCACGGAGAGCTCTTCCTCGACACGAAGTCTGGTTTCTGGTCGGTCCCAGCACGCCCGCAGATCCTTCGAGGACCGGCGGTCTGGGTGCCGCTCCACGCAGGAGACATCCGCGAGAGGGGTGGCCCGAGATGAGAACCTGGTACCGCGCCTCCGGCGGAGTCGTCCGCGGCTCGGAGCTGCACGACTGGCCGCGACTGCGTCGGGTCTGGGATTGGCATCTGCCGCTCGCTCCACAGCCCGTCTCCGCAGTCGAGGTGACGCTCTACGCGGCCACCGGCTCCGAGCCGATCGCCCCGGAGGTCGAGGTCACGCTGCTCCCTACCCTCGTCGTCACTCCGCGCGCCAGACCGGCGCTCGGCGCGCCCACGCCCGTGTGCGCCGAGCGGTTCACGACGGAAGCTCTCGCGGTCACGTGGACCGACGTTCTCGGTGGCTCACCCTTGGAGAGCGAGCGAGACGCCGACAGCAATCGGCGAGGCGGCGCGCGATGAGCTGGACCGACACCCTCACCACCTACATCGATCAGTACGACACGAAGCTGTCGCGGCGCGCCGTCGGGTGCTCGGAGCGAGAGCTGCGGCGCTTCGAGTCGGTGCTCCCAGCGCCCCTGTCAGAGGCGCACCGAGAGTTCCTACTCGCATTTGGTGAGAATGATGGCGGTCTGTTCGAGGCCGACGGCTTCGACACGAGCCTGGCGACCATTCAGGCCTACTCTCGGGACTACCAGAACGACTACGGTGCGGACTTCCTGAGGCGCTTCGACGTGTTCGCGTCGAGTCCCGCCGTGGAGGCGGTGACGATCGAGAGAGGCGTGGTCGGGCACGAGCCGGTGGTGTTCATGGCGAATGACCACCGCCACCCGACGTGGTCGCCGCTGGCGGACTCTCTCCCCACGCTCTGTTTCGGCACCGCCTTCATTCGCGAGATGAAGCTCCGCTTCGGACGATGCCTGATGACCCGTGGGCCGGCCTCTCGTGCGAGTAGCTTGAGGGACCACCTTCGGTCTGAAGAAGTCTCGGAAGAGTCCTTCAGCGACTCGATCTCCTGGTACGGGCGCCGGGGACGCGAGACGTTGGTCGCCGCGGTTCGCGAGACCGCGGCACCCTACATCTCGATCTACCTCTGCGGCGCGTCCGCGTCCTCGTTGTCGCGCATGCTCGCCGGGGAGCTTCAGCTCACCGAGCCCCGGCCCTCCGCTTTCGCGTAGACTTCAGGTCGGTGCATCGGGAGCCGCACGGAGTGCCCGGCCGCTTCCGCTACACCTTTGTGGCCCCTCTACTGGGGAGCCTCGAGACCAACCTGTGGTGCGACCGCGAGTGAACCGGAGCGGCGGCCCATCACGCTGCCCCACGAGTGGGCCCTCCTGGAGCTCGAGACTTGCGATTGTTGACGAATCTGAGAGACGCGTTGGCCGAGCTCGAGCAGGCGAGCGCGGGGATGATCGGCGGGCGGGTCGGGTCGGCCAGCGAGGTGGAGGCGGCGCGAGGGGCGGCGCTCCGGGCGGCGCACGCGGCGATCGTCGCGGCCGTCGAGGCTGGTGCGGCGGAGGCGAAGGCGGTGCGAGGGGCGATCCCGCACTGGGCGCGAGGGTTGCTCGACGCGTCGCTCCTGGCCCGCCTCGAGTCGGTGGCCGCGCAGGCCGCCCCCGCGCCTCGCCCGGCCTCCATCGAGGTCGAGACGCTCGGTCGGCTCGCGTGGGACGACGCGCTCCAGAGCTACACGCGCGTCGGGCCGCTCTCGGTGGGCGGCGCGTCGGCCACGCTCACCCTCCAGGCCGCGGGACCCGAGGACGTGCACGAGGTCTTGCGCGCGCACACGTGGCTGCCGTCGCGACTCGAAGCGGTCGTGGAGGCCGCGAAGCGCTTCGCCGCGGAGGCGAGCCTGCAGGTCCATCGCGACGGCTACGCGGACCCGGGCGACGCCCCGCTCTCGGCGGAGGCGTTTCGCGCGCGGCTCACGCTCGTTCACCTCGACCTGGCGCGGGACGAGGCCACCCTCGACTTCGACGACGGCGATCTGTTCTGGGGCCACCGCGTCGTCGTGGTCTGTGGAAGCGACGGCGTGCCGCGCGCGCAGTCGATCGCCGGCTGAAGGGCTAGCTCTCGCTCGACGCGAGCAGCTCCCGGGCCCGGAGCACGGGGACGTCGAGCTGGTCGTCTCCGGAGTCGAGCGCCGCCACGACCTCGAGCATCAGGCGGCCCACGGCGGGGTCGCCGAGCGTCAGCTCGACCTCACCGTCCCAGCAGAGGTCGATGATGTCCTGCAGGCTGCCGCGGGCCACGTTCCGGGTCAGGACTGCGCGGGCTTCGTCGAGCCGACCGTCGAGGGCGAGGCCGATGGCGCCGTCGTGGGCCGCGCGGCGGTGCTCCTCGCGCACCCGGCCACGCTCGTCGAGAAGCTCCGCGGCGAAGGACGCGTGATGGCGCTCGCGGCGGAGGGCGACGGGGTCGGGGGTGAAGTCGACACCGGCGTCGCGAAGATGCCGCTCGGCCTGCTCGAACGGCTCGAACTTCAGCCGCAAGAAGGCGGCGCGAGAGAGACGCTCGCGGAGCTCGGGCTCGTTCCGAGCGAACCACGCGCGCCAGCCGAGCTCGGCATGCCCCTCCAGGAGCTCCTTCAGGTACCGCAGCTGGCGCGGGGTCAGCACGCTTCGGCCTGTAGCACGAGGGGTCGCCGTCGGGGGATGCGCCGGTGGGGGCCTCGGGGTTGCTCGGCGACACACCCGGGTGATCCCACGCAAGCCCGAGCCCAGCCCGAACGACTCGGCGGCGGCCGCTCGAGCGGCGGTGGCTCGAGCGGCCGGTGGTGACGCTCAGAAGAGGATCGAGCAGCTCGCGGTGGTCTCGGCGGTGTTGTTGGCGTCGCGGCACTCGACGAGATCGGCCGGATCGTTGGCCGTGACGCGGAAGCGCTCGTCGGCGCCCGGGTCGCGGCCGGTCCGGTCGAGCGGGACCGCGAACGCCTCGGCCTCGCCAGGCAGCAGGTCCCGGGTGGTGGTGACCCGGGCGAGGAGCGTGAAGCCGCTCGCGTCCTCGACGAAGACGGCGACCGACGCGCCCGCGGGGGCGGCGCTCCAGCCCTGGTTCTGGACCCGGAAGTTGAGCGTCATCTCGTCGGGGCAGCCGAGGAGATCGACGGCGAGGTCGATGGGCACGAGGTCGGCGAGGTTGAGGGCGCCGGGCTGCACGTTGAGGCGGAAGTCGTTGAGCGCGGGCACGCTCCAGTTGGGGCGCTCGACCCGCGGGATCTCGCCGCGCTCGCTCACGTTGGTGACGTGGTAGGTGTGCTGGTTCCAGATGCGGCGCGTGCCGACCCAGTCGCGGGTGGGGCTCGCGAAGACGCGGATGCCGTTGGTGCCGAGGTTCTCGCCGGCGGCGATGCGACCCATCTCGCAGGCGCCGAGCTCGGGGCGGCTCGGGCAGGTGAGGAAGCTCGAGCTGTAGTTGTTGGAGGCCACGACGAGCTCGGCCGCGCCGTCGGTGTCGACGTCGACGACCACGGGGTACTCCCAGAGGGTCGCGCTCGTGTTGCACATGCAGAAGCGCACGTTGCCGTCGCGGCCGTCGTAGACGCGGAGCCAGTAGTGGTCGCTGTAGACGACCTCCGCGACGCCGTCGCCGTCGAAGTCGAAGACGCTGGAGCCGGTCTTGCGGCTGCTCGCGTCGTCGGAGGGCGAGGCCCACTTGAGCGTGCCGTCGGCCTCGAAGACCGCATAGGCGTAGGCGCCGGCGGCGGCGATCTCGGGCTCGGCGTCGTCGTCGAAGTTGGCGATGGTCGGCGGGCCGCCGCCTCCGACCGTGCCCGCCATGACGTCGGTCATGGGCGCCATGCCCGCGTTGAGATCGACCGGGCCCCAGCGGTCGGTGCCGTCGGCGTTCAGCGCGCGCAGCCAGTGATCGCCGGCGTAGGGGGACGGGGTGAAGGCGCTGTGCACGACGACGACCTCGGGCGAGCCGTCCCGGTCGAGGTCGCCGATCGCCGGGTAGCCGTCGAGGAAGTCGGCGGTGCGGTCGTAGAGCGGCGTGCCATCGGCGCGGTAGGCGACGTTGCCCCCGACCACCTCGAGCTGGCCGTCGCCGTCGAGGTCGGCGGCGGTGGTGTAGTCGCAGGGGCTGTGCGCTGCGGTCGCCCATCCGCCGGTTCCGACGCAGTCGCGGTGCCACTCGAGCGCGCCGGTGACGCCGTCGAGCACGGTGTAGCGAACGAAGACCTCGGGCGTGCCGTCGGCGTCGAGGTCGGCGAGCGCGGGGGCCGCCTGGCCGCACTCCGCGCGCGAGTCGGTGGCGCGCCAGAGCAGGGTGCCGTCGTGGTTGAAGGCGATCAGCTCGCCCTGACCGTCGACCTCCGAGCCGCAGCTGACGATCTCGTTCCATCCGTCGCCGTCGATGTCGCCGATCGCGACCTGGCCGCCGGGGATGGTGCGCTGCGCCGGGTCGGTCACGTCGAAGATGCTCGAGCCGTCGGCGCCGCTCACCGCGCGGAGCACGCCGTCCGACGTGTAGTTGCCGCCGGCGAAGGTGTTGAAGACGACGTCGGGGATGTCGTCTTCGTCCGCGTCCCCGTCGCCGTCGTCGTCGTTCAGCGAGGCGACCATCGGGGCCATCATCACCTGGCGGTACTCGGGCAGCGCGGCGCCGGTGCCGTCCCAGTGCCACAGGAGGGTCGGGAGCACCTCGCCGCCGGTGGGCACCGACTCGCAGGGCTCGCCGCCCGGCTGCGGGAGGCAGCGGCCGAGGGTCGGCTCGCAGTACTCGCCCGCCTCGCAGTCGATGAAGTCCTCGCAGGGCGTGTCGGGCAAGAAGCAGCTCCCGCTCGCGCAGACCTCGCCGTCGCCGCAGCAGGCGTCACCGCACCGCGCGTTGGCGCCGCAGTCCACGCGACAGATCGCGCCCTCGCAGACCTCGCCCGCGCCGCAGCAGACGGTGCCGCAGAGCGCGTCGCGCGGACAGCACGCGTCGTCGGTGCCGCAGACCTCGCCCTCCCCGCAGCAGTCCGCGCCGCAGCTCCGCTCGCCCACCCCGCACGCCATCGTCGGGGCGTCGGCCTCGCCGCCGTCGGCGCCGGCGTCCATCGGCGCCTCCATCACGCAGAGGTTGTCCACGCAGGCGAAGCCCGGGTCGCAGTCGGCCGAGCTCTCGCACTCGGGCTCGGCGGGGCCCGAGCAGTCGCAGCCCGAGAGGAGTAGGAGGGCGAACAGCAAGCGGAAGCGCATGCCCTCAGGGTCTTACGAGCCCGGGGCCGCGTCCAGATCGTCCGGCGCGTCGACGTCGCGCAGCACGCCGGGGTCGTCGACCGCGAGGGGCGTGAACCCGTGCTCGGCCACCAGCGCGCGGGCGCCGCGGTCGCCGTCGAGCGCCCGGAGCGCCGCGTGGTGGACGCGTCCGAAGCGGACGGGGTGACCGGGCCGGCCGCGATACACCGGGCGCGCGAGGTCGGCGTCGAGCGCGGCGAGGCGGCGCAGGGTGTCCGGGCGCACGAAGGGCATGTCGCCCAGCGCCAGGAGGATCGCGTCCGCGTCGACGGCGCCCACGCCGAGCGCGATGGACCGGCCCATGCCGCGACCGGGCTCGAGGTTGTGCACCAGGCGCACGTCGAGGCCAGCCAGCGCGGCGCGGACCTCCTCGTCCGCGAAGACCACCACCGCGGGCGCGTGAAGGCGGGCGACGCGACGGATCATCGGCTCCCCCTCCACCGGGTGGAGCAGCTTGTTGGCCGCGCCGAACCGGGTGGAGGCGCCGGCGGCCAGGACGACGGAGACGATCGTGCCCATGCTGGCTGGCTCCGAGTATGACGGGTGTCTACCTGGGAGGGCATGGACGGAATCTTCCCGACCCTCCTGGCGATGTTGCTCGCCCTCGTGCCGGTGTGGATCGTCTGGCGCCGCCCGCACGGGGAGTGATCGCGTACCTTCCCGCCACAGCCCGCCGCCAAGATGTCCCTTGAACCGGGGGGGCGAACCAGTTAGCCCTCTGACCTCTCATGGTGGCGCTGAATCCCGCCCAGCGTGCGGCAGTCGAGCACGGCGACGGGCCCCTCTTGGTGCTCGCCGGAGCCGGCAGCGGCAAGACGCGCGTCATCACGCACCGCATCGCCAAGCTGTGCGAGCGCGGGGTTCCGCCCGAGCAGATCCTCGCCGTCTCCTTCACCAACAAGGCGGCGGCCGAGATGGCCGAGCGCATGATCCCGCTGGTCGGGCGCAACCGGGCCGACCGGCTCTGGCTGAGCACCTTCCACAGCTTCGGCGTCCGCTTCCTGAGCGAGGAGACCAAGGCGCTCGGCTACCCGACGCGCTTCGTCATCTTCGACCAGGGCGACGCGATGGGCATCGTGCGCGAGATCGTCAAGCGGGAGGGCATCGGCGACCGCCAGATGGATCTCTACGCGGTGCACTCCCGGATCTCGCTCTGGAAGAACCAGGGGATCACGCCCGAGAACGCGCCGCAGAACGACTTCGAGTACGACGTCGTCGCCCGCGAGGTCTACCCCCACTACGAGGCGTCGCTCCGCAACATGTGCGCGGTCGACTTCGACGACCTCGTCTACCTCCCCGCGAAGCTGCTGGAAGAGAAGCCGGCGCTCCGGGAGAAGTGGCGGAACCGCTTCCAGTACATGCTGGTCGACGAGTTCCAGGACACCAACCGCATCCAGCTCGACCTGGTGCAGATGCTGGCCAACGAGCGCGGCAACGTCTGCGTGGTCGGCGACGACGACCAGTCCATCTACGGCTGGCGCGGCGCCGAGGTCGGCAACATCCTCGACTTCGACCAGCACTTCGGCGGCGCCACGATCGTCAAGCTCGAGGACAACTACCGCTCGCGCTCGCCGATCCTCGAGGTGGCCAACGCGGCCATCGCGCGCTCCAAGCGCAAGCGCCACGACAAGGTGCTCCGCTCGTTCAAGGGGCCGGGCCCGAAGGTGCGCCTGGTGAACCTGACCGACCAGGAGCACGAGGCGAAGTTCGTCGCCCACGAGATCCGGGTGCTCCGCAAGGAGGGCCACGACATCGGCGAGATGGCGGTGCTCTACCGCTCCAACCTCCAGGCGCGGCCGATCGAGGAGGAGCTGCGCGTCCAGGGCCTGCCCTACCGGCTCTACGGCGGCACGCAGTTCTTCGATCGCAAGGAGGTCAAGGACGCGGTCGCCTACCTGCGCGTGGTGGTGAACCCCTTCGACGAGCTGTCGCTCCGGCGCATCGTCAACTACCCGTCGCGCGGCATCGGCGACACGACCATCCAGCGCCTGACCCGCTGGTCGCTGGCCTACGGCAAGACCTTCGCCGACTCGCTGCGCATGATCGACCAGATCCCGGACGTGCCGGACGGCGCGAAGCGCGGCGCGCGGATCCTGAACGACGCGCTCGAGCGGGCGCGCGCCAACTTCGCCTCCGGCAGCAACTTCGCCGGCGCGGCGCGGCAGCTGTTCGCCGAGGTCGGGCTCGAGCGCCTCATCAAGGAGGACCGCAACCCGGCCATCCAGAAGCGCTGGGCCAACGTCGAGTACGTGCTCCGCTCGCTCGAGAAGTACGAGCAGCGGCCGGGCGGCGAGCGGCCGAGCCTCGGGCAGTTCCTGACGCGGATCACGATGAAGATCGATCAGGAGGCCGAGGAGACCGGGGCGCGCGTGACCCTCTCGAGCCTGCACGCGAGCAAGGGCCTCGAGTTCGACGTGGTGTTCTTGATCGGGCTCAACGAGGGCCAGCTCCCCCACAGCCGCACCACCGACCCGAAGGTGACCGAGGCGGCGCCGACCGACGTCGAGGAGGAGCGCCGGCTCTTCTACGTCGGCGTCACCCGCGCGCGCGAGCAGCTCTACCTCACGCGCCCCAAGCGCAAGATGCTGCGCGGCAAGGTCACCCCGCTGGTCCCGACGCGCTTCTTCGAGGGCCTGCCGGAGGAGCACCTCGAGCACTTCGAGCGCGAGCTCGACGCGCCGGTCGAGGCGGAGGAGGCGGTCGCGATCGGCCAGGCCCTCCTCGCGCAGCTGCGCGGCGGCAAGTGACGCTCAGCTCTCGCGAAAGAACGTGAGCTCGACGCTCGCGTCGTCCGCGTCCTCGAGGTGATGCGGCGCCTCGGGCCGGATCGCCTGGCGATCCCCGGCCTGCATCGCGCGACGGCCGCCCTCGTCGACGAACACCAGCGCGCCCTCGAGCACCCGCAGCTCTCCCCGGACGCCCGCCTTCAGCCGGTGCTCGCGACGCAGGCCCTCGGGGATGCGGCCCGCCTCGAAGCGGAGCGTCTTGTAGGGCGTCACGCCGAGCACTGTAGCGCGCCTCCGGTGACGGGTGGGACGTCACGAAGCACACACCGCCCACGCGGGTCGGACCGTGGGGGCGCTCGATCGACGCCCCGGAGGAAGGCACGTGCATTGCACCGGGCGGAGCCCATGCGCGCTCTCGCCTTCGCTCTCCTCCTCGCGGCCTGCGACGGCGGCGCCGTCGACGACGCCGGTCTCCTCTCCGACGCAGGGTCCACGGACGCCGGCTCCTCCGACGCGGGGTGCTCGGCCTCGGCGGACGAGGGCGCCGCGCTCCCGGCCCCGAGCCTCGATCCCGAGGCCCAGCGCTCGGCGACCTGCGCGTTCGACGCGATGGGCGAGGCGCTGGCCAGCCACCGCGTGATCTGCGCCGGCGAGGAGGACCACGGGGTCTCCGAGTCGCGGATCGCCGACGCGATGCTCGCCCGCTACCTCGCGCTCGAGCACGGCCTGCGCTGGGTCGCCATCGAGGGCACCGAGGCGAGCGCGGCGCGCTGGGATCGCTACCTGGAGACGGGGGACGAGGCCGAGCTCGAGGCGGGGTTCGGCGACTCCACCGGATCGCTCGGCGACACGACGGAGGCGGAGGACTTCGTGCGCGCCCTGCGCGCGCTGTCGATGGAGCTGCCCCCCGGCGAGCGCATGCACGTGACCGGGTTCGACGTCGCCGTGCAGTTCGACGGAACGCGAGAGTCTGCCCTGGCGTACGTGGCCGAGGTCGAGCCCTCCGAGCTGGACACCTGGCGGGCCGCGCTCCGAGGGAGCGACTGGGCGGCGATGGGGGCGAGCGCGCAGGCGCTGCACGACCAGCTGGAGGAGCGCCGGGCAGGCTACGTCGCCAGCTCGTCCGAGGAGGGCTGGGCTCGGGCCCAACGCGACGCGCTGAACCTGCGAGACGGCTTCCTGTTCATCGACTACTACGCGCGCGGCGACTTCGGCACCGGCAACGCCACCCACCGGGAGCCCGGCATGGTCCGGAACATCGAGGATCTGCTGACGCGCACCGGCGACGCGCCCGTGCTCCTGATCGCGCACAACCTCCACTGCGCCAAGGACACGATCATCGGCGTCGACGCGGCCGGAGAGGACGCGCCGTCGTTCGGCACGCACCTGGCGCGCTCCGCCTGGGCCGAGGACTACCTCGTGATCGCCAAGCTCTTCGGGACCGGCGAGCGGCTGCTCCCGCAGGGGCGCTCGCTCGTGGTCTCCCCCTTCGAGCCGCAGCCCGAGAGCCCGGAGGGGCAGCTGTCGACCTACACCGACGCGCCGGCCCTGCTGATCTCGACCGGCTCCGACACGCTGCCCTTCGACGACACGCTGCCCTCGACCCTCCGGGGTCGCCGCTACGTACCGCGCGTGCAGTACGACGCCTTCCTCTTCGTGCGCGACGCGACGGCGGTGACCCTCCGCGAGTAGACTCGCGGGCGATGGGCGCGCGACGCCGCTGGGTGCTTCGCAGGCTGGCCTCCGAGCGAGGTCCCGCGTTCGCGATCCTGCTCGGCGTGCTGGTGAGCGTGCCGTCGATGACGGTCGGCTTCTTCAACGACGACCTGCTGCACCGGCTCGCCCTCGAGGAGCAGGTGGCCGACTTCACGCCCGGCGCGCACGCGCTCTACGACTTCGTCGACGGCGAGGAGCGCGGGGACGCGATGCGCGCGCGCGGCTACCTCCCCTGGTTCTCGGAGCCCGATCTCCGCCTCCGCTTCTTCCGGCCGATCTCGAGCCTGCTCCTCGCGCTCGACCACCACGCCTTCGGCCGCTCGGCGCTCGCCGCCCACCTGCACTCGCTCGTCTGGCTGCTGCTCGTGGCGACCTTCGTCGGCCTCCTCTACCGACGCGTGCTCCGGCCGGCCACCGCCACCGTCGCCACCGCGATCTACGTGCTCGCCGGCGGTCACGCCTCGACCCTCGGCTGGCTGGCCGCGCGGCACACGCTGGTCTCCGCGACCTTCGCCGCGGGCGCGATCTGGGCGTTCGTCTCCTGGCACCAGACTGGCGAGCGCTGGCGAGGGTGGCTGGCGCCCGCGCTGCTGACGCTCGGCCTGCTGGCGAGCGAGACCGCGCTCGGCGCGATCCCGTTCCTCGTCCTCTACGCCTGGATCGTCATGGAGCGGCCGTGGGGCGCGCGGATCCGGGCGAGCCTCCCCTCGATCCTCATCGGCCTCGCCTACCTCGGGTTCTACGCGCTCGAGGGCTGGGGCGCGCACGGCAGCGGCACCTACCGATCCCCCTTCGATGACCCCACCGGCTTCGCGGCCGCGCTCCTGCTCCGGATCCCGCCGCTGCTCGGTGAGCTCTACGGCGGAGTGCCCGTCACCTTCTGGGCGCTCCTCGAGCCGGCGCGCCCGATCTTCTGGGCGCTCGGCGCGCTCGCGTTCGGCGCGTGCGCGGGGCTGCTCTACTGGCAGCGCGAGACGTTCCGCCCGCCCGAGCGGCGCCGCGCGCTCTGGCTCGGCCTCTCGTCGGTCGTCTGCCTCGCGCCGATGGTCGGCACGGTGCTGGACGGACGCCTCCTCTCGGTCGCGCTCATCGGCGCGGCCGCGCTGCTCGGCACGGCGTTCGTCCAGACCTTCATCACGACCGGCCGCCTGAGCGGGCCGAAGCGCGCCGCGCCCCGCGCGATGGTGATCGCCCTGGCCCTCGGCGCCTTCGCGCTCTCGCCCCTGGTCCGCCTCGCGGCGCCGCTCGCCATGGACTCCTTCGCCGACGCGGAGGAGTCGCTGGCGGAGACGGCCGAGCTCACCGCCTGCCCGGACGACGGCCTCGCGTACCTGGTGACCGGCGCCGATCCGACGCTCTCCTACTACAGCGGGCCGGCGATGTGGTTCCACCGCCCGGACGAGTACCGACGCCTGCGCGCCTTGCGCGTGCTGTCGATGGCCCCGCACGACCAGACGCTGCGCGGCCACGAGGGCGGCTTCACCCTCGAGGTCGACGTCGACCACCGCACCGGCAACCTGTTCGAGCGCGTCTACCGGGTCAGCGATCTCCCGGCCGGCGCCCGCGTCCGGGCCGGCGAGCTCACCGCGACGGTCGAGGCCGCGGACGGCCCCTACCCCCGCGTCGTCCGCTTCGACAGCGACGCCCTCGACGCGGTCTGCCTCGTCCGCTGGGACGGCGATCGCCTCGTCGCCTTCCCTCCGCCCGCGCCCGGCGAGACGGTCGCCATCCCTCACGCGCTCGGCCCGATGGGCCTCTGACCGCTTGCGCCGAGGCCGCGCGGTGGGCAGCTTCCCGGCTGGGATGAGGTGGTCGTTCGCGTTGCTGCTCGCGGGGTGCGTGCCGTCGGTGGTGATGCCATCGGACGAGCCGGAGCGCGCCGCGATCGCCTGCCCGGCCGAGGCGGCGCCGGACGCCTACGTCTGGGCGAGCGTGGAGGTCGTGGACGTGCGGGCCGAGCGGCGCCTCGTCGGCAAGGCCCGCGTGCACCGGACGCGAGGAGCCCGGCTCCTGCTGCGCGCCCCTCACGACGCGGCCGAGCTCGAGCGCCTCGCGCGCTGCCGGGCGGCCCGGCTCCGCGGGGAGGCCGCGAGCGACGATCCGCTCGCGGTCCCCACCGTCGAGGTCGAGGTGCGCGAGGCCCCCGGCGGGCTCGAGATGCGCCTGACGAGCCCCGACCGGGACCGCGCGACCGAGCTCCACCGCCGCGCCCTGCGCGCCAAGGAGCGCGGCCGCTGGCTGGTCGCGCGGTAGCCGTCGCGTGTCAGCTGGAGCGGACGACGACGCCGAGGATGCTGGTGAAGGCGGCCTCGTCGATGTCGCCGGTGGAGGGGTCCTGGAAGCCGGCGGCCTCGTCGGTGACCGCGTCGACCCGGGTGTCGAGCCGGATGATGAGGTTCTCGGTCGGGGTGACCTCCAGGGTCGCGGTGCCGGTGACCAGGCCGCTGCCGTCGTCGGGGTCGCCGATGTACTCGCCCCGCAGCGCGAGCCCGAGGTGGTCGGAGAGCCCGAGGCGCCCGGCGAGCATGACCCCCCAGAGCTGGTCGAAGGTGCCGCCGCCGATGTCCTCGGCGCTGTAGTCGGCGTTGGCGCTGAGGGTCAGCGCGCCGAGGTCGAGGCCGATGACGACGTCGGCGAAGTGCCGCCAGAGCTCGTCGTTGCCCGCGCCCTCGGGGCCGCCGAGGTAGCCGGCGCTGACGCTGAGCGCGCCCTCGGACCAGCTGAGCTGGGCGCCGAAGGTCTTCATGTCGTTGTCGTCGATGACGTTGTTCCAGCCGTTGACGGCCAGGCCGGTGATCGTGACCGACTCGATGGGGGCGTACGAGACGCGGAAGCCGGTGTGATAGAAGGGCTGCACCAGGTTGTAGAGGGCGCCGCGGCTGTAGGTCGGGTTCTGCCAGCTCTCGGAGACCTCGGCGCCGTAGATCGTGTCGAACTGCCCGAAGTCGATCTGGAAGCGGTCGACCGGGCGCCACGAGACGAAGGCCTGCTTCACGAACTGCATGCCGTCGGGGAGCCCGCTGGTCGGCCCGAGCAGGCGCGGCGTCGAGGTGCCGAAGCGCAGGTTGACCGTCGCGCCGATGGGGCCGTCCTCGTAGGCGACGTCGAGGCCGAGGAACGAGAGCGTGAGCCCGCCGACGTGGGTGAAGGGTCGATGCGCGAGCATCATGCCCCGGTCGCCGCCGAATGGTTCGCTCGCCGTCCAGATCGCCTGGGCGTAGCCGTCGGCGAAGAGCGAGAGCGAGAGATCGTCGGTCCACTGGGGCTCGGATGAGGGGGCGTCGGCGAGCTCGACCGCGGCCTCGGGGGCCTCGGCCACTGCGAGCTCACCGACCGTCGCCGCGTCGAGCTCGGGCGTGTCGGTCGAAGGGGCGGCGGTCGCCGCCTCCTCTTCCTGCGCCTGGGCATCGAGCGCGACGCCCCACGCGAGCGCGAGGGCGAGCAGTCGTACTGTGAGCTTCATGGTGTCTCCTCCCGGTCGGGCTCGTCGGCGCCGACCGGGCAGGAGAATGGGTGGACCTCGTTTCGAGCCGATTTCCCCGCGGGCAACGATCGCGAACAACGACGCACCGCGTCATCGCACGCCGACTTGCGCCCTGGACGCACCGGTGCACCGCGAGTCACCGGGGGATGCTCGGCGGCAGCCTGCGCGCGCTCGGTTTCCATCCGATTTCGGGCTCGAAAGAACTGGATTCGTGGCAAGCAGCGGCCGTTCGGCCAGAATGCGGCCATGCGGCTCGCGACCCTTCTCGGCCCGGATCTCAAGGACGCCCTCCAGACCGATCCGGCGGCGCTCCACGAGGCCCTCGAGGAATTCCACCCCGAGGACATCGCGGAGATCGTCGAGGACATCCAGCTGGACGACGCGGTCTCGCTCTTCCGCGCGCTGCCCGACGACTGGGGCGCCGACGTGCTCGAGCGGCTCCCTCCGGAGGTGCAGACCGGGATCATCGGGAGCCTCTCGGTCGAAGAGGCGGCCGGCGTGCTCAGCGAGATGTCGCCGGACGATCTCGTCGACGTCGTCCAGGAGCTCCAGGAGGAGCGGCAGGAGCTGGTCACCGAGCTGCTCGGCCACTTCGAGCAGCACGAGCCGGAGGTCGCGGAAGAGGTCCGGGAGCTGAGCGCCTACGCGGAGGACGTCGCCGGCGGTCTGATGACGCCGGACTACGTCGCCCTGCCGCCGGAGACGAAGTGCTGGGAGGCGATCGAGGAGGTCCGCCGGCTGAGCCGCGCCGAGGAGGTCGAGACCATCTACTACATCTACGTCATCTACGGGCAGGTGCTGGTCGGCGTGGTCTCGCTGCGCGACCTCATCCTCGGCGACCCGGGCGAGACCCTCGCCGACGTGATGGCCGAGAACGTGGTGACGGTGCGCGACAGCGACGACCAGGAGGAGGTCGCGACGGCGATCGCGAAGTACGACTTCAACGCCATCCCCGTCGTCGACGAGCACGGCAACATGCTCGGCGTGGTCACGGTCGACGACGTGGTCGACGTCGTCATCGAGGAGGCGACCGAGGACGCGCACATGATGGGCGCGGTCGATCCGATCGACGACGGCTACTTCGAGACCAACCTCTTCGGGCTCTTCCGCTCGCGGGTCACGTGGCTGAGCCTGCTCTTCGTCGGCGGCTTCTTGACCGCGACGGTGATGGAGAGCTTCCAGGAGCAGCTCCAGACGATGCTCACCCTGGCGATCTTCGTCCCGTTGATCATCTCGTCGGGCGGCAACGCGGGCTCGCAGTCGGCGTCGCTCATCATCCGCGCGCTGGCGGTCGGCGACGTGGAGCCCTCGGACTGGTGGCGCGTGTTCGGCCGCGAGCTGATCGTCAGCGTCGCGCTGGGCCTGGTGCTCGGGCTGCTCGGCTTCGCGCGCGCCTACTTCGCGGCCGACGGCGGCGAGGACCCGGTCACGCTGGGGCTCGCGGTGAGCCTCTCGACCGTCGGCGTGGTGCTGGTGGGCAGCATGGTCGGCTCGCTCCTGCCCCTGGGCATCCAGCGCGTCGGCCTCGATCCGGCGGTGAGCTCCACGCCTTTCATCGCGTCCCTCGTGGACGTGGTGGGCTTGTTGATCTACCTGTCCGCGGGCGGCGCCATCCTCAGCATGGCCTGAACCGACGTCATGGACACACGCAGCCTCGGACGCACCGATCTCCGCCTCAGCGAGATCACCCTGGGGACCTGGGGCCTCGCCACCGGCGCGTACGGCCCCGTCGACGACGCCCGCTTCGACGCCACCGTGAAGGCGGCCATCGAAGCCGGGGTGACGACCTTCGACGTCGCCCCGGTCTGGGGCGAGGCCGAGGCCCGGATCGGCCAGCTGGTGAGCGACGCGAAGATCGACGCGGTGATCATCACCCGCGGTGGCGCGCGGTGGGTCGACGGCGAGCTCCAGCAGAGCTTCGAGACCGACGCCCTCGTCGCCGACTGCGAGGCCTCCCTCGAGCGGCTCGGGCGCGAGACGATCGATCTCTGGCTGCTGCACAACCCGGGCGACGTGACCCTGCGGCGCGAGAGCTTCCAGGACGCGATCGCGCAGCTCGAGGAGGAGGGCAAGATCCGCGCGTGGGGCGTGAGCTGCGGGGACGCGGAGGAGGCGCGCCTCGCGATCGCGGCCGGCGCCCAGGCGATCTGCCTCACCTACAACCTGCTCCGGCCGAGCGTCCTCGAAGACCTCGCCACCGACCTCGCGGTGAACGGCTGCGGCGTGCTCGCGCGCTCTCCCCTGATGTACGGGATGCTGAGCGGGCAGTGGCACGAGTCCCGCGTCTTCGGCGAGGAGGACCACCGCAAGCGCCGCTGGGCGACCGAGGCGTTCCTGGAGCGGCTCCGCCACGTCGCCGCGATGCGCTTCCTCGTCGGCGACCAACACCCCGACCTCGCGACGGCCGCGCTCCGCTACGTGCTCTCGAGCCCGCAGGTGACGTCCGCCATCGTCGGCGCGCGCCGCCCCCCGCAGATCGACCACGCCGTCGACGCCGCGAGCGGTCCCCCCTGGATCGACGACGACGACATGGTCCGCTTCCGCAAGGTCGCCTCCTCGTTCGGGCTCTGATCTCTGGGCAGGGGCGGGTCCGCCCCCGCCCCCCCCGGGCGGGGGGGCCCCGGCGGCCCC
>JAYZQJ010000288.1:0-31463 GCA_036149055.1 Myxococcota bacterium | reverse complement strand
GCGCCGGCACAACGATGTTCGCTCCGGCTACGCCTCCGCAAACATCGCTGCACCCGCTCCGCGGGGCCCCCCCACCCACTCCGGGACCTCGCTCCGCTCGGCCCCGACCCCAGCGCGGGGCGCTGGGGGCCCTGCGGCTCGCGCTCGCGCTGCGCGCGAGCTGGCCGCCCGCTGCCGCGGGATCGAACCCGGGGGGATCGCGCGTGCGGCGAGCTCGCTGCGCTCGTCGCTGCTGTCGTCTCGGGTCAGTCGTCGCGGAAGCGGGCTCGGACTGCCCCGGCGCCATTGTTGCCACCTCTCGAGCGATCGTCGTCTGGTATGCTCCGCGCGCGTGAGCGCCGAACGAAAGCTCAAGGGGATCAACTTCCTCGGGACGTTGAAGACCCTCGGCAAACAACACGGCGGCGAGGTCCGTCAGCGCGTCGAGAAGAGGCTGTCGGGGGAGCTCGGGGAGAGCGTTCGCCACGGCGCGCTGCTCGCGAGCGGCTGGTATCCGGCCGGCTGGTACGGGAAGCTGCTCGACGCCATCGTCGCCGAGACGCGGGGGGACGCCGGCAGCGTGCGCCTGCTGTCCCGCGCGGCCGTCGCCGCGGACTTCAAGACGCTGTTCAAGGTCGTGCGCCTGTTCATGACCGCGCAGGTCGCGCTCCAGCAGAGCATGCGCGTCTCGCGGCGCTACATCGACGGCGGCGAGATCGAGGTGGTGAGCGCCGGGGACGGGCACATCCACTACCGCTTCCGCGAGTACCACGGCTACACGCGGCTCATGTGGTGGGACTTCATCGGCGGCATCGAAGGCGTGCTGTCGAACCTCGGCGCCGAGGACATGACCGCCCGGGTCATCGCCGGCGGCGAGGACGGGGACGCCCACATGGAGGTCGTGCTCCGCTGGCGCGACCGGTAGAACCAGATCCAAGCTCGGCGGACGTAGGAGAGTCCAGCCGCCATGCGCCTCCTCTGCCTCCTCGCCCTGCTCGCGCCCGCGACCGCGGCCGCCCAGCGTCCGGTCGACCGGGTGCCGGACCTGCACACCGGCGCGCTCTCTCAGCTGGTGCTCGCCCAGCAGCACGCCGTCTCGCGTTGCGCGCGCGAGACCGACTCCGGGGCGCACCTCGCCGAGGTGCGGGTGCGCGTCCGCCCCGGGCCGCCCCCGGCCACGATGTACGGCGCCCGGATCCACGTCGTGGTCCGCAGCCGGCACCGAGACGGCGCGCTCGAGGCGTGCGTCGGGCGCGCGGTGCGGGACGCGCTGCGACGCGCCCCATACGCGGTGCCGCGGCCGGTGAGCGCGCGCCACACCTTCCGGATCGAGGGGCGACCCGAGCCGCCGCTGCCCCGCCACGCCGCGGCGTACTCCGAGGCCGAGGTACGGCGCACCCTGGCGAGCCGCACCGGGGCGCTCCAGCGCTGCCTCGGAGCGGCCGGGCTCCCGGAGTCGGCGACCCTCCGGGTGGCGGTCGAGCGGACCGGGCAGCTGACCTTGATCCGGGCGGACCTCCCGTCGGGCGCGGACCCCGGCGCCACCACCTGCCTCCATCGGGTCGTGTCCCGGCTCCGCGTCCAGGGCGCGCCGGGGCGCCGGGTCACCCTGGTCCACCAGGTGGCCGTGCGTTCGCGGTGAGCTGATCGTCCGGCCATACTCGGCGCGTGCCCGAGCCCTCGCACACCGCGCTCCTCCACAAGCCGGTGGACTACGGCAGCGACGCGGCGGACCTCGCCTTCGTGCTCGCGGTCGGGGTGCACGCGGCGATCGCCGGCGCCGCGGTCGTCGCGGGCGTGATCGCGCTGCTCGCGCGCAAGGGCGGCCCGGCGCACCGGCGAGTCGGCGCCGCGTTCCTCTGGGGCATGGGCGCGGCCGCGGTGACCGGGATCGGGGTCGATCTGGTGCGCCTCCTCGTCCGCTTCGAGGCGAACCACGTCGCCCACGCCGGGCTCGGCATGCCCAGCTCGATCCCGGCGCGGCTCGCCTTCCTGCACGCCGCCCTCTGCGTGCTCTTCTTCGTGCGCCGCGGCTGGGCGGCCTTCGCCCGGAGACGCGCCCACCCGGCGGAGCGCCTCGTCGGCCCGTCGCTCGCGGGGCTCGGCGCGCTCGCGGCGATCGCGATCGTGCTGCGCTTCGATCCGTGGACCGGCGCCCTCTGGATGATCGCCACGTTCTCGGTCGCGGCGGCGCTCTCGAGCCGGCTGACGCGCGCGCCCCGCGAGGTGGAGCACCGCTTCCATCTCCTCTTCCTGGCCGCCTTCAGTTGGTGGGGCGCCGCGCAGGGCTTCGGCCCCGCGCTCCAGATCGCGCTGAGCGGCGTGGGCCCGGTCGCGCCCTACGTCGGCGACCGCCCGGGCCCGTTCACGCCGGCGTTCTTCGGGTTCCTCGCCCTCTGGCTGCCGGCGTTCGCGCTCGCGGGCTGGCTCGGGCTCCGCGCGCGCCGGGCGGCGGCGCGATGATCGACCTCGCGCGCGCCTGGAGCTTCGTCGACACCCAGCGGGCCCACGCGGCGTGGCCGGCGACGCTGCTCCCGGGCGCGCTCGACGAGCCGGTGCTGCTCACCCGGGACCGTGTCCTCTCCAACGTCTGCACGCACCGGGCGGCGTGCCTGCTCGAGGCGCCCACCGACGGCCCGTCGATCCGCTGCCCCTACCACGGCCGGCGCTTCCGCCTCGACGGAACGGTCAGCGCGGCGCCCGGCTTCGACGCCATCCCGGACGAGCCGCTCCCCGCGCTCGCGTCCGCCTCGCTCGGCCCGATGCGCTTCGCGTCGATCGACCCCGAGTCCGCGTTCGAGGCGCTCGTGGGCCCGACCCGGGACCGGCTCTCGTTCTTCCCGTGGGGCGCGCTCACGCACGACCCGGCGGGCGACCGCGCCTTCACGCTCGAGGCGCCGTGGCCGCTCTGGATCGAGAACTACCTCGAGGGTCTGCACATCCCCTACGTGCACCCCTCCTTGACCCGCGCGCTCGACCTCACCGGCTACACGACCGAGCTCTTCGAGCGCTCGGCGCTGCAGATCGGCGACGCGGCCGACGGGGAGCCGGCGTTCGACCTGCCCGCCGACCATCCCGACGCCCGTCGCCGGGTCGGCGGCTACTACCTCTTCCTCTGGCCCCTGACCGCGCTCAACCTCTACCCCTGGGGCGTGAGCCTGAACGCGGTGCAGCCGCTCGGGCCCACCCGCACCCGGGTGGTCTACCGGGCCTACGTCAGCGACCCGGCGAAGCGCGAGCGCGGCGCGGGCGCGGGGCTCGACGCGGTCGAGGCGGAGGACGACGCGATCGTGGAGCGCGCGGCCCGAGGCGCCCGGAGCCGGCTCTACCGGCAAGGCACCCTGAGCCGCGCGCACGAGGCGGGCGTCGCCTGGTTCCAGGCGCTCTGCCGCGACCTCGAGGAGCGGCAGGAGCGGGCACGGGTCTGACGGCGCAGCGGTCGGGAGGGGCTCGAGAAGCCCCTCCCAACGCGCTCAACCGCTGATGCTCACGTGCAGGTGGTGGTGGTGGAAGCGGAACCAGCCGCGCCCCATGTCCGTCTCCTCCCACGTGATGCTGTGACGGCTGCAGGCCGCGCCGCTGACCCAGCCGTCGGCGCAGAGCTGGCTGAGCGCCGAGTCGACGAGCGGGCCGACCCGTCCGTCCACGCCGATGACCCGGAGGTTCGGGGTCGCGTGGAGGTGGCCGAGGAAGAGCGCGGTGCGCCACGGGTCGAGGTCGTTCGGCGCGCCGGTGCAGTGGTAGACGTCGCTGCCGCCCTCGGTGTGGGGGCAGACGCTGCGGAGGCGGTTGTCGCCGGACATCTGGTAGTAGGCGATGTCCATGTCGTGCCCGTCCACGTGGGTGCCGGCCGGGTGCCCGGGGCGCCCGTCGCGGGTGCCGGGGATCGAGCCGTCCGCCTCGCTCATGTCGCCGAGCCCGAGCGGCTCACCGACGTTGCCGAAGCTCCAGCCGCTGGTCTGACAGTCGACCATCGCGGTGGCGTACTTGATCAGCATCATCACGTCGCGGCGGATGTAGCTGCGGTACTGGTCCGACGCGGTCTCGCCGTTGAGCGGGTAGTCCCACCAACCCGGGCCCATGTCGGGGTCGAAGGGGACGAGGTCGCCGCAGCTCGATCCGGTGCAGCGCCAGTCCGGCACCGTGCCCACGCCGGCCAAGCAGGCGGGGGGCGGCCCCGGGGGCGGCGTGCCGATGTCGATCACGCACTCGCCGCTCGCCGCGCAGAGCTGACCCGAGGGGCAGGAGCCCGGCGTGCAGGGGGGCGCCTCGCAGCGGCCGTCGGTGCAGACGTCGCCGCCGGTGCAGTCCGCGGTCGAGGTGCAGGCGGGCACGCAGGCGGTGCGATCTTCGTTGACGGTGTAGCCGTCGTCGCACACGCAGCCGTCGCCCTCGCGGTGCGAGTTGGGCGGGCAGCCGTCGGCGGGCGGCTCGTCGCCCGAGCAGATCTCGGAGCAGCTCGCGTCGCACGAGGAGCTGTCGTCCGGGACGCACGATCCGTCGCCGTCGCAGGCGCCGCCGCAGGTGAAGCTCGCGCAGTCGGGCCAGCAGACGCCGCCGGTGACGCCGTCGATGCCCCAGCAGCGGGAGCCGGTCGGGCACTCCGCGGTGGAGCCGGCGGCCGAGCAGTCCCCGCTCGCGCGGGTCATGCAGATGCCGAGCACGCAGGCGCCGGGGTTGGCGTCGGTCCCCGCGCACTCCGCGTCGCAGTCGCAGGCGGAGCCGGGCTCGCGGCCGCCGGGCGGCGGAGGCGGCGGGGTGTCGGCGTCGGGGTCACCGGTCGGCGGCGAGCCGCCGTCCATGAGCATGACCATGCCCGAGTCCTCGGGGGTCGTCCCGGGTCCGGACGCGTCGCAGCCGGCGAGCGCACACAGCGCCGCGACCGCACCAATCAAAGCGCGATTCATCGATCCCTCCAGATGCGGCGGACGCCCCTCCGAGCGGGCGCGTCGAGCCTCGAGGGGCGCACCCTGCAATCCGCTGGCCGACGTCGGAGGGGGCCTCGCGTGGGGGATCGAGGCCGACAACCGGCCAGCCGGCTAGCCGGTCCGTCGACTCGAGGCGCCACCCGCGACCCAGGCCCCCCGATGCAGCCGGGCCCGCGGCTCCCGCGCCCGCGCTGCGATGCGACCGAGGCGATCTTCGGCGAAGTACCGGATCCGGTCGAAGCCGGCCTCGTGCAGCAGGCGCCGCTCCTCCTCGAACGACCGCAGCTTGAAGCGGTATCGGAAGGCGTCCCGCAGCACCCGGCCGCCGTCGAGCTCGAAGTGGATGCGGGCGTCCAGCCAGCCGCCCGAGGCGCCGCGCTGCTCCCAGACGTAGGTGAAGCCGTCGTGCCGGTGGGCGTCGCGACGGGGCTCGGCGAAGGCCGGCCCCCCGAAGCGCTCGAGGATCAGGAGGCCGTCGTCCTCGAGGCAGGCCCGGGCGTGCGCGAGGTACTCGGCCAGCGCGTCGTCGTCGAAGAGGGCCCAGGAGAAGTTCAGGGCCGCGATCAGGTCGAAGCAGGCGCCCGAGAGCGCCCGGGCGTCCCCTCGGACCAGGCGCAGCCGCGTCGCCTCGTCCTCGTCGAGCGCCCGCCGCCGCCGCTCGGCCTCGCGCAGGACCGCCGGGTCGATCTCGACCGCGGTCGCCTCGCGGTCGTCGTCGCTCTCGACCCACGCCGCGGCCACGAGCGCGGTGCCGGCGAAGTCCTCTCGCAGGGTGAGCGGCGCGCGCGGACCATCCCAGACGCGCTCGAAGAACGCGACGTCGGCCTCGGGCGACTGCACGGCGAGCTCGTAGAGGCGGTGACGGTTCACCCGCCTCCCCTACCCCGAGCGCGGTCCCAAGATCGAGGGGACTCGGGTAGTGCGGAGATCCGACCGGTAGAAGGGGAGATGGCGCCGGACGGCGTTTCGGGGCAAGGCGCGACGACGAGTCGATGCCCCGCATCGGCGAGGAGGAGCAACGCCGCCCTGGAGCGTCGGGACGAGCCAGGTCCCCTTCTACCGGGATGGATCTCGCACTAGTCTCTCGCCGGGGGACGCTTGCGCGCGCTTCGAGAGACGGCCGGCTGGGGGCTCGCGATCGTCGTGTGGGCGACGCCGCTGGTCGCCCCGATCCTGCTGATCGCGTGGCTGGCGGGCGACGTGCCGCTCGGCGCCGCCCTGCTCACCGGGCTCCTGGCGCTCGCCTGGCCGGGGCTCGCGCTCGCGGCCTCGCGGCTCCGGTCGCCGGACCCGCTCGAGATCGCCGAGGCCGACGGCCGGCGCCCGGTGGTGCTCGTGCACGCCTTCGCCCGGAGCGAGCGCCCCTGGTACGCGCGCCTGCTCGTGGTGAGCCCGGGTTTCTGGCGGGACCTCGGCGATCACCTGCTGGAGCGCGCGCTCGTGCGCTCGCTGAGCCACGCGGGCCCGGTGATCCCGGTGGCGCGCCCTCGCCCGGGGCCGGCCTCCGGGCCGGTGCGCCCCTCTCCGATGGCGGGCTGGGAGGCGCGCCTCCGCCGGCACCTCCGCCGGGCGCGGCTGCTCGCGGTGGTGCTCGACGGCCGGGAGAGCGACGTCCGCGCGCTCGCCGTCGGCGAGGCGGTCGTGGGGCGCGAGCGGGTCCTCCTCGCGCCGCCGGCGCGGCTCGACGGCGCCTTCCAGCGGCGCTGGGACGCGCTCCGCGAGGCGGCGCCCGGCTTGCCCGCGATCGGGGCCCGGAGCGTCGCCTTCCGTTACCCGGCCGACGGCCCCGCGTTGGCCCTGAGCGCCAGCGCGCCCGGGCTCCTCGCGCGGCTGCGGCTCCTGCGGCAGCCCAGTCTGCTGCTCCGGGACGGGGAGGCGACGCCGGCCCCGCGGCCTCCATCCTACGCGCCGTTCCTGGGCCTCCTGGCGCCGGCGGTCGGGTTCGTCGCGGCGATCGCGGTGCCCGAGATGCTGTCCGCGATCCACGGCCTGCACGTGGGCCGCGACGCGGCAGCGCTCGGCCTGCTCACCGTGGCCCTCGGGATCGGGATCGGGGTCTCGAGCCTGCGCGTCTGGCGCCTGGTCCCGGGCAGCGAGCTGCCGCTGATCGCGCTCGCCTCGGCGCCGTGGTGGGGGGCGGAGCTGATGCGGCTCGACGGCGCGAGCCTCTCGCGCCGCCTGAAGGCCGGCGCGGTGGGCGCCGCCTACGCCGCCCCGCTCCTGTTCGCGGTCGCCGTGTTGCTCGCCGCGGCCGCGCTGATCCGCCGGGCCCCGCACCGCCGGCGCGCGCACGCGATCTTCGGCCTGGCCGCCGTCGTGCCCTTCGCCCCGCTCGGCAACACCCTCGACGACGCGCACGCCGAGGCGGCGCTCCTCGGCATGGCGATGCTCGCCGCGGCGTTCGTGCTGCCCCTCGTGTTCTGGGCCGCGAGCGGGGACGCGGGGCGCAAGCACGCGCCGCTGCCGATCGGCGCCGCGGTGGCCGCAGGCCTGGCCCTGGCGGCGGCGGGGACCACCGCGTCCCACGTGACCTGGCGCCACCTGGTCTCGCGCGCGGGCGACGACGTCGGCCAGGCCATCCGGCTGGCGGGACGCGCGGAGGCGCTCGCCGTCTGGGCGGACGCGTGGCCCTGGTTCGTGCTCGCGATCCCGCTGGCCGCGACCACCCTCGCCGTCAGCTTCCGGGGGCGCGCGACCCCGGTGTCGGTGGGCGGCCTCGCCTCGCTCGCGCCCCTGCTGCTGCTCTTCGCCCTCATCGGCGACGCGCAGGCCGAGGCGGAGGCGCGCTTCGATTCTGCGGCCGCGCGAGGCGGGAGCGGGCTGCTCGCCGGCGCGGTCGGGGAGGCGGCGGCCGAGCGCTTCGCGCTGCCCACCTCCAGCGCCTGGCTCTCGCCGGTCGAGGAACCGGCCGAGATCGTGCTCGACCGACGGGGCGCGGTCGCGGGCGGTCAGCGGGTCGGCTACCCGGGGGACCTCGAGGCCGGCTTCGCGTCGGGCCGGCTCGCCCGGGCCATCTCGGACGGGGCGCGCGACGGGCGGCTGACCGTCGCCGCGGGGGCAGATTCGCCCGCCTCCGCCCTGGTGGGGCTCGCGCTCCTCGGGCACCGCGCCGGCGCGGCCGAGGTCCACCTGATCGCGCGCGGGCCCGACGGGGCGCTCGGGGCGGTGCGCTTCTTGGACCGCCGCCCCTCGCCGGGGTTCGTGCACTGGGTCCTGCGGATCGAGCACGGCGGGCGCTACCAGCTCGCGAGCACCGCGGGCGCGCTGCAGACGCTCGACCGCGGCAGCCTGGCCCCGGCCCTCCGCGAGCGGGCCCAGCGGGAGGCGAGCCGGGTGCTCCTGCTCGCGGTGGACCCGGGGGTGCCGCTGAGCGTCGCGCTGCCGGCGTTCGTCACCGCGTCGGCCCACTCCCCCGAGCTCGCGCTGACCCGCTGACGCTTGGACCAGGCCCGGAAACGCGCTATCAGCGAAGCGATGATTCGCGCCAAGATCCTCGGCCTCGGCTCCTATGTCCCCGACCGGGTCGTCCCCAACGACGAGATCCCGTTCCTCGACGATCAGCACGTCCGACAGGACGCGCAGCAGACGGAGACGAGCGACGAGTGGATCCGGGCCCGCACCGGGATCCAGGAGCGCCGCTACGTGCCGAACGACGGCGAGTGGCGGACCAGCGACCTCGGCGTCGAGGCGGCCAAGCGCGCGATCGCCGACGCCGGCCTCGAGCCGAAGGACATCGACTGCATCATCCTCGGCACGCTCTCGCCCGACATCCACTTCCCGGGCACCGCGGTCTTCGTCCAGGACAAGCTCGGCATCGCCGGGGAGGACGGCTGCGCCTGCTACGACATCCGCCAGCAGTGCAGCGGCTTCGTCTACGGCATGGAGATGGCCGACGCGTTCATCCGCACCGGCAAGTACGAGAAGATCCTGCTCATCGGCGCGGAGCTGCACAGCCACTCGCTCGACTACACGACGCGCGGCCGCGACATCATGGTGCTCTTCGGCGACGGCGCCGGCGCGATGGTGATCGGCAAGACCGAGACCGACGACGAGAAGGAGGGCGTGCTCTACACGCACGCGCAGGCCGACGGCTCGGGCGCGATGAACCTCTACCTCAAGGTCTTCGACATCGGGCACAAGCCCTACGTCTTCTACGACGCGAAGGACCGCGAGCAGAACGAGATCATGTACCCGCAGATGGTCGGCAAGCGGGTCTTCCTCCACGCGGTGCGCAACATGGTGGTCGCCACCAACCGCGCGCTCGAGAAGACCGGCCTGACCTGGGACGACATCGACTGGTTCGTGCCCCACCAGGCCAACCTGCGCATCAACGAGCAGGTCGTGCAGTACGCCGAGATCCCGCCCGAGAAGGCCCTCAACAGCATCATGTTCTATGGCAACACCACCGCCGCGACGGTGCCGTTGACCATCGATCACTGGCGCAAGGAGGGCAAGGTGAAGAAGGGCGACATGATCCTCTCCACCGTGTTCGGCAGCGGGTTCACCTGGGGCGCGACCGTCTTCCGCCTCTGATCTGATCAGGGCGCGCAGCCGCTCGGCGTGCACACCAGCGGGCCGGTGCACGCCGAGTCGTCGGGCAGGTTCCGGCAGAGGTCCCCGGTCTCGTCGCAGAGATCGGTGGTGCAGTCGACCGCGTCGTCGCAGTCCGGGGCCGTGCCCGGCATGCACCCGCCCATCACGCAGGTCTCCGCGCCGTTGCAGAACAGCCCGTCGTCGCAGTCCGCGTCGCCCGTGCACTCCGGCACGCAGCCCATCGACGCGCTGCACGTCTCGCTCGGCCCGCACATCCCGTCGTCCGGGATGTTCCGGCACGTGTCCGCCGTCTCGTCGCAGCCGTCGATCGTGCACATCACCGCGTCGTCGCAGTCCGGGGCCGTGCCCGGCACGCAGCCGCCCATCACGCAGGTCTCCGCGCCGTTGCAGAAGAGCCCGTCGTCGCAGTCTGCGTCGCCCGTGCACTCCGGCACGCAGCCCATCGTCGCGCTGCAGGTCTCGCTCGACCCGCACATCGCGTCGTCCGGGATGCTCCGGCAGGTGTCCGCGGTCTCGTCGCAGCCGTCGATCGTGCAGGCGATGGCGTCGTCACACGCGGGCGCCGTGCCCGGCGTGCACGCGCCCATCACGCAGGTCTCCGCGCCGTTGCAGAACTGACCGTCGTCGCAGTCCGCGTCGCCCGTGCACTCCGGCACGCAGCCCATCGCCGCGTCGCAGCTCTCGTTCGCCGCGCACCGCGAGTCGTCGACCAGGTTCGCGCAGCGCTCGGCGACCTCGTCACAGAAGTCGACGGTGCAGGCCACCGCGTCGCCGCAGCTCGGCGCGACCCCGGCCGCGCAGCGCCCGGCGACGCAGTCCTCGAGCCCGTTGCAGAAGAAGCCGTCGTCGCAGTCCGCGGCGGTGACACAGTCGCCCACGAAGGTGCAGCCGCCCGGGGCGATGCACTGGCGGTCGAGCGGACAGAGGGAGTCGTCGGCCACGTTCACGCACGCGTCGGCGACGTCGTCGCAGGCGTCGACGGTGCAGGCGACGCCGTCGTTGCAGTCCGGCGGGGTGCCGGGCCCGCACCGACCGTCGACGCAGCGCTCGGCGCCGTCGCAGAAGTTCCCGTCGTCGCAGTCCGCGTCCGACGTGCACAGGGTCGGCGGCACGCAGCCCGCCGCCGGATCGCAGACGAAGTCTCCGGCGCACTCGCGCGCGTCGGGGGTGCTCACGCAGCCGCCGAGCGCCTCGGAGCAGGCGTCGATGGTGCACGTGACGGTGTCGTCACAGGTCGGCGCCGTCCCCGCGACGCAGCGATCGCCGTCGCAGCGCTCCGCGCCGTTGCACACGAAGCCGTCGTCGCACTCCGCGTCCGACGCACACGGCTCGACCGGGACGCAGCCCTCCGAAGGCGAGCAGAGCTCGTCGTCGGCGCACATCGGGTGGTCCGGGAGCCGCAGGCACGCGTCGCTCGCCTCGTCGCACACGTCGATCGTGCAGGCGACGTCGTCGTCACAGCGCGGCGGGCTGCCGGCGATGCAGACGCCGCCGCTGCAGATCTCGAAGCCGTTGCAGAACAGCCCGTCGTCGCATTCGCGGTCCGCGCTGCAGTCGGTGGTCGGCGGCTGACCGTCCATGCGCACGCCGGCGTCCGCCGGGGCGACGCCGCTGCGGCGGAGCGAGCAGCCCGACGAGCCGATCGCGAAGAGGAGCGCGACGGCCCCGAACATCAAAGAAAAGCGTGTCATTCGATGGGGACGTCATCATAACGTGCCCTCCCCCGATGCGCGACGAAAGGGGGCGCTCTTCAGCCCAACGGCCGCGCCGGCACGCCCCCGATCTTGGCCCCCGCCGGCACGTCACGGGTGACCACCGCGCCCATCCCGATGACCGCGCCGTCGCCGATCGTCACCCCGTCGGTCACGCCCGCGTTGGCCCCGATCCACACGTCGGCGCCGATCCGGACGCCGCGCGAGCGGGTGGGTTGGTCCGCGATGGGGGTCCCCGGCGTGGTGCCGTGATCCCAGGCGAAGATCACCGCCCCGGTCGCGATGCGCGTGCCGGCGCCGATCGAGATGCCGGCGCGGCCGCCGTCCAGGCTCGCGCGCGGGTTGACGCTGGCTCCCGCGCCGAGGGTGATCGGGCCATGGAGGAAGGCGGCGGCGGCGACGCTCGCGCCCTCGCCGATGCGCACCGGGCGGTGCGGCTCGGCGAAGATCCGAGCCTCGGGCGCGATGAAGCAGCCCGCCGCGAGCTCGACCTCCTCGAGCGCGGCCAGCGCCGCCTGCACCTCCGCCTGCCACGGCTCCGCCCAGGCGCGGATCGCCGGCTTGGCCCGGAAGTAGAGCCAGGGCATGTGGCTCATGCGCAGCTTCTGCTGCGCTCGGAGCCTCTCTTCGTCGACCGCCATGGCGAGCCTTAGCAGCGTTGTTAGGGTTCCGCGCGATGAAGCGTGCGCGCAGCGTGGTGGTCGGCGGCGGCATCGCCGGGCTCTCGGTGGCCAAGGCGCTGGCCGAGCGCGGTCGCGACGTGACCCTGCTCGAGATGGAGCCGGCGCTGGGCAGCCACAGCTCGGCGCGCAACGCGCAGATCTGGCTCCCGGTCGACGACGACGAGACGACCGGCCCGTTGGCCCTGCGCAGCGCCGAGGTGCTGAGCGGGCTCCTCGGGCACGAGGCGGAGTGGCTGACGCGGAGCGGGGCCCTGGTGCTCGCCCCGGACGAGGCGGGCGCGGCCTCGGTGGCCCGCGGCGCCGAGAAGGGCGGGGTGCGGGCCGCGCCCATCGACCTCGACGCCGCCCGCG
This sequence comes from Myxococcota bacterium, assembly GCA_036149055.1. Classification (GTDB taxonomy): domain Bacteria; phylum Myxococcota_A; class Polyangia; order Polyangiales; family Sandaracinaceae; genus JAVJQK01. The sequence continues at coordinate 19,256 of JAYZQJ010000288.1, read as the reverse complement.
CCGAGAGCCCCGTCATCACCGCGCAGGCGGGCGTGCCGCTGCGGATCGAGGGGGCGGGCATCTTCGACCCGCACGCGATGGTCGGCGCGCTCCACCGCGCGGCCCGGGACCTCGGGGTGCGGGTGCGCATGGGCGCCCCGGTCCGGGGGCTGTCCGGCCGCGGGGTCGAGCTCGAGTCCGAGCGGATCGAGGCCGACGAGGTGGTGATCGCCGCCGGGGCCTGGGCGGGGGAGCTCGGCGCGCTCGCCGGCGCGGACATCCCGCTCGTCGCCCTCCGCCGCCACCTCGTGCTGCTCGAGGCCGATCCCCGCGCGGCGGGCACGACGGTGTGGCGTTTCGGCGCGCCCCAGGTCTACTGGCGCCCCGAGTCCGGCGGCGTGCTCGCGAGCCCCTGCGACGAGGAGCCGGTCGCCCCGTCGCTGCCCGCGGCCGATCCGGCGGCGCTCGAGGCGCTGGCCGAGGCCCTCGACCCGGTCGCCCCCAGCCTGGTGGACGCGCCGGTCCGCACCAAGTGGGCCTGCCTCCGGACCTACGCCCACGACCGGGAGCTGGTGATCGGCCCCGATCCGCGGGCGCCCGGCGTGAGCTGGATGGCCGGCTTCGGCGGCCGCGGCATGACGGTGGCGGTGGCCGCGGGCGAGCTCTGCGCCCGCCTCATGGACGGCGAGCACGATCCCCTCGGCGCCCTGGTCCGCCCCGACCGCGCCCAGCCCGATCGGCTCGCCGACCACACGGGCTGAAAGGGAGGTTTCTTCGTGGTGGGCTGCTACAGTCCCGCCGATGACGAAGGAAGACGACGAGAAGCGGTCCGAAGAAGAGGCGCCCGAAGAGGCGGAGCCGGAGACGGACGCCGACGAGGAAGAGGACGCCCCGGAGGCCGGCGCCGAGGACGACTCGAGCGACGAAGACTCGAGCGACGACGACTCGAGCGACGAGGACTCGAGCGAGGACGCCGAGACCGCGGCCGCGGACGACGAGGACGAGAAGCCCGTCGAGAAGCCCAAGAAGAAGAAAAAGAAGAAGACCGCCAAGGCGGCCGGTGGCGCGAAGAAGAAGACCACCAAGAAGAAGGCCGCCTCGAGCCCGAAGGGCAAGACGGCCAAGCCCGTCGCCGCCAAGCGCGAGGAGCCCGAGGAGAACACCACGCCGATGATCATCGGCGCGGTCGTGGTGGCCGCGGTCGCGGTCGTCGGTCTCTGGTGGTGGAACAACCGCGGAGCCGAGGACGAGCAGCTCACGACGCTCGAGACCGAGGAGATCGGCGAGGAGCGGCCCGAGGGCGAGGCGCCGCCGAACACCCCGCAGAACCCGTTCGGCCTCCCGCAGCGCGAGGAGCCCGCCGGCATCCCGGCCCCGCCCGACGTCGCCGCGCCGCCGGAGAGCGCGTCGCGCACCGAGTCCGGGCTGGCCTCCCGCGTCCTCGAGGAGGGCGAGGGAGACGACCACCCGACCGAGAACGCGCGGGTCACCGTGCACTACACGGGCTGGACCACCGACGGGCAGATGTTCGACTCGTCGCAGCGCCGCGGGCGCCCGGCGACCTTCCCGCTCAACGGCGTGATCCCCGGCTGGACCGAGGGCGTGCAGCTCATGGTCGTCGGCGAGAAGCGGCGCTTCTGGATCCCGGAGGCGCTCGCCTACGCCGGCCGCCCCGGGGCGCCCCAGGGCATGCTGGTCTTCGACGTCGAGCTGCTGGAGTTCGAGGAGATGCCGCCTCCCCCCGAGGCGCCCTCCGACGTCGCCGCGCCGCCGGCCAACGCGCAGCGGACCGAGTCCGGTCTGGCGTCCCGCGTGCTCGAGCGCGGCACCGGGAGCGAGCACCCCGCGGAGACCGACCGGGTGCGCGTCCACTACACCGGCTGGACCACCGACGGCGAGATGTTCGACTCGTCGGTCACCCGCGGCGAGCCGGTCACCTTCCCGCTCAACCGCGTGATCCCGGGCTGGACCGAGGGCGTGCAGCTCATGGTCGTCGGCGAGAAGCGGCGCCTCTGGATCCCGGAGGAGCTCGCCTACGCCGGTCGCCCGGGCGCCCCGCAGGGCATGCTCGTCTTCGACGTCGAGCTGCTCGAGATCCTCGACACCCCGGCCGCGCCGCCCGGCATGCCCCCCGGTCACCCCGGCGCCGGCAACCCGCACGGCGGCGGCGGCTCTCCCCACTGAAGTGGAAGTCCCCCTCGTCGCGTCACCGACGCGAGAGGGGGACGCGCGCCGGCGGACCCGGAGTGCGTGGGGGGGCCCCGCCTCTGCCCGGCAAGCACAGGCGGCCAGAAGCCGCCGAGCCGGCATCCCAGTAGGCGCCCTCCTCCGCCGTCAGGTCGGCGTCGGGGGCGTCGAGCGTCTCGTCGAGGCAGCCGCCGACCGCGCCGCGGATGGAGGTCCACTCGACCTCGATCGAGTCGTCCGACGGAGTGCCCCAGGTGCCCGTGAGCCGATAGGTGATCACACAACGGGTCACGGGATCCCAGCCCGCGAAGTCGCCTCGCGACGTTCCGTCGGCGGAGAGCTCCATGATCTCGTCGAGGCGCACGTCGCGGCCGGGCGCGATCTCGAGGTCGTCGACATCCTCGGGAGCCCCCCGCCGCCGGCGGCGGGCTGACAGCCGGAGAGCGCAGCCCAGACGGTGAGCAGAGAGGCGGTGGAGAGGGCGTTCGACAGGGTCACGGTTCGCTCCTTGGTGAATGCGAGGCGAACCGTGCGCTGGGCCGGCATTAGCGGCGCGTTAATCCGGCGGGCTCAATGCGGACGCGTCAGGCCGAGCCGGCGGCGAAGCGGAGGGCGGCGTCTTCGGACTGGGTGGCCCAGGTGGTCTGGGCGCCCTCGTCGCGGCTCAGGCGGTTGACCTGGAGCATGCCGGTCGCGCTGGTCACCAGGAGCGCCACGCGCTTGAACTGACCGGTCGCCGCCCGGAGCTTGCGCATGGCGCCCTCGAACTCGGGGTCGTTCCGCGACGGCGCCTGGCGCATGTCGACGACGATGCCCCACTCGGCGTGCTCGGCGCGGATGGACTGGATGACCATCTCGTTCTGCTCGACGAGATCGTGGATGGACTCCACGGGGGCGGCGCTGCGGCGGAGGAGGACGACCTTGCGGTCGAGGTCCTCCACCATGTGCCAGAGGGAAGTCGATACGACGGACTTCAACATGGTCTGCGATGAGCTGGGTCGGGGTGGGGGAATTGTAGCGGGTAGTAGCCCCGAGCGCGTCAGGCGCCACCTGACGGTGCGGTGATACTCCTCGATGAGGACGATCACCGAGTCGAGCACCGAGATCAGGGTCTCTCCCGCGTCCTCCAGGGTGTGCGCCCCGTGGCGCTCGAAGGCCCGCAGCGCCTCCGAGAGGGTCGCCTTCAGGTCGCGCAGCAGGCCGCGGTCGAGCTCCTCGAGGGCCAGGACCGCGTGCTCGAGGCCCTCCCACTCGGCCGACCCCGGCGCGCTCTCGTCCGCGAGCAGCTGCTCTAGGCGCTCGTGGAGCTCGTGCGGCGCGGCGTCGCCGAGCCGCGCGTTCTCGGAGTCCCGCACCGCCTCGAGGCGCAGCTGGAGGGCCGACGCCTGGCGGGGATCGCCGAGCAGCCCGCAGGTCATGACCTGCACGTCGGAGAGCGCCGGCCCGCTGAGGGGATCGAGGTAGGCGTAGAGGAAGCGCTGGTGGGTCTCGACCGCCCGCTGCCAGCGATAGGGCGAGCGCGGCTCGAGGGGCTCGTCGCGGGTGGTCTTGCCCAGCTGCAGCGACTGGTCGGCGACCAGCGCGTTCTGCATCTCCACCACCAGGTAGGTCAGCTTCACCCAGGCGCGGTGCAGGGCGGCGAGCGCGACCGTCTGGGCCACCCCGTCGTAGTAGACGGTGCCGCGCACGCCCCCGAAGTCGATCGCGCGGAGCTTGCCGACCTCGAACATGCCGCGCATCGCGTCGACCTCGGTGCGGCCCTCGTGCACCCGCATGTAGCCCTGGGTGGCGTCCATGCCGGTGTAGCCGCGGAGCACCGAGCGACCGCCGGGGTGCAGCTCGAGCAGCTCGGTCACGTCGTAGACGGTGCCGTCGATCACCATCCAGTAGCCGTGCTCGGCGTCGTTGCGCTCGACCACCTGCGAGACGTCGAGGGGCGCCCGATCGCGATCCCAGCTGCGGTTGTCGGTGAAGACCTCGAAGAGGTAGCGCCCCTCGGCCGCGAGCCGCTGGAGGGTGCGCTCGGCCGCCGCGCGACGGACCCCGTCGTCGCCCCGCTCCGCCTGCATGAGCAGGCGCTTGAGGGCGGCGTGGGCCGAGCGGGCGAAGCGAGCGTGGCCGCAGACGTAGATCTGGGCGGGGGGCGAGGTGGTGGTGCCGCGGAGCAGCCGGAGCAGGTCGCCGCCGATGCGCTCGTCGAGCACCAGCTCGTCCACCCGACGCTTCTCCCCCGGCCGCACCGTGATGCGCTGGATGCCCTGGAGCGCCTGCACCTTGCGCAGCTTCGCCTCGTCCCGCGAGAAGGCGACCTCGAGCCGGAGCTTGCCCTCGCGGACGAAGCGCTGGAGCTCGTCCCGGTAGTGGAGGTGCTCGCGCGTGCGCACGCCGAGGAGGAGCCAGGTCGGCCCGGCCTTCGGCTGCCGGGCGCGCTCCAGGATGAACGAGCGGAACGGTGAGATGCCGGTGCCGCCGGCGATCAAGATCACCGGCGTCTGCGGGTCGGGCGGCAGGGCGAAGCGCGGCGGGTGGTGCACCGCGATCGAGACCGGCTCGTCCCGCCCGGCGGCGCGGACCAGGAAGCTCGACGCGGTGCCGGCCCGGCGCTTGCCCTCGTCTTCGTAGCGGATGCGGCCCACCGTGAGGTGCACCTCGGTCGCCGCGGTCGCGTCGGGCTCGTCCATCACCGAGGCGATCGAGTAGGCGCGGAACGTCTCGGGCGGCACCACCCGGGCGATGTGCTCGGTCGACGTCGGCGGCGCGTCGATCAGGCGCCGCGGATCCCAGCCCTCGGCGCGCAGCGCCTCGAGCAGATCCCACAGCTCCCAGCGCTCGGTGGTCTGCTCGCGGATCGCGGCGAGGAGCATGTCGCTCTGGGTCACCGCGTGCAGCGCCTCGGCGACGCGCGGCTCCACCGGGCGCAGCCGCCCGTAGCGGAGCAGCTCGCGCAGCGTCAACGTGTCCTCCGAGGCGCGCTGCGGGCGGAAGGACACGGCCTCCTTCCACTCGTCGGTGAGCGCGATCACCTCGTCGCCGGTGCTCGCGAGCGCGGCCAGGGTGCGATCGACGAGCTCGGGCGCGGCCTCGGGCAGGACGTAGCAGCGGTCACCCGGCTCGTAGCGCACGCCGGCGCCGCGCACGTCGAGCACCACGTGCTGCACCCGCTCGGTCCCTCGCTCGGTCGTCTTGCGCGCCTCGCGGACGCGGGCCGGGTGGGCGCCGTGCGGGAAGCTCGCCATGCGCTCCTTGCGCGCGTACTCGAGCTCCGAGTCGACCTGATCCCAGGTGCGGTCCGAGAAGACCCCGGAGAAGCCGCCGATCGTCACGCTGCGGCCCACCTTGAACGCCAGCTCGAGGTAGCCGTAGACCTTCATGCGGTGGCGACCGAGGAAGCCCTGTTGCCCCGCGTAGACCTGGATGGCGTCCTTGAGCAGCCCGGAGAGCCACGGCTTGTCGACGCGCGCGACGTAGTCCTTGATCGAGACCTCGCCGGTGGCCGCGATGATCTCCTGCCAGTACTTCGGGTAGCCGCTCCGGAGCGCCTTGATCTCCTTGCCGAGGAAGGTCGCGTGGCCGCGGCGGCCGAAGAAGGTGTCGAGCAGGTTGAAGATGGGCGACGAGGTGCCGCTCGGGCCCTGCACGCCCTCGCGGAAGGGCACGGCGAAGGGCGCGACCGTCTTGGCCCACACCACCGGGTCGACGTAGTGCGGCCCGTGCGGGTTGGGGTTGATCTTGAGCAGCGAGTCCCGGACCACCCGCTCGAGCGCCTCCATGATCAGGTGGAGCTCGGTCTCGAGGCCGTCGGGGTCGTCGCGCGCGACCGACTCCTGGGCCCGGACCACCGCGCCGATCACCGGGCTGCAGCGGCTGAGGATCTCGAACTGCGTCAGGTAGAAGACGCGCTCCTCCTGGTTGTCGACCGTGGGGATCGCCAGCCGCATGTTCTCCACGCGGCGCGGGTCGTCGGCCCGGGGGTCGAGGAGCCGCCAGTTGTAGACGATCAGGTCGATGTAGCTCAGGACCTCTTGCGGTCGGTCGAGGCGCCGCCGCACCTCCGCCCAGGGCCTGGCGAGGCTCGGCGGCAGCGACTGCGGGGGCTGCGTCTCGACGTACCAGTAGGCGTGCGCCAGCATCGAGAGCACCGCGCCCGCCCGCAGCAGGTGCGCGTCGGGGAGGTGCTCGGGATCGGCCGGCAGCACCGGCATCGCCTCGAGCCGGCGTCGCAGCCCGAGGCCGCGGTAGAGCGACGTGAGGTCCTCGACCGCCTGATCCCAGGCCGCGTGGCTCGGGGGCAGCGAGAGCCGCGGCGGCTCGATCGGCGCGAAGCCGTGGACCTCCGAGAGGAAGCCGAGGTTCTCGTGGCCGAGGCGGCGGTTGGTCTGCTCGGCCTCGTTCAGCACGCGGCGGGACGGCACGAGGATCTCGCCATGCCGCTCGTGCGCCCGCGCGGGGTCGAAGGTGTGGGCGGCTCGGGCGGCCGACGCGATGCGCTCCCCGCGCCCCTTGGTCGCGCCGCCGTACTGGAGCCGGCCGACGTAGCGATAGACGCGATCGAACTCGTGCAGGTAGGCGTCGAGGTAGCGGCGCTGCACCTCGGTCAGGTTCCCCTCGCTGATGTCGGCGAGGGTCTCCGAGCCGTCGCTCGTGTCCATCCGCTTGAGGAAGAAGAGGGTCGCGTCGCGCCCCGCGAACAAGCGCTCGAGGTAGGCGTGCTCGGGCGGCGCGGTCGACATGTCGAAGACCGCGCCCGCGAGCGCGACGTGGGAGGAGCGGCTCGCGAGCTGCTCGGGCGTCAGGCGCTCGCCCTCCTCGGGGTGCAGGAACGGCTCCGGGTCCGGCCGCTCCACCACCGGGAGGTCGCCGAGCCAGGCGACGTAGTCGTCCCTCAGCCCCGCGTCCCGCGCGCCCTGCACGAGGATGTTGCGGTAGCGCAGCGAGGGCATGCCCTCCGGGACCACGCGCGCCGGCAGCCCGACGTACACGTAGGCGACCACGCGCTCGCCGCCGTAGGTCTCGACCTCGAGCTCGCGCCGGGCGTAGGCGACGTCGACCGCCTCGAGCTCGTCGAGCACCGGCAGGTAGCGGTCGTCGCAGGCGTAGAGCACGCCGTGCACCGCGCGTCCCTCGTCGGGGACGATGTTCCCCGTGCATCCCTCGATGGCGAAGAAGTTCGGGACGGTGAAGGAGAGCCGCCAGTCGCGTAGCACCGCGGGCTCGGAGCGCTCGGACTCCACGCCCTTCGCCGCGAGGCTGGTGGCGCTCATGTTCGAGCCGTATCCGAAGTAGTGGAACAACTGGTGTCCTCGCGACGGGCGTCTCCCCGGAGGGCGCCAGTCACTCCGTTCCTGTCCGGTCAGAAGCCTACACCCGCTCGGGACATGGGCAACGCCGGACCGAGGGCGGAGATACGCCCTACCCTGGCGTCCGCCACAACTGTTAGGATGCGGCATGGCTGCGCCGGTCCCGGAGGAGCACAGGCGAGGTCGCTATCTCCTCGGGCAACGGCTCGGGGTGGGCGACGTCGCCGAGGTGTTCCTCGCTCACCTGGAGGGGGAAGGCGGCTTCCGCCGGAGGATCGTGCTCAAGTGCCTCCGCTCGGAGCTGAGCCACGAGCCGGAGCGCGTGCAGCTCTTCCTCGACGAGGCGAACCTCGTGGCGCACCTCCGCCACCCCAACATCGTCCAGGCCCTCGACCTGTCCCGGGACGGGTCCGACTACTTCATGGCCCTCGAGCTGGTCGACGGCCCGTCGCTGGCCAACCTGATCGGCTACACGCGCGGCGTCGGCACCCGGATCCCGATCGAGATCGGCGCGCACGTCGTCGCCGAGGCGGCGCGGGGCCTGCACTACGCGCACGAGGCCCAGGGCGCGGACGGGGAGGCGCTCGAGGTCGTGCACCGGGACATCCGCCCGGGGAACATCCTCATCTCGCAGCTCGGCGAGGTGAAGGTCGCCGACTTCAGCGCGGCGCTCTCGTCCTCGTCGCGCTGGGCGGCGCGCAAGGGCATGCGCGCGAGCGCCTACGTGGGGCCCGAGCAGCGGGCGGACGAGGGCGCGATCGACCGGCGCGCGGACGTCTACGCGCTCGGCGTCGTGCTCTGGGAGCTCGGCACCGGCCGCCCGCTCGATCAGGCGGACGACGCGCCGGGCGAGATCCCGCCCCCGTCGGAGCTCGATCCGCGCCTCGACTTCCGGTTCGACGCCATCGTCGCCCGGGCCACCGCGGCGCGCCCCGAGGATCGCTACGCGAGCGCGGAGGCGTTCGCCGACGCCGTGCAGAGCTGGCTGTCGGAGTTCGGCCGCCCGACCGGCCGCGAGGAGCTCGCCAAGTGGATGCGCGCCTCGTGTCCCGATCTCGGCCCCGGGGGGCTCACGCCGCTCGAGGCGACGACCGACTCCGGCGTCTTCCGCACGCCGACCGAGACGCTCGCGCCGCCGCCCGAGGACCCGGACCTCCCGGAGTTCGAGGACGCGCTCCTCGGGCGCGACGACGAGCTGCGCGCGATGGACAACGCGATCGTGCGCGGCGTCCGCGTGCTCTGTCTCCACGGGCGCGGCGGCGTGGGCAAGACGCGGGCGGCGGTCGCGTGGGCGGCCCAGGTGCGCGACACGACCGGCGCGCGGGCGCTCTTCTGCGACGCCCAGCAGGCGCGCACCGGCGACGACGCGGCCCACCTCGTGATCGCCAAGCTCGCCCCCTCCAGCGTCCAGCCGCGCGGCTCCCGGGACCCCGTGCAGGACGCGGGCGAGCTGCTGGCGAGCGCGGGCCCCGCGGTCGTGGTCTTCGATCAGCTCGACCACCTGCTCGAGGAGGCGGCGGCGCTCTTCGGCGCCTGGCTCGACCAGGCCCCGGAGACGATCTTCGTCATCACCTCCCGGGAGCGCATCCCGGTGGAGCGCGGCGAGTCGATCCGGCTGGAGCCGCTGCGCGCCTCGTACACCAAGGAGCTGCGCGGCCCGGCGGCGGACCTCTTCTTCGCCCGGCTCGAGGAGGTCGGCGGCGCGGAGGCGGTGGAGCGCTGGCGGAACCCGGACCGTCGCCGCGAGGTGGAGCGCGTGCTCCGCCGGCTCGACGGCCTCCCGCTCGCCATCGTGGTGACCGCCGCGCGGGCCGCCAACGAGACGCCGTCGGTGATGGCCGGCGAGCTGCGGCCCTCGTCGCCCGGCGTCACCGAGGACGTCACCGAGGCGGCCCTGCGGGACGCATGGCAGGGCTGCAGCCCCGAGGAGCGCAGCGCCCTGCTCCAGTGCTCGGTCTTCCACGGCTCGTTCACCGGCATCTCGGCCACCGCGGTGCTGCGGGTCGAGTCCGCCCCCAAGGCCCTCGCGGCGCTCGTCGACAAGTCCCTGCTCTTGCAGGAGGGCGGGCGGTTCCGGCTGCACCAGAGCGTCCGCGATCTCTGCGCGAGCGTCACCGACCCGGTGCTCGTGGAGGCGACGCGCGAGCGCCACGCCGCCTACTTCCTCGACGCGGGTGAGGAGCTGCTGACCAGCCTCCGGGGCCCCGGCGCCGGGCGCGCCTTCGCCCTGCTCGGCACCGCCGAGGCGGAGCTCCGCGGCATCCACGGCATGGCGGTGGCGCAGCGCGACGGCGATCGCGCGATGCGGGCCGCGCTCTGCCTGGAGCCGACCCTCGCGCGGCGCGGCGATCACCGCAGCCTGGTCGCCCTGCTCGAGCTCGCCCGCAGCGCCGGGCCGCGCCCCTCGCTCGCCGCCCGCGGCGCCCTCGCCGAGGCCCGCGCCCACGGCTGGCAGTTCGACTTCCAGCCCGCGCTCGAGGCGGCCAACCGCGGCCTCGAGCTCGCGAAGAGCACCGCCGAGCCCGAGCTGATGGCCGAGGCCCGCAGCGAGCTCGCGATGGTCGAGGTGCGCTGCGGTCAGGGGACCGACGCCGCCAAGCGCTACCGCGACGCGCTCGCCGCCATGCGGGACGCGGGCGACCGGCGGGGCGAGGGCGTGGTCCTGCTCCGGCTGGCGAACCTGCTGAGCGAGCAGGGCGAGACCCAGGCGGCCACCATGATGTACCGGGTCGCCCTCGAGGCGAGCCGCGACGCGCAGGACCGGGTGTACGAGGGCATCACCCTCAGCAACCTCGGCGCGCAGCTCCTCGACGACGGGCGCCCCGATCAGGCCCACCAGGCGCTCTATCTCTCGGAGGAGATCTTCCGCGAGCTCGGCGAGGAGCGATACGGCGCGGTGTCGCGTGGCCTCATCGGCTACGCGGTCGCGCTCCAGGGCAACTGGGAGCAGGGCGCGGAGGCGATCGAGAAGGCGGTCGAGACGCTGCAGAGGATCGGCGAGCGCGGCGTGATCGTGTTCTTCCTCGGCGTGCTGGTGGCGGCGCGGGCCCGCCTCGGCGAGGGCGCGGCGGCCCGGAAGTGGGCGGCGCACATGAGCGGCGTGGCCGCCTCGCTCCGGGGCACGCCGGTCGAGCACATCACCGAGCTGCGCAAGGGCCACCTCGAGCTGCTCGACGCCATCGAGGCGGCGGCGGAGGGCGACCGCGCCGAGGCCTCTCGGCTGATCGAGTCGGCCCGCCAGCGCGCGCACGCGGCGCCGCGGGACGTGCTGACCACGCTCCGGATCGCCGCGTCGGATCTCTGGGACCACTGCGAGCAGGTCGAGGACCAGATCCTCCCGGCCCGCCGCCGCAAGTCCTCGCTCGGCCGGATCCGCCTGGTGAAGCGCGGCGACGAGGAGTGATCAGGCGGCCGACCAGGCCTCGAGCGTCGCCCGCTTCTCGGGCAGCATGTAGAGCGAGGGGTCCTCGAGCGCCTCGCGCACCGCGGACTTCGCGCGGGGGCCGAGCGCCTCGAGCCGCTCCTGCGCGCCGGGATCGTTCCGGTTGAGCAGCACGTAGATCAGCTCGGTGCCCAGGCGGCGCGCCGTGCGCTCGGACGAGGCGAGGAGCTGGAGCCAGAGCTCGGGCAGGAACGGCAGGTCCGCGCCGCAGCGCGCCGCCACCCGGGCCCGGATGAGCCCCCGGAGCCCCGCCTCGACGATCCCGGCCACCGCGGCCTCGTCGCCCAGCTCGGCCAGCCCGAACGCGGCCCCCTCGCGCGCGCCGCGCTCGGGCGCCTCCCGCATCGCCACCGCCAGGTCGGGCCCCGCGTCGAGCCCGAGCACCTGGGCCATCGCCACCCCGGCCGCCGCCCACGCGTTCGGCATCTCGGGGTCGAGCAGCATCGCCCGGAGGATGTCGTAGGCGGCGCGATGACCCACCGCGCCGAGCAGCTCGGCCGCGAGCTCGGGCGGCAGCGTTCCCCGGTCGAGCGCCGCCAGGATCATGCCCGCGGCCGCCTCGTCGGGGCGCTGCCCGCGCAGCCCCATCGCCACGATGCGGGCCCGCCGCGGATCGTCGATCGCGAGCCGCACCAGCTCGGTCGCGCCGAGCGGTGACATGTCGGGCGGCAACCCGAGCAGCCGGCGGAGCGTCTCCCAGGGCAGCATCGAGAGGAGCCTAGAGCCTCGGTCGGCTCGAAACCACCCGCATTCCCGTGACGACGCGGCGCGTCTACCATGCCCCCATGTCTCCCCGCACTCGACTGGTCGATCGCGCCCGGGAGCTCGCGCGGGCCGCGCACGCCGAGCAGACACGGAAGGCGGGCGGCGTCCCCTACTTCTCCCACCTCGAGGCGGTGGCGGAGCTCCTCGTGCAGCACGGGCACGACGACGAGGTGCAGGTCGCGGCCGCCTACCTGCACGACCTCCTCGAGGATCAGCCGGCGCACGCGGCGCGCATGCGCGAGGAGATGCCGGCGGAGGTGATCGCGACGGTCGAGGCCCTGACCGAGCGCAAGCGCGACGCCCGCGGCAAGCCCCGGGACAAGGCCAGCCGGTTCCGCGACTACGTGGCCGGGCTGAAGGCGGACACCGAGGCGGCGCGCCGCGCGATCCCGATCAGCTGCGCCGACAAGATCCACAACACGCGCAGCCTCGTCGAGGCCGAGGAGGCCGGGCACACGCTCCTGATGCGGCTCAGCACCCGCCCCGGCCAGCACGACGCGCAGCTGAGCGCCTTGCGGACCGTCTACCAAGGCGCCGTCGACCCCCGCCTGCTGGCCACCTTCGACGCCGCGCGACGCGCGCTGCTCGAGACGATCGAGCGGTGGCTGCCCGGCTGGGCGATGGCGATCTGCGCCCAGGCTCACCTCGGTCAGTACGACAAGGCGGGCGCGCCGTACGTCTATCACCCCATGCGGCTGGTGCTCGCCGCCGCCTCGCCCGACGAGCGCATGGCGGCCGCGCTGCACGACGTGGTCGAGGACAGCCCGCACTGGACGCTCGCGCGGCTGGCCGACGAGGGCTTCCCGGAGCGGGTGCTGCGGGCGGTGGACGCGCTGACCCGGCGCGAGGGCGAGAGCTACGAGGCGTTCCTCGACCGGATCGAGGCGGACGGCCTCGCCACCCGGGTGAAGCTGCTGGACCTGCGAGACAACTCCGATCTGGGGCGGATCCCCGCACCGGACGCGCGCGACCGGGCGAGGGCGGAGAAGTACGCGGCGGCGATCGCCCGGCTCGAGGCGGCGGCGGCGAGGCGCTCGCTCTGGATCGTGCTCGACGAGGCGAGCCGAGAGGCGGTCCGGGCCCGGGCGGTGCACCCGGTGCTGCGCGGCACCCACGTGACCCTCGCCCACCGCGTCGACCCGGGCGCCCTGGATCCGGCCTGGATCCCCGGCGGCGCGAAGGTGGGCGACGTGGTGTCGGTGGAGGTGCGCGGGGAGGCCCGGGACCCCGCGGTGCAGGCGCTGCTCGTGGCGGTCGCCGGGGTGACGGAGCGCCCGCGCGACGGCGGGCCCCTCCACGTCACGGTCAGCCGGGCGCCGGGGGCGCGCTCGCGGGACAGCAACGCGCTGCTGCAGGGCGCCCAGCCCGAGCCGCTCGCGCTCTCGCTGCGAGGGACGGTCGAGTGGGTGGAAGATGGATCCGGGCACGGATAAGCTCCGGCCTGAACTTTCGAGAAGCACTGCACTTGTCCACGAGCACCCCCAGCCCTGGCGCCGACCCTCTGGTCGGCACGCTGATCGGCGACCGCTACCAGATCCTCGAGCCGCTCGCGCGGGGCGGGATGGGGCGCGTCTACCGGGCGCTCCAGGTGCAGCTGAGCCGCGAGGTGGCGGTCAAGGTGCTCGACACGGCGGGGGACGTGGAGCCCAGGCTGCGCGAGGACTTCACCCGGCGCTTCATGCTCGAGGCCTCCTCGCTCGCCAAGCTCAACCACCCGAACACGATCGTCATCTACGACTACGGCCAGGTCGACGACGACACCTACTTCATCGCGATGGAGCTGCTGCAGGGGCGCACGCTGCGGCAGGTGATGAAGGCGGGCCTCGTCGACCCCGAGCACGTCATCAAGATCGGCGCGCAGATCGCCGCGAGCCTCGCCGAGGCGCACGACCAGGGGCTGATCCACCGCGACCTCAAGCCCGGGAACATCTTCCTCACCAAGCGGGGCGACGACCCGGACTTCGTGAAGGTGCTGGACTTCGGGCTGGTCAAGCACCGCCCCGAGACCGGGCTCGACGCGAGCCACACCGGCTTCATGGTCGGCACCCCCAAGTACATGGCCCCCGAGCAGATCGTCGGGGACCCGGTGAGCCCGGCCACCGACGTCTACGGGCTCGGCGCGACCCTCTATCACGCGCTCGCGGGGCGGCCGCCGTTCGAGGCCGACAACCGCTTCGAGCTGCTCGTGAAGCACGCGGACGTCGACCCCGACCCGATCAGCGAGGTCTCGAAGGCCGAGCTGCCCGACGGGCTCGAGCAGGTGATCCTGCGCTGCCTGCGCAAGCGCCCGTCGGAGCGGTACGGCTCGATGCGCGAGGTGGCGCGGGCGCTCCTCGCCTGCTCCACGCGCTCCGGATCCTGGTCCCTCGGAGGGCTCGTCAGCCAGCCGGCCCCTCCGGACCGCGGAGACGAGGCGGACTCGACGCGGGTGTCCAAGCCACGGCCGCGGCCCACCCCCACGCTCACCGATCCGCCGTCCGAGGTGTCGCCGAGCCAGAGCGGCGTGCGCGCCTCGACGCCGGCGCCCGCCGCCAGCGGTGGCCAGAAGGGCATCCTGGCGCTGGTGGTCGGCGCGCTGCTGCTGAGCGCCCTCGCGGTCGGCTTCGTCGTGGTGCGCGGCCTCGAGGCGCCCGAGCCCGAGCCCGAGCCGGCGACGCCCGCGACCACGCCCGCGCCCGTTGCGGCGCAGCCGGAGCCCACCTCCGAGGCGGCGCCGGAGACCCCGGCCGCGCCCGAGGACTCCGTGGTGCGCCTGACGACCGAGCCCGAGGGGGCGCGGGTGCGGCGCGGCGAGCGCGACCTCGGCGACGCCCCGGTGAACCTCGTGATCCCGCGCGGCGAGGCCTGGACGCTCTCCATCGCGGCGCGCGGCCACGAGGACCGGGACGTCACGGTGCGCGGCGGGCAAGAGGAGCTGCACGTTCGGCTCGAGCCGGCGCGCCGGCCCCGACGCGGCGTGACCCGGCCGCCGGAGCGCGACCGCCCGCGCACCGACAACCGCGACCCCTGGGCGGAGGAGCGGTGACGCGGCTGCTCGCGACCCTCGCCGCGCTCGCGGTCCTGCTCGGCAGCGTCTCGGCCGACGCCCAGCGGCGCCGACGGCTGACCCCCGACGAGCGGCGCGCGCGCGAGCTGTTCCAGCTGGGCGACGAGTCGTACGCGAACGGGCGCTACGACGCCGCGATCGCCGCCTTCGAGGAGGCCTACCGGCTGAGCGAGCGGCCGCTGCTGCTGTTCAACCTGGCGAACGCCCAGGAGCGGGCCGGCTATCTCCGCGACGCGATCGCGAGCCTGGAGAGCTACCTGCCGCACGCGCGACGCAGCGAGCGAGCCGAAGTGGAGAGCCGCCTGGCCGCGCTGCGGGAGCGGGTGGCGGAGGAGGAGCGCGCGACCGAGCAGGCCCGACGGGCCGAGGAGGCGCGGGCGGAGGCCGCAGCGGAGGCCGCGGCGGAGGCCGAGCGCGCGCAGATCCCGACCGAGCCGCCCCCCGCGCCGAGCGGGCCCGACCTCACCCTCCCCGCCCTCGTGCTCGGCGGCGCCGGCGCGCTCCTGGTGGCCGCGGGCGTCACCGGCGGCCTGGCCCTCGCCGCGCGTGACGAAGCCAGCGCCTCCTGCGTGGACGGCCTCTGCTCGGTGGACGCGGCGGGGCCGCTGCAGACCGACGAGGCGCTCTCGATCACCACCGACGTCCTGGCTCTCACCGGCCTCGCCGCGGCGGGCGTCGGGGTCTGGCTCCTGATCGACGCGCTCTCCGCCGAGGACGAGGCGCCGGTGAGCGCGGCCGTGACCCCGAGCGGCGCGGCGCTCTTCGCGCGGGGGCGGTTCTGAGCATGAGGCGGCTCGGGCTCCTCCTCTCGCTGGCCCTCCTCGCCGGCTCCTGCTCGCTCACGCGACCGGGACGGGACGCGTGCGAGAGCCACGCGGACTGCCGCGGCGCGTTCGGCTTCGGCTTCGCCTGCGGCGACGAGGGGTTCTGCCGCGCCGTCGAGCCGCACCCGCGGTGCCCGACCACCTTCCCCGCCGACCTCACGAGCCCGGCCTTCGCCGACGCGCTCGTGGTGGGCAGCGTCATCGACGGCAGCGTGGAGACCCACCTCGCCCGCCAGCGCGCGGTCCGGCTCGCCTTCACCGAGGTCCGGGATCTCGGCGGCCTGGACGGCCGGGAGGTGGGGCTCGTCTTCTGCACCAACGAGGTCGACCCGCGCATCGACGACCTGAGCCAGACCGAGGCCACCGCCGAGGTCGCGCGCTACCTCGAGGACGAGCTGGGGGTGCCGGTGATCCTCGGGCCGCCCTCCAGCGACGCCACCCGCGCCGCCTTCGAGGCGACCGACGAGGTCCTCTTGATCTCGCCGTCGGCGTCGAGCTCCACGCTCACCGCGCTCGAGGGCGACGCGAGCGACGCCGATCCCGGCCGGCTCTGGCGGACCGTCGCCCCCGACGCGCTCCAGGCGCGGGTGATCGCGGACGACCTCGAGATGCGCGGCGTCAGCCGCGTCGCCGTCATCGCCCAGGACGGCGCCTACGGGACCGGCCTCGCGGACGAGCTGGAGGCGGCGTTCGGCGGTGAGGTCGAGCGCTTCGGCTACGACAGCGCCAGCACCCGCAACGCCGCGGCCACCGACGCGGGCGCGAGCGGCGCCGAGGAGGTGCTCTTCTTCGGCTCGCAGACCTCGGACGTCGTCGCGTTCGTGCTCTTCGCCGACTCGTTCGCAGGGTACGCCGACAAGGAGATCTTCCTGAGCGATAGCGCCGCCAACCGGGACTTCCTCACCGGGGCGTCGGCCGCGTCCGGGCTCTTCGACCGGATCCGCGGGACCCGCCCGGCCGCGCCGGAGGGCATCGTCTTCGACGCCTTCGTGAGCGCCTACGCGGCGGAGAACATGGGCGCGAACGCCGAGCAGTTCAGCTTCACCGCCCACGCCTACGACGCGGCCTGGATCGCGCTCCTCGGGGCGACCTGGGCGCAGCTCCAGGAGGGCGGGGCCCTGACGCCCGAGACCATCGCCCGCGGGATGCGCATGACGAGCGCCGGGCCGCCCTTCGACCTCCGGATCTCGAGCTACGCCGACATCACGGAGCGCTTCCGCCTCGGGGAGAGCGTCGACGTGCGCGGCGCCTCGGGCGACCTCGACTTCGACCCCGTGAGCGAAGAGACCCGCGCGCCCGTCGAGGTGTGGCGGGTGGCCGCGGGCGGCGGGGACATCGAAGGCCTCTACGTCGTGACGCCGTGAGCGCGGAGGGGACCAGCTTGATCGAAGAGGCGGCGGCCGCGGAGGCGGTGCAGGACGAGGTGCGCGCGCTCGCCGAGCGACACGACGCGGACGCGCTCCGGGCGGGGCTCGAGGAGGCGTTCGCGGCGAGAGAGATCGACGCCGCCACCGCGCTCGCGCTGGCGCTGCTCGCCAAGGGCGAGGTCCCCGACGCCGACGCGGTCGTGCGCATCTACCCGGACGCCTTGAGCGATCGGGCGGCCCAGGTCCTGGTGGCCGCCCACCCGGAGCGCCTCGCGGTGCTCGAGCGCATGCTGCGGATGCGACAGCTCGACCGCTATCAGCTCGCGGTCGCGTGCGCGCTCTACACCGTCATCGCGCCGGAGGGCCCCTGGCCGCCGGCCCTGATGGAGGTCCTCCGGAGCCTCGCCCGGACCCGCGAGGGCTGGGTCGGCGAGGGCTTCGCGGTGCAGGCCGCGCTCCGCGTCGGTGACGCGCAGCTCGACGAGCTCTTCAAGGTGAAGCGCGACGTCGAGAAGGAGGATCCCCGCCTCTTCGAGTACCTGGGCGAGGCGCCGGGCATCGACTCGCTGGAGCCGAGCCGCAGCAACGTCATCGCGAGCGGATACACCGCGCGGAGAGCGACCCCCAAGGTCGGCCGCAACGATCCGTGCCCATGTGGGAGCGGCAAGAAGTACAAGAAGTGCTGCGCCGGCAAGAAGGAGGCGCGCGAGGCGCTGTCGCCGGTGGCCGGGCTGACCATGCGCGAGTACCGGCGGCGGCTCCACGAGGTGAAGACCCCGGAGGAGCTCGCGCGCGAGCACCCGGCGGACCTCGCGCGGCTGCCGCTCGAGGAGCTGACCACGGAGCAGCTCGACGCCTGCTTCGGCGCGTTCATCGACAGCGAGCGCTTCGACGACGCCGAGCGCGCGCTCGGGCTCCTGAGCGAACGGGAGCTGCCCGAGGGCCTGACGGTGGACGCGCTGCGAGCGGAGCTGGTCACCTACGCCCACGACTGGGGTCACGACGACCTCGTCGCGCGGCACCTGGAGCTCTTCGAGCGGCCCGAGAGCGTGCCGCGGCACGTCGCGCTGGGGCGCGCGTTGCGAAGCCCCGACGCGAGCGTGCTCGACGTGCTCGAGGCGGAGTGCCGCGCCCACGTCGTCGACGGCGGACCGGCGCCGATGGTCCTCGCCTACGAGCTGCTCGAGCCCTATCCGGCGCTGGGCGTCGTGATGGCGCGGGGGAGCCTGGACGCCGAGCACGCCTCGGACAGCGAGACCTTGCTGGCGGAGATCGAGTGGGCGCGAGATCGCCTCGGCGCCCCGCCCGACGACCCGGCGTGGTCGCTGTGGGACTTGATGAACGAAGAGCGCCGGCTCGCGAGGGCGGGGGACGAGGAGCGCGAGGCCTTGCGTCGCGAGCTCGAGCGGATGCGCGCCGAGGCTCAGAGCGCGAGAGCGGACGCGCAGGTCCTGACGCGCGAGCTAGGCAAACACCGCTCCCAGCTCGAGGAGCTCGAGGCGAAGGCCGCGGAGGCCGAGGCGAGGCGCGTCCAGGCGAAGAGCGCCGCGGAGCGCGCGGCGGCGGAGCGAGACGTCGAGGCGGCGAAGCGCCTGCGCCAGAAGATCCGAGAGCTCGAGGGCCGCATCCGCGAAGGCCAGCGAGAGCGCCGAGAGCTCCGCGAGCGCGCCGAGGAGCTAGCCAGCCAGCAGCAGACCGACACCGCGGTCGAGGAAGAGGAGAGCCTGGAAGAGCGCCAGGCCCCCGCGATCCCCCACGGCGTGCGCGTCCCGATCTGGAGCGACAAGGCCCGAAGCTCCCTCGACAAGCTCCCGAAGAACGTCGTCGCCTCGGCCATCGCCGCGGCGGGCACCCTCGGCGCCGGACGCCCCGAGGCCTGGCGACACGCGAAGAAGCTCGAGGGCCTGCACGGCCTCTGCTCGGCGCGCGTCGGCATCCACCACCGCCTCCTCTTCACGATGGACGAGGAGGGCCTCCTGGAGGTCGACGAGGTGGTCACCCGAGAAGACCTCGACCGCGCCCTCGCGGCGCGCCGTTGAAGGGGCTGCCCTCGCCGTACCTAGTACCGACTCGACGACGAGCGACCGTACCTGGTACCGGCCGCGAAAACTCGGTACCGGCCGCGAAAACTCGAGCCGGGAGGCACGAGCTTGGCGCGAATTGACGTGCGCTTCGGCGTTTCGCCCCAGATCGCAGGCCGAGCCAAGGCCCCCAGCGCCCCATTTCGGGGACACCCGCGCCCTCGATCGCGCCCGGCAGACGGAGCCCGGCGGCCCGCGGCCGCCGGGCGGCGGCGGGAGGGGGGGCGCAGCCACACCCCCGGAGGGGGAGGGGTGCGGGGGCCCCCCC
>JAYZQJ010000287.1:0-28511 GCA_036149055.1 Myxococcota bacterium | reverse complement strand
CCGCCGGCCGCGCCGCCGCCCGCCGAGGCCCCGTCCCGCCGCCGCGCCCGCAACGCGCCGGGCGGGAGCACGCTCGGCTTCGGCTCGGGCGGCCTGCCGGTCCCGGACTTCGCGCGGGAGGAGCCGCCCGCGCCGCCGCCGATCGAGCACGTGCCGAGCGCGCCCCCGGGGCTGCCGCCGTCCGCGCCGCAGCCCGTCGCTCAGATGACTGCTCAGCCCGCGCCCAGCGCGGTCGCGCCCCCGGTCGCCGCGCCGCCGCCGCTGCTGCTCGACGTCACGCCGCACACCCTCGGGGTCGAGACGGTCGGCGGGTACTGCGAGGGCGTCATCGGGCGCAACGCCGCCATCCCGGTCGAGCAGACCCGGGTCTTCAGCACCGGCGCCGACGACCAGGACTCGGTCTCGGTGCGCATCTTCCAGGGCGAGTCCCGCCGGCTCGACGAGAACCAGCCGCTCGGCCAGGTGGAGCTGACCGGCCTCCGCCAGGCGGCGCGGGGCGAGGTGAAGATCGAGGTCACCTTCCTGATGGACGCCGACGGCACGCTCGGCGTGCGCGCCCTCGATCAGGAGACCGGCCGTCAGCAGACGATCCGGATCAACCTGCTCGGGGGCGTGGCCGAGGACGAGATCCAGCGCATGCAGGCGCGTCAGCAGCAGCTGATGGGTTGAGCCGTGGGCGACCGACTCGACCAGCTCGACTACTACACGCTCCTGTCGATCGAGCCCGGAGCGACGGCCGACGCGGTCCGCGACGCCTTCCACGTCTTCGCGCGGCGGTATCACCCCGACCGCTTCGCCGGGGCGCCGCCCGAGAAGCGCGCCCGGGCGGCCGAGATCTACCGCCGCGGCGCCGAGGGCTACCGCGTGCTGCTCGATCCGCAGGCGCGCACCGCCTACGACGAGGGGCTGCAGCGGGGGCGCCTCCGCTTCGACGCCACCGCGGCCCGCCGCGACTCCTTCCGGCCGACGTCCACCAACCGCCTCACCGTGAAGTCGCCGCGCGCGCGCCCGTTCGCCACCAAGGCGTCCCAGGCCCTCAAGAAGGGCGACCTGCAGACCGCGAAGCTCAACCTCCGGATGGCGCTCCAGCACGAGCCCGACAACGCGCTCCTGAAGGCGCGCCTCGAGGACGTCGAGCAGCGCCTCGCCAAGGGGTGACCGTTATTCTAGTCTCCGGCGCATGAGCCGGAACGCCTCGCTGGTGCGCGAGACGAAAGAGACCAAGATCGAGGTGCGCCTCGACGTCGACGGGACCGGGGCGCACGACGTCCAGACGCCGATCGGGTTCTTGACCCACATGGTGGAGCAGCTCGCCCGACACGGCGCGCTCGACCTGACGGTGCGGGCCGAGGGGGACACCCACATCGACGGTCACCACGTCACCGAGGACCTCGCGATCACCCTCGGCAAGGCGCTGGCGGAGGCCCTCGGCGACAAGAAGGGCATCCGGCGGTACGGCGCGGCGACGCTGCCGATGGACGAGGCCCGGGTGACGGTCGCGCTCGATCTGAGCGGGCGGACCTTCTTCGTGTGGGAGAGCCCGCTGCCCAAGGCGAAGGTGGGCGAGTTCGACACGGAGCTGGCCGAGGTCTTCTTCGAGGGCATCGCGCGCGGCGCGCAGATGAACCTCCACGTGGTGAAGGAGGCGGGTGACAACCTCCATCACATCATCGAGGTCACCTTCAAGGCCTTCGCGCGCGCCCTGCGCGAGGCCACGGAGCTCGACCCGCGCGCGCCCGGCGTGCCGTCCACCAAGGGCACGTTGACCGAATGAAGCGCGTCCTCCTGGTCGACACGTCGATGGGGAACCTGCGCAGCGTCGCCCGCGCGCTCGAGCGCGAGGGCGCCGCGGTCACCCTCTCGTCCGATCCCGAGGCCGTCCTCGCCGCCGACCGCGTCGTGGTCCCGGGGCAAGGCCACTTTCGAGACTGCGCCAAGGCGCTCGAGGGCGGGCTCGGCGAGGCGCTCCGCGCGCACGTCGACGCGGGCAAGCCCTACCTCGGGATCTGTCTCGGCATGCAGATCCTCTTCGAGCGGAGCGAGGAGGCGGAGGGCGCTCGAGGCCTCGGGCTCTTCCCGGGCGCGGTGCGCCGCTTCCCCGCCGACCTCCGGGGCGAGGACGGCCGCGCGCTCAAGATCCCGCACATGGGCTGGAACGTGGTCCGCGGGGACCACCCGCTGCTCGCGGACGAGGCCTGGCTGTACTTCGTGCACTCGTACTACTGCGTGCCCGAGGACGAGGCGCTGACCGTCGGGACCGCCACCTATGGCGCGCCCTTCTGCGCCGCGGTCGCGCGGGGCAACGTCTTCGCGTGCCAGTTTCACCCGGAGAAGAGCCAGCGCGCGGGCGCCGCGCTCCTCTCCCGCTTCCTGGAGGACGCATGGAGCTGATCCCGGCGATCGATCTCCTCGGCGGCAAGGTCGTCCGGCTCCACAAGGGCGACTACGACGCGGCCAAGGTCTACTCCGACGACCCGGTGGCCCAGGCCGAGGCCTTCGCGGCGGCCGGCGCGTCGCGCATCCACGTGGTGGATCTCGACGGCGCGCGCAGCGGCCAGCCCGAGCACCTCGAGGTCATCGAGGCGATCCTCGGCGCGGTGAGCGTGAGCGTGCAGGTCGGCGGCGGCGTGCGCACGCTCGACGGCGCGGAGCGCTGGCTCGAGGCCGGCGCCGAGCGGGTCGTGCTCGGCACGGTGGCGGTCAAGGACCCGGCGCTGACCGAGGCGCTCTGCCGCGCGCACCCGGGCGCCATCGTCATCGCCATCGACGCCCGGGGCGACGCGGTCGCGGTCGAGGGCTGGCGCGAGGAGACCGACCAGACGGTGCGCGAGCTCGCCGAGCGGGCGGACGGGTGGGGCGCGGCCGCGATCCTCTACACCGACATCGAGCGCGACGGCACCGGGCACGGCCCCGCGGTCGAGCGCACCGCCCGGCTCCAGGAGGGGCTCTCGGCCACCGTGATCGCCTCCGGCGGGATCGGCGGGCTGCTGCACCTGACCCAGCTCTACGAGGCCGGCGTGCGGGCCGCGGTCTGCGGGCGCGCGCTCTACGAGGAGCGCTTCACCCTCGAGCAGGCGATCGCCGCCTGCGGAGGGCTCGGCTGAGGTGCTCGCGCGGCGCATCGTGCCCTGCCTCGACGTGAAGGCGGGGCGGGTGGTGAAGGGCGTGCAGTTCGTCGGGCTGCGCGACGCCGGCGATCCGGTCGAGTGCGCGATCCGCTACGACCGCGAGGGCGCCGACGAGATCACCTTCCTCGACATCACCGCCTCGAGCGACGAGCGGCCGATCATCCTCGACGTCGTCGAGCGGACCGCGGCCGAGATCGCCGTGCCCCTGACGGTGGGCGGCGGCGTCCGGGAGCGGCGCGACGTGCGCGATCTGCTGCACGCCGGCGCCGACAAGGTCTCGATGAACACCGCCGCGGTGCGCGACCCGGACTTCGTCGCGCGCATGGCCGACGGCTACGGGTCGCAGGCGATCGTGGTCGCGATCGACGCGCGGCGCCGCGAGGGCGGCGGCTTCGAGGTGCACACCCACGGCGGCCGGCGCGGCACCGGGCTCGACGCGGTGGAGTGGGCGGTCCGGGTCGCGGCGCTGGGCGCGGGCGAGATCCTCCTGACCAGCATGGACCGCGACGGCACCCGGGACGGCTATGACCTCGAGCTGACCCGGGCGGTGGTCGACGCGGTGAGCATCCCGGTGATCGCCTCCGGCGGCGTCGGCGGCCCCGAGCACGTGCGCGCCGGGCTGATGGAGGGGGGCGCCGACGCCGCGCTCGCCGCCTCCATCTTTCACGACGGAGAGTTCACCATCGGGCAGGTCAAGGAGTACCTTGCGGCCCGGGGCGTGCCCGTGCGCCCGAGCGAGGAAGCGAAGGACGGCGGGTGAGCGAGCTGCTCGGCATCACGGTGGGGGATCTGGTCGCGACCATGAAGGAGCGACGCGTGCGGATCCCCTCGGAGATCGGCGCGTTCATCGCCCTCGAGGTCTGCGAGGGGCTCGAGGACGGGCCCGCGCCGGTCAGGTCCTCGGACGTGCGCATCGCCGACGACGGCACGATCAGCGTCTTCGCGCCGCCGGCCAGCGCCACGAGCGAGGAGGCGGCCCGCGCGGTGGTCGCGATGCTCGGATCGCTCCTGGTGGCCGCCGGGACCGGCGTGCCCAAGGTGCTCGTGCAGCTCCTCGAGGAGGGGCCGACCTCGGGGCGGTGGGATCTGTCGAGTCTGCGCGACGACCTCGAGGCCTCGCTCGTGCCGCTCAACCGGGCCGCGGCCCGCCGGGTGCTGGCCCGCATGCTGCGCGAGGCCCAGAAGCCGCGCTCGAACGCGCCGAGCGCCCGGCCCGCGCCCCGCGACGCCACCCTCGACGCGCAGCTCGACGATCTGCTCGGCGCCGATGACGCGCCGGCGCCGTCCGAGGGGGACGCCGTCGACGGCGGCCTCGACGCTGGCCTCGACGCGGACCTGGACGCTCAGCTCGACGCGACCCTCGACGAGCTGGGCGCGCCCCGCTCCGAGCGCCCGCCGCCCGTCGATCCCGAGGACGCCACCATCGCCGACGAGGGGCCGCCGGACGACGACCGGACGATCGCCGAAGACGAGCCGCTTCCGCCGCCGGCCCGGCGCGCGCCGCAGCGTCCGCCGCAGCGGGAGGTCGACACGCTCACCACCGGCCTCGACGACGCGCCGAAGGGCAGCGTCGTGCCGTGGCTGCTCGCCGCCCTCGCGATCCTCGCCGCGACCGCCGCCGGGCTCGCGCTCATGCGCCCGGATCTGGTGGACGCCGCCCTGGGCCGCCCGCCCGCGCCGGTGGACGAGGGCCCGACCGACGAGGATCGCGAGCGCATGCTCCGCGAGCACCGCGGCCGCTTCGGCACCCTCGAGCTGCAGGTCCAGCCGGAGCGCGCCCAGGTGCTGATGTACGTCGGCGACGGGCCGGCCACCGCCGAGGAGCTCCCGCTCGGCATGGCGCTCGAGTTCGTGGCCATCGCCGACGGCCGCACGCCGACCCGCGCGGTGCTCCCCGCCGACGCCAGCTGGGAGGAGACCGAGAGCGGCCCTCGCTACGAGCTGGCGATGCAGACCGGCGAGGCGCCGATGGCCGCCGAGGATCTCGCGCTCGGGGAGACCCGCCTGCCCCGCGACGTCGGGGCGCCGACCGGGGAGCTCGGCACGGTGCGCGTGATCACCAACCCGCCGGGCGCGCGGGTCTACGTGCTGGTCGGCTTCGCGCCGGCGGTGACGGTGGAGAACGTGCGGACGGACGCGCCGATCGAGCTGCTCGTCTTCCTCGAGGGACACCCGGTGGCCCGGGAGACGATCGCGCCCGCCGACTGGGAGGAGAACGCGGACGGCAGCAAGCGCGCCGCCCGCGAGATCACGCTGGAGGGCGCCGAGCCCCCCGAATGAGCGGGAACCCGGGTCCGGCCGACGTGTCGGTCCTGCGTGGCCGATCCCTTTCGTTCTCCGACCCCCTGGCGCGCCTTCGCGGGCCTCGCCCTCGCCGGCGCCCTCGTCGCCGGGCTGCTGATCTGGC
This sequence comes from Myxococcota bacterium, assembly GCA_036149055.1. GTDB lineage: Bacteria > Myxococcota_A > Polyangia > Polyangiales > Sandaracinaceae > JAVJQK01. The sequence continues at coordinate 22,976 of JAYZQJ010000287.1, read as the reverse complement.
GCGGCGTCGCGGCCCGCATGCCGGGCGAGCGCTTCGAGGGGCCCGCGCCGGTGACCGCCGCCGAGCGCCAGGCCGCCGCCTCGCTCCGGCGCGACGTCGAGGCGCTGGTGGCCCTCGGCGAGCGGAGCGCCCGCCGCCCCGACGCGCTCCGGCGCGGGCGTGACCTCATCGTCGCCCGGCTCACCGAGATCGGGCTCGAGCCGCGGCTCGACGGCTACGAGGTCGACGGGGCCCGCTTCGACAACGTCGTCGCCGGGGCGGAGGAGGGCGGCCTGATGATCGGCGCCCACTACGACAGCGCCCCCGGCTCTCCGGGCGGCAACGACGACGCGAGCGGGGTGGCCGCGGTGCTCGCGCTCGCCGAGCGCCTCCGCGAGGAGCCCGGGGCCCGGTTCGCGCTCTTCGTGAACGAGGAGCCGCCCCGCTTCCGCACGGCCGACATGGGGAGCCGGGTCCTCGCGCATCGGCTGGCGCGACAGCGGAGGCTGCCCGACGCGATGATCGCGCTCGACAGCTTGGGTTGCTATCGCGGCGAGGAGGGGAGCCAGCGCTACGCGACCTTCGCCCAGTCGGTCGCCTTCGGCACCCGCGGCGACTTCGTCGCCTTCGTCGGCGACGATCTCTCGGAGGCGCTGCTCCGGAGCGCGGTCGAGCGGTTCCGCGAGGTCGCTCGCATCCCGTCGGAGGGCGCGGTGCTCTCGCGCGCGGTCCAGGGCGCGGGCTGGTCCGACCACGAGTCGTTCTGGCTTCAGGGCGTGCCCGCGATCCTCGTGACCGACACCGCGGCCTTCCGCGACGACGCGTATCACACGCCCCGCGACGACGGCTCGCAGATCGACTACGTCGCGCTCGCGCGAGTCGTCGACGGCCTCGAGGCGGTGGCGCGCGCTCGCCTCAGCGGGTCACCCTGAGGCGGGAGACCAGCCAGTCGTCGCCGCGCCGGCGCAGGGTCCACTCCACGCTCGACATGCCGAGGCGATCGCCGAGCACCCGCATCGTCAGGCGCGCCTCGTCTCCGTCGATCTCGACGCCATGGGTCAGGACCCGGAGCCGATCCCCCGAGAGCGGCGCGAGCCCGCGGCGGCGACGCTCCTCGAACGCCTCCTCGTCGCCGGGCCCGTAGCGGAGGGACTCCCCGAGCGCGCTGATCTCGAGCGGCTGACGCGAGAGATCCACCCAGCGCGCGGTGGCGGCGGTGACCCGCGCCGGCACGACGGGGCCCGCGACGTCCTCGACCAGGCGCTCGACCCGCTCCTCGTCGCTCTCGATCAGCGCGTCGTAGAGCGCGAGCGCGCCCACGACCGCCGCGATCCCCGCGGCCGCTCCCAGCCAGCCTCGCCTCGTCACGTGTAAAGCATGACACGTGCTTGAAAGCGGGAAACCCGCGCCGATATCTCTCCCGTGGGAGTCGAGGGGGCCAGACTGCGATTGCTCCGGGGGGATCCGGCCCTGCCGCTGACCGCCGCGGTCGCGGTCGCGCTCGGCGTCGCCACCACCGCGATCTCGAGCGTGACCCTCGCGTGGTGCTTCGAGGGCGTCGACCTCGCCGCGCGCGGCTTGCCCCGCGACGCCTCGGTGTGGACCGCCGCGCCGGTCGCCGCCGGCCTGGTCGTCGCGCTGCTCGGCGCGCGCCACGCGCGCTCCCCCGGGCTCGAGATGGCGGTGCTCCCGCTCGCGATGGTGCTCGCGCTGGCGCTCCCGCCCTTCGTCATGGCGTGGGCCGGCCGGCCGCTCCATCCGGGCTGCAGCGCCTGCAGCATGACCGCGCCCACCACCCTCGTCGGCATGGCGTTCGTGATGGGCGTCTGGGTGACCGGCGCGGTGGCGGGCCTGCGGGTCGTGCTGCGGGAGCTCGCGCGCGAGCGGGCCCTCGGCGCGGCTCCGGTGGCGTGGCGTCAGGTGGGGCTCTGGTGGGCGGCGCTCGGGATCCCGCTCGCGCTCTTCGCGGAGCTCTGGTCGCCGCTCGGCTTCTCGCGCTCCGCTGGCTGGGGGCTCCTGTCGCTCGGCCTCGTGGCCACCCTCGCGGCGTCCTTCGCCGAGAACGCGCTCGCCGGGTGGCTCGCCCGCGTCGCCGCCGGCCGGGTCGACGGCTGGAGCATCGAGCCGGCGGGTGAGGAGGCGAGCGAGGGGCTGCCGTCGCTGGTCCCGTTCACGCGACGCGACGCGGTGCTGGTGCATCACGGAGAGCCGGGCTGCGGCCCGTTCCGGACGCACCGCCTGCGGCTCCCGGTCGCCGCCGTGCCCGCCCGCCGCGAGTGAGCGCGCTACTTCTTTCGCGCGAGGAAGAGCCCGTCGCCGATCGGGACCATGCAGGCGTCGACCCGCTCGTCGCGCCCGAGCTTCGCGTTGAGCCGGCGGAGCGCGACGGTCGCGTTCGAGTCGTCCTCGGGCTCGATCACCGCGCCGCCCCAGAGCACGTTGTCGATGAGGATCACGCCGCCGGGCCGGAGCAGCTCGAGGCAGGCCTCGTAGTAGACGTCGTACTGCGGCTTGTCGGCGTCGATGAAGGCGTAGTCGTAGGTGCCCGCGCCGCCCGCCTCGAGCAGGGCGCCGAGGCTGTCCGCGGCCGGGCCCACCCGCGACTCGATCTTGTCGCCGACGCCGGCCTCGTCCCAGAAGCGGCGCGCCGCCGCGAGGTACTCCTCGCTCAGGTCACAGCAGACCAGCCGAGCGTCGCTCGGCATCGCGAGCGCGACCGCGAGCGCGGAGTAGCCGGTGAAGGTGCCCACCTCGACGCCGCGGCGGGCGCCCATCAGCCCGACCAGCCACGCCATGAACGCGCCCTGCTCCGGGCCGATCTGCATCACGGCGTTGTCGCGGCGCGCGGTCTCCTCGCGCAGCTTCGTCAGCACCGGGTGCTCGTCGACGGAGACGTCGACCAGGTACGCGTGCAGCGCGTCGGTCATCGGCAGGGTTCGGTTGGCCATCAGCTCCTCGCTTCCTGAACGGCGCCCTCGACCTCGGCGCGGATGGCGTCGAGGCGCGCTTCGCTCTCCGCCTCGAACCGTAGGACCAGCACGGGCTGCGTGTTGCTCGCCCGGACCAGGCCCCAGCCGCCGTCGAAGAGGATGCGGGCGCCGTCGACGGTGATGACGTCGTTCGTGGCCGCGAAGCGGGCCTTGATCGTCTCCACGACGTCGAACTTCTGGTCGTCCGGGCACTCGACCCGGATCTCCGGGGTCGAGAACGTCTGCGGCACGTCGGCGAGCAGCTCGTGGAGCGGCCGGTCCTCGGCGGCGAGGATCTCGAGCAGCCGGAGCGTCGCGTAGACCGCGTCGTCGAAGCCGAAGAAGCGGTCGGCGAAGAACACGTGGCCGCTCATCTCGCCCGCGAGGAGCGCGCCCTCCTCCTTCATCTTCGCCTTGATGAGCGAGTGGCCGGTCTTCCAGAGGATCGGCCGGCCGCCGTGCTTGGCGATGTCGTCGTACAGGGTCTGGCTGCACTTCACCTCGCCGAGGATCGCCGCGCCCGGCCGCTCCTTGAGGAGGTAGCGCGAGAGCAGGATCAGCAGGCGGTCGCCGAAGAGCTGCTCGCCTCGCGCGTCGATCACCCCGATGCGGTCGCCGTCGCCGTCGTAGGCGATGCCGACGTCGTGCCCGCGCTCGAGCACCGCGCTCCGCAGCAGCTCGAGGTTGTGCGGCTCCGACGGGTCGGGGTGGTGGACCGGGAAGCGCCCGTCCGGCTCGCAGAGGAGCGCCTCGGGCTCGATGCCGGCGGCGCGCAGGGCGGCGAGCGCGGTGGGGCCCGCCGCGCCGTTGCCCGCGTCGATCGCGACCGAGAGCGAGGCGCCCTCGAGCGAGACGTTGCCGCGCACGAAGCCCTCGTAGGCCGGCAAGACGTCGACGCGCTGCACCCGACCGCCCGGCGCCTTCACGAAGTCGCGCCGCTCGATCAGGCTGCGGAGCGAGCGGATGTCGTCGCCGCTGAGCGTGGCGTGCCCGCTCATCATCTTGAAGCCGTTGTCCTCGGGCGGGTTGTGGCTGCCGGTGATCTGCACGCCGCCGTCGAGGTCCTCGTGGAAGACCGAGAAGTACATCAGCGGCGTCGGCACGACGCCGATGTCGACCAGGGTCAGGCCGGCCTCGAGCGCGCCCTCGACGAAGGCGGCGAAGAGGCGCGGGGAGCTGAGCCGACAGTCGCGGCCCACGGCGACCCGGCGGCCGCCGCGCCGGGACCAGAAGGTGCCGAGCGCGCGGCCGAGGTCGCGGACCATCTCGTCGGTGAGGTCGCGGTCGGCGACGCCGCGGATGTCGTACTCACGGAAGACGTGCGGGTTGGGGATCGTCATCGCGCGGGTTGTCGCGCAGCCGGCCCCTCGGCGCAAGGGCGCTTCAGAGCGCGTCGGGCTTGCTGGCCTTCAGGGCCTCGACGACCTTCTTGACGTCCTGGGCCCGGCCGCGCGGCATGACGAGCAGGGCGTCCTCGGTGTCGACCACGACGACGTCGTCGAGCCCGATCACCGCGACGACCTTGCCCTCGGGGGCCTTCACGTAGGCGCCCCGGGTGTCGACGAGGATCGCGCCCTCGGGGGCCACGTTCGCCTCCGGGCCGTCGGCCGACAGCTCCCACGCGCTCGCGAACGAGCCGAGGTCGCTCCAGCCGAAGTCGGCCGGCACCACGCGCACGTCGTCGACCTTCTCCATCACCCCGTGGTCGATCGAGACCGAGGGCAGGGTGGGGAAGACCTCGCTCACCACCGCGGCCTCCTCGTCGAGGGGCGTCGCCTGGAAGCGGTCGAGGGCCTCGCCGAGCCCGGGCAGGTGGGCGTGGATCGCGCTCAGCATCTCGCCGGCGCGGAAGAAGAACATGCCGCTGTTCCAGAGGAAGTGGCCCGCCGCGAGGAACTGCTCGGCGCGCTGCCGGTTGGGCTTCTCCACGAAGCGGCGGGCCCGGTAGACCTCTTCACCCGCGGGCTCGCCCATCTCGATGTAGCCGTAGCCGGTCTCGGCGCGGCTCGGGCGGATCCCGACCGTCACGACTCCGCCGTCCTTCGCCGCGTCCACCGCCACCCGCAGGACCCGGGCGTACTCGTCCTCGTCGCCGATGTGGTGGTCGGCGGGCAGCACCACGCAGACCGCGTCGGGATCCTCGCGGGCCACGCGGCTGGCCGCCCAGCCGATGCAGGGCGCGGTGTTCCGGCCGACCGGCTCGGCGAGCACGTTCCGGGCGGGGAGCTGCCAGAGCTGCTCGCGGGTCGGCGCGGCGAGGCGCTCGCTCGTCACCACCAGCACGTCCTCCGGGCGCGTCACCTGAGTGGCGCGCCGCACGGTGGCCGCGAGGAGCGACTCGTCGCCCCCGGCGAGCGGCAGCAGCTGCTTCGGCCGCCCGGCGCGCGAGAGCGGCCAGAAGCGGGTGCCGGAGCCCCCCGCCATCACGATGGTGAATGCGCGCGTCACGTCAGTCTCCCGCTAGGACTCGAAGAGTGGCCAGAGCACGAGCCCCGCGCCGAGCGGTACCAGATACAGCGCAAAAAGCCAGAAGCGCCCCTGATTCACGATCGCGCGCAGCCACACCAGCGCGAGGTAGCCGACCACCAGCGCCACCACGCCGCCGATGAGGGCGCCGACGCCGAGCGCCTGGATCTCCTCGAAGTGCCGGAGCGAGAGCAGGGTCGCGCCCGCCACCGCGGGGAGCGAGAGCAGGAACGAGAACCGGAACGCCGCCGGCCCGCTGAGCCCGAGCAGCATGCCGACGGCGATCGTCGTGCCGCTCCGGCTCAGCCCCGGCATCACGGCCATGCCCTGCGCGATCCCGACCAGGATCGCGAGCTTCAGCGGGAGCACCGTCCGCTCGCCGCCCCCGCGCCGGGTGCTGAGCACCATGACGGCGGAGCCGAGCAGGCAGAGGCCCACGATCCAGGGCACCCGCCCGAAGGCCTCGACCTTCTCCTCGAGCCAGAGGCCCATGATCGCGGTGGGCACCGAGGCGAGCAGGATGCCCGCGACCAGGGTGCCCTGCTCGGTCTCGATCCAGGCCTTCGGATCCCGCAGCCCGCCGAGGCTCTTCAGCAGGTCGATCACGTCGTCCTTGAAGAGCGCGAGGGTGGCGACGAGGGTGCCGAAGTGGAGCAGCACCACCATCGACAGCGGCATGTCGTCGCTGATCCCGAACAGCATCGCGCCGAGCGCGACGTGGCCGCTGCTCGAGACGGGCAAGAATTCGGTCGCCCCCTGGACCGCGCCCAGCACGGCGGCGGTCCCTGCGTCGATGGGTCCGGGCATCGGCGGGCGTGAACCTAGCACCCGCGGGCGCGAGGAAAAGCGCTACTGGATCCGGGCGGTGATCTGGACCGCCTGGTTCCAGGCCTCGCCCCGGGCCGAGCGCCGATCTTCGGAGAAGAGGGCCGGGATCGCGCCGGCGAGGCAGGGCTCGAAGCCGCTCTCCGCGGTGGTGGTCTGGCTGACTTCGAGCTCCGGCTCGTAGACGTCGTAGCTGCCCATGTCGCGCAGCCGGGTCGCGAAGCGGATGACCAGCTCGGCCGAGGCGGAGCGGTCGTGGCGCTCGTCCCAGTCGCTGATGAAGCACTCGGCGATCGCGCGCTGGCCGTCCTCGGACTCGAGCCGCTCGCGCACCGCGGTGTGGCTCGACAGCTCCCGGCCCTCGAGCTCGGGCATCTGCACGGAGACCTGCACCGCGTCGACCGTCGGGCGGCTCTGCTCGCCGGTGAAGAAGCGCTCGGCCGGCTCGTCGCCGTCGAAGGTGGTGATGTCGAGGCCCTCGTAGCGGAGGCGCGCCAGGGCCCGGCGCACCGCGACGCGGCCGGGGAAGCCGGGGACGGTCGAGCGGAAGCAGTGGTCGGCGGTGCGGGCGCCGCGCTCGCGGGCCTCGGCGTCCCGCGCCGTGCGGAGGATCAGCTCGGCCGCGCCGCACGCGATGTCGGGGGGCACCGGCGCGTCCTGCTCGCGGAAGCGATCGAACGCGAGCTGGTAGGTGTCGATCGCGCCCTCCCAGTCGCCGGCCTCCGCCTGCGCCTCGGCCGCCGCCGCGAGCACCTCCGCCGCCACCGACGTGTCGCGGTACTGGCAGCGGTGCTCCACGCAGACCTGGTCGCTGGTGCAGTCGTCCCGCCCGCTGCAGGTCGATCCCGCCGGGGGGCGCCGCGAGGCCTGGGCGCGCTGGCCGCGATCGTCGACCGGGGTCGGGCCCTCCTCGGCGCTCTCGTCCTCCTGGCCCTCGGGCGAGGGCTCGGCGCCGAGCGGCTCGGCCTTGGGGCGGCAGCCGGCGATGGAGCACGTCAAGACGAGCGCGAGGATCCAGCGGTGGCTCATGGGCGCGAACGCTACTCAGTGTGGGCGCGGGACGCCAGCGTCGTTCAGAACACCACCTCGAGCCCGAGCGTCGCGTTGATCGAGTTGTTGTTCGGCACCGAGGCCCGGCCGTAGCGGAAATTCGGGAACTCGTGGTGCACGAACGCGCCGGCGAGCACGAGCCGGAAGCTCTGGAAGGGGCCGAGCGACGCCCCCTCGGTCCCCGGCGTCAGCGTCCAGATGATCTGCGCGCCCGCCAGGTAGCTCTCCATGTCGCTCAGCTCGCGATCGCCGGTGAAGTACTGCCCGCGGGGCCGCAGCGCGTAGTCGTCGCTGAAGAACGCGGCCGCGCCCTGGCGGTAGTAGCGGCCGCGCAGCCGGAGCCGGAGCGCGCCGTCGATCGACTGCTCGTAGGCGAGCTCCGCCGTCACCGAGCGCACGTCCCAGTTGTCCCGATAGACCCGCCCGCTCGCCTGGAGCGCCCCGCTCAGCGGCTCGATCCAGAGCCGGCCGGCCAGCGCGCCCGCGTACCGGAAGCGGTGGTCGGGGTGGTGCTCCTGGGCGGCCGAGCGTCCGAGCCACACCGCGCGATAGGGGTTGCTCTGGAAGCCGTCCACCAGCTGCGCGGTCACCGTCACCTGGGTGACGAAGATCGGCGCCCAGGCCTGGGTCCAGCTGCCCTGGAAGGTCTGGAGATCGATGTCGAGCGCGGCCCGGTCGGGGTCCTCGTCGTCGAAGCAGCCCTCGCTCGAGTCGAGGCGCCGCCGCTCCACCGCCTCCTGCACCCGCGGCTGGTTCAGGTTGCAGACCGAGTCGAAGCCGCGCGCGTAGCTGAGGTCGAAGGTCGTGTTGCGCTCGAAGAGATCGGTGCGCGCGCCGACCGTGAAGCTGTGTGAGCGGTAGTCGTTCTCGAAGCCGTAGCTGTAGCTCGCCCGCAGGCTCCCGTACTGGCTGCGCGCCTGGAAGCCGCCGGTGACGACCGACCGGAAGTCGGTGAGGCTGGCCGCGCTGATCGCGTCGACGTCCGCGCTCGGCGCGTCGACCACCGCGACGCTCGCCCCGCTGACGATGTCGGCGTCGTAGCTGACGTTGAGGGTCAGCTCCTCGGCCGGATCGATCCGGAGGTTCGCCCGCGGGTTCACGACCAGCATCTCGAGCGGGCCGCCGAACTCGTAGAAGAGGGTCGAGTAGAGATCGAACTGGCCCGCGTCGGCCGACGCCGGGAGCGCGGCGAGGCTGACGGCGGTGAACGCGGCGATGGCGGCTCTCAGTTGCACCCGCAGCCGCCCCCCGTCACCGCGCCGGCGCCGTAGCTGCCCTCGCGGTTGGTCAGCACGTGCTCCTCCTGCGCCGCCGCGGTGCCCTCGGAGCCGAAGGTCATGGCCGGGTCGGCGAGGTACTCGCGCTCCTCGGGCCGCACCATCACGCACCCCGAGGCGAGCGCGAGCGCGATGAGCGCGAGGAGCGCGGCGCTAAAAGAAGACCGTGAATCCACCGGTGATCTCCTCGAGCGCGGTGACGCGATCTTCGTCGAAGAAGGCGTAGCCGCGCGCTTCGATGCGGAAGGTGAGGCGATAGCGGAAGCCGAAGCGCAGGCCGCCGCCGCCGTAGAGCACGCCGACCATCCCGCTCTCGAAGAGGAAGGTGTCGGCGTTCGGATCGGCGACCGCGAAGCCGCCGCCCACCGTGAAGAAGGGCACGACCGGGGACTCCGGCCAGATGTTGATCAGCGGCCCGCCCGAGGCCATCAGCAGCCGGCCCGCGTCGCCCACCGAGCCGCCGAGGTTCAGCTCGAGCTCCAGCTCCGGCGCGAGGTTGATCGCGGGGCGCACGGCCATGAAGCCGTTGAAGAAGCCGAGGATGCCGAACTGGACCGCGATCTCGCCGGTAGCCGACGGGAGCGGCGGCGGCGCGAAGACCTCGGGCAGGAAGCGACCGCCGGTGGCCTCCTGCTCGGAGACCTGGTGGTTGTAGACGGTGTCGCCGTGGATCCAGGCGAAGGTGCCGTCGGGCAGCTCGACCCGGAACCAGTAGCCGGTGCTCGCGCGCTGCACGACCCGGAAGACGTCGCCGCGCTCGGCGCCGCGGACCCGCTGGAAGCTCGCGCCGGGCCCGGAGCGGAGATCGGTGCGCTCGACGATGACCCGCGCGAAGACGCCGGCCGCCATGCCCTCCTCGGCGGCGGCCTCGTCCTGGGCGTGCGCGGTGAGCCCGAAGAGCGTCGTGGCCAGCCCGGAGAGGAGGGCGGCCACCGCGAGCGCTCTCAAAGCGCGCCCCGGTTGATCCACTGCGCGATCATGTCGGCGCAGGGATCGGTCTCGGGGAAGATCTGCCGCGGGTGGCTGTCGAGGTTGGTCGGCCGCCGGTAGAACGCGCTCGAGAGCGGATCCGACTGCACGGTTGCCCGCACCTCCTCGAAGTTGAAGATGTAGTCGGCGCTGATGTCGCCCCCCACCACGACGCCATCCTCGCACACCGGCGGCGGATCGGTGGTGTCCATCAGCGTCAGCTGCGCCCGCTCGGCGTGGCAGCCGCTCTCGCCCGCTTCGCCGCCGGCGCAGCTCTTCGCGGTCAGGACGTTGGGCTGGATCTCGCAGTAGAAGAAGTCTTCGTCGAGCTGCAGATCCGGCGGGACGATGTTGTCGCCGAGGTCCACGGTCCCGCAGCTGGCCAGCCCGAGACCGAGCAGAGCCACCGCCACCGCGTGGATGGAGCACCGCATCACCCGACGAGAGTGCCAAAGCTGCGCTTCGGGGGTCAACGCGCCCGATGTCGGATCAGCCGCTTCGGCCGGTTCGAGCGGAGGAATTGAGCCGCGGCGTGGCCTCTCCTACGATGCAGGTCATCGAGGGGGGACCATCACATGAAGCTCAGGATCATCGGGTGCGCGCTCGCGCTGATGTGCGCGGGGTGCGGAGGCAGCCAGGACGTAGGCGAGACCACGGGCGGTCCGCTCGTCGAGCCGGAGCCGGAGCCCGCGGGCCCGGTGTCGGCGAGCGGCACCGAGGAGGCGCGCGCGGCGGTCGGGGAGGCCGGCGGGACGCTCTCGCTGACCAACGGCGCCCGGCTCGAGATCCCCGCCGGGGCGCTCCAGGGGGAGACCGAGGTCGCGCTCCAGGTCGGGGCGGACGGCCGCGCGTTCGGTGACGCCGAGCGCCAGCGCCCCCTCGGGCCCATGATCAACGTCGTGCCCGCGATCCTCGCCACCGAGGGGACGAGCTTCTCGATCTCGATCCCCGAGCAGCCGCTGCCGAGCGGCTTCGAGTCGTCGGACCTCGCCTTCGCGATGGAGGAGGTCGACGACGATCAGCGCGCGATCGACACGCTCGGCACCCAGACGCGCTGGCAGTTCTATCCCGTGCGGGTCGAAGGCGGCCGCTTCCGCGCGGACGTCGGCGGGCTGCCCGGTCACCGCCTGCAGTTCGGTGTGGCCCGTTGATCGTACGGACCCCGGACGAGGAGGCGGCGCGGCGCGCCGGGGTCTCGGTGGCCGCGGTGCAGCTGACCCGCGGGGTCGAGGTCGTCGACCTGCACCTCGAGACCTACATCCCGCCGCGCCTCTTCGGCTACGACCTGCACGCGCGGCACGATCGGCACTGGCTGCGAGGGCGCTTCTTCGGCCACCTCGACTTCCCGCGGGCCCTCGACGCCGGCCTCACCGGCGGGATGTGGTCGATCGCCACCAACATCGCGCGCCGCGCGGAGGGGCGGTGGCAGGCGCTCCGCGACAACGTGCGCGGCCTGCGCGCCGCGCTCGAGGAGACGGGGGGGCGCTTCGAGGTCGTGCGGGATCACGCCGGCTACCTCGAGGCCCGGGCCCGCGGGGCGCACGCCGCGCTGATCTGCGTGCAGGGTGGGAACGCCTACGAGGCCGCGCCGTCGGCCGGCGCGCTCGAGGACGTGGTGCGGGTCACCGTCATGCACCTCAGCAATTCGGTGTTCGGCACCACCTCCAGCCCGGTCTCGTTCGGGCGGGCGGGGCTGACCGCGGCCGGGCGCCAGCACGTCGAGGAGCTGAACGCGGCGCGCATCTTCGTCGATCTCTCGCACATCGACGCGCGCGGCTTCTGGGACGCGCTCGACGTGCACGCTCCGGACCTGCCGCCGATCGTCACCCACACCGGGCTGCGTGGGGTGAAGGATCACTGGCGCAACATCGACGACGACCAGGCGCGGGCGATCGCCGATCGCGGCGGGGTGGTGGGGATCATGTTCGAGCCCGGCTTCCTCCGCGCGCGCGGCATGCCCAACGACGCCTCGATGGTGGTCGCGCACCTGGAGCACCTGGTGAATGTGGCCGGCGAGGACGCGGCGGCGCTCGGCAGCGACTACGACGGCGCGATCACGCCGCCGCCCGATCTGCGCGACGGCTTCACCGCCTACTACCGGATCGTGCAGCGCCTCCTGGACGCGGGCTGGCCGTCGGCGCGGATCGAGAAGGTGCTCGGCGCCAACTTCCTCCGCTCCTTCGCGCGGCTCCGACCGTAGCTCACCGCTCGTCGATGCAGCGGTCGAGCTCGCGCTGCGCGCGCTCGCCGATGCGCGGGCAGGCGTTGGTCTGCGCCGCCCAGCGATCGCGGCAGGTCAGGCAGTCCACGCCCTCGAAGAAGCAGTCGTCGAGCGCGAGGCGCGCGCGCTCCATGCAGATCGTGTTGTCGATCACCTGCTCGGTCCAGGTCTCGTACACGACGTCGAAGCACAGGGCCTCGATGTCGTTGAGCCGGTAGGGCGGGCAGCCCTCCGCCGGCCAGGCGCCGCAGGCGCAGAAGCGCGTGATCGGGACCTCGAGGTTCTGGTGTCGCGCCGCCGCCCCCGAAGGAGGGGGCGCCGAGCTGCACGCCGCGAGGAGGAGGGCGAGGGCCGCCAGGGGGGATCGCACCGGTCAGGAATACCGCAGACGAGCCCCCCTCCGAAATGCCCTCGGGGTGCGTAATCGGCTTCGCGGTCGGCGCGCGGCGCGTAATCGATTTCGCGCCGTGACGCCCGGAATTCACAGCGTGAATCCCCGGTCTCGGATCCACTTCCGGCCAGGTGGCCGAAATTGGTCCGCGCGCCGATTGGTCTGCCGGTTGCAGCTGTGCGGGGCGTGCCCGAGCTCCCCTCGCTCCTGGAGTCCACCGTCGCGCTCGCCCACGAGGCGGGGTCGCTGCTGATGGAGGGCTTCCGTCACGACGCCGAGGTGGAGTCGAAGGGGGAGGGCGGCGACGTGGTCACCGACTACGACCGCCGCTGCGAGGCGCTCCTGCGCGAGCGGCTCGGGGCCCTCCTGCCCGGCTCGCGGGTGGTGGGCGAGGAGGCCGACGACGCCCCGGGGGGCCTCGCCTGGTACGTCGATCCCATCGACGGCACGGGGAATTTCGCGCACGGCCACCCCTGGTTCTGCCTGTCGATCGGGCTCTGGGACGGCGACGCCCCGCTCGTCGGGGTGGTGCACGCGCCGGCGATGGGCCTCACCCACGCCGCCGCGAAAGGCCACGGCACCCGGCGCAACGGTCGCGCGGTCCGCGTCTCCACCACGGCGTCCCTCGACGCGGCGCTGATGGCGACCGGCTTCCCGCACGACCGCGCCCGCAACCCCGACAACAACTACCGGCCGTTCGTGACGCTCGACGCCCGGAGCCACGGCGTACGCCGCTGCGCAGCCGCCGCGCTCGAGCTCGCGATGGTCGCCGACGGCGCGTACGACGGGTTCTGGGACGCCGGATTGAAGCCCTGGGACCTCGCGGCAGGCATCTTGCTCGTCCAGGAGGCCGGAGGGCGCGTCACCGACTTCACGGGAGCGCCGGTGCGCTTCGCCGATGCCCCTCGTCTCGGACAGATCGTGGCCACGAACGGCCGAATTCATCAGCCCTTGCAGGATGCGCTGGCGCACGCCCGCGCCTTGCCTCCGATCACACAGGTGACATAGTCGCGCCCGGTCCAGACCGGGTGGGGGGCGGCTGGCGCGTGGCCACGATAGGTGGCAAGAGCCCGCCGCCGCCGGAAGGAAGCAGTTCCGATGGAGTCCAGCGAAGCCCAGCCCCGAGCGTCCGTCAGCTCGACCGAGCCGAAGCGCGCAGCCAGCCCCGCGCGCAGCAACGGAGCCACTAGGCCCGTCGATCCCGGTCGCAAGCTGAAGAAGACGATCTACCCGCCGGTGGTGGGGCAGGCGCTGTGGGCCACCGCGCAGGTGCGGGTCAAGACCTGGGATCGTGCGCTCCGCCGGGTGCGCGACGCGCAGGAGTCGACGCTGCTCCGCTTCGTGCGCCACGCCCAGGACACCGAGTACGGCAAGCGCTACGGCTTCGGCACCATCCGCCGCTACGAGGACTACCGCCAGCGCGTCCCGGTCGGCGACTACGACTCCTTCTCGCCGAGCATCGAGCGCATGCGCCGCGGCGAGCGCAACGTGCTCGTCCCCGAGCTCATCAAGTACTTCGGCAACAGCTCCGGCAGCTCGAACAAGGGCAAGTCGAAGTTCCTGCCCATCGCCGAGCGGCAGATCAAGTTCCAGCGCGGCAGCGCCGCCGACTCGCTCTACCGCTACCTCGTCTGGCGCGGCGAGAACGACTTCACGAGCGGCTTCACCCTCGGCCTCTTCCCGCCCACCACGATGAAGAAGGACGGGCCGACCTGGGTGACGACCAACCCGTCGCTCCAGTCGCTCAAGATGCCGGCCTTCGCGAAGCCCGCGCAGCTGCCCGACAAGGACATCCGCGAGATCGAGGACTACGACACGAAGCTCGAGCGGATCGTCGATCGCTACTTCGACTACGACATCCGCGCGGTCGCCGGCACGACCTGCTGGTTCTCGCTCCTCTTCGACAAGCTGCTCGAGAAGGCGCGCGACAAGGGCCGCCACGTCGACAGCGTCAGCGAGATCTGGCCGAACCTGCGCGTGCTCGTCGGCGGCGGCGTCAGCGCCGACCCCTACCTCCCCGTCATCCGCGAGCGCATGGGCCGCGACGACGTGGTGCTCGTCGACACCTACAACGCGACCGAGGGCGGCATCTTCGCCGCCACCGATCACAGCGGCGAGCCCGGCATGCTGATGATCCCGGATCGCGGCGTGTTCTTCGAGTTCGTCCCGGTCGAAGAGGCCGACGACCCGTGGCCCACCCGCGTGCCCCTCTGGGAGGTCGAGAAGGACCGCCTCTACGCGATCCACGTGACGACCCCGAGCGGCCTCTACAGCTACCGCCTCGGCGACCTCGTCCGCTTCCCCTCGCTCGAGCCCCTCCGCGTGGAGTTCGCCGGCCGCCTCAGCGGCTGCCTGAGCACCACCCAGGAGCTCACCACCCACGTCGAGATCCAGCGCTCGGTCGAGGCGGCCCTCGAGGCCACCGGCGCCCGCAGCGTGGACTACGGCGCGGCGGCGGACGTCGGCATCGACGGCACCGCCAAGAGCCGGTACGTGGTCTTCGTCGAGCTGATCGGCGACGCCGGCGCGCTCGACCGCGAGAAGTTCGTGGACGCCTTCGACGCGAAGCTCTCCGAGCAGAACCGCGTCTACCGAGAGCACCGAGACGGAGACATCGCGATCCTCCGCCCCGAGCTCGTCGTCCTGCCCCCCGGTTCCGTGCGCCGCTTCATGGGCGACATCGGCAACCACAGCGTCCAGACCAAGTTCCCCCGGATCTTGGACGACGATCGCAAAGAGATTCTCCGTTCGTATCTCCGCTGACGCGCGATACGAGTTTTAGTCAACGTCCCTTTCGAGAAAAGTGAGTCCGATGCAGAACAAGCTCGGTGTGGCCATCATCGGCGTCAACGGCGCCGTCGCTTCGACCCTCATCGCCGGTGCGCGCCTGATGGCGCGTGGTCTGGCCCCGCGCCTCGGCATGCTCACCGAGCCCGGCGGCAACCCCGCCCCCGGCGAGCAGGTGACCGATTACCTCCAGTTCCCGAAGATCGAAGAGATCGCCTTCGGCGGCTGGGACCTGGCGCACGGCAACGTCTACGACGCCGCCGTCCACCACAACGTCCTGCCGAAGGAGAAGCTCGACGAGATCAAGGAAGAGCTCCAGGGCATGAAGCCCTGGCCGGCCGTCTTCTCGGGCGAGTACGCCGAGAACTGCAAGGGCGACAACATCGTCAAGGCGGAGAACTTCCGCGGCGAGCTCGAGCACATCACCGGCTGCATCGAGAAGTTCAAGGCCGAGCACGGTCTCGACACCGTCGTGATGGTCAACCTCGCCTCGACCGAGCGCTGGATGGAGCTCAGCGAGTCGCACAAGAGCCTCGCGGCCTTCGAGAAGGGCCTCGACGCGAACGACCCGTCGATCTCGCCGGCGATGCGCTACTTCTACGTGGCCAACAAGCTCGGCTGCCCGTACGTCAACTTCGCCCCCAGCCTCACGAACGTCCCGGCGCTCGAGGAGCAGGCGAACGAGCTCGGCAACCCCTACGCCGGCATGGACGGCAAGACCGGCCAGACCCTGCTCAAGACCGCGCTCGCGGCCATGTTCAAGGTCCGCAACATCAAGGTCGAGGGCTGGTACTCGGTCAACTTCCTCGGCAACAACGACGGCCTCGTCCTCGACTCGCCGGCCTCGAACAAGACCAAGGTCCTCTCGAAGGCGGCCGTGCTCGACTCGATCGTCGGCTACCGCGTCGAGAACCACCAGGTCCACATCCACTACTACAAGCCCCGCGGTGACGCGAAGGAGGCCTGGGACAACATCGACATGGTCGGCTTCGCCGGCGTGCCGATGCAGATGAAGATCAACTTCCTCTGCCAGGACTCGATCCTCGCCGCCCCGCTCGTCATGGACCTCGTCCGCCTCTGCGACGCGGCCAAGCGCAAGGGTGACAAGGGCATCCAGCGCCAGCTGTCCATCTACTTCAAGAGCCCCTACACCTCCCCGGGCGAGCAGGCGCAGCACAACCTGTTCGACCAGGAGACCATGCTCCTGGAGTGGGCCAAGAAGCACGCCGACAAGTGAGGCCCGGCGCCTAGCGCCGCGTCTTCTTCTCGCTGCCCCTTGCCCCCGCCCGCGCCCGCGGGCAGACCGACGGGGTCTCGTGTGACCCACGAGACCCCGTCCGTGCATCTACGTGCATCTACGCCCCCTCTCGGAGAACCCGCGCATGTCGAAGCTCGCGATCCGTGGCGGCACCCCGGTGCTGACCGTCGAAGACCACCTCACCTGGCCTCGCGTCGAGGAGGAGGAGCGGCAGGCCGTGATGGCCGTGCTCGACCGGGGCATCCTGAGCGGCGGTGACGCGCCGGAGGCCCGGGCGTTCGAGGAGGCGTTCGCCGAGTTCGTCGGCACCAAGCACGCGCTCCTCACCCACGCCGGCACGAGCGCGCTCCAGATCGCGGTGGCCGCCGCGGGCGTGAAGGCCGGCGACGAGGTGATCGTCCCCGCCTACTCCTTCATCGCGACCGCGCTCTGCGTGCTGAACCAGGGCGCCATCCCGCGCTTCGTCGACGTCGACCCCGAGAGCGGCAACCTCGACCCGGCGCTGCTCGAGGCCGCGATCGGCCCGCGCACCCGCGCGATCATGCCGGTCCACGTGCACGGCAACCCCGCCGACATGGACGAGATCCTGGCGGTCGCCAAGGCGCACGATCTGGTCGTCATCGAGGACGCCGCGCAGGCGCACGGCGCCGCCTACAAGGGCCGGAGCGCCGGCACCCTCGGCGCCGCGGCCGGCTTCTCCCTCCAGTCGAGCAAGAACCTCTCGGCCGGGGAGGGGGGCGTCTTCGTCACCGACGACGACGGCCTCATGGAGCGGGCCAACCAGGCGCGGAACTTCGGCCAGGACCTGCGCCTCGCCGATCGCGCCCACTACGACGCGAGCCGCCCCCTCGACGGCGGGCGCGCGCTGACGAGCCAGTTCCCCGGCCAGATGTACCGGGGCAACGAGATGATGGCGGCCTTCGCCCGGGTGCAGCTCTCGAAGCTGCGCGCGCGCACCGACGCCGCCCAGGCGAACGCCGCGCGCTTCGCCGCCGCGCTCGAGGACCTGCCGGGCCTCCGCATGCAGCGCATCCCGGAGGACCGTCAGAGCGTGCACCACAAGGTGCGCGTCTTCTTCGACGCCGCCGAGGCCGGGCTCGACCTCGCGCCGCGCAAGCTCCGCGACGCGCTCAAGGCGGCGCTGACCGCCGAGGGCGTCGGCTGCGTGCTCTGGCAGGACCACGCGCTCCCCGAGCACCCGCTCTTCACCCGCTTCGAGGGCTTCGGCGGCGGCTGGCCCTTCCAGCTGGCCGAGGACCCCGACGCGTTGCGCGCGAGCTACGATCCGGCCAACTTCCCACGGACGAGGGCGCTCCTCGACGGCTCGGTGGTCCTCTTCTCCCAGACGCGCCCCCTCATCGCGCAGACCGCCGAGACCGTGGACCGTTACGCGGAGGCTCTCCGCAAGGTCTGGGCGGAGCGCGCCCAGCTGGTCGAGATCGCCGCCGAGCTCTGAGAACCCCGCATGGCCGGAGAAGCCCGAGAGAACCCGTCCGACGACGTGGACGTGGTCGAAGAGACCGCGGACGGCGGCGATCGGTTCCGGCTCCTCAAGACGATCGGGCGCTGGCTGCTGTTCGTCTTCGGGGTGGGCGGCCTCGTCTACCTGGTGCACGACGCCGGGCCGGAGGCGGTCTGGACCACCCTGCTCGGCGCCGGGGTCTTCATCCCCTTCATCATGCTCTGCGAGATCGGCTTCGTGGGCATGGACGTCGTCTCGCTCCGGCTGATGTTCGGAGAGCGCGCCCGCGGCGTGCCGCTGACGGTCTGGCTGCGCAGCGCGATGATGGCCTACGGCATCATGATCCTGCTGCCGGCGGGCCGCGCCGGCGGCGAGGTGATGCGGGCCGCCAACCTGGCCCCTTACATCGGCGGCGCGCGCGCGGCGGCGGGAGCGGCGCTCCTCCAGGGCGTCACGCTCTGGGGCAACACGCTCATCTCGATCCCCTGCTACCTCGCGGTCGCCGCCGCGTCCGGGCCGACCAGCACGCTGGCGCTCCTGGTGGCCGGCAACGGCGTCGCGACCGGCGTGCTCGGCTCGGTGCTGCTCTTCGGCGCCCGCATGTCGCGCATCGGCGGCTGGCTGGGCCGACGCGTCAAGGCGCTCGCCAACCACGGGGCCCACTTCGACGAGTCGCTCAAGGAGATGAACGCCGTCCCGACGCGCCCCATCGCCGCGGCGCTCGTGGGGCGGCTCTTCCAGTCGCTCCAGTACGGCCTCATCCTCCTCGCGGTCGGCGGCGCCCTGTCGATCGGCACCGCGCTCGTGTCGCAGGCGATCCACCTCGTGGGCGCCGGGCTGGGAGACATGGTCCCGAACCAGATGGGCATCACCGAGGGCGCCTACCGCGTCTTCCTCGACTACCTGCCGGCCCTCACCGAGGCGCAGGCGATCGGCATCGCGCTCGTGCACCGCGTCTGTCAGTTCCTCCTCGCGGGCACCAGCCTCGCCATCGGCGCCCTGTGGCGTCCGGCCGAGGCGTCCGACGAGGCGAGCGCGATCGGCGCCGGTGAGGGAGCCGCGTGATGGCGGACCGCGATCCGGCGGAGACCCCGCCTCCGGCCACCCCCGGGCGGGCCTGGTACGAGCGGCTCGCCCGCGCGCAGCTCGACGGCCCCTGGCGCTTCGTGATCGGCGCCTTCGCGCTCGGCCTCGCCGCGCTTCCCTTCATCGTCGGCGTGCCCGGCCTGACCGACGGCCTCACGCTCAACAGCGACTTCACGGCGCTCCTCCCGCGCAGCGCCCCGAGCGTGCGCGACCTGGACGAGATCCAGGAGCGCTTCGGGGGCCAGCAGGCGCTGACCCTGACCGTCGAGGCCGACGACGAGCAGGAGCTCCACGACTTCGTGCGCGAGCTCGCCCCGCGGGTCGAGGCGATGCAGGCGCGCAAGGTCGTCGCGGTGGACTGGAACGTCTCGTCCTTCGAGACGTTCGTCGAGGAGCACCGCCACCTCTACGCCGACCTCGAGGACCTCACCGAGATCCGCGACGCGCTCCAGGAGCGCCTCGACTACGAGCGGGCGCGCGCGAACCCGTTCTACATCGACCTCGGCGAGGAGGCGCCGCCGGATCCGCGCGAGACCATCGAGCGCATCGAAGGCGACGCCGAGGAGGCCCGCTCCGCGATGAGCGAGCGCTTCCCGGAGGGCTTCTTCCAGCACCCCGAGCGCACGCTCGTCCTGATGGTGGTGCACACCCACATCCGGGGCGGCGAGACCGCCGAGACCGAGGCGCTCGTCGACGCCATCGAGGCCGAGATCGCCGACATCGGGCCCATCGACGGCCTCGACGTGCGCTACGGCGGGACGCTCATCGAGGTGCGCGACGAGACCGACTCGCTCGTCGCCGCGGTGCGGAACGCGACCCTGCTGACGATCGCGCTGGTGATGCTCGCGATCTACGTCTTCTTCCTGCGGGTGCGGCCGATCCCGCTGCTCAGCCTCGCGCTCATCCCGCCGGTCCTGCTGACGTTCGGCTTCGCCGAGCTCTTCGTCGACTACCTCAACGCCTCGAGCGCCTTCCTCTCCAGCATCGTCGTCGGCAACGGGATCAACCCGAACGTGATCTGGCTGGCCCGCTACTTCGAGCTCCGGCGCGAGGGCAAGGGCGTCTACGAGAGCCTGGCGGCCAGCCACCGCGGCACCTGGAAGGGCACGCTCACCGCGTCGCTCGCGGCCGGCGTGGCCTACGGCTCGCTGATGAGCACCGACTACCGCGGCTTCCGCGACTTCGGCATCGTCGGCGGCATCGGCATGGTCCTCTGCTGGATCGCGGCCTACTCGCTGCTCCCGTCGCTGGCGGTGATCTTCGAGCGCTACAAGCCGCTGACGTTCAGCAAGACGCGCAACCACAAGGGCTTCTACGGCGTGCTCTTCGCCAAGGTCGCCCTCGGCAGCCCCAAGATCGTGCTCGCGACCTCGCTCGTGCTCACCGTCGCGGCCGGCGGCCTGGTCGCGTGGGCCATCGCCGAGGACCCGCTCGAGTACGACTTCCGCAACCTCCGCTCGGAGCGCGACCCCGACTCGGACGTCGAGTACGTGCTCCAGGCCAGCTTGCCGATCCTCGACGAGACCACGTCGGGGAGCGCGCTCGCCGTCCTCGCGTCGAGCCGCGACGAGGCCCGCCGGCTCAAGGCGCGGTTCGAGGCCCGCCGCGACGAGTACCCGCAGGCCTACGGCGACGTGCAGTCGATCGAGCGGCTCGTCCCCGACGACCAGGACGAGAAGATCGAGATGATCGGCTCGCTGCGCGCCCTCATGCTCGAGATCCGCCCGCACGTCGACGAGGAGATGCAGAGCCTCATCGACGCGCAGCTCCCGCCGGAGACCGTCGAGCGGATCGAGCCCGACGCGCTCCCGCGCTCGGTCGCCCGGCCCTTCACGGAGCGCGACGGCACGCGCGGTCGGCTCGTCTTCGTCGAGCACCACCCGGACGAGAACAACTGGGACGGCCGCTACACGGCGCGCTGGGCGGAGGCGGCCCGTGGCGTCTCGGCCGAGGGGAGCGACGATCCCCCGCCGGTCGCCGGCACCGCGGTGGTGTTCGTGGATCTGGTCGAGACGATCTTCTCCGACGGCCCCCGGGCGATCGGCATCGCGATGCTCGCGACGATGCTGCTCCTCGCGGTGACCTTCCGGAAGCACCGCGAGCGCTGGCTCACCCTGACCTCGCTCCTGGTCGGCATCGTGTGGATGGCGGGCACGATGGCCCTCTTCGGCATGCGGCTGAACTTCCTCAACTTCGTCGCCTTCCCGATCACCTTCGGCAACGGCGCCGACTACGGCGTGAACGTGATGCGCCGGGTCGACGAAGAGGAAGAGGACGGAAAGAGCCCGCTGGACGCGATCCGGGCCTCGGTCGAGGGCACGGGCGGCGCGGTCATCCTCTGCTCGCTGACCACGGTCATCGGCTACATCTCCATCTACACGAGCAGCAACCAGGCGCTGAACAGCTTCGGAGCGGCCATGGCGATCAGCGAGGTGACCTGCCTCGCGGCCGCGGTCCTCGCGCTGCCCGCGGCGCTGCATCTCTGGGCCAAGCGGACGGCCGATCGGCCCGCGCCTCGCGAGAGCCATCCCGGTCGAGACGTCCGCGCTTCGGAAGTGTAGGATGCCGGCCGTCGACGCTCGGGGAGCGCGCGCGAAGTAGACGATGGGCGACAGGGTCAAGGCGGCGAAGGTCGGAGCGCTCGTGATCGCCGCGCTGGTGGCGGGATTCGTCATCTGGCGCCTGGTCGACGAGCGCGCGGGCACGGACGAGGGGCGCCCGGTGTGCGCGGTCTTCGACAACGCGCACGGCCTCATCACCAAGAGCCGGGTGACGATCGCCGGCATCCCCGTCGGCTACATCGACTCGATCGAGCTCGAGGGCGCGCAGGCCCGGGTGGAGATGACGATCGAGGAGCGGGTCGAGCTCTTCGAGAACGCCCAGATCGAGCGCCGGAGCGCCTCGCTGCTCGGCGAGTACATCCTGGCGATCGATCCCGGCAACGCCACCGCGCCCCCGCTGACCGAGGGGCGCTGCATCCCGCAGGTGACCGAGACCCCCGACACCGCTGACATCATGGCCGACGTCGGCGCGATCGCGGGCTCGGTGCGCGCGGTGGCCGCCCAGGTCGAGCGCGTCTTCGGCACCGACGAGGGGGGCCGTCAGATGGCGGCGGCGCTCCGGAATCTCACCGAGGCGCTCGAGGCGGTGAACCGCACCATCCAGGCGAACGAGGCCGCGGTCACCACCACGCTCCAGAACATCGAGCGGATCACGACCAACGCCGAGCCCGAGCTGGCCTCGATCCTCTCGAACGTCGAGGCGGTCACCCGCGACATGCGGAGCATCATCGAGCACAACCGCGACGGGCTCGACGAGGGCGTCGGCGAGGTCGGGCCGACGATCGCCTCGATCAACCGCGCCTCGCAGCAGCTCGAGCGGGTGCTCGAGGACGTCGGCGAGATCACCGAGCGCACCGCGGCGGGGGAGGGCACCGTCGGCCGGCTCACCTCGGACGAGCACCTGATCGACGAGGCGGAGGAGGTCGTCGAGGGCATCAACAACCTCGTCGGCGGCTTCGCGCGGCTCCGGACCATCGTCTCGCTCCGCAGCGAGTACCTGTTCCTGGCCAACGCCTTCAAGAACTACCTCGAGGTGCGCATCGCCCCGAGCGAGGACCGCTACTTCCTCATCCAGCTCGTGGACGACCCCCGCGGCCAGACCCAGTTCACCACCACCCAGGTGCGCACCAGCCCGCCCCGCGAGGGTGAGCCGGCCTTCTACGAGGAGCGCCGCGCGACCACCACCGAGAGCCTCCTGTTCTCGCTGCAGCTCGCCAAGCGCCTCTACTTCGTCACCTTCCGCTTCGGCATCCTCGAGTCCAGCGGCGGCATCGGCTTCGACCTGCACCTCTTCGACGACCGCTTCGAGATGAACGCCGACCTCTTCCGCTTCGGCGATCAGACCTTCCCGAACCTCCGGGTGCGCTTCAACTACGAGATCGTGCGCACGCTCTATCTCCTCGGCGGCCTCGACAACATCCTCAACATCGACGCGAACATCCCGTCGCAGAACGGCGCCGACTTCTACCTCGGCGCGATGCTCCGCTTCGACGACCGCGATCTCGTCGGCCTCTTCCCCTTCCTCGGCGGGCTCGCCGGCGCGGCGCAGTAGCTGGCTGGGAGGGGCTTTCAGCCCCTCCCCCCCACTGCGCCGTCAGACCCGTCACCGCTCCGGGTGCATCCGCACCCTCCGCAGTGACGGGTCAGCCGGCTCCGTGGGGCCCCCCCACCCAAT
>JAYZQJ010000286.1:0-43289 GCA_036149055.1 Myxococcota bacterium | reverse complement strand
GCGGCGCTCGAGCTGCCGGTAGGTCCAGCGCTCGGTCTGCCAGACGAGCGCCTCGGCGTCGGGCGTCCGGTCGACCGCGTCCTCGAAGAGCTCGTGCAGGCAGCGAGGCGTGTAGTCGAGCGCGGCGCCGCGCGAGAGTTCGTCCAGCCTCGCCCGCTCCGGGCCGTCGCCCCAGCGCAGCTCGGGCAGCGGGAGCTCGGGCGACTCCAGCGCCGCTTCGAGCAGGCGCGAGAGCGCGCGGGCGAGCTGCGCGACCGTCGCCTCTTCGAAGAGCTCGGCGTCGTACTCGAGCGCGCAGCTCGCGCCGAGGTCCAGCGTCACGTCCGCGCGCGGGAGCGAGGCGGCCCACGCCGCGCTCGCGGGGACGAAGTTGACCGGGGCCGCGGCGTCGTCGGGGCGGGCGCCCCAGGGGAGGGGGCTCGCGACGAGGGCCGCGTCCCGGGCGTCTCGGACGCGCGCGCGCAGCGCGTCGAGCGAAGGGCGTCGAGCCAGGTCGAGGGGCGCGGACAGCGTGGTGACGAACCGGGCGTCGTCTCCGCCGACGGTCCGCAGCCGGGCGGGCACGTTCACGGCGACGGTCGACGTGCGCGCGTGCGCGGCGAGCGTCCAGGCCCACGCAGCGAGCACCGCGTCCGGGTCGGCGTCCGGCGGGAGGTCGATGTCCAGCCGTCCCCGGCGGCTCGCTCCGCTCTCGCGGCGGCGGGGGTGATCGAGCGGCAGGTCCAGGGGCGCCGTCTCGGAGCGCGCGGGCGCGTCTGCCGGGGCCTCGAGGCGCGCGGGCCTCGAGGCGCCCCAGGCTTCGAGCGCGAAGGCGTCGAGCGTGAAGCCGGCGGCGGCGCCCGCGCACGCCTCGGCCAGGAGCCGAAGCTCGGCCGCGACCGCCTCGGTGTCCTCGGTCGGCGGGACCTGGATCCGGGCCTGCCCCCGGTCGAGCCGGGCGACGCCGAGCAGCCCCTCCGGCGCGGGGCCGTCCCCGAGGCGGACCACGTACGGGGCGGCCGGCGAGGCGTCCGAGCCGAGCGGCGGGCCGTCGGAGAACGCGCGGAGCAGGGCGCCCTCCACGCGTGACAGGACGACGGCGCCATCGCGCGCGGCGCGCAGGTCGATCACCGCCTCGACCCGTCGATCGCCGGCGACGAGGGGGAGCGACAGGCGAGGCGTGCCGCGCCGGATCGCGAGCCACCAGGCGAACGCGGCCACCGGGACGAGCGGCGCCGCCTCCGGCGCGAGCGGGAGCTCGACGATCCCCGGCCGCGTCGAGGCGCCGGGCTCGGCGCGGAGCCCGACGCTGGAGAGCGCGGCGGAGCCGGAGCGCAGCGGTGTCCACGCCGTCGTCGCCGAGGAGAGCACCTCCACGCGGCCGTCCGGCAGCCAGCGGGCCTGGTGGCCGGTGCGGAAGGTGCGCTCGCCGGGCGCCCACCCGAAGCCCTGCGGGATCCATCGCTCCGCCGTCTCTCTCGGCGAGCCGGCCACCTCGCGCGCGAGGGTGTCGCCGGCGAGGAGCAGCTCTCCCGCCACGCCGGTGGGGACCGGCTCGCAGCGCTCGTCGACCACGAAGCAGCGGACGTTGGCGATCGGCCGGCCGAGGATCCGGCGCGCCGCCTCGGCGGGACGGTGGGGGCCGTAGAAGGCGCACTCGCCTTGCTCGGGGAAGCCCTCGAGCACCGTGACGCGAGCCCCGGCGTCCGTCGCCCGGCCCGCCCGCGGAGGGCCGATGAAGGAGAGCGAGCGGGTCGGCGCCGCCGGCTCGGGCGGAGGCTCGTCGCCGCGCCCGATGAACACGCGCGTCGGCCGCCGCTCGGGGAGCGCGCGGTGCACGGTCGCGCCGGCGGCGAGCGGCGCCAGCACCTCCGCGGCGCCGAGCCCGGCGAAGGTGCGCGGCCGGCGCACCCACACGTCGTCGTTGCCGGCGAACCCGTAGTCCCGTCGCGCCCAGGTCACGGTCGCGAGCAGCGCGCGGTGGGTGTGGGTCAGGACGCGCAGGCGGTCGTCGGCGTCCAGGACGAGCTGCCCGACGACGGCCGCGTCCAGCAGGCGCGGCGCCGGCTCGCCGGCGGCCGGGGGATCGTCGTGCGCGTCCGGATCGTCGTGCGCGTCCGGATCGACGCGCAGCGGCTCCAGTGCGTCGGGGCAGTCCTCCGCCGAGGCGACCACCGCGCGGGCGTCGATCCGAAGGGCGAGGGTGGTGAGCAGCGCCTCCGGCAGGCTCGCGTCGACCGGCACGCAGATCGCGCCGCGCTCGGCGATGGCGGCGAAGGTCGCCGCGAGCTCCCGGCCTTCGGCGGTGAGCGCGAGGACCGTGGCCCCTTCGCCGACGCCGAGGCCCTCGAGCGCGCGACGCAGGGCGTGGACGCGGTCGCGCAGCTGCCGGTAGGTCGTCGGGCCGCTCGCCTCCGACAAGGCCACGCGGTCGCCGCTGCGCGCGGCGTGCGCGAGGATGAGCTCGTCGACGGTGCGCGCGGTCGGGAGGGGCTCGCCGGTCGCGTTCCACCGGCCGACGACGTCGTGCCGCTCCTCCGTCGGGAGGTCGAGCAGCTCCGCCACCGTGCCCAGCGCGTCCAGCCGGACGAGGCGCCGCAGCACGTGCCGGTACACCCGCAGCAGGCGGGCGGGCAGCTCGGCGTGGACGCGGTCGCGGCGGTAGCGCAGCACGAGCCGCGGCTGCTCGGCGGGGAAGACGGCGAGCTCGAGCGGCAGCTCGGCTTGCTCGGTGTGGCGGAAGCCGCGGATCGTCAGGTCCGCCGGCGCCGCGCCCCGCATCGCCTCCTCGATCGAGAGGTTCTCGACCACGACCATCGAGTCGAAGAGCTCGTCCGCGCGGCGACCGGTCGCCCTCGCGACGTCCTGCAGCGACGCGTGGCGCCCGTTCAGCGCCGCGGTCCGGCGCTCGAGCTCGTCCAGCCACTCGCGCACGGGGCGCGCGGGATCCACCGAGACCGCGAGCGGCAGCATGTGAATGAACGGACCGATCGCCAGCTCGGCGCCGGGGAGGTCGGGCGGTCGGCCCGCGACCACCACGCCGAAGGTCACGTCGGAGCGCTGCGTGTAGAGGCGGAGCACGATGGCCCACGCCGCCTCGTAGAGCGTGGCCATGCGCAGCCCCCGGGCACGCGCCGCGCCCTCGAGCGCGGAGGCCGTCGCCTGATCGAGCACCGCCGACTGCTCCGCGGGGCCCCCCGAGGGATCGCCGGGGGGCGGCAGGCGGAGCGCCGACGGGCTCACCCCTCCGAGCTCGGCCGCCCAGAGCGCCGC
The DNA here is from genome assembly GCA_036149055.1 of Myxococcota bacterium. Lineage (GTDB taxonomy): Bacteria > Myxococcota_A > Polyangia > Polyangiales > Sandaracinaceae > JAVJQK01. The sequence goes on along the minus strand of JAYZQJ010000286.1, from coordinate 40,037 downwards.
CTCCGACGGGCGCCGACGCAGCCAGCGCACGTAGTCGCGCAGCTCGAAGGGGCGATGCGCCGGGGCCTGTCCGCCGTAGCTCGCGAAGACCTCGCGCATCAGCACGACGAGGGACCAGCCGTCGATGACGATGTGATGGGTCGTGAGCAGGAGGAGGTGCTCGTCGCGGTCGAGCCGGACGAGCGTGGCGCGAAGGAGCGGCGCCAGCTCGAGATCCATGCCCGCGCGGCGATCCTCCTCGAGGAGCTGGCTCCACCGCCGCTTCAGCTCGTAGCGAGGCTGCCCCGACCAGTCGACCACCTCCCAGGGCACGTCCGCGGTCGACCACACGACCTGCTGCGGCTGGTCCAGCTCCTCCCACACGAACGAGGTGCGGAGCGACGGGTGCCGCGCGATCACGGACGCGAGTGCCTCGCGCAGTCGCTCCCGGTCGAGCGGACCGACCAGCTCGAGCGCGGTCTGCAGGAGGTACGTGCCGGGCGCGCCGCTGAGGACCTTCGCGAACAGCATCGACTCCTGGAGGGGAGTGACGTCGAAGATCGACTCCACCTCCGGGTCGGCGGACGGGCGCGAAGATTCCTCGTGCTCGAAGCTCATCTCTCGGTCAGCGACGCTTGTCGCGCGCGCGGCGCAGGACCTTGGCGAGCTGGTCGTCGTCGAGCGAGGAGTCCTGGTGCTTCTCGACCAGACCGGGGCCGGCGTCCGCGCGCGCCACGCCCAGCTCCCTGGTGATGTCGACCGCGGCGTCGAGGAAGGCGCCCATGTCGGCCTCCGCGAAGTGATCCCCGCGGAAGCGGAGCTTCAGCTCGAGCGCGGGGCCGCTCAGCGATCCACCGAGGACCGCGACGTCCGGCTCGACCTCCGGCGCGTCGTCCACCGTGCAATATCCGATGCGGGGGGCCGTGAACGCCTCCGCGTACCACTCGCCGTAGTGGAGCAGCAGCCGGCTCCGGCTCGCGCGCTGGAGCTCGCGCCGCACGTCCTCCGCCGGGTGATAGTGCGCGAGGGCGCGGTACGGGGCGTTCAGCTCGCGGAGCCGCGAGACGTGTCGGCTCACCGTGCCGAGGGGATCGCGGGTGGCCTCGGGGTCGACCGCCACCGCGACCGGCTCGCGGGCCCGGAAGCGGCCCACGGTGCGGGAGAGATCCGTCTCGGGGTCGTCGCGGCCGGAGGTCAGCACGTCGAGGCGCTGGTTGACGCCGCCGTGGCGGTGGAGGGCCATCAGCGTCGCGGTCGTCAGGAACTCGAGGACGTTCACGCCGCGCTCGCGCACGAGCCGCTCGAGGGTGTGGCCGACGTCCTTCACCGAACGCCGGAGCTCGATGACCTCGCCGTCGCCGTCGCCCCGCGCGCCCTCGAACGCCGGGGGGATCGCGAGCTGGTCGAGCCACCGATCGAGCACCGGCTTGGAGGTGCGCTCGGCGCGGCCGCTGACGCCCGCCACCCAGTCGCCGAACGGCGTCGACTTCGGGAGCCGCACCGGCTCGCCGGCCTCGAGGTGGCGGTAGGCCCGGTCGAGATCGTCGAAGAGGACCATCCAGGAGACGCCGTCCGCGATCAGCGCGTCGAGCGCGATGACGACGCGGAGCGGGGCCGCGGCCTCGTCGGGGGTCTCGACGCCGAGGAGCGCGACGGCGGCGAGCTGCCCGGACTCCCGGTCGAGGAGGGCGCGAGCCCGCGCCCGGGCGCGCTCGAGGGTCTCGTCGGCGTCGAGCGCCTCGGCCGAGACCCACTCGATCGGCGCGGTCGCGGGCTCCACCTCGGCGTGGCTGCGGACCCAGCGACCGTCGACCCGTCGGACCGACGAGCGGAGCGCGTCGTGGTGCGCGATCACGGCGCGGAACGCCGCCAGCACGCGCTCGGGCTCGAGCCCGGAGCCTCGGATCGTCGCCGTCTGCGCCGACGCGTCGGGCGAGCCCGCGAGCGCGTCCAGCTCGAGCGGCGAGAGCGGGGTGACCTCGCGGCTCTGGGGCGCGCCCGGGGCCGCCGGGGGCGGGGTGGCGCGATCGCTCGCGGAGGCGGACAGCCCGGCGAGCGTCGGGTACTCGAACATGCTCTGGAGCGACAGCTCGAGCCCGCGCTCCCTCGCGCGCCAGACGACCTGCGCCGCCTTCACCGAGTCGCCGCCGAGCTCCACGAAGGTGTCGGCGCGGCCCACGCGCTCCACCCCGAGCACGTCCATCCAGATGTTCGCGATGAGCTGCTCCGCCGGCGTCTGCGGCGGCTCATAGGGGCGGGTGCTCGAGTGCGCGCGCGCCACGTCGACGCCGAGGGTGTCGAGCTGCCCCTCGAGGAAGGCGAGGCGGGTCGCGTTGCGCTGGATCTTCCCGCTGGAGGTCTTCGGGATCGTCCCGGCCTTCAGCAGCACCAGCGTGTGGAGCGGCAGCTCGTGGTGCCTCCAGATCGCGCTCCGCACGACGTCGGCCACCTCGTCGAGATCGAGCTTGGTGGGGACCGGCGCCTCGTTGCCGGGGGGCAGCCCCGAGGCTCGACGGTCGGCTCCGCGCGCCGCGCCGCCCTCTCGCGGCTTCTCCTCTCGCCGCCGATCCTGGCGGAAGCGCCGCTCGACCTCGATCGCGACCGCGAGGTGCGGCTCGTCGCCGATCTCGATCGTGAACGCGGCCGCGCAGCCTCGCCGCAGCGACGGGTGACTCCGCTCGACGGTCAGCTCGACGTCCTGCGGGTAGTGGTTCCGCCCGCCGACGATGATCAGATCCTTCAGCCGGCCGGTGACGACGAGCTCGCCGTCGCGGACGAAGCCCAGGTCGCCGGTGCGCAGGAAGGGCCCCTCGCCGGTCGCGAGCCGGGCCCGGAAGACCTCGTCGGACGCCCGGGTGCGGCCCTCCTTCTCGTCCTTGGACCAGTAGCCGTCGGCGACGTGAGGCCCGCGGGCCCAGACCTCGCCGACCTGATCGGCGCCGGCCTCCCGGCGCGTCTTGGGATCGACGATCCGGAGCTCCGTCCCCTCCGGCGCGCGGCCGCAGGTGACCAGCTCGCGCTTGGCCTCGTCGTCGTCGTCGGCGTCGACCACCCGCCCGGACTGCAGCCCCTCGTCGGCGACCGTGAGCCGACGGGGAGGGCGACCGTTCGGGCCGCCGGTGACGAGCAGGGTCGCCTCGGCGAGCCCGTAGCAGGGGAAGATGGACTCGGCGCGGATGCCGGCGGGCTCGAACTTCTCGAGGAACGCCGAGACGGTGTCCGGGCGGACCGGCTCCGCGCCGCTGTAGGCGAGGCGCCACGACGAGAGGTCGAGCGACGCGACCTGCGCCTCGTCGATGCGGCGCACGCAGAGATCGTACGCGAAGTTGGGGCCGCCCGACGTGGTCGCGCGATAGCGGCTGACCGCCTCGAGCCACCGGAACGGCTGCTTGAGGAAGGTCAGGGGCGACATCAGCACCGAGTGGATGCCGAGAAACAAGGGTTGCAGGATGTGACCGATGAGCCCCATGTCGTGGTACATGGGCAGCCACGACACGCCGACCGTGTCGGGGTCGTTGCCCATCGCGTCGGCGATCATCCGATTGTTGGCGAGCAGGTTTCCGTGTGTGACCCGCACCCCTTTCGGCGCTGAAGTCGAGCCGGAGGTGTACTGGAGGAAGCACACGTCATCCGGCCCCAGCTCCGGCTCTCTCCAGTCCGCGGCGGCGCCGTCGTCGACCGCGTCCACCGCGATCCACTTCAGCTCGCCGAGCGCCGGCGCGAAGGCGGAGAGCCCCTGGGCGAGCGCGAGGATGTCGCTGGTGGTCAGGACGACCTTGGCCCCCGCGTCCTCGACGAGCGAGGTGAGCCGCGGGAGCGTCCGCTCCAGCCGGGCGGGGTCCGGCGGATAGGCGGGCACCGGGATCGCGTCGCCGTACATGGCGCCGTAGAAGCCCTCCACGTAGGGCATGCCGGGCGCGAACAGGAGGAGGACCGGCTCGCGTCGCCCCTCGAGGGCGGCGTTCAGCGTGGCGCCGATCGCGCGGGCTCGCGTGTCCAGCTGAGCGTAGGTCTGGACGCTCGCTTCCGTGCCGTCATCGGCGAGGAAGGTGTAGGCCCGACGATCGGGGGTTGGATCGTCGGATCGCGCCCGGAGCAAACACAACAGCGACGGGACTTTCATCGAGCCAGAGGGTATACCACGAGAGAGCTGAGAGTCTCGATGAGCGATTCGGCATTTCTGGACGAAGACGAAGAAGGGACCGAGCTGCTCGGCGCGCGGATGTTCGAGGCCCCCGGCAAGCGCCGGACCGATCGCGCGTTCGTGCTGGTCGTGGCCGGTGAGGCCGCGGGCAGGCTGGTTCAGCTCGACGGCGAGAGCTTCGTCATCGGTCGCTCCGAGCTCGCGACGCTCACGGTGCCCGACGAGGGCCTCTCCCGCGCGCACGCGCGCCTCTTCCGGCGCGGCGGCATGCTCTGGGTCGAGGACCTCGGATCCACCAACGGCACGTCGGTCAACGGCGCAAGGATCCTCGACGCCGTGCCGCTGAAGGACGGCGACCGCGTACGGCTCGGCGGCTGCGAGCTCATCTCGTTCTCGGTGCCTCCCGAGCACGCCGACGAGTTCCACGGGCGGGTGTACCGCGCGGCCACGCGCGACCCGCTGCTCGGCGTGTTCCGGCGCCACGTGATGATCGACCGCATCGCCGAGGAGACCGCCTACGCGAAGCGCCGAGGGGCCAGCCTCTCGCTCATCGTCGTCGAGCTGACGTTCGGGGGCGACGAGCTCGGGCAGCGCGCGGTCGCCTTCGCGCTCCGCCAGCTCGCCGACCAGACCCTGCGCTGCGTGCGCCAGGAGGACGTCGTGGCGCGCCTCGGCGACCTGCGGCTGGGCATCCTCTGCCGCACCACGTCACGCCCCGAGGCGCTCGAGGTGGCGGGCCGCCTCGAGGCCGAGGTGCGGCGCGGGCGGGTTCTGTTCGAGGGGCAGCGCCTCGAGCTCGCGCCCCTGATCGCGGTGGTCTCGGTCTCGAACGGCGACCGCGACGAGGTCGATCTGCTCGCCGCCGGCGAGGCGGCGATCGAAGCCGCGCGCGGGTAGGGCTAGGTCGAGGCGCCGACCACGAAGGTGTGCTCGGCGCTCTGGGCGTCGCGCCAGCGATCGACGTCGCGTAGCACCGCCGCGTTCTGCGCGCGGAACTGCACGCCGACGGCGCTGCGGCCCTCCTCGTCCAGCTCGTGGTGGCGCACCGCGATCGGGATCCGGATGCCCTCCACCGTGCCGTCCGGGAGCACCAGCTGGAGCGGAGGGGTGAGCGTGTCCGGCGGCGCCTCGAGGCTCAGCAGCGCGCCGTTCGTGCCGATGTTCACGAGGCGCGCCTCGACGCGCTCGCCCGCGGCGTCGTCGAGGTGCGCGGCGGCGGCCGGCGTGACCTGCCAGCGGGTGCCGCCTCGCCGGAGGCTCCGGCTGCCCATGCGATCGAGGAGCCCGAAGCCGAGCACGCCCGCCGCGATGGTGACGAGGCTGAAGGTGGCGAGCGTCCAGTCGAGCGGGAGCAGGAGCCAGGCCCCGGCCAGCTGCACGGTGATGACGAGCAGCAGGAACCCGACGAGCAGGCGCCGCGGGAGGTGGGCGCTCGCCCACGCGCCGAGGGGAGCGCCGACGACGACGACCGGGATGCAGACGAGCCAGAAGTCGACGGCCTCGGCCGAGATCGCGCCGGGCGTGGCCGCGCGCGCGACGGCGCCGACCACGGCGTTGCCCGCCATCAGCACGACCGAGGTCGGCGTGGCGATGCGCTCGTCGAGCCCGAAGCCCAGGACGAGCAGCGCGAAGAGGCTGATGTCGAGGCCGCTCCCGGTGAGCCCGCTGACCATGCCGCCGACGAAGCCCACGCCGAGCAGGAGCGCGATCACGCGCGGCGGGGCGGCGCCGATCTCGCGGCGGGTCTCGCGGCCGGCTCGCCTCCGGATGCGGTAGAGCGCGTAGCCGAAGCCGGCCCAGAAGCTCACGAAGAACATCTTCACGTAGGCGGGGCGCACCAGGGGGGCCACCACCTCCATCGCGAAGACGATCCCGAGGGCGCCGCCGAGGCTCCCGTAGATCAGCGCGGTGCGATCCACCGGGACGCGGAGCCGGAAGATCGCGTAGCTCGCCGCCGTCATCCCGATCGACTGGATCATCAACGAGAAGTCGCGGGCGACGCTCGGCTCGAGCTGGAAGACCAGCGTCATCACCGGGAACGCGACCGCGCCGCCGCCCTCGCTCGTGGCGCCCGCGACGAAGGAGCCGAAGGCCATGGTGACCGACATCGGCCACCCGCCCTCGAACAGGCCCCAGGCGTCGGTCACGAGCATGAACGTGAGCCAGACCGACCAGACGACGGCGACCGAGGCCGTCATCGGGTGCCGGAGGAACGACTGCCAGAGGCTGCGTCGCGTTCGCGTGGCGCTCAACTGCTGCTGCTCACGGTGGGGTGCGGGCCCGTCAGTCGAGGCTGAGGTTCAGCGGCGTCGTCTCGTTGGCCTGGATGCGCACGCTGACGCGCTGCTCGATGCCCTGCTCCGGGTTGCGGAGGACCAGCGTGTGGCTCCCGGCGGGCAGGCGGTGACCCAGCAGGGGCGTGGTCCCGATCCGGCGGCCGTTCAGGTAGACCTCGGAGTAGGGCCGCGTGACCAGCCGCAGGGTGCCGAACTCGTTCGAGGCCGGGGCGGCCTCCTCGGCGCGTCGCTCGGCGCGGGCCGCGGCCGCCTCCGCGCGTCGGCGCTCGGCGAGCCGGCGACGGCGCTCTCGCTCCCTCGCGTCGGGGCGGCCGGACGGCTCGGCGCTCGTCTCGCCCTCTTCCTCGGCGCCCTCGGCGGACGCCGTCTCCTCGCCCGCGGGCCCTTCGGTCCCCGGGGCCTCGGCCTCCGCGCCCGACCCGGAGGGCTCGGTCTCGGGGGGCTCCTCGCCGCCCTCCGCTCCCGGGGTGGTCTGCGCTCCCGGGGTGGCCTGCGCTTCGGGGGTGGCCTGCGCCTCCGGCGTGGGCTGCGCTTCGGGGGTGGTCTGCGCCTCGGGGGACTCGGCCGGGCCGGTGCCCGCCGCCGCCAACGCGCCGCGGTCTCCCTCTTCTTCGGTGGAGAGCGCCACGTAGACCCCGCCGCCGATGCCGAGCACGATCAGCGCGGCGAGCAGGGCCGTCTGCCAACCCTGCCGGCGAGGGGCGGGCGCGGCCGCCGGCGCCGCCTCGGCGGCCGGCGCCACCGCGGCGGCCGGCTCCGGCTCCGCGGCCTTCTGCTGGCTCAGCTTCTCCGCGTGCTCGAGCAGGTCGCCGAGCATCTCGCGCTGCGAGGAGGCCAGCTCCTCGAAGTGCTCCGTCAGGTACTGCTCGGGCGCCGGGTCGTCCCCCGGCAGCTCCTTGAGCACCTCGGCGAGCGCGTTCTTCATCTGCGCCGCGCTCTCGAAGCGATCCTCGACCCTGCGGGACAGGGCCTTTCGCACGATCGCGGCCACCGACGCCGGCAGGCTCGCGTCGGCCTCGTCGAGGAGCTCCTCGATGTTGCCGGTGAGCACGCGCTGCAGGGTGTCGACGTCGCTCTCGCCCTTGAACAGGCGGGCGCCCGTGGCGCTCTCGAAGAGGGTGACGCCCATGCTCCAGACGTCGGCGCGGGCGTCGATCTGCTTCCCGCGCGCCTGCTCCGGCGCCATGTAGGAGAGCTTGCCCTTGATCTGACCGGTGCGCGTCTCCGAGAGCTTCGTCGTCGCCTTGGCGATGCCGAAGTCCAGGATCTTCACGCTGCCCTGGTAGGTGACGAAGATGTTCGAGGGCGAGATGTCGCGGTGCACGACCCCGAGCGGGGTGCCGTCGTAGTCCTTGAGCTCGTGCGCGTAGTGGAGGCCGGCCAGCGACTCCATGACGACCCGGATGGCGAGCTTGAGCGGGATCTGCTCGCCCTTGCGGCGGATCATCTTGAGGAGCTTGTCGTAGGGCTGCCCCTCCAGATACTCCATCGCGATGAAGGGCACGCCGTCGTGCTCTCCCACCTCGTGGGTCTGCACGACGTTGGGGTGGCTCAGCCGCGCGGCGAGGCGCGCCTCGTCCAGGAACATCTGGACGAACTCGGGCTCCTCGAGGAGCTGCGGGTGGATCCGCTTCACCACCGAGAGCTTGCGGAAGCCCGCCATGCCCGAGGCGACGCCCAGGAACACCTCGGCCATGCCGCCGTGGCCGACCTTGGCGATCAGCGTGTATTTCCCGCAGGGGGTGGGGTGGACCGGGACGAACGCCTTCCTCTGACGGGCGGAGCGCGCCGAGGGTGCGGTGTTGGGCCCAGACGCGTCGCTGTTGACGCTCATCTTCGCGGGACTGCTCGTCATGTGAAAAGCGCTGCAGGGGGACGCGCGGTCCCGCCAGCTGGTCCGCACCTTAGCAGATGAGAACAAGAGTGAACACCTGCTGAGAGTTTCCTGTAAGGCGCCGGTCACGGGCCGGCCGGGAGCAGGCGGACCGCACTGAATGCTTGAGAAATTCCGGCGTCCAGCCTATGCAAGGCAAGCCCGGAAGGCCGCCCCACCGGCGGCAGGAGGACCCGATGGCTCGACTCTCGTCTCTCTCGATCTTCCTCGGCGCCATGCTGGTGTCGCTGGCGGCGGTCACCTCGACCGCGCACGCCTACCGCATCCCGATCAACATCGAGTCGGTGCCGCCCGGCGCCACCGTGTACCTGGACTCGACCTCCAGCCCGCCCCTCGGCACGACGCCGCTGCGGAACGTGCGGGTGGAGCGGGGCGAGCACACGATCATCTTCCAGCTCCTCAACCACGAGGAGGCGCGGCTCCAGGTCGACGTGCGCCGGCGGCGGGAGACCTTCCGCGCGGTGCTGCGCGCGCTCGGCACCATCGAGGTGTCCGCGGGCAACGCCGGGGCGCAGGGCGCCAACGTGTTCGTCGACGGGCGCCAGGTCGGGGGCGCGCTCGGCGCCACGCCGATCCGGGTGACCGATCTGCAGCCGGGCCGGCACCAGGTCCGGGTGCAGCGCGAGGGCTACGACACCTTCGAGCAGTGGGTCGAGGTCGGCGGCGGCCAGATGGTCCGCGTCGCGGCGATCCTCCAGCAGTCGGCGCCGGACACCGGGTCGATCCTGGTCAGCGGCCCGCCGGGGGCGCCCGTGTTCCTCGACGGGACGCCGCGCGGCTCGACGCCGACGGTGATCGACGGGGTCGCGGTGGGCAGCCACACCGTCGAGATCCGCCCGCCCGGCCTCCCGCCCTACAGCCAGTCGGTCACCGTGCTCGCCGGACAGCGGGCCACGGTCGCCATGCCGGCCCAGCAGGGCGGGACGCTCCGCGTGATCGCCAGCGCCCCGGGCGCGGTGATCAGCATCGACGGCGAGGTCATCGGGCCGTCGCCCGCCTCGCGCGAGGGCCTCGCCGCCGGCGAGCACATCGTCGAGGCCACCGCCGAGGGCCACCAGCGCGCCCGGCAGACGGTGACCATCGAGGCCGGCCAGCAGCGCGTGGTCTCGCTCGACATGCAGCCCGAGGTCGGCGAGCCCGGCCGCATCGTCGTCGAGTCGAACGTCGACGGCGCCATCGTCCTGATCGACGGCGAGGAGCGCGGGCAGGCGCCGGTCGTGCTGACCCCGGAGGCCGGGCCGCACGCCATCGTGGTGCGCGCCGACGGGCACCAGGAGTACAGCACCACCTGCGAGACCCGCCCCGGCCAGAACTGCGAGGTCGACGCGGTGCTCGTGCCCCAGCAGGTGCGGGTGCGAGTGGCCGTGCAGCCCGGGATCCGCGGCGCGCAGCTCTTCGTCGACGACGAGCTCGCCGGGCCGGTCCCGTACGACGGCACGCTCCCGGCCGGCTCCCACGTGCTCGTGGTGCAGGCGCCCGAGTACGAGGAGTTCCGCCAGCAGGTGCTGCTCACGCCGAGCTCCGAGGTCCGGCCCTTCGACATCACCCTGCCGCGCATCACCGACGGCATGTCCGACGAGGAGCGCCAGGTGCTGGTCCAGGAGGACGAGCGGCGGCGCGGGGCCGCGGTGACGCACTCGGCGGCGCCGCTGGTCGTGAACCAGGCGACGATCGATCTCTCGCTCGGCTGGCCGTACCTGGCCGAGATGCGGCTCAGCGTCGGCCTGCTCGACTGGCTCGACGCGGGCTTCGCGGTGCGGAGCTTCGGCCGCCTCACCGAGTTCGAGGGCCGCGTGCGCGCCGGCTTCCGCCCGATCGAGCAGCTCGCGGTCGGCGGCCAGGTCCGCTTCGGCGGCGGCATCGGTCCGGAGCTCGGGCACCGTCAGCCGAGCTACCCGCCGGCGATGGGCGGCGGCGTCCTGCCGAACGAGGAGCGCTACGACACCCGCCCGGACACCCCGGCGGCGGGCAACGAGTTCTCCTACCCGATCAACAGCATCTTCATGAGCCTCGAGGCCATGGGGAGCCTGCACTTCTCCGACACCGGCGCGTTCACCCTCTGGCTCGGCCTCGACCTCTCGAGCGACGAGTACGCCGGTCACCCGTTCAACAGCGGCGTCTACCTCGACTTCGATCGCGAGGGGAACGCGTACTGCACCGAGTCGGGCGCCGACCTCGCCTGCCCGCGCGAGGACTGGGGCCGGGTCCGCCTGGGCGGCACCCTGGAGCTCGTGCTCACCCGCAACTGGAACCTGTGGTTCCTCCTCGAGGGCATCCTGAACCAGGCGCCCCGCCGCATCATGGGCAACCTGCTCGGCATCGAGGCGAACGACACCCAGTTCTACTTCCGCATCGGCACCACCTACAAGTTCTGACGTGTGCTGGGGCGGGCCGCCGGCGTCGCGCTCGTGCTCCTGCTCGCGTGCCCACTCGGGGCGCGCGCGCAGGGAGACGCGCTCCCGCGGCTCGCGCCCGATCGCCCGCTGACCCTCCGCCCGACCGCGCGCACCCGAGCCCTCGCCGAGCGCGTCGAGCGGATCCTGGCGCTGCGCCTCGACGTCCCGGTCGCGGTGGGGGAGGACGCGCCCCCCGAGGTGCTCGAGGCGGTGCCCGAGGGGCACATGGCCCTCGACCGGATCGACGGCGAGATCCTCCTGGTGCTCGCCGGGCCGGAGGGGCAGGTGTTCCGGAGCGAGGTGCCCCTCGCGGGAGGGCGGCGCGGGCGCGCGCGGGCGGTGGCGCTCGCGGTGGAGGCGCTCCGCGACGCCGCGCTCGACGGCCCGCCGGAGGGGAGCGCGAGCCAGCGCTCCTACCCGCACGACGGCCAGCAGGTGCTCTGGATCTACCGGGAGCGCGAGGGCGGGCTCTTCGGCCCGCGCCGACCGCGCGAGGCCCTCGCCAAGCCGACCATCAACATCGGCTTCCTCATGGGGCTCTCGACCGAGCGCGAGACCCTGATCCTCGGGCCGCGCATCGGCCTCGGCCTCTGCCTCGACACGAGCTGCGTGGTGCTCGAGGGCGACCTGCCGGTGCTGCCCGAGGAGAGCGCGTCCTGCGACGGCCGCCGCATCGAGTACCGCCCGATCAACCTCGCGCTCCGCCTCCAGCTGCGCCCGATCGTCATCGACGACGTCTCCTTCGCCTTCGACTTCGGCATCCTCAGCCGCTTCGGCCTCGCCAACCTCGTCGGCCTCGACGTCAGCCGGGTCGCGACCGACTTCGGCATCCGGGGCGGGATCGAGGGCGCGTGGCGCTTCGCGGCGCCGTTCGAGCTGGTGCTCGAGATCGGCGCCGACGTGCACACCTCGCCCGCCGTCTTCATCCGGAGCACCCGCCCCCCGCCCGGCATGCCCGAGGTCTGCGCCAGCGCGGTCGAGCGGGTCCTCGTCGAGGACCTCGTGACGGTCTGGGGCACCCTCGGCATCAGGCTGCGTCCGTGACGGTGGAAATCCGCGCGCGCCGGAACGACCCCCCGGTGTGGGAGCGCTGACGATGGCCGAGAGACTGGTCGCGATCGAGGGCGGGCTGTCCGAGGAGGAGGCCCTGCTGCGCGACGCCGCGGGCGGCGACGAGGCCGCCGTCCGGCGCCTCTACCAGGGTCACGTGGACCGGGTGCACCGCTGCGTCGCCCGCATCCTCGGGCCCGCGGATCCCGACGTGGACGACGTGGTCCAGCAGACCTTCCTCGCCGCGCTCGAGGGGCGCTTCGACGGGCGGAGCAAGCTCTCGACCTGGCTGGTCGGGATCGCCACCCGCCGGGCGCTGGACGCGGCGCGGGCCCGCGCGCGACGGCACCGCTGGTCGAAGATCACCGAGTGGGTCGGGCTCGGCCGCCCCGCCGGAGCGCCGGACGCCCGCCACGACGCGCTGAGCCAGGCGGAGGCCGCGCTCGCGCAGTTGAGCCCCGAGCAGAGAACGGTCTTCGTCCTCCACCAGGTGGAGGGGTACACTTTCAAGGAGATCGGGGAGATGACCTCGACCGGGATATCGACCCTGCACGCGCGGCTGAAGGCGGCGCGGCGACGCCTCGACGAGCTCCTCGCCGAGGCGGACCTCGAAGGAGACGAGCGATGAGCGGGCGAGGCAGCGAGGCGGTCGCGCAGCGGCTCCGCGAGCAGCCGCCGACGCTCGACGAGCTGGCGAAGGCGCGCGGCGAGCGCACGCTCCTGGCGGCCGTGAAGGCGGGCGAGCGCGCGTCGACCGAGGGCGCGGGGCGCGGCGTGGGGCGGATCGCGCTCGGCGGGGTCGCCGCGCTGGTGGCGGCCGCGGCGCTCCTCGCGCTCTGGCGCGGCGGGGCGCCGACGGACCGCGTCGCGCGCTTCGAGCTGCGCGAGATCGACGCGACCGCGCAGCGGGGCACGCTCGAGCCGGGCTCGGTCCTCGAGACCGGGGAGGGCGAGGTCGCCGAGGTGACGGTCCAGGAGAGCCGCGTCCGGCTCAGCCCGGGCAGCCGCATGCGGATCGCGGCCCTCGCCGAAGACCGGCTGGAGCTCGAGCTCGACCGGGGCGAGGTGCGGGTCGAGTTCCACCCGCGCGAGCGGGGCCGCGAGGCGCTCTCGGTGACGACGGCCCAGGCGCGGGTCGAGGTGGTCGGCACGGTGTTCACGGTGCGGGCGGGCGACGCGCGCACCGAGGTGTCGGTCCGCGAGGGCGTGGTCCGGGTGGTTCCGTCGGACGCGGGCGAGCCGCGCCAGCTCCACGCGGGCGAGCGCTGGACGGTGGCGCCGCGTCGCGCCGAGGTCGCCGAGCCGGCCATCGAGGACGAACGTGTCCCCGAGGAGCCGGTCGCGCGGGCGGAGCCGGGGGAGGCCGACGCGCCCGACGCGCCGGTGCCCTCGGCCACGGTCGTGCCTACGCCGACGCCCGCACCGACGCCGGCGGCGCGGTTGGCGACCGCGCGACGCTGGATCGCCGCCGGGCGCGCCGATCGCGCCGAGCCGGAGCTGCGCGCGATCCTGGACGCGCCGGCTCCGCGCGCCGTTCAGGCCGAGGCCGCGACCCTGCTGGGCGATCTCGCGCAGCGCTCCGGTCGCCTCGACGCGGCGGCCGCCGCCTACGCCCGCGCGGCGGAGGTCGGGACCGGCGCGGTCGGTCACAACGCGATCTACGCGCTGGCGCGGCTGCAGGAGCGCCGGCTCCGCGACCCCGCCGCCGCCCGCGCGAGCTACGCGCGCTACCTCGCCGAGGCCCCCGAGGGTGCCCTGTCGGGCCACGCGCGGGAGGCGCTCTGTCGGCTCGGCGACGCGGCGCGCTGCGAGGGAGCGCGGTGAGCGCTCGCCTCGTCGCGCTCTCGGCGCTCCTGCTGGCGTTCGGGCCGGGCTGCTACCCGGAGATCCGGATCGACGATCCGGACGGCTCGCCGCCGCCGTGGGACGCGGGCTTCGTGGCCCCGACCGGGAAGTGCGTCGAGGCGGCGGGGGTCGATCTCCTGCTCGTCGTCGACAACTCGAACTCGATGTCCGAGGAGCAGGCGAGCCTGGCCGAGCAGCTGCCCACCCTGGTGGAGCGCCTGGTCGATCCGCCCGACATGGACCGCGACGGCTCGCCCGACTGGGCGGCGGTGACCGACCTCCAGGTGGGCGTGGTGACCACCGACATGGGCACCGGCGGCTTCACGGTCCCCACCTGCGCCACCTCCGACTTCGGCGACGACGGCGTGCTGCTCGAGCGGTCGAGCGCGCCGGGGTGCCCGGCCACGGCGCCGCCCTTCCTCCGCTTCACGCCGGCGGGCTCGGACCCTCGGGCCTTCGCCGAGCAGGTCGGCTGCGTGGCCCGGGCCGGCACCGGCGGCTGCGGCTTCGAGCAGCCGCTCGAGGCGGCCCTCAAGGCGGTCGCGCCGAGCGCGCCGACCTCGTCGACCCCGCCGGGCTACGCGCCGCCCGTCTTCTTCCGGGGCACGAGCGGGCACGCCGACGGACGCAACGCGGGCTTCGTGCGGGAGGACACCCTGCTGGCGGTCCTCGTCATCACCGACGAGGAGGACTGCTCGGCTCGCGACCCCGAGATCTTCAATCCGTCCAGCGCGCGGTTCGGCGCCACCGACCTCAACCTCCGCTGCTTCGTGCACGCCGACGAGGCCCTCACGCCGGTCGCCCGCTACGTGGAGGGATTGACCGCGCTGCGCGCCTCGCGGCCGGACCTGGTGGCGTTCGGGGTCATCGGCGGCGTGCCGACCGACCTCGCCACCGGGGCCGACGCCACCGACGCGACCTACCAGCGCATCCTCGACGACCCCCGCATGGAGGAGCGGATCGATCCGGCGATGGCCACGCGGCTCGTGCCCTCCTGCGACGTGCCGGGCCGCGGCGTCGCGTTCCCGCCCCGACGGCTCGTCCAGGTGGCGCGCGCGCTCGGCCCCCAGCGATCGACCGTGCAGTCCATCTGCCAGGACGACTTCTCCCCGGCCGCGGAGGCCCTGGCCCGCCTCTTCGGCAGCCGGGCCTGTCGGGACTTCGAGGACTGAATCGCCGCGGGTTTCCGTGGTAGCGTGCGCCCATGATCGAGGGGCTCTTCATCGTCCTCGAGGGCGTCGACGGCGCGGGCACGACCACGCACACCGCGCTGCTCGCGCAGGCGCTGCGCGGCAAGGGCCTGCCGATCACCACCACGCGCGAGCCCAGCGACGGGCCGGTCGGGGTGCTCATCCGGCAGATCCTGACCGGCCGGGTGGTCGTGCCCGGCATCAGCGGCAACCGGCCGTCCTCGTGGAGCACGATGGCGCTGCTCTTCGCGTCGGATCGGCTCGATCACCTCGAGGCGACCATCCACCCCAACCTGATGGACGGGGTGACGGTGATCAGCGATCGCTACGACTACAGCAGCGTCGCCTACCAGTCGGTCACCGCCGGCGAGGAGCCGGGCACGGTGGAGTGGGTGCGCGAGATCAACCGCCACGCGCGCCGACCGGACCTGACGATCGTGCTCGACGTCGACCCGGAGGAGGCGGCCAAGCGGCGCAAGGAGCGCCAGGCCGGCCGCGAGATCTACGACGGGAGCGAGCTGCAGCATCAGCTGGCCTCGTTCTACAAGGAGATCGACCAGCACTTCCCGGACGATCCGATCGTGCACATCGACGCGATGCGGGACATCGACGCGGTGGCGGCCGACGTGCTGGAGGCGGTCCGCGAGCTTCGCGGGGATTGACGCCGGACGAGCGCCTCCCGGCTGGTATCCTCCCCGCGATGCCGTTCCCGAAGTTTGGATTCGCGCTCATCGTCTGCCTCGCGCTCGCCGGCTGCGACGCCCCCGACACGACCTGGCGCCAGGCGCCCGAGGCCGAGACCCTCGGCTGGGGCATGAACGTCTGGGGCCCGTCGGGGGACGAGCTCTACGTGGTCGGCGGCAACCCCGAGCGCGGCGCGGTGCTGCGCGAGCGCGCCGGCGAGTGGGCGCCGCTCCCCGTCCCCGAGGACGTGGGGCTCGTCAACTGGGCCCACGGCTTCGGCGACGGCGACGTCTACTTCGTGGCCAACGGCGGCCGGGCGCTGCGCTGGGATGGCGAGCGCTTCGAGGTCTGGGAGACCCCGACGACCGAGGACCTGTGGGGCATCTGGGGCGTGGCCCCCGACGATCTCTGGGCGGTCGGCGGCTCCGGGCTCGACACCTCGGAGGCCGTCATCCTCCACTTCGACGGCGAGGCGTGGTCGCAGAGCGCGCTGCCGGCCTTCGAGCGCGACGCGCGCGGCCTCTTCAAGGTGTGGGGCACCGGGCCGGACGACGTCTACGCGGTCGGGCACCGCGGCCTGGTGCTCCACTGGGACGGCGCCGCCTGGACCGAGGTCTTCGTCGGCGCCTCCGACGACCTCGTGTCGCTCTGGGGCACGGGCCCCGACCACATCGTCATCGTGGGCGGGCGCAGCAACGGGACCGTGAGCTTCTGGGACGGCGAGACCTGGGAGACCCGGATCCTCGGCCCGGTGCCGGGGCTCAACGGCGTGTGGATGCGCGAGCCCGGGGTGGCGCACGTGGCCGGGGTCTTCGGCCGCATCCTGAAGGTCGAGGTGCCGAGCTTCGAGTTCGAGGAGGCGCCGGTGACGGACGAGCGGACCTTCCACTCCATCTACGGGGTGGACGGACGACTGATCGCGGTGGGTGGGACCATCGGGCTGCCCGAGCCCTTCGAAGGGCTCGCGTACGAGCGCGAGCTCGCCGGGAACGAGTGATCGATGAGTGAGATGAACCTGTATCTGATCGCCGGCGCGGCGGCGGTGGTCCTCGTGGCCTCCCTGCTGCTCTTGGCGCGCACGCGCGACGAGGCGCCGGCCTCGGCGCGGCCCGAGACGCCGCCCCCGCCGAAGAAGAAGCCAGGCTCCCCGAAGCCGATCGAGCCGCTCGAGCCCGAGACGGGCGAGGACGGCGAGGAGGTCACCATCGTGCGCCTCCAGCTCGACCCCGCCGACTTCCCCGAGGCCGACATCTTCGACGACGAGTCGGAGGAGATCGATCCGGTGGCCAAGGCGATCCAGCTCGTCGCCGACGACGGCGCCGACGAGGACGAGCCGACCCGCACCAGCGCCGTCATCCTCGTGAGCGCCGCCGGGCAGACGGACCGGGGCCAGCGGCGCAAGCGCAACGAGGACCGCTTCCTCCGCCTCGACGGGCACGGCGTCTACGCGGTGGCCGACGGCATGGGCGGCTACGCGGGCGGCGACATCGCGAGCGAGACCGCGGTGGAGACGATCGCGGAGTCGTTCCGGGAGGAGCGCTTCGAGGGCAACGTGCGCGGCGATCTCCCGCGGCGGGCGATGGAGCTCGCGCAGGCGGTGCAGCGCGCGAACGTCTCCATCTACCAGGAGGCCAAGCGGCAGCCTCACCTCGAGGGGATGGGCACCACCCTGGTCGCCACCCGCTTCGCGCTGCGCAAGGAGCGGGTCTACCTCGCGCACGTGGGGGACAGCCGGTGCTACCGCATCCGTCGCGGCGCCATCCGGCAGCTCACGACCGACCACACCCTCGGCAACCTCGGGCTGACCGGCCCGCACGCCGCCTACCTGAGCCGCGCCCTCGGCGTGAAGCCGGAGGTCAGCATCGACGTCATCGTGGGCAAGCCGGAGGTCGGCGACCTCTACCTGCTCTGCTCGGACGGCCTCACGAAGATGATCCCCGACGACGAGGAGATCCTGGAGGTCATCCAGGCTCACCCGGACATGGATCTGGCGGTGCAGAAGCTGGTCGATCTCGCCAACCAGCGAGGCGGCAAGGACAACGTCACGGTCGTCCTCGTCGGGGTCAGGCACCCGACCGATCTGCTGGGCTGAGCGGGTGCTGGACGTCCCCTCCGGAGCGGCTGGAGCCTACGAGGTGGTCGCCCACCTCAAGGCAGGCGGGATGGCGAACCTCTACCTCGCGCTCCGGAAGGGCGCGGCGGGGTTCAGCCGTCTCGTCGCCGTGAAGGTGATCCATCCGGACATGGCGGAGGACCAGCAGGCGGTCGAGATGTTCGTGCAGGAGGCGCGCATCACCGCCCAGATCGCGCACCCGAACGTGGTGCACGTCGAGGACCTCGGGGAGGTGTCCGGCACGTACTTCCTCGTCATGGAGTACATCCACGGCGGCACGCTCGCCCAGCTGCTCAACGCGCTCTCGCGGAACAAGCGCCGCCTCGCCCCGGAGGTCGCGGTGGCCATCGCCGCGCGCATCGCCGAGGGGCTGCACGCCGCCCACGAGGTCACGGACGCCTCCGGCCGGCTCCTCGGGCTCGTGCACCGCGACGTGAGCCCGCAGAACATCTTGCTGTCGCACAAGGGGCACGTGAAGCTCATCGACTTCGGCGTGGCCAAGAACGCCGCCGTGTCGCACCTGAGTCACACCGCGACGCTCAAGGGGAAGATCCGCTACATGTCCCCGGAGCAGGCGCGCCTCGAGCCCGTCGACCGGCGGAGCGACGTCTACTCCCTCGGGCTCGTGCTCTGGGAGATGCTCACGATGCGCCGGCCGTTCCGGGGCAAGAAGATCTTCGAGATCCTCGAGGAGGTCCGCAGCCCGCGGATCCCGCCGCCCGCGCAGTTCGCGCGCGACGTGACGCCGGGGCTCGACGCGGTGGTGGGGCGCGCGCTCTCGGCCCACCCCGACGACCGCTACGCGGACGCGAAGGACTTCCGGCGCGATCTCGTGCGCGCCTTCCCGCGGGCGGCGGCGATCGACAGCGTGCACCTCGCGGACCTGCTCGTCAGCACGCTGCGGGACGAGCTGGAGGACGTGCGCGGCAAGTTCCCCGACCAGGTCTCCCAGGTGCTGGCGGCCGAGCAGCAGCGGGCGCTCGCCGTCCTCGCGGCGCGGCGGGCCGACGATCCGCCGACCTTCCCGTCGATCGACGGCGGGCAGGAGACGATGACCAAGCGCTACGAGATGGCCGCGTTCCAGCTCGACGCGATCGACGAGGTCAGCGATCTCGATCTCGAGGCCGACGCGACGCTGGCGTCGGGGCTGGACCGCACGCGGCCGGACACGCCCGCCTCGAGGCGGGAGGCGCCGGAGCTCCTCGACGAGGACGACGAGGCGACCGAGATCCGCACCCCGACGATCGTGCGGGTCCTCGAGGCCCTGCAGGCGCGCGAGGGCCCGCGGCTCTCCGACGAGACCGGCATCACCAACGCGAGCGCGCCCCGGCGCCCGTCGTCGGCGCAGCTCCCGGTGGTGGAGAGCCCGGCGGTGGAGGGCCGCCCGCCGCCCCCGCTCGCGGCGCGAGGGCGGGAGGCGCAGCTGGTCCTCGCGGCGGTCGCGCTCGTGGCGCTCGGCGTGCTCGCGGCGGTGGTGGTCTGGCTGGTTCTGCGGTGACGGGCCCCGCGCCCACGCGGTAGGCTGCTCGGATGAACGAGCGCAGCGCGGAGCGGCACGCCGTCTGGGTGCCGGTTCAGGTCTCGGGAGAGAGCGGCGAGGTCACCCTCGGGGTGAGCGACGACGTGAGCGAGGGCGGCGTCCAGATCGTCAGCCCGGTCGTGCGCGAGGTCGGCTCGAAGGTCGACGTCGCGCTCCACTTCCCCGACGGCACCAAGCGCACGGTCACCGGGGAGGTGGTGCGGGTGGAGCCGAACGAGGATCCGGACGGCCTCTTCCCTCACCGCGTGGCGGTCGCGTTCGCGGAGCGCGTCGAGGGGCTCGAGTCGCTGCTGGTCGAGGTCGAGAGCCTCACCTGAAGACGAGCCGGTCCCCCGGGTCGAAGGCGGCGAGCTCGCCGGCCCCCACCTCGAGCACCTGCATCGTGCCCGGGTGACAGCGCGGGGTCTCGTCCCCCGCCGGGACCTCGCGCTCGATCGCGACGATCTCGCCGTCGGCGTCCGCGTAGAGCACGTCGATGGGGAACGTCACCCCGCCGTTGAAGATGCAGATCTCCTGCTCGACGCGGAAGTCGAAGTACATGCCCTCGCCGGGCGCGAGCGGCGGGTGACCCATCAGGCCGCGCCGCCGCTCCTCTTCGGTGAGGGCCAGCTCGGCGCAGACCTCGAGCGCGCGCTCGGCGCTCTCGACCGCAACCCACGCCTCTCCCTCGGGGCAGCCGCACGCCGCGAGCAGCAGCGCCGCGGCCCACAAACTGGACGCGCGCGGCGCGCCTCCGTAGGACGGGGAGGTGATGACCTCGTCTCGGCTCCTCATCGGATGGCTGTCCCTCTTCGCGCTCGCGTGCGGCGGAGGCGCTCACGCGGTGGAGGCCGAGGAGCCCGTCGCCGAGGTGGATCCTGGCACGCTCCCCGCGGACGCGCCGCCGACCCGGGAGGGCATGATCGCGCGCGCGGAGCTCGACGCGGTGCTCGCCGGCGGGCCGGGCCGCTTCCTCCAGCACGTCGAGACCGAGCCGCACCTCGTGGAGGGCCGCTTCGTCGGCTTCCGGCTGCGCGCGCTCCGGGCCCCGTTCTTCGCCGGGGTGGACCTGCGTGAGGGCGACACCCTGGTGAGCGTCAACGGCATGCCGATCGAGCGCCCGGAGGAGGCGCTCTCGGTGTGGAACGCCCTCGGCGTCGCGAGCGAGCTGACGGTGGAGCTGATCCGCGACGGTGAGCCGCGGCAGCTCCGCTTCGCGATCGAGGAGTGATCTGGCGCGCCCGGCCGTCGCGATCCAGAACCGCCCCATGCGCCACGTCATCGCCGTCGCCTCCGCCCTCGCCGCCCTCGCCAGCATCGCGGGGGCCGCGCCCGCCGCCGCGCAGGTCTACGTGGTCGAGGAGAGCCAGGCCGAGGAGCAGGTCGTCGAGCGCGGCTACGTGCAGGGGCAGGGCCGGGGCATCCAGTACGGCGCCCACCTCGTCTCGCCGATCTACGTGACCGACGTGCGCCGCGGGGACATGGGCGCGACGGGGGCGGTCCCGGACGAGCGCCTCGGGGTCGGCCCCGGCTTCGGCGTGCAGGGCCGCATCGGCTGGGAGTTCCCCTCGGGCATCACCGTCGAGCTCATCGGCGGCCTCGCCGGCAACGGCGTCGACACCTTCGGCGCCGACACCAGCCAGGCGTTCTTGCGCTTCGACATCGGCGCGGGCCTTCGGTACATGATCTTCAACGCGACCGCGTTCGTCCCGTTCGTCCAGCTGCAGGTCGGCCTCCGCTTCTTCAACTTCGAGTGGCCCGGCGTCACCGGGCGGACGACCAGCGCCGAGACGGACGGGGAGCTCACGCTGCCGGTCGGCGGCGCGCTCGGCGCCCAGATCGAGCTGACGCCCTTCTTCGGCCTCGAATTCGGCTGCGCGGTCGACTACGCGATCTCGGCGAGCGACTGGTTCGCCGAGGGCTTCGTCGCCGTCACCCCCTTCGCCGGCATCACGCTCTACCTCTACGACGAGAACGAGTAGACGTCAGAACGCGCCGTCGATCGCGACGCCGGTGGGGCCGAGGCGGAGGCGGGCGCGGGCCCGGGCCGCGGCGTCGACCTCGTCTTCGTCCGGCGCGGTCAGCCAGAGCGTGAGGCCGAGCGCGCCGATCCCGGCGCCGACCGCGGTGAGCGCGATGGAGACGCCGCGCAGCACGTTCTGGGTCTGCTGGTCGTCCGCGAGCGCGACGCCCTCCGCCTGGATCTGCATGCAGCGCTCGTCGATGCCCATCGTGGCGCAGCGGCCCATGAGCTCCTCGTTGATGGCCAGGATGCGCGCGTCGGTGGCGCTGATCTCGGCCTCGTTCCAGATGAGGAGCGCCAGCCCGCCGGCGAGCGCGGCGCCCCCCGCGATCGCCGTGATCGCCCCCTGGGTGCGCCGCTCCGAGGCCTCGGCGACCCGTCGCTGACGGGCGTCGAGCGTCCACGCGAGCGGCGGCACGATGACCACCGTGCTGCCGGCCGGGACGCGGAGCGTGCCGCGGTAGGGCTGACGATCGGTGACCTCGAGGGTCAGCTCGTGCGCGCCGATGGGCAGCTCGAGCGAGTCACCGAGCATCTGCTCGCCGTCCACTTGGACGAGGTAGGGCGCGTCGGGGAGCTCCAGCCGCACCCGGCCGATCTCTTCCGGCGCCGGGTCGGGCGCGCGGCGCATCTCGATCCGGAGCTCGACCTCGGCGCCCTCGTCCACCCGCACCCGGCGCTCCTCGCGCTGGTAGCCCGGCCGGGCGGCCACCACCACGTGGCTGCCCGCGCGGAGCGGGAGGGTGCTCGCGAGCGGCGTCACCCCGACCGACTCGTCGTCGACGGTGATCCGGACCTCGGGCACGCTCGTCTCGATCCGGAGGTTGCCGCGCGGGATCACCTCCTCGCGCAGGGTGAGCTCGAGCGTCTCCTCCGTCTGTCCGGCGATCGCCACCGCGCGCCGCACCGCCTCGCGCCCCGGGGCGTGCACCTCGATGGTGTGCGCGCCGGCGGAGAGCGGGATGGGCACGTTCAGCGGCGTGGTCGCCACGTCGACACCGTCGACCGCGATGGTCGCGCCGGCGACGTCGACCCGCACCATCAGGTGCCCGATCCGCGCGCGCTGCTGCTCGAGGGCCTGCTCGGCCTCCCGCCGCCGCCGCGCCCCGATCTCGCCCTCCGCCTCGCGCAGGTAGCGCTCGTAGGCGCGCGTGGCCTCCACCGCGTGGCCGAGCGCGGCGTGCACCCGCGCGAGGTTGTAGAGGGTCTGGTGGGCCGGCGCGAGCTCGTAGGCGCGGGCGAGCTCCGCCAGCGCGGCGTCGAAGCGGCCCTCCTCGTAGAAGGCGAGGCCCCGATCGAAGTGGGCGGCGGCCTGCTGACGCGGATCCTCCTCCTGCGCCGACGCGGGCGCGGCGAGCAGGAGGGCGGCGAAGACGAGCGCGAGGCGTCGGGTCATCGGTAGGGGTTCGGATCGAGGCCGGCGGCGCGCGCGCGCGAGCCGGTGCGTTCGGTCGGGGTGGGAGCGGCGGGGGCCGGCGCGGGCTCGGCGACCTCCTCCGGCGGCGCGACGCCGGCGTCGTCGATCTCGGGCTCCTCCTCGGCGGTGGGCTCGGCGGCCGCCACCGGCTCGGCGCCGACCGCCGGCGCCTCGGCCGCTTCGGGCACGTCGCGGGCGGGGCGGAGCAGCTGCCACGGCACCACGATCGCGAGCACCGCGGCGGCCCCGAGCGCGGCCCAACCCCACCCGGGCATGCCTCCGTCCCGGCGCTCGTCCGCGTCGGGCGCGGGCGGCGGCGCGCTCAGCGCGTGGGTCTCGCTCGAGGCGTCGGGGTCGAGCGGGCGCTCGGGCTCGCGCGCTGGCTCCGCGCGGCCCGCGGGATCGGCGCCGTAGTCGATGGTGCTGCGTCCGCTGTCCGAGATGGTGCGGGCCCGCTTCTTCGTGTCCCCGGTGCCGAGGGGCACCAGATCTCGCCGCAGCGCCTCGGCGCTCGGGTAACGCACCGCGGGGTCGCGGTGGAAGGCGCGGTGCACGATCTCGCACCACGCGTCGTCGAGGTCGGGGCGCCGCATGCGCAGCGGCACGCACTCGCCCGCGCCGATCTTCACGAACAGCTCGCCCACGCTCTCCGCCTCGAAGGGCAGCCGCCCGGTGAGCGCCTCGTAGAGGATCACGCCCATCGCGTAGACGTCGGTGCGCGCGTCTACTTTCTTTCCGGCGGCCTGCTCGGGGCTCATGTAGTAGGGCGTGCCCACCAGCGTGCCCTCGGCGGTCAGGCGGGTCGGCGCCTCCTCGGTGCCGAGCTCGAACTTGGAGACGCCGAAGTCGAGGATCTTCACCCGCTCCGCGTCGTCGTCGCCGGGGACGAGGAAGATGTTCTCGGGCTTCACGTCGCGGTGCACGATGCCCGCCTCGTGGGCCACGGCCACGCCCTCGGCGACCTGGGCCATGATGTTCGCGAGGCGCTTGGGCGCGACCTTCCCCTCGGTCTGCATCAGGTCGTAGAGCGTCTGCCCGCGCAGCAGCTCCATCAGCACGTAGGCCGAGCCGTCCTCGAGGCGCCCCGCGTCGTAGGTCTCGACGACGTACGGGGTCTCGAGCGTGCCCGCGACCTTGGCCTCGCGGAGGAGCCGCTTCATGAAGCGCGGCCGGTCGGCGTACTTCGCGTGGACCACCTTGAGCGCGCGACGGTGGCCGGTCAGGCGGTGCTCGACCTCGTACACGACGCCCATCCCGCCGCCCCCGAGCCGGCGGATCACCTCCAGCTTGCCGAGCAGGATCTGTCCGATGAGGGGGTCCTCGCCGTTCATCTGTATCCACCGTAGCCGCGGGGCTCCAGCGCGCCCAGCTCCAGGAGGAGGACGACGCCCGCGTGCGCCCGGGCGGGCGTGGCCGCGACGCCCTCGAGCTCGGTCAGGGCGCGCGGCGCGGCGCAGGCCGTCCACAGCGCCTGCAGGCTCTCGGGAGCGCCGCAGTCCGCGGGGTCGACGGCGGTCCGCGCGAGGATGAGGTCCGGTCGCAGCTTCTCTTGCTCGAGCCCCGCCTCGACGCGGCGCAGCGCGCCGGTCTCGAAGACCTCCCACGGGTCGAGGTGCAGCGGGAAGGCGCGCTCGGGCCGGTCGACGCCCCGGTAGAGGGCCACGTGCCCGCGCTCCCAGAGGAACAGGTCGAGCAGCTTGTCGCGCACCTGCTCGCTGATGTGACGGAACACCTGCACCGCGTCGACGAGCCCGAGGGCCACGAGGGTCTCTCCGAGCCGGCCCTCGAAGCGCGGCATCGTCGCGAGCGCGATGTCGAGCTCGTGCCGGTCGAGGACTCCGCGCCCGACCAGGAACTCGCCGAGCAGCTCCTCGGGGCGGTTCGAGGTGACGAACACCGGCACGCCGCCCTCGAGGTAGACCTCCTTGCGCACCGCGCCCTGCTCGCAGAGGAGGAGGCCGTCGTCGCGGGCCCGCAGGGACTCGACGAGCACCGCGAGGAAGGACCGCCCGCTCAGCTCGTAGAGCTCGCTGGTCTCCGCCATCTGGGTGCGCCGCCGGGAGCTCGGCGTGCGGGTGGAGGCGGGGAGGTGACGCGCCAGCTCCGGGATCGCCGCGACCGCGCGGAGCGGGCCGGTCTCTCCGCGCACGGCGTCGGTCGCGCGCACCTCGGCGGTGGTGACGGCGGCGACGAGCTGGGCGAGCGTGTACACGCCGACGACCTCTCCCTCGCGCTCCACGTGGTACACGCCGCCCGACTCGCGGAGCGCCTCCTCGGGCGGGGCGACCGGGGTCTGCGCCTCGTACGACGTGGCGTCCCTCTCGATGGTGCGCGCGAGCGAGGTGCGGTCGGTGGTCGCGCCGTCCGCGTCGAGCGCGGTGACCACGAGCTGACCGAGCTCCTCCTGCAGCGCCTTGGCGGGCGCGTCCACGAACGGCTCGAGCGACGCCCGCAGGGCGGCCGCGCTCTGCACCCGCTCCTCCGGCGTCGAGGCCAGGCCGGCGAGCACCGCCTGGCCCAGGCCCTTCGGGAGCGAGTCCACGATCGCCTCGAACGCGCTGACGTCGCCGTCGCGGATCGCGAGCAGCACGCCGATCTCGGTGCCGCCCGCGTAGAGCGGCTTGCCGAGGAGCAGCTCCGCGATCACCACCGCGGCCGAGAAGACGTCGCCGCGCTGGTCGACCTCCTGGCCGCCCACCTGCTCGGGCGGGAGGTAGCCGAGCTTGCCCTTCGCGCGGAAGCCTCCCTTCGGGCGCGGGCGCTCCGGGCCGTCGCGCGCGATGCCGAGGTCGCCGAGCTTCACGTCGCCGTGGACCGAGAGGAACACGTTCGAGGGGCTGACGTCGCGGTGCACGACGTCGAGCGGGGCGCCGGCGTCGTCGCGCACGTCGTGCACCGCCTCGAGGCCGCGGAGCAGCTCGCAGCCGATCCACACCGCGAGCGGCACCCGGAGCGGGCGGCCGAGCCGGCGCACGTACCGGGAGAGCCGGAAGAGGTCGACGCCGAAGACGTACTCGAGCACGAGGTAGGGCGCGCCGTCGTCGACGCCGTGGTCGAGCACCGCCACGACGTTCGGGTGATCGATGTGCGCGCCGAGCGCGGCCTCCCGCGCGAACATCTCCCGCTGCTCGGCGTCCTCGAGCAGCATCGGCAGCATGCGCTTGATGACGACCGCGCGATCGCCGCCCGCCTGCTGCGGCCAGAGCGCGCGGAACACCTCGGCCATGCCGCCGACCGCGATCCGGTGGGCCAGCTTGTAGGGGCCGATGTCGCGGGTCGGGACGTCACCCCGCGGCAAGCGTCGCCTCGGCATCGCGCTCACCCGCTCGCGTCCGGCAGGACGCAGAAGCTCCCCACGCAGCGCCGGGGCGCGTCGCAGTCGCGGTCCTCTCGGCACTCGACCCGGCAGCTCTGGTCGGGCGCGCAGACGAAGCCGGCGGGGCAGTCGCTGTTGTAGATGCAGCCGTCGGTCTGCGGCTCGATGCAGGCGAGGGCGCCGCTCGCGTCGTCCGTGAGGCACTGGGCGCCCGGCGGGCAGTCGCGATCCTCCACGCAGGCCGTCGTGCACGTGCCGAAGTTGCACGCGAGCCCCGCGGTGCAGTCGCTGGTGAGCGCGCAGCTCCGCTCCTCCGGGAGCTGACACGCGCCGCTCTCGGCCTCGCCGATGTTGAGGCAGAGCAGGCCGGCCCCGCAGTCACGCGAGCTGACGCACTGGCGGCGGCAGAGCTCGAGCCGGCAGACGAGCGGGTCGGCGCAGTCGCTGTTGAGGACGCAGCCCCCTCCGAGGACCGGCGGGGGCCGATCGCAGGCGACGAGGAGCAGGGCGAGGAGGCAGAGCAGCCGCGCGCTCACATCCACCTCACGGCGACCGGGGTGAAGCTGCTGGTGGTGGTCCCGTCGCCGAGCTTCCCGTTCATGTTGTTGCCCCAGCACCGGTGCATGCTGCCCGAAACCCGCGCGCACGTGTGGTCCAGACCCGCGCGGACCTCGTCGACGACTCCCGCCCCCGACACGATGGTGGGCTCGAGGATCCGGAACATCACGTCGTCGCTGCCGGTCTGACCGGCGCCGTTGTCGCCCCAGCACCAGACCTCCGCGCTGGTCCTCGCGCAGGTGTGTCCGCTCCCGGCCGTCAGCTGCACCACGGAGCCGGCGATCGGGCGGGTGGCCACCGGCGTCGTCGACGCGGTCGTGCCGCCGTCACCCAGCTGGCCGAGCACGTTCGCCCCCCAGCAGCGCACGTCGCCAGCGCGACGCCGCGCGCAGGTGTGGGTCGTCCCGGCCGCGACCTCCACCACGTCGGTCAGGCCCGAGACCAGCGTGGGGGAGGACCGATCGGTGCGGGTGCCGTCGCCGAGCTGTCCGTCGGCGTTCTCGCCGAAGCACTGCACGCGGCCGTCGATCAGGAGCACGCAGGTGTGGCCGCCGAACGCGGTGACGTCGGCCGGATCGTTCGCGAGCCCGCCGGTGATCTCGACCGGCGAGGCGCGCCGCGTGGTGGAGCCGTCGCCGAGCTGGCCGGAGACGTTGCCGCCCCAGCAGAAGAGCTGCAATCCGACTTGCGCGCAGGTGTGGGTCGCGCCGGCGACGATCTGGGTCGGTGGCCCCGGCAGGCCGGTGACGCGCTGCGGGGTCTGGTGATTGGTGGTGGTGCCGAGCCCGAGCTGCCCCTCCGCGTTGTCGCCCCAGCAGAAGAGCTCGCTCGCGGTCGCCGCGCACGTGTGGTTGCCCCCGCCCGCGATGAGCCGAACCCCCGAGATCATCGCCGCCTCGGGCGTCGAGCGGCTCCCGCCGAAGCTGCCCACCCCGAGCTGACCGAAGGTGTTGTCGCCCCAGCAGCGCACGTCGCCCGGCGTCGGCGCCGCGCAGGCGTGAAAGGAGCCGACCCCGAGGAGCGGCGGGCCCACGGTGGTCATCATGCCGCCGTCGGTCATCACGCCGGAGTCGGCGGGCGGGCCTCCGTCCGGATTCACGCCGGCGTCGCCCGGGAGGCTCGCGTCCGTGCCACCGTCCACTCCACCGTCGACCGGGCCGCCCGGCCGCACGCAGACCGCCGGCTCCATCGCGTCCTCGCAGACGAGCCCGTCGCGGCAGTCGCGATCCTCCCGGCACTGCTCGCGGCAGCGGCCGTCGACCGCGCAGATGTAGGGCGCGGCGCAGTCGCTGTTGAGCGCACACTCCACGTCGGCGTCGTCCCGGCAGCCGCGGGTGCCGTCCGCGTCCTCGCGACAGCGCGCGCCCGGGGGGCAGTCGCGATCGGTCTCGCAGGCGTTCGTGCACCGGCCGAAGCGGCAGACCAGCGGCGTGGGGCAGTCGCTCCCGAGCGTGCACTCGCGCTCGTCTTCGATCTGGCAGGCGCCGAGCCCGCTCTCGTCATAGACGCACGCGAGCCCGACCGGGCAGTCGCGCACCGAGCGGCACTCGACGCGGCAGCGCCCGAGCCGACAGACGAGCTGGGCCGCGCACTGGCTGTTGAGCTCGCAGTCCGTGCCCGGCGTGAACACCGGCCGCTGCGCGCAGCCCAGCGCGAGCAGCAGGGACGCCGCCAGGACACCGCTCGCGTGGCGCGCGGAACGCATCGCGTTGGAGTTTGCCATCATCTCTCCCGGGGGGTGGGAGCCGTCCGGCCGGACAGTACCAGAGGCGGACGTTTCCGACTTGATCACTGTGTACGAAGACTGCACACTGAGGCCACCCGGGTATTCCCCACACCTGGAAGGAGCCCTCGTGCCGCCCCGACCTCTCACCCGCGCCGCGTCCCTCGTGGCCCTCGCGCTCGCCCTCTTCGGTTGCGCGTACGAGGTCGAGCCCGGGGCGAGCGACGACGCGTTGGTCGTCACCGACCGCTGCGAGATCCGTGGCCTCGGTCTGCTCGAGGGCGGCGAGCTGGTGGTGGGACGCATCCGCGGGGACGAGATCGGAGCGAGCGGGCGCTGGGTGCACCTGTCGCGCACCGACGGCTTCGTGCTCGCCACCCCCGACTGGATCTTCTGCCGCATCAACGGCGCGGTCGTCGGGGACTTCGCCGGCGACGCGACCCTCGACGGAGTCTCCGGCTACACCTACCGGGTCAACGTCCAGGACCGCCGAGAGCCCGGCGATCCCCCCATCGTGACCCCGGGCGCGCCCGAGGTGCGCACCGTCGTCGCGAGCCGCGACTACCGGCCCACGCGCTGGAGCGACGGCGAGATGCCGATCGACGGCCGGGTCCGGGTCACGCTCCCGAGCGAGCTGCCGGTGAGCGAGGGCAACGCGGGCAACGGCAACGCCTGGATCACCTACCAGCGCGCCGACACCTACGAGCTGGTCACCTGCCGCTACCGCGGAGGCGCGCCCCGGCTCTGGCCGCGCACCCCCGCCGAGGAGGCCGCCGGGCTGAGCTACCGGTTCGAGCGCTGCTACCAGTCCGGCTGGGGCGACGACGACGACGAGGACGACGAGGTGGACGAGAGCGCGCCGATGCCGGGGCTCGCGCCGGGGTCGGTCGAGGAGGTCCGCTGGCTGCGCGTGCACGTGCAGAACGGCTCCCACTGGCACCCGAGCCGCGCCGCCGCTCGCACCGAGGTCAGCGTGCCCTTCGACGTGACCCCGCTCACCACGATCGCGGCCCCCTACGACTGGTACCGGATCTCGGTCTGGGACGCCTCCGGCGCCCGCGTCCTGCTCAACGAGGGCCCGGTCACCATCGGCGACATCCGGGTCACGCAGCTGGATTGAGCCTTCGGCCAGGGGGGGCTCGCGCCCACCGGTGACTCAACCGGGGCTGAGGTCGAGCAGTCGCACGCCGAGCTCGCCTTCGACCTCGACCAGCTCGCCCTGGCCGATCACGCGGTCGCCGGCGCGCAGCTGCACCGGCTCACCGAGCGGGCGCCCGGTCCTCAGCACCGCGCCGGGCGCGAGGCTGGCCAGCTCTCCCAGCGGGACGCTCAGCCGGGCGAGCTCCACGGTCAGCTGGACGGGGGTGTCGCCCATCGCCTCGAGGGGGGACGCGTCGTCGCTCATCAGCTCCTCCAGTCGCGCCGTGATCGGCGAGTCTCGATCGGCGCGCCGGGCCACGCGCGCCTCTCCATCTTCGATGACGCAGGCGACGCCCCAGCGCGCCCCGCTCGCGCTCAACCGCGCGTGCCCCCGGAGCCCGTCGGGATCGCGCGCCACCCCGATGCGATCGGGCACGAGCACGTCCCCGGGGCGCAGGGCGTGGAGCTCGCGCGCGGTGAGGGTCGCGTCGCCCGCGTCGAGCACCAGCTCCACCGGGAGCTCCGTCGCCCAGTGGGGCAGCGCGCGGGGTCGGGGCGGCGCGGCGTCCGGCGGCAACCAGAGCGCGGCCTCTCCGCGGAGCGGGCCGATCGCGATCTCCGCCGGCCATCGGATCGGATCGACCAGCAGGGCGTGGAGCGCGGCCGGGTGCGCGAAGGCGTCGGCGACCTGCCAGGGGCTGCCCGCGAGCCAGCGGCCGAAGGCGTAGCTCAGCACCCCGCGCTCGAGCTCGCCGAGCGGGCCGGCCGCGATGTCCGCCGCCGCCACGCTGCCGCCGAGGGTGAGCTCGACGATCGCCGCGGCCAGGGTCGGGTCCAGCGTCAGCCCGATCTCGGCCTCGCCCGTCCAGACGAGGGTGGGGCGCGCGGCGTCGAGGGGAGGCAGCGGCCTCTGGCGCTCGGGGGCTCGCGGCCGCACCGAGACGGGGTGGCCGAGCAGCTCGCGGGCCCGCTCGCGGCCGGCCGACAGCGCACCCCAGGGCGCCGCCCGGGCCCAGCGCCCGAGCCGCTCGACGTCTCCCCGGGTCAGGCTCGGGAGCCGGTCGAAGGGGTAGGGCCGCGCGCTCATCGCCAGCCGATTACCGGTTGTGGCGCCCGTCGTCCAGCGTTCGTGCTGGGCATATCAGATCGGAGTGTTATTCTCGCGCGCGTGGCGGACCCGTACCTCGGTCGCGACATCGCCGGACAGTTTCGGGTGATCGAGAAGATCGGCTCCGGAGGGATGGGTGCGGTCTACAAGGCCGAGCAGCCCGAGATGCGGCGCTTCGTCGCCATCAAGATCCTCCACTCCCGGTACCTGTCGCGAAAAGACCTGGTCACGCGCTTCAAGCGCGAGGCGCGCGCGATGAGCCACCTCTCGCACCCGAACACCGCGCGGGTGTTCCTCTACGGGCAGCTCGAGGATGGCGCCTGCTACTTCGTGATGGAGTACCTCGAGGGCCGGAACCTGGCGCAGACGGTCCGGCGCGAGGGCCCGATGGAGCCCAACCGGGCCATCAACGTGATGATCCAGGCGTGCGGCGCCCTCGAGGAGGCGCATCGCAGCGGCATCGTGCATCGCGACCTCAAGCCCGAGAACATCTTCTTGACGGCGCAGGGCGGCATCGAGGACTTCCCCAAGCTCCTCGACTTCGGGCTCGCGAAGATCAGCGAGCGCCAGATGCGCCCCGGATCGCTGATCCTCACCCAGGAGGGCATGGTCTTCGGCACGCCGGAGTTCATGAGCCCGGAGCAGGCCCGCGGGGAGACCCTCGACGGCCGCAGCGACATCTATTCGCTGGGCATCATCCTCTACGAGCTCCTGACCGGGAAGCTGCCCTTCGAGGCCGGGCAGCCGATGGAGTACATCCAGAAGCACATCAAGGAGCCGCCGATCCCGCTCGCGGAGCGCATGCCCGATCGGGAGTTCCCGCGGGGGCTCGAGGAAGTGCTGATGAAGACGCTCGCCAAGGACCCGGCCCACCGGTTCCAGAGCGCGAGCGAGATGGCCAACGCGCTCAAGATGGTCGCGCGTGGCCGGGTCATGACCGGCGCGATGCGCGCGCTGCCCTCCGACCCGTCGCCCGAGCCGGTCCAGCCGGCGCCGCAGCCGACCCCGGCGCACGCCGGCAACACCGGACCGACCCCGCAGCTCTCCGCGCCCCCGCAGCCGTCGAAGACGCCCTGGATCATCCTCGGGCTCGGCGCTTTACTGGCGCTCATCGGCACCGGCGCCCTGGTCCTCGCGCTCCTGATGCGCTGAGCTCGGGCGCGCCGGGCTTGTCTGCCGGGCCCACCGAACCTACCCCCCGAGCCGCGGCCCCGTCGGGTTGACGGCCCGCACGCCCCGCTGCTAACTACCCGCGCCCTCCGGCCCCCCGAGCCTCATCGATGAACGCCGTATCCACCCGCGCAGAGCCCGGCACGCCGACCCGCGGGATCGCCGTCCGCGATCTCGTCGCGCTCACCAAGCCGCGCATCACGCTCATGGTGATCCTCACGGCCGCCGGCGGCCTCTACCTGGCCCCGCGCGAGGTGGCGCCGCTGACCGTGCTCCTCACCCTGCTCGCCACCGCGATGGTGGTCGGGGCGGCCAACACGCTGAACTGCTGGCTCGAGCGGGATGTCGACAAGCACATGGCCCGCACCAAGCGGCGCCCGCTGCCCGCCGGCCGCATGGAGGCGAAGCACGCGCTCTGGCTCGGCCTCGCGCTCGGCGCGATCTCGGTGCCGGTCCTGACCTTCGTGGCGAACCCGCTCACCGGGCTGCTCGCCGCCATCGCGCTCGTCTCCTACGTCTGGGTCTACACCCCGATGAAGCAGCGCAGCCCGGCGGCGCTGATCGTCGGCGCGGTGCCCGGCGCGCTGCCGCCCCTGATGGGCTGGACCGCCGCCACCGGGGAGCTCGGCGCGCCCGGCCTCGTGCTCTTCGGCATCATGTTCCTCTGGCAGATGCCGCACTTCATCGCGATCAGCATCTTCCGGCAGCGCGAGTACTCCAAGGCGGGCATCAAGGTGCTCCCGGCGGTCCGCGGCAACGCCGTGGCGAAGCGCCACGCGGCCCTCTGGGCGGCGGCGCTCCTCCCGGTCAGCCTCCTGCTCGTGCCGCTCGGCATCGCCGGCGGGGTCTACCTCGCGGCCGCCGCCGTCCTCGGCGCCGCCTTCTTCGGCTGGTCGCTCTGGGGCCTGCGCGCCGAGGCCGGCAACCGCTGGGCCCGCCAGCTCTTCCTCGGATCGCTGGTCTACCTGCCGCTGCTCTTCGCGGCGCTCGCCTTCGACCTCGCGTGATGCGGGCGCTCGTCCTCGCCGGCGCGCTCGTGGCCCTCGGCTGCGGCGGTGACGAGGAGCCGATCGGCGAGCTCATGCCGATCGCCCCGTTCACGCTCACCGACCAGTCCGGCGACGCCTTCGGCACCTCGCAGCTGCGCGGCAAGGTGTGGATCGGCGATCTGATCTTCACGAGCTGCCCGGACATCTGCCCGGTGATGAGCTCGCAGATGGCGAACCTCCACCGGCGCCTCGATCACCCCGACGTCCGCTTCGTGTCGATCACGGTGGACCCCGAGGTCGACACGCCGGAGGTGCTCCGCGAGTACGCCGCCCGCTACGGCGCCGACTCCGAGCGCTGGCGTTTCTTGACCGGGGCTCCCGACGCCGTGCGCGGGGTGATCGCGAGCAGCTTCCACCTCCCGGTCGAGGCCCGGCAGGACCGCGACGACGGCCGCTACGACATCCTCCACAGCGGCCAGTTCCTGCTCGTCGATCAGCGCGGCGTGCTCCGCGGCCTCTACGAGACCGACCGCGAGGGCCTCGCGCTCCTCGAGCGCCACGCGCGCCAGCTGGCGGAAGAGTGACACGCGCGCTCCTGGTCGCCGCGCTGCTCCTCGGCTGCGGCTCGGGCAAGCGCTCGTTCGAGGCGCCGGTGGAGCTGCACGGCGAGCTCGTGCAGCCCGAGGTGCTGAACCGCGGCGAGCTGGTCTACATGCAGTACTGCCGCGGCTGCCACGGTCAGCGCGGCCGAGGCGACGGCCCCTACGCCCGCAGCCTCCAGCCGCCCCCTCGGGATCTCACCACCGGCGAGTACCGCCACATCGGGGCGCCCCCTTCGGACGACGAGCTGCGGCGCGTGATCACGGAGGGCATCGAAGGCACCGGCATGAGAGCCCAGCGAGTACGCGGCGCCGAGCTCGAGGCCGTCATGGCCTACACCCGCTGGCTCGCCTCCGATCCGGAGCGGTGAGCTCCGCGCCTCGCCGTCGACTCCGGCCCGCTCGGCCCATGGCCGTCGGTCGGCAGAAAGGGAGAGGGGAGGGGGGAGGCGAGGAGCGTGTGCCGACAGAAGTCGGCACGAACGCCAGCCTAGCCGCAGGTCGCGCCTCCACCGGGGCGAGGGCGTCGCGACTGCTGTCGCGACTTCCTCCTCGCCTCCTGCCTCCCTTCTCCCCTGTCTTCGTCGTCCCGACGAACGGCCGCCGCCACTCACGAGAAGCGAGGAGGGTGGGAAGCGAGGAGACTGCGGCTCCGCCGCGGAAGGGTGGGCTCGTCTCGGTGGGTCGCCGGCCCGCTCGGCCCATGGCCGTCGGTCGGCAGACAAGGGAGAGGGGAGGGTGGAGGCGAGGAGCGTGTGCCGACAGAAGTCGGCACGAACGCCAGCCTAGCCGCAGGTCGCGCCTTTACCGGGGCGAGGGCGTCGCGACTGCTGTCGCGACTTCCTCCTCGCCTCCCGCCTCCCTTCTCCCCTGTCTTCGTCGTCCCGACGAACGGCCGCCGCCACTCACGAGAAGCGACGACTCACGCGAGGCGGCGCCGACGATCGAGGCGGGGGAGCTCAGCGAGTGCAGTAGCTGCGGGGGGCGCGCTGGACCTCGCGGAGCTTCTGGCGCGCTTCGCGGATCAGCTCGCTGCGTGGGTGGGTCCGGATCAGCGCCTCGAGCGCGGAGCGCGCGTCGGTGCAGGCGTGGAGATCGTAGAACGCCTGCCCCATCGCGAGCAGCGCGTCGTCGGCCACGTCGCCTCGGGGGTGGTCGGCGATCACCGCGCGGAGCTCGCCGAGGGCGGTCGCCGGCCGGCCCTCGCGGAGGTAGCTCATGCCGATCTGGTACTGCGCGTCGTCGATGCGCTCGTCGGAGGCGTGACGCTGCGCGAAGAGGCGGTAGAGCGTGCGCGCCCGGGAGTGCTGGTTCTGCTCGGACGCCTGCTGCGCGGCCGCCCAGTGCTCGTCGGCGCCCGCCGGGATCTCGGACTCGTCGACCGACTGATCGAGGCCGACGTGACGGGCGAGCTTCTTGAGCTGCCGCTCGTTCTCCTGCTGCTGCTCGCTCAGCTGCGCCTGCTGGCGCTGGACCTCGTTGCGCAGCTCCGCGAGCTGGCCCTCGAGCGCCATCACCTGCTGCTGGAGCTGCTCGACCTGGGCGCCGGTGTCGGCGCTCGCGCGGGTCACCACCTTGGTGGCGCGATCGAGCACGTCCTCGAGCTCGGTGACCTTGGTCTGCGCGTTCTCGATCTCCGAGCGGAGATCCTCGCGCTGCTGGGTCTGCCCCTGCTCGAGCTCTCGGACGCGGCGGCGGAGCGCGTCGCCGTCGGAGGCGCTCATGCACGCGGAGACGAACGCGCCACCGAGGGTCAGCGCGAGGGCGACCTTCGGTGGCGCGAGGCGACGGATGGGGTGTTCCACGAGCGTGTCCTACCCCGAACGTCGGGTGAGGAAAAGGTCAGCGCTCCTCGATCGCGACGCGGCGATCGCGGGACCAGCTCGCCTCGTCGGTGCCGCGGGCCATCTCCTCGCCCATGGAGCGCGAGGTCATGCGGCCGCGGTCGACGCCGAGGCGACCCAGGTAGCCCTGGACCGACTGCGCGCGTCGCTCGCCGAGGGCGAGGTTGTACTCCTCGGTGCCGCGGGGATCGCAGTGCCCGGTGAGGGTCACGCTCGGGATGTCCCGCTCGTTGATGCAGCTGGCGTTCGACTCCAGCGCGCTGCGCGCGGAGCCGTCGAGCTCGCTCGAGTCGTACGCGAAGTAGATGCTCTGTAGCGAGCAGGGGGGCGCCTCCATGTCCGTGGTCGGACCCTGGGTCACCTGGCTCATCACGCAGCTGTTGTTCTGACACTCCTGCCCGTCGGGGCAGTCCGCGTCGCTCGAGCAGTAGCCGGGGATGTCCTCGCACCGGCCGCCGTTGCACTGCTGGCCGGGCGGGCAGTCGTTGCCGTCCGGGCGGCACTGCTGGCAGCGGCCGTTCACGCAGAACTCGCCCTCGTGGCACTGCTCGTCGTTGTCACAGTTCGGGTATTCGGGGCCCCCGCAGGCCGCGCTCAGCGCGAGCGCGAGCGCCGCAACGATCGGGCCCGCGTGAATCTTGCTCGTCCGTAGCGTCATCCTGACGTCCTCCGTGCCGATGACCCCACCACCGCGTCTCGTCGACCTGCTGGCGCCCCACGAACGTGCGCTCGCCGGTGCGGCCGACCTCGCTCCGTCATCGGTGGTCCCCTGCTACCCGCTGCGCATCCGGATGTCAACGCGACCTTGCAGCCCCCGAGGGGGTGCGGCAGGCTGACCCGAGCGACGCCCGATGCGGCCCGATCTCTCGGCGTGGGCCGACCGCGGCTTCGCCTCTTGGAGCGCGGCATGGCTTGGTCTCGTCCCGTGAAGCAGGCTCTCTTGGCCCTGGCGCTCGCCGCCGGCGGGTGCGACGGGGGCCCGGGCCCGATCGACGCCGGGGCCGGCGACGACACCGGCGTCGCGGTCGTCCGCTGCGGGCCCCGCGACGACGAGGACGGCGACACGATCTCCACCGCCGACGAGACCACCGCCGATCGCGACGGTGACGGGGTGGGCAACCACGCCGACACCGACTCCGACGGCGACGGCTTCCCCGACATCGACGAGGCCGGCGATCGCAGCTGCAACACCCCGCCGATCGACACCGACGGCGACGGCGAGCCCGACTTCCTCGATCTCGACGCCAACGGCGACGGAGTGAACGACGCCGACCAGCTCGGCGATCTCGACGGGGACGGCACCCCCGACTACCTCGACACCGACGTCGACGGGGACGGGCTCGACAACCGCACCGAGTGGGGCGACGGCGACACCCCGGTGGACACCGACGGGGACGGAACCCCGGACGTGCTCGATCTCGACAGCGACGGCGACACGATCGCGGACCGGGACGAGGGGGCGCTCGACGTCGACATGGACGGCGTCCCCAACTACCTGGACCTCGACTCGGACGACGACGGCGCGAGCGACGCGCGCGAGGCGGGCGACGGCCTGCTCGAGACGCCGCCGGCGGTCTGCCCGGTGGAGATCAACCCTGCCACCGGGCGGCCCGAGCCCGACGGACGCGCGGACTTCGCCGACACCGACAGCGACAACGACGGGCTCGGGGACGGCGAGGAGATCGCCCTCGGCACCGATCCCTGCGACCTCGACAGCGACGACGACGGCATCGACGACCTCGCCGAGGGCGCCTACGAGCGCTTCAACTGCCCCGACGGGACGAGCGGGACCGACTGCGGGTGCGCGACCCAGGCCAGCTGCGGCATCCCGCGCGAGCACTTCTACGTGGTCCTGCCGTTCAACGGCCCGCCGGTCGAGCGCGATCTCGAGTTCGGCACCGACATCCGGGTGGCCGACGTCTTCTTCGTCACCGACATCACCGGCTCGATGAGCGGCACGCTCGATCGCGTGCAGGCGACGGTGGCCACGCCCGGCACCGGGCTGATCGATCGCATCAGCGCCACGATCCCCGACGCGTGGTTCGGAGGCGGCTACTTCCAGGACTTCCCCTTCGGCAGCTACGGCAGCGGCACCGACGAGGCCTTCGGGCTCGCGATCCGCATGACGCCGCCCGCGCGGGCGTCGGACGTGGCGGCGGCCTTCAACGCGCTCAGCGTCAGCGGCGGCGCGGACGGGCCCGAGTCCCACACCGAGGCGCTCTGGCAGATCATGACCGGAGCCGGCGGCACCTGGATGGGCATGAGCGGCTTCGGCGGCGGCGGCGACACCTACATGATGCACCGCTTCATCGGGGACTGCCTCGACTCCGGGTGGGGCGCGCCCTGCTTCCGGGACGCGGCGCTGCCGATCGTCGTGCTCTTCACCGACATCTGCGCCCACGAGGGGCCGCCGGGCGAGGACGCCTCGTGCGATCCGTACACCGGCATCAGCCCCTCGCCGTCCGTCTGGCTCGACGCGGTCGCCGAGATGAACCGGCGCGGCGCCAAGTTCGTCGGCATCAACGCGCGCTCGTTCGGCGCCTCCTGCGCGGCGACGGTCGGCCCCGACGGGAGCTCGCCCTGCTACTTCCTGCGCCGCACCGCCGAGGAGACCGGCTCGGTCGACCTCGACGGAAACGCGCTCGTCTACGATCTGCCCGACGGCGGCGGCAGCGCCTCGGCGTTCGCGGACACGGTGGTCGGCGCGATCGAGACGGTCGCCACCCGGGTGCCGCTCGACATCGACACCGCGGTGCGGGACGACCCCTCGGACGCGGAGATGGTCGACGCGGCCCGCTTCGTGAAGCGCAGGCAGCCGGCTTGCCGCGCGACGCCGCCCGCCGAGACCTGCTGGGTGGCGCCCCCCGAGGTGACGCACGAAGACGCGGTCGCCTTCGTCGACGAGTCGACCTTCTTCGGCGTGATCCCCGGCACCCGGGTCAGCTTCCGGATCACGTTCCAGAACGACTTCTACCGTGGCGGCACCACCGCGCAGGTCTTCATCGCGTTCATCGACGTGCGCACGGGGACCGCGGTGCTGGACACCCGTCAGGTGATCGTCGTCGTCCCGGCGAACCCGCGTGGTCCGATCGAGTGACATCACGTGGGGCAGACCTCGACAGTCTGACCGCGTTCTGGTTAATTGCTCCGGTGGCCGTCCAACGGAGGTGTCCCATGAGCTGCAACTGGTCGTCGAAGGCGGTCGCGATTCTCTTCCTCGGGCTCGCGCTCGCGTGCACGCCAGGGCAGAGCGGCCCTCCAGGCGGTGGAGATCCCGACTCCGGGGTCGGCGGCGGCGCGGACGGCGCCACGTCCGGGTGCACCGACTCCACCGACAGTGACGGCGACGGGATCGCCGATCAGCGCGAGGGGGAGGGCGACGCCGACGGAGACGGCACGCCGAATTACCTCGACGACGACTCCGACGGTGACGGCATCCCCGACTCCGTGGAGGCCGGCGAGGGCGCCGGTCCCTGCGCGCCGATCGACAGCGACGGGGACGGCACGCCCGACTTCATCGACCGCGACTCCGACAACGACGGCGTGAGCGACGCCGACGAGGCGGCCCGCGGCACCGACCCGCGCAACATCGACAGCGACGGCGACGGCATCACGGATCTCGGCGAGGAGGCGGCCGGCACCGACCCGACCGACCCGTCGAGCACCATCCCCGAGGGCGACTTCTTCGTGGTGCTGCCCTACAACGGCGCCCGCGAGATGCGGCCGCTCCGCTTCGGCACGAACATCAACCAGGCGGACGTCTACTTCCTCGTCGACATGACCGGGTCGATGCGCGGGGAGCGCACCAACCTGATCAACGGCCTGCTCGACGTGGTCATCCCCGGCGTCCAGGCGGCGATCCCGAACGTCGAGTTCGGGGCCGGTGGTCTCGACGACTATCCCTACGGCGGATACGGCTCGTCGCGCGATCTCCCCTACTACAACCTCCGCGACATCGGCCCGTTCGACCAGGACGTCGGCAGCTGGTCGCTCTCCGCCGGTCCGACGACCTGCCCGAGCGGCGGCTCGAACGACGTCGGCATGATCACCGGCTCGCCCAACGGTCGGCCCGACATCCTCGAGGCGGTCGAGGGCCTGCCCTGCCACAGCGGCTCGGACGGCGAGGAGAGCTACGTCCCCGGCATGTACGCGACGGCGACCGGCATGGGCCTCGACTGGCCCAGCGGCAGCGTCCCGGCGCGCGGCGCCTGCCCGACCATCCCCGACGAGATGGGGATGCGCCGTGGCTACCCCTGCTTCCGCCCCGGCTCGCTGCCGATCATCCTGCTCTTCGGCGACTACGCCTTCCACAACGACCCGAGCGGCGCGGCCTCTTACAGCTTCGGCGGCCCGAGCTACGCGGACACGGTCGCCGCGCTCACCGGAATCGGCGCTCGCGTCATCGGCATCTTCAGCGGCTCGACCGGCCGCGACGACTACGAGGCGGTCGCCCGCGACACCGGCGCGGTCCGCGCCGACGGCACCCCGCTGGTCTTCGACATCGACAGCAGCGGCAGCGGCCTCGACTCGACGGTGGTGGACGCGGTCCGCGACCTGGTCGGCGGCACCCCGCAGGACGTGAACACCCTCCGTGAGAACGTCACGATGCCGCCGAACCCCGACGGCTTCGACGCGACGCTCTTCATCAAGAGCATCGTCCCGTTCGAGGGCTACAACGGCGGCATCAGCGGCCCGATGCCCGGCGTGACCTACGAGTCGAAGGACGAGACGACCTTCTACCAGGTCATCCCCGGCACCCAGGTCGAGTTCACCGTCGACTTCTGGAACGACGTCCGCCCGCCCGCCGAGACCGCCCAGGTCTTCCGCGCCCGCATCATCGTGATGGGCAACGGCGTGGCCCGCCTCGACGAGCGCATGGTCTACATCGTGGTCCCGCCCGAGGGCGACGTCATTCTGATCTAGTTGGAGGGTTTGGGGCAAACCCTCCCCCCATTGGGCAAAGCCCAATGGGGCCCCCCTCCCGACTCCGTCGGCGTCTCGCGCGCTTCGCGCGCTGGCGCCGCGACCCCGGCGACGGG
>JAYZQJ010000285.1:0-16028 GCA_036149055.1 Myxococcota bacterium | reverse complement strand
CAGGGCCCCCAGCGCCCCGTCGCTGGGGTCGCGGCGCGAGCGCGAAGCGCGAGGCGCCGACGGAGTCGGGAGGGGGGCCCCATTGGCGCTTTGCCCAATGGGGGGAGGGTTTGCACCAAACCCTCCAGAAAAAAAGCGTCAGACGAAGAGGGAGGAGACGGAGTCGCTGTTGTGGATGCGCTTGATCGCCTCGCCGAGGAGGCGGGAGACCGAGAGCACCTTGAACTTGCCGGCCTTCAGCGCCTCTTCGCGGAGGGGGATGGTGTCGGTCACCACCACCTCCTCGATCACCGAGTCCCGGATCCGGTCGATGGCGGGCCCCGAGAGCACCGGGTGGGTCGCGGCGGCGAAGACCCGCTTGGCGCCCCGCTCCATCAGCGCCTTCGCGGCGTTGGTGAGCGTGCCCGCGGTGTCGACCATGTCGTCGATGATCACGCAGTCGCGGCCCTCGACCGCGCCGACGATGTTCATCACCTCGCTGACGTTGGCGGCGGCGCGACGCTTGTCGATGATGGCGAGCTCGGAGCCGAGCCGCTTCGCGTAAGCGCGGGCCCGCTCCACGCCGCCCGCGTCGGGCGACACGCAGACGCTGCCGGGCTGCAACTTCGGTTGCAGGTAGTTCAGGAACACCGGCATCGCGTAGAGGTGATCGAAGGGCACGTTGAAGAAGCCCTGGATCTGGCCGGCGTGCAGGTCCATCGCGACGACGCGCGACGCGCCCGCGGCCTGCAGGAGATCGGCGACGAGCTTCGCCGTGATCGGCGTGCGCGGCGCGACCTTCCGGTCCTGCCGGGCGTATCCGTAGTACGGCATCACCGCGGTGATCGAGCCGGCCGACGCGCGCTTCAGCGTGTCGATCATCACCAGCAGCTGCATGAGGTGATCGTTGACCGGCTTGCACGTGGGCTGCACCACGTAGCAGTCGACGCCGCGCACGTTCTCCTTCACCTCGGCGAACACCTCGCCGTCGGAGAAGGTGCTGATCTTCGCGCGCCCCAGCGGCACCTCGAGGTAGCTGGCGATCTGCTCTGCCAGCGCGGGGTGAGCATGGCCCGAGAAGATACAGATCGACTTGAACACCACCGCCTCCGAAGCCCGGGGCCCGGAGGCCCGAAGGAGCCGTTTGGTAGCAACCACGCCCTGGGGTGTCAACGCGGATCCAGACCTCGCCGCGCCCTCGCGTGAGGGGCTCGTTCGCGCTCTCGCGGACGCTTCCACCTCGGAGCGCGACTGGGTTCGGCGCCGAACCCACGTGCATGACTGAGCTTTTCGGAAGGCCGCTCCGAATGTCGCTCGACCGGCTTGCAGCCCGCCCTCAATCGTGGCCTCATTGGCGACCTGCGGACGACGGTCGGGGCACTTCGGGGGACGCACCCAGCTCCGTTGCTGACGGGGCGGCCCGGTGTAGAACGGGGCCGGCCGGAGGCCCGAGACCGCCGACGCGACACGGACCATGACCGAGCTCTCCCTCCCTTCCCGACGTTCCGACGGCGGCCTCGAGATCGCAGCGCCGCGATCGAGCGAGAGGGCGAGGACGATCGAGAGCGACGTGACGATCGACCCGAGTCGTGGCAGGTCCGAGCACCTCTGCCGTAGATGGACCGAGAGGACGCCGTGAAGACCAAGACGGAAACGACCCGCGCGACCTCGCGCACCCTCACCCGTGACGCCGACGTGGCGCGCGGGAACGGATCCCCTGCCGACGGCGCCAAGAGCGCATCCGGAGGAAAGATGTCATCCCGGGCGACGCAGACGACGGTCACGCTGTTCACCGACCGCTCGCTGTTCGAGCAGCAGTGGAATCAGGCGCTCTCCGCCGCGGGTCTCGACGCGGCAGCCGCGCGTCCCGATCAGCTCGCGGACCACCTCGAGAAGGGGGCGTCGGTCGTGATCGACGCGGGAGCCAGCGCGTACGA
The DNA here is from genome assembly GCA_036149055.1 of Myxococcota bacterium. Lineage (GTDB taxonomy): Bacteria > Myxococcota_A > Polyangia > Polyangiales > Sandaracinaceae > JAVJQK01. The sequence goes on along the minus strand of JAYZQJ010000285.1, from coordinate 14,112 downwards.
CGAGGACGAGCTCCTCGCGGCGGTCGGCCTCGCGCGCGCGCTCGGCGCCTGCCCGATCGTCAGCGTGCCCGTCGACGTCGACGTCAGCGCGATCGACGACATCCTCGACGACCTCTGCGCCGGCATGGTCGCGCGCCGCTCCGAGGACGTGGGCCGCATCGTCGCGACCCTCTCGCGCCGCGCCGACGCGGGCCGCGCGCAGCGCTTCGAGTACCTCACGGTCTCGCCGCGCGGCGGGGAGCTCCTCGCGATCTTCTCGGACGGGAACGCGGTCCTCGTGGAGCGCGATCACATCGAAGAGGACGACGGCACCGACATCGAGGAGATCTCCCTCGAGGACGAGGCGACCCGCGCCGTCCTGACGCTCGAGAGCGGCGGCACGCTCGAGCTCACCGCGCAGACCGTCGCGCGCAAGAGCCTCCTCGCCGGCGCCACCAACGGCGCGACCAACGGACAGGTCGACGGCGTGAAGCTCGGTCAGCGCATCCGCGAGCTGCGCCTCGCCGCCGGCCTCACCCAGGCCGAGCTCGCGCGCCGCACCGGCATCCACCGCCCGAACATCGCGCGCGTCGAGGCCGGACGGCACACGCCGTCGCTCGAGACGATCGCCCGCCTCGCGAACGCGATCGGCGTGCCGACCACGCGCGTGCTCGAAGGTTGATCGAGCTCGATCCCAGCGCGCCGCCGGTCACCCCTCGGGACGCGGCGACGGTGATCCTCGTGCGCGACGAGGCAGACGGCTTCTCCGTCTTCATGGTGAAGCGCCACGCGAAGAGCGGCTTCATGGCCGGCGCCTACGTCTTCCCGGGCGGCACGCTCGACGAGGGAGACGCGGCGCCCGGCTTGCTCGCGCGCCTGCGCGGGCGGAGCGCGGACGAGGCGGCGGCGATGATGGGCGAGGACGACGGCACGCGCGGCCTCGCGCTCCACGTCGCCGCGCTCCGCGAGACCTTCGAGGAGGCGGGCGTGCTCCTCGGCGACGGCGCCGACGAGGCGGAGCTCGCGGCGAGCCGCGCCGCCCTCAACGACGGCGCGCCGCTGCTCCCCATCCTCGAGGAGCACGACATCACGCTGCGCGCCGACGCGCTCACGCCGTGGTCGCGGTGGGTCACCCCCACCGCGGAGCGCCGCCGCTACGACGCGCGCTTCTTCCTCGCGCGCGCGCCGCGCGCCCAGGAGGCGGCCCACGATCGCGTCGAGGTCACGGCGGGCGAGTGGCTCGCGCCCCACGCCGCGCTCGAGAGGTTCGAGGCCGGCGTGATCTCGCTGCCGCCCCCCACCCTGCGCACGGTCGAGCAGCTCGCCGGCCACCGCAGCATCGACGACGCGATCGCCGCCGCGCGAGCCCGGGTCCCCGCGCCCGTGCAGCCCGAGCTCCATCAGGACGCCGGCGTGATGGCCCTCGTCCTCCCGGGCGACCCGGCCCACTCGATCGACGAGCGCCGCATCGACGGCCCGACCCGCTTCGTCCTCGAGGATGGCAAGTTCCGCTCCGTCGACCCGTGAGCCCGCTCAGCGGCTCGCCTTCTCGTCGTGCCCGGAGACCCCGAAGCGACGCGCCAGCTCCGCCTGCACGTCGGCCATCGCGACGCCGCGCGAGAGCAGCCCCACCATCAGGTGGTAGATCACGTCGGCGGCCTCGCTGACCACGCGCGCGTCGCTCTCGTCGGCGATGGCCACCGACAGCTCGTCGGCCTCCTCGCGCAGCTTCTCCCCGATCTTCGCGGCGCCCTCGTCGAGCAGCGACTTGGTGTAGCTCTTCGCGCCGCTGGCTGACTTGCGAAGCTCGAGCTCGCCCTCGAGGTGGAGCAGCACCGGCGCCGCCCTCCCCTCCCCCGCCCCCGGGCTCACCCGCTCGAAGAAGCAGCTCTCCCGGCCCGTGTGGCAGCTCGGCCCCTCGGGCTCGACGAGGTAGAGCACCGCGTCCGCGTCGCAGTCGTGCCAGACGCTCTGCACCCGCAGCCGGTTGCCGCTCTCCTCCCCCTTCATCCACGCCTTCTGCCGCGAGCGGCTGTAGAAGCACGCGAACCCGGTCTCGATCGTGCGCTCGAGCGCCGCCCGATCCGCGTGCGCGAGCATGCGCACCTCCCCGGTGCGGTGATCCTGAGCCACCACCGTCACGAGCCCCCGGTCGTCGTACTTCAGCTTCGCCAGCTCCATGCCCCGAGCCTAGCCGACTCGCCGATTTCGGGTGGCTCCTTCTCGGAGTCCCTCTCGGCTCGTTCTGGCTTGGCTGCGTTTTTTGTGGGGGGAGGAGGGAGGTGGGGAGGCGAAGAGGAACAGGCCACCGACTGCCCCGTCCGGCGACCGAGTCCGAGACCGAGTCCGAGACCGAGACCGAGACCGAGACCGACACCGAGACCCAAGAGACCAAGACCGAGACCGAGTCCGACACCGAGGCCGACACCGACACCGACACCGACACCGACACCGACACCGACACCGACACCGACACCGACACCGAATCCGAGACCGAGTCCGAGTCCGAGTCCGAGTCCGAGTCCGAGTCCGAGTCCGAGTCCGAGTCCGAGTCCGGGTCCGAGTGCGAGTCCGAGTCCGAGTCCGAGGCCGGGGCCGACACCGGGTCCGACTCCGAGTCCGACGCCGAGGCCGAAACCGACTCCGAGTCGCAGTGCCGGGGCCGGAGCCCTGGCGTCGTCCGTCGGTTTCGTGCCCGCGACAATTCTTCTCGGGCCGGCCGCGCGCGAGGGCTGTCGACGGCGTTCGCGCTGAGCGGGGCCGAGTCCGAACACCGTCCACGGCGTCCCAGCGCTGCGTGGCGCAGTTCAAACGCTAGCCGCAGCGTTCCAACTGTGCCACGCACAACCCAGTTGACAGAGCGGATCAACTGGACTGTGCCACGCACAACCCAGTTGATAGAGCGAATCAACTGGACTGTGCCACGCACAACCCAGTTGATAGAGCAAATCAACTGGACTGTGCCACGCACAACCCAGTTGATTCCCGTTCGCAACTGGACTGTGCGCGCACAACCCAGTTGATTCCCGTTCGCAACTGGACTGTACGCCGCACAACCCAGTTGATTCCCGTTCGCAACTGGACTGTACGCCGCACAACCCAGTTGATTCCCGTTCGCAACTGGACTGTGCGCCGCACAGTTCAAACGTCGCGGATAGTGTTTCCAACTGCGCCCGCACAGCTCGAACGCTACGGCCAGCGTTTCAGCTGCGCCCGCACAGCTCGAACGTCGCGGCCAGCGTTCCCAACTGCGCCCGCACAGCTTCGCGGGCGGCCGCGCTCGAGCGCGAGGTGAGCTCAGGGGCCGCAGCCGCCCGCCCGGAGACGCGGCCGGACTCGGGATGGTGAAGATCGTCCCCGAGCTGTCCGAAGGCCGCGTGAACCGAGGGAGCGGGCGACGAGCGCAGCGAGCTCGCCGCACGCCGCGGCACGAACACGGAAGGCGACGAGCGAAGCGAGCTCGCCGCACGCCGCCGCACGAACACTGGGTCCTGGGCCCTAGCGCACGAAAAGGTACGGTAACGGATAGCTGGAGAGCCGCGCTGCTCGGAACTGAGACCGCGGCCAGCCTTGCTAGAACGGTCGACCGGACGCGACCGCGAGCCCGACGCGGAGGTCTCCGGCGAGTTGCTCCAGCTCGAGCTGCCGGAGGGTCGCAGCCCACGCTCGCCGCTCGATCTCATGGACCTGGAGCAGCGTGAGGGCGCCGCCGGCGTGCGCCCGACGACCCCTCTCGGCGAGGTCCGCGGCCGCTGCGGCGGCGAGGGTCGCCGCCTCCAGCTCGCGCAAGATGCTTTGCCGCTGATGCTCGAGGGCGACCACATCGTTCCGGGCCTGCCGGAGGCGCGCCTCGTACTCGTCGGCCGTCTGTTCCCGAGCTGCCTCCGCCCTCGCGATCTGCGCTTGGTTGCGGTCGAACACGGGAATCTGAATCGAAAGCGTTGGTCCCGCCGAGAGGTTCTCGTCGACCTCTTGGTTGACGAAGACGCCGATCTGGATCGGTGGGAAAGCGCCGGCGTGGGCGGCGTCGAGGGCAGCCCCCCGACCACGGTAGCGGTGCCGGAGCGCGATGAGATCGAGACGACGCTCCGGGAGCCCGTCGAGCAGCCGCTCCAAGGCGGGTAGATCGGCGCGAACTTCGCTGGCCGATCGCAGCGCCGGCACGTCGGCGGGGTCCGCCCCGATGGCGGTCGCGAGGGCGGCGAGCTCGACGGCCCGCTCGCGCCTCAACGCCTGGAGCGCCATGCGCGCCTCGGCCGCGAGGAGGGTCGCGTCACGGACCTCGAGCGCGGTGGTCGCCCCGCTCCCCTGCGCGCGTTCGAGCGCGTCGGTCCGCTCCTGCCACGTCCGCGCGATCTGCTCGGCCACCTCGATCCGGTGCCCGAGCGACACGGCGCGCAGCGCGTGAAGGCGGGCGCCGACCGCGACCTGCCACTCCTGCCAGGCGACCTCGAGGTCGACCGCATCGTAATCTGCCTCGGCGCTCTCGATTCGCGCCCCGAGGCCGAGCAGCGAGGTCGCGTCCCAGCTCAGGTCGGCGCCGGCTCCGTACACCGTGGCCTCCGCCCCCGCGAGCGGAAACGAGAAGTGGCCCGCGAGCACCGGGTTGGGGAGCACGCCCGCCGCGATGATCTCCGCGCGCGCCAGCCCTCTTCGCCCTCGCAGGGCGCGCAGCTCGGGGTTCTGCTCCACGGCGAGCCGGGCTGCGCCCCACGGCGTCAGGCCCTGACCGCCGCGCGTCGGTTCGACCGTTCGGCCGCGGTCGAACGGCTCTCCCGGCGCTCGGGGAGCTGCCGCTCGAGCCGTGGCCTCGGCAGGCCTCCATGCGTCGGGGATGGGGCCGCGGTCGAACGAACGAGTCGAGACCGAGACACCACAGCCGACGAGCTCGACGGCCGCGATGCAGGTCCACAAGAGCTTCTTCACGTGACCTCCTCGCGGCGATGCCGCCAGAGATAGAACGCGGGGACGGCGACCAGGTTCAGCGCGGTCGAGCTGACGAGGCCGCCGCAGACGATGAGCGCCATGGGCGCCTCGAGCTCGCTGCCCGCCGCGCCAAGCGAAGCCGCGAGCGGGAGGAGCCCGAAGAAGGCCGTTGCCGCCGTCATCGTGATGGGAATGAGTCGCTCCTTCGCGGCGCGAAGGACCAGCTCCTGGCGAGGGGCCTCGGGGTGGCCGGCGAAGAGGTCGTTCTTGTGCTGCACGAGCATGATCCCGTTGCGACTGATGATGCCGAAGAGGGTCACGAAGCCGATGAGCGCGGCCATGCTCAGCCCCTCCGGGAGGAACAGGGCCGCGATGACACCACCCACCATCCCTAGCGGAAGCCCCGCCATCACGACCGTCGCGTCGAGCAGCGAACCGAACGCGCTCCAGAGGAACACGAAGATGACGAGCAGGACGACCGCGGTCACGCCCGCGAGCCGCAGCGCCGCCGCCTCGCGTTCGGCCGCCTGCCCCGCGATCCGCCAGCGGGTCCCGGCGGGGAGGCTGACCTCATCGTTCATCACGTTCCGGATGCGCTCGGCGACGTCGCTCAATGCGTCGCCCGCCGCGCTCGCGGTCACGGCGACCACGCGCTCTCCGCCCTCGTGCACGATGACCGCGGGCTCTGCGCTCGATCGCAGCTCGACCACGGCCGAGAACGGCAGCGCGCTGCCCGTCGACGTGAGGAGCGGCACGTCAGGGAGCTCGTCACGTGCCAAGCCGGTCCGGCGACCCGCCACCACCAGCGGGACCGCGAAGCCTCCGGGCGCTCTCGCCTCACCGACGTCGAGCCCTTGCCGGAGCGCGGCGGTCGCCTCCGCCACCTCAGCTCGGCGAAGCCCGACCACGCCCAGCTCCGCGGCGATCATGTGGACGTCGGTCGTCGGGACGTCCGCGATCGCTTGCGTGCTGACCGACTCGACCCCCGGCACGTCGGCGAGGGACTCGGAGACTCGTCGCGCGGCCTCCTGGAGCTGTTCGAGGTCTCCTCCCCGCAGCTCCACCGCGATCGGAGCCCGCTGACCGGAGAGGAGCTCGTTGATCCGCTCGCCGAGGAAGCCGTCGACGCTGAACTGAAGACCGGGCACGAGGCCAATGCGCTCTGTGATCAGCGGCTCGAGCTCCTCGGGGTCGGCGCCCTCGGGCAGGATGATGTCGAGTTCCATCCGATGCACCGGCGCGCGATCCTCGTCGAGGCTCGCGCGTCCGACCCGGGCCGCCGTGTGGGGGAAGGGGCCTGGCTCACGTAACACCGCGTCGATCCTGGTCGCGAGGCGCGTCGTCTCTTCGAGCGACGTCCCCGGCCAGGCGAGCACCTGGGCGACGAGGGCCCCCTCCTTGAACTCCGGCAAGAACGCGCCGCCGAGAAACGGCAGACACGCTACCGCGACCGTCCCGACCGCGACCGCGGCGAGCGCGATACGGCCCGGCATCCGCGCCACTCGAGCGAGCACGGAGTCGTAGGCCGCCCGCAGCCACCTCGCGACGGCGCCTTCCTTCGCGTCGCGCGCCGCCAGCCTCGGCAGCAGGAGCGCGCACATCGCCGGGGTGACCGTAAGCGCGACACCGAGCGAGCACACCATCGCGAGCGCGTAGGCTTGCGCCAGCGGCGAGAAGATGCGCCCTGCGATCCCGCCGATCAGCATGATCGGCGCGAGCACCGTGACGACCACGAAGGTCGCGTACACGACCGCGCCGCGAACCTCGATGGACGCGTCGTGGATCACGTCCATCACCTCGCGAGGCTCCTCGAGCGCAGCGTTCTCGCGGAGGCGCCGCCAGATGTTCTCGACGTCTACGATCGCGTCATCGACCACCTCGCCGACCGCGATGGCGAGCCCGCCCAGGATCATCCCGTTGAGCGTGAGTCCTTGCGCCAGGAGCATGGACACCGCGGCCAGGACAGAGAGCGGAATCGCGGTGAGGCTGATCAGGGCGAGCCGCCCCGAGCGGAGGAACGCGATCAAGATGACGACGACGAGCACGGCCCCGATCGCCATCGCGCGCGCCACGGAGTCGATGGACGTGTGGACGAAGTCGGCCTGCCGGAGCGTCGGCTCGTGGCGCACCGAGCCGAGCGGGCGGACCGCGTCGAGGTCGTCGAGCGCGGCCTCGACGTCGGCGGTCACGCCGAGCGTGTCGGCCCACGGGAGCTTGTCGACCTGGACGAAGATGCCGGCTCGTCCATCGTAGAGCGCGGTCCCGACGGGGACCCCGGTGTCGCGCTCGACGCTCGCGATGTCGCGGACCCGGATCGCCACACCGTCCTGATGGAGCACCACCGCATCCCGGATCGCGTCGAGGTCGCCCCAGGCCCACAGCGTCTCGGATCGAACGGGCTCGCGCAGCGGACCTACGGACGCATAACCGAGCGGCTGCAAACTCAGCCCGTCGGCGAGCGCCGCGCGGAGCGCCGCGAGGGTTACGCCGTGCCCGATCATCGCCGCGGGGTCGGGCCGAACGGCCACGCGCGCCGACGAGGCGCCGTGGATCGTGACATGCGAGACACCGGGGATGGCCTCCACGCGGGGCCGGAGCTGCCACTCACCGAACTGCCAGAGCGCTTGGAGCGCCTCCGGATCGTCCGAGCGCGGCGTGTATGCGATCCGGAGCACCGAGCCCACGGGCGCGGTGATCGGGGAGAGGCGGGGAGCCCGCACCGAGCTCGGGAGCCGGGCGCGCGCGAACGCCAGGCGCTCGCTCACGAGCTGTCGCGCCCGGAAGATGTCCGTGCCGTCCTCGAAGGTGAGCTCGACGAGCGCGAGGGAGGGCGAGGAGGTCGACCGGAGCCGGACGAGATCGGGCGTCCCGAGCAGGGCCTGCTCCAGCGGCGCCGTCACCAGCTCCTCGACTCGCACGCTGCCCAAACCGGGGGCGTCACACTGCACGGTCACCATCGGCGGCGTGAAGCTCGGCAGGGCGTCGACCTGTGCGTTCATCGCCTGACCGACGCCGACCGCGGCGACGGCGAGGGCGAGCACCAGCACGAGGTGCCGGCGACGCACCGACCATCGGATGATCGCGTCGAAGAGGGCGCTCACGCTCAATCCTCTTCGTTGGGTCCGCCGACGCCCTCGAGCTCGCCGAGAAGGGAGGGTGCGCCCTGCGAGACGACGCTCTCACCTTCCTCGACGACGGCGTCCTCCAGGAGCGCGGCGCCGTTGGCCAGCGCGGTGACCTGCACGACGCGGGCCTCGAAGCGGGAGTCGCTGACCTCGACGAAGACGACGCGCTCGGCGCCGCGCGAGGCGAGCGCCCCCTGCGGCACGCTGACTCCCTCCTGCTCGTGAACGACCTCCACCGCGACGGTGGCTCCGAGCAGGAGCTCGTCCGCGGCCTCGACGAGCAAGCGGTCCCGTCGCATGCCGTCGGCCCCGACCAAGGCGCCACGCGCGAGGAGCGTCGCCTCGACGCGCCCACCGGCAAACCGGACGCGGTAGCGCGCGCCGACGGTCTCGAGCGGCGGGACGGCGATGTCGATCCAGCGGGGCCCCGGTCGCGTGACCCGCGCGACGAGGTCACCCTGCGCGAGGAGCATGCCGACCTCGGTCGTGAGCTCGGCGACGACGCCGGCGATCGGCGCGCGCAGCTCGATGGCGCCCCGCGTCATGCGTCCGAGCTCGTGCTCGGCGCGTGCGAGGCTCGAAGCCTGCGCGCGCTGCGCCGCGAGGTCGGCGCGGGCGCGTGCGAGCTCCGCCGCGGTGGCGAGCTGCGTCTCCTCGAGCGTCTGCATCCGCGCGACCTCGGCCTCGAGCGCCGTCGCGTTCGCGGCGGCGGACTGCGCCTGCCCGCGGAGCTGTCGCCGCTGCGCCTCGACGGTCGCGCGCGACGCCGTGTCGACGAGCGGCACCATCGTCGCGATGAGCTGACCCGCCTCGACCGCGTCTCCCACGGCCACGGCGGGCGCCACGAGCATCCGGCCGGCGACCGGCGCCACCACGCGCACCTCCTCGTCGGGCCGCGCAGAGACGACCCCGAAGCGGAGCGAGGGCACCGGGAAACGGGTGCGTTGTGCGGAGGAGACTTGGAGATCGAGCGCTTCGCGTCGTGACGCCGTGAGGACCACGACCGTCGAGGCGTCGGCGTCCTCCTCGGCGGTCGGAGCCGGGGCGCCGCACCCGAGCACCAAGGCACAGACCGCGGCGCACAGAGCACGCATGCGTCAACGACCGACACCAGGGAGGACGGCGAGGAGCGCGTCCCCCCAACCATGCCCGAGCCAGGCGACGAACAGGAGTCCGCTCCCCACGACCCAGGGTGCCCAGCGACGATCATCGCGCACGCGGGGTCGCGCGCCGCCACCGAGCAGTCGCCGCATGCGGAGCGCCACGCCGGGTTCGGATCCTACGGCCGCGACCGCGGTCCGAGTTGGCCCGCGTGTTAGCCGGGCCGCGGCGAGAATTGCCTCGGCGAGTGCACCGCGCGTTGCACCCCGCGCGAGGGCCTCGTCATCGCGCTCGACCTCGAGCGCGAGCAGCCAGCTCTCGAAGCGTGAGCGCGCGCCGGGGAGCGGCCACTGGAGGTCCGTCGCGAAGGCAACGAGCCAGATACGGAGCGGGTCGCGGTGGCGAACGTGGGCCGCCTCGTGGGCGAGCGCGGCCCGCAGGACGGACTCGTCAACCCCGCGCCCGAACGCCTCGGACACGACCACACGCGGACGGAAGAGCCCGACCACCCCCACCGGAAGGCCCGGCGGAATGCGCAGAGCGCTCAGGCCTCGCGCGGTGGCGCGGAGGACCACGATCGCCGTGGCCGCGCTCAGACCCCAGAACCCCGCCTCAAGCCACTCGTCAGCCGGATCGGGCTCCTGCACGGCCCACCCGACGAAGAACGCAAGCACGGCCGCAGCCGCGAGAACGGGAGCGACGACCCGCCAGAACGCGCCAACCTCGGAGGTGACCGCAGCCCGACGCGAGCGGAACGTGGCGATGGCCACCGTCCAGGTCGCACAGATGGCCAGCGCGCTGCTCAGGCCGACGAAGACGAGTTCACGTTCCATCGTTGCGCTCCCGCCACGCGCTCAGTTCGGCCTCGAGCTCGTCGAGCAGTTCCGGATCGGCGTCCTCGAGCGCGCCCACGAGCGCCGCGACGGCGGGACGCCCCGGGTCGCCGCCGAGGCGGGCGAGGAAGTCGCGCGCCATCGCGCGGTGCGTCGCACCGCGATCGACGAGCGGCTCGTATTCGTACGCGCGGCCCACCGCGCGTCGGCCGACCAAGCCCTTGTCGACCATCCGATCGAGCACCTTCGCGACCGTGGTGTACACGATCCCGCGAGGCACGCCGACCGTCTCGTGAAGCTGCCGAACCGTCGCGGGGTGGCGTCGCCACAGCTCGGTCAACAGGCTCATCTCCAGCTCACCACCCGGAGGAGTCGGAGGGTCGGTCTTGGGGTTCACGGATTCTCTCATCGCTCTACGACGAGTGTCGTAGTAGCGGTCCACGAGGACGACGTCAAGCGAGTCCGATGCGCGTCACACGCCGAACCGATAGGTGCCGCTTGGGATCACGTGGGCGTGGAGAAGCGGCGAGATGCGCGCGAGGTCGTCTCGGTCCACATGATTGCCATCCGCTCCCTCGAGCGCGCCGACCACGCGCTCGAGCTGCCTCGTGTTCCAGAGCAATACGCTGTTCGAGAGCACGCTCAGGGCGCTGACCTTGTTCATGATCTCCGCGTAGTCCCCGGTCCGAAACGAGCCCTGGTTCGCGAAAAAGAGGCGCCGAGCGAGCGCGTGCCGCGACTCGGCCCGGTTGAGCTGGAGGTGGATTCGATCCCTCACCGCGGAGTCGTGGATGTAGCGGAGGATGAAGGTGGTCTTCACGACGCGGCCGAGCATGGTCAGCGCCCTCGCGAGGCGGTCCGAGCGCGAGCTGGCGGCGAGCCGGTCGAGCACCACGTGAGCCGGCGCCGTCCGATCTCGAAGCGAGGACGCCACGCGCACGAGCTGGTCCCACTGCTCACGTACGAGCTCGACGTCGATCGCGCTGCGGAACAGACCGCGTAGGTCGCCGGCGACATGCTCGCGGTCGAGCATGTAGAGCTGCTGGTCCTTCAGGTCCTTGAGGCGTGGCATGAACGAGAAGCCCAGCAGGTAGCAGAGGCCGAAGAGCTGCTCGGTGCAGCCGTGCGTGTCCGTGTAGTGCTCGCGCGGGCGAAGGACGGTGTCGTTCTCCAGCAGCCCGTCCAGGACGTAGATGGCCTCCCGAGGGGAGCACGAGATGGCCCGCGCCGCGAACACCGCCGACTGATCCGAGACGTGGGTGTAGACCGTGATCGCGCGCTCGTAGAACCCGAAGTAGCGCGGGTAGAAGCCTGCGAGGAGGGAGCTCGTCTGGACCCCGAAGCGCTGTCCATCCGATGAGGACCGGGTCCCATCGCCCCAGACGTCGGCGAACGGGAGGCCGTGGTGGTAATCGACGAGGACGCGATTCGCGGCCTTCAGTGCCTCGGCACGCAGGCACCACTTCGAGGTGCGCTGGAGCATGTCGACCGTGATGTCCTTCGTGCTCTGCGCCATCGTCGCCGTCCCGAGATTCGTCCCGTGGGCGACCAGCGCCGCGAGCAGCGTCGGATAGCGGAGAGCGGCGCTCCGCTCGGAGTAGCCGCTCGGCGCGGTGAGCTCCGCCGTGAAGCCCGTCCAGCGGTCGACCTCGAGCAGTAGGTCTTCGATCCGGATCCGCGGCATGTGCGTGTCGATCGCGCGCTTGAGGTCTTGGACCCGATCCGGGATGTCGAGGGCGTCGCGTCTCGACAGGTGCAGAGCACCGGCCTCGACCTTCGCGAACCGGTTGTCCGGGAGACCGTCCCGGAAGTCGTGCAGGGCCGCGTCAAACTCGGTCCGCAGTCGCTCGAGGGCGTGCCCTGGCTCGGCTGGCAGCCCCATCTCCCGATACGCGCGAGCGCGAGCGGCAGCCCATTGCTCGGGCCCCTGGACGAGGTTCCAGAAGGACACGTGGTGGCGGCTGTCGGCGAGGTACAGGTCCCCCGAACGCAGGGCGTCTCGGATGGCGTACGCGAGCGCGAGCTCCCATGAGCGCACGTCGAGCTTGCGCGCCAGGCCGCGCTTCCACAGCCCGGTCGCGAACTCCGTCGGCGGATCCTCTCCGAGGTCGGTTGTCCCTTCGTCGTGCAGCGCACGGGCGTGCTCGATCGCCTCGATGAGCGGCTCCGTTCCAGGACCACCCTCGAACGCGAGGCGCAGGAATCCGGGGAGATAGCGCTTGAGGGTGTGGTGCCGCAGGCGCAGCGCCTCGAACTCCCCGCGCTCGGTGAGCCGCTGTAGCTCCCGACAGCCGACGATCGCACCGCGGACGGCATCGAGGTCGAGTTGCTCCACGTGTTCGGGGTCCTCGTCGAGGAGCGCCTCCAAGGCGTCGAGAACCAGGCGGAGGTTCCGGCCCGACTTCTGGCGCAGCTCGCGCTGCTTCTTCTCGTAGGCGTTGCGCGCGCGTCGGTGGAGCCCGGTCGTGAAGACGTGGTGCATCTCGACCAGGTGATCGAGCACCGACTTGTTCGCCTCCACGAGGAAGCACGCCACGAGCGCATGGCACTTGGCCGGCTTGAACCGCTTGAGGTCGTCGACGTCGTAGCGACGAACGAGCTCGGCATGGTGGAGCACGATCTCGGGCCGGACACCCGAAAGGTCGATCTGGCCTACGCCAAGGTCGCACAGCAGCTCGGCGCGCTGGAGGTAGCTGTTGATCGCCGTGGGCGTCGGCTCCGGCGGATACTGCTTCAGTGCGAAGAGCTGGGAGCGGTGACCGGGGACATCCAGGAGGTGGTCGATGGCCATCCGCTGCTCCGCCGTCAGCCGCTCGTTGATGGTCCCGAGCAGGTCGCTCTCCGTGCGCGTCGCCGCACGCGTGGCCATCCGCTCGAGCGTCGAGCGCGCCGGGATGACGATGCGGCGCAGCCTGAGGTACTCCTCGGCCTCGCGGACGAGCTCGTCGGCGAGTAGTCCCCGCGCCGCGCGTTCGGTCATCCACACGTCGAGCGTGTCCCGGGCTGCCTCGTCCAGGATGGAGTAGCCGAGGTGGGCGCGGATCCGCTTCTCGTGCTCGAGGTCGGTCGCCTTCCGAGCCGGCGGCGTAACGAGCAGCACGGGCGGTCGGCCAACCTGTCGTCCGACGTGGTTCATGATGCGGACGGGGATCGCGTCGTACTCGTCCGGGCTCAGGAAGCGACCGAGGCGACGCAGCACGCAGAGTTGAAGCGCGAAGCTGTGGCGCTTGTCGGCGCCTCGGCACGGCGCACTTCGACCAAGTCCTCCTCGCCGAGCGTCCAGTCGCGCGCCAGCTCTTCGTCCGTCGGATCGACGGGCAAGTGGATCATGTCTCCCCCCTCGCCCCGGTTGAGACAGCCGCCCATCGGGCGCGTGATCCGTACCACAACCGTCCGGTTTTGGTACGCGGAATCCGGACACGTGATTTCGCGGGGTTAGACCCCCTCTTTGTCGGACCCCTTTTTGGAACGCAGCGCGCGGTGGAGCGTGGACACCGGGATGTCGAGCTCGCGCGCGACCTCGCGGAACGAGAGCCCCTTCGCGCGGAGTCGCTTCGCCTGGCGCACGTCGACCCGTCGCTTGGGTCGGCCGAGCCGGATGCCCTTCCGCCGTGCGCGCTCGATCCCCGCCTTCGTCCGCTCGGCGATCTGCGCGCGCTCCTGCTCGGCCACCCACCCGAAGATGGCGATCAGCAGCGAGCGGACGGGGCCACCCGTGTCGAGCCACGGCTCGCGCACGCTGATCACCTCGACGCCGCAGCGGTCGAGGTCGAGCACCGCCTGAAGGTTGCCGGTCATCGACCGCCCGAGGCGGTCGAGCGACCACACCAGCAGCACGTCGAAGTCGCCTCGGTGCGCTGCATCCATCATCGCCTTGAACTCGGGCCGCGCGCGGGTCGCGCTCACGCTCTCCTCGAACGTGGTGACGACCTTCAGCTTCCTCGCACGCGCCAGCCGCCGGACGTCGGGACGCTGGTTGTCGAGAGACTGCTCCCCGCGGGAGACCCGGAGGTAGACCGCTTGTAGGTTCCGGAAACTCTGAGCCGCGTTTTCCGGAAACTCTGAGCCGCTCAGCTTCATCCTGATCGTCGTTCAAGTCCATGTCGTCCGCCAAGTGCTTCGTGCGAATCGACGGCCCGTCCAAGCGC
>JAYZQJ010000284.1:0-34715 GCA_036149055.1 Myxococcota bacterium | reverse complement strand
CGAGCGCGAGCCGCGGGGCCCCCAGCGCCCCGTCGCTGGGGTCGCGGCGCGAGCGCGCAGCGCGAGGCGCCGGCGGAGTCGGGAGGGGGGCCCCATTGGCGCTTTGCCCAATGGGGGGAGGGTTTGCACCAAACCCTCCAGAAAGCTCAGAGACCGGACAGGTCGACGGGGTCGCGCTCGCGGACGGCGAGCACGTCGGCGGTGGCCATCTGCACGACGCGCTCGGCCACGCTCCCCATGATCCAGCGCTGCCATCCGCGGCGGCCGTGGGTCGCGAGCACGATGAGGTCGGTGTCGAGCCGGACGTCGAGGGTCAGGATCTCGGTCGCCGGATCGCCGAGCACGACCTTGTACTCGATGTCGATGCCGCTCTCCTTCACCGCCGCGGGGACGCGCTCGGCGAGGGCCGCGGCCGCGCCCTGCTTGGCGGCCTCGAGCTTGCTGTCGTCGCGCTCGATCTCGTAGTGCGCGAAGAGGGGGCTGGGCGCGTCCGGCTCGGGCAGGACGTGCACCGCGGTGAGCTTCGCGCCCGAGTCGGCGGCGAGCTGCGCGCCCCGCGAGAGGGCGAGGTCCCCGAGCTTGGAGAAGTCGGTCGCGGCGAGGATGTGGCGGTACTTCACTGAAGAGATCTCCCGGTCGTTCAGCTGGCTGCGGCGGCGGCGAGGATGCCACCGGCGGCGTAGATACGCACGAGGGGGTCGTCGTCATCGAGGTGGCGGCGCGCCGCGTCGGGTCGCATCGCCTCCCGCGCGAGCGCCCGGGCCGCCGTGCGCCGGAGCACGCTGACGCCGTCGCCGCGCGCGACCCGGTCGAGCAGGGCGATCGCCTCCTCGTGCGCCTCGCCGGCGAGGAGCGCGGCCGCCTGCACGCCCGGCATGCCGTCGTCGGCGAGCAGCCCCTCGAGGACCGGAGCCGCGGTGGCGCGCTCGCGCCGCCAGAGGGCGCGGGCGAGCGACAGGCGCACCTCCGGGTCGGCCTCCGTCCGGAGCGCCGCGCGCACCGCGTCCACCGGCGCGTCGGCGGAGGCGGGCAGGCCCGTCAGCGCGACGCCCGCCTGCGATCGGAGGCCCGCGTCGCGCGCCTCGAGGGCCCGACGGAGGAACCCGCGCGCCGTCGACGCGATCTCTCCGTCGAGCAGCGCGAGCACCCGGGCGGCCTCGATGCCGGCCGGGCTCGGCGCCATCTCGAGCAGCGCGCCGAGCGCCTCCCGCGCCGCCGCCTCGTCCGCCCGCGCGAGCGCGCCCACCGCGGCGAGGCGCACGCTGGACGTCGGATCGCCGAGCCGCTCCCGGAGCGCGTCCACCGCCGCCGGCCCCGCGAGCGCGAGCGCGCCGACCGCCGCCGCGCGCACCGACGCGTCCGGATCCACCCGCGCCCGCTCGGCGAGGGCCTCTCGCACCCCCGCGTCCTCCCGGGCCGACAGCGCCCGCGCCGCCGCGCGCCGCACCGTCGCGTCCTCGGACTCCAGGTGCCGCAGCAGCAGATCGCGATCGAGCGCCGGGTCCATGCCGACGATCGCCGACGCGAGCACCGCCGGATCGTCGTGATCGGCGAGCGCCCGCAGCGCGAGCTTGGCCGGCTCGCTGCCCCGGCGGGCCAGCACCTCGAGCGCCCCGAGGCGCCCCGGCGTGATCCCCTCGGACTCGGAGAGCCGGATCAGCGCCGGCTCCCCCGCGGTCCCGGCGAGGGAGAGCTGCAGGATCGCCGCCCGCCGGCGCTCGCCGTCCTCGGCCCGCGCCTCCTCCTCGAGGAGGAGCTCGGCGACCCGCCCGAGCACGTCGGCGTCGGCGCCCTCGCTGCGGCGGTAGTCCTCGTAGGCGGCCAGCGCGCCCTCGAGATCCCCCGCGTCCACCGCGGTGGCGACCCGTCCGCGGGGTCCGCCGCCGCAAGAGGCGAGCAGGAGGATCGAGAGCGCCAGCCACTTCATGCGCGGCGAGCTTCGCACGTGTGGTAACGCTTTCGCCATGAGCCAGCGGCTCGTCGTCTTCCTGAGCTCGACCGTCGAGGACCTCGACGCGGTCCGGCGCGAGGTGCGGGGTGCGCTCGAGGCCCGCGGCATCGAGGTGCGCACCAGCGAGGACCCGGACTTCCCGGTGGAGCCCGGGGTCACCTCGCACGACGCCTGCCTGCGCGCGGTGCGCGAGGCCCACGTCTTCGTCCTGCTGGTCGCGTCCCGCTTCGGCGGCGAGTACCAGCGCCAGAACAAGTCGATCACCTGGCGCGAGTGGGAGGAGGCGATGGACGCCGGCCTCCTGCCGATCGTGCTCGTGCACCACGAGACGAACGCGCTCGCGCGGCAGATCTTCTCGGCCCGCCGCGAGCTGGTCGCGCGCCACCCCGACGAGCAGGTCGTCGAGATCGACGCGCGCCTGCGGCAGGTGCCCGAGTTCGCCGACCGGAAGCCCGACCGGCACAACCTCCCGGGCGTGCAGCGCTTCATCGACGCCCTGCGCAAGGGCCACGTCGACAACTGGATGCACGCCGACTGGGACGGCAGCGCGGCGGCGGCGATCGCGCGGGTGGACGCGCGGCTGCACGCGGCCCTCGCGGTGGCCCGGAGCCGGGTGCGGCCGGCCCGCGAGGCGGCCGAGCGCGAGCGGCTCCGCACCGACGCGATCCACCAGATCTCCTCGGTCGCCGCTCACCTCTCGATCCAGATCCGCGGCGGCACCCGCAGCCGCGAGGACGCGGTCGATCTGCTGCTGCGGCTCTGGCGGGCTCACCGCGGCGCCCTGCTCGGCTACGGCGATCGCGATCAGCACAACTTCGTGGTCTACGTGCTCGAGGGCGATCGCCTCCGGCCGGTGCACCGCGAGGCGCACCCGGCGATCCCCGTGCACGGCCGGACCTGGAAGGTGGGCCAGGGCCACGTCGGCAAGTGCGTGGAGGAGAACCAGCTCCTGGTGAGCGGCGACATCCGCCACACCCAGGCCTGGGTGCCCTCGGAGGCCCGGGCGACCGACGCCCAGCA
Source organism: Myxococcota bacterium (assembly GCA_036149055.1). GTDB lineage: Bacteria > Myxococcota_A > Polyangia > Polyangiales > Sandaracinaceae > JAVJQK01. Next base: position 31,744 of record JAYZQJ010000284.1, on the reverse strand, counting down.
CTACGTCAGCGCGGTCAGCGTGCCCTTCTCCTACCGCACCCCGACCGACGCGCCCGAGGGCGCGCTCATCGTGACCAGCTCCCGGCTGGACCACTTTCGGAGCCCGGATCAGGTGGAGGTGTTGACGATCGGCACGCTCGTCAACATCTTGACCATGACCCTGAACGTGGGAGCGTAGAGCCGTGGATCACGAGAGCTACCCGATCGTCGGAGGCATGCTCGCCGCCGACACGCCCCAGAGCGCGGCCAGCCGCATCCTGGAGCTCCTCGAGCGCGGCGAGACCGAGCGCGTCCGCGAGCTGATCGCCCAGCGCGCCGCGAAGACCGCCGCCGCCATGGCCCGCGAGCTCGCCGCCGCCGAAGATCAGCTGGGCTGATCGCGCACGGGCGGGCCGCTCAGGGGCTGGCCGCTCGGACGCTGAGCCGCTCAGGGGCAAGGACGGTTGCACACGCGCACGCCGCCGCCGCAGCTCCGGAGCTCGCCGTCGCACTCCTCGATGCGGCAGTTGCTCGTCTCGTTGCAGCGCAGCGCGCAGCGCGCGCCCGAGCGGCAGCGCACGAAGCAGTTCGAGACCTCGTCGCAGCGCACGTCGCAGTCGGCGCCCCGCTCGCAGACCACGTCTTCGACGTTGGAGACCTCCTCCGCGCGCACCTCGCAGCGGGCGCCGTCGGTGCAGGCGTAGTCCACGTTCGAGCTCTCGTCCGCGCTGAACGCGCAGACCGATCCGGCGCCCGCGCAGGAGCCGGAGCAGTCCTGATCACCGCCGCAGCGCTGGGTGCAGCCGCAGTCGGCGCACGCGCACGAGCCCCGGCAGGACTGGGTCCGGGCGCACGGCCCCGAGTCCACCGGCGGGACCCACGCGTCGACGCCCGAGTCGACACCCGAATCGACGCCGGAGTCGCCCCCCGCATCGACGCCCGCGTCGAGCCCGGGATCGACTCCCGAGTCGCGACGCGAGGGAGGCGCGCCCGCGTCCATCTCGGCGACCCGCGCGTCCGGCTCGGGCGGGCCGGCGTCGGGGCGCAGATCGACCTCCGCCGGGCGGCACGACCCGTCCTCGCCGCAGGTCTCGTCCGGCGCGCACGCGAGCGAGCGGCCAAAGCAGGCCGCGTGGAGATCGAGGCGGAGCTGGAGGCTGCGGCCGGCCGCGAACCAGGTGCGGGCGCGCGCGTCGGTCACCACCTCGCCGTCCTTCAGCCCGATCGCCCGGATCGTCAGCGGACCGAGCGGACCGCGCTCGTGCACCACCGGCAGCACCAGCGGGAGCGGCGTCTGGTCGAGCGACGTCTCGCGCGCCCACACCACCCCGCCCTGCACCACCTCGAAGCGGACCGCGTCGAGCGCCTCCGGCACCGGCGCGTCGCTGTCGGTGATCACCACGATCTCGGTCGGCCCTCCCTGGCAGCCCGCCAGCAAGAGCAGCCCGATCATGACGGCGTGTACCCGTGCCACGTGCACGGGGTGAGCAAGAACGTGGCCACGACGGGCGCCGCGCGACGTCACGTGACGCGGGCGGGCATTCGGCCACGATCGTGGCCTCGCGCCTCGGGGGCGGGACGCTACGCCGCTTCGATCAGCTCGACGCTCAGCCCGAGGTAGAGCGCGCGCTGGACCTGCTCGGCGTCGAGGCCGCTCTGCGCGTACTCGCGGGCGATGATCCCGGCCAGGGTCGCGCGGCCGTCGACCGTCTCGATCACCCGCTCCCACTCGCCGGGCAGGCGGTAGCTGGCGAGGGTCGCCGGCGGGGTCGGGTTCTTGCGCAGCACCCGCCGCTGCACCGGGGTGAGCGCCGCCTTCACGTCCTTCGCGTCGGTCTGCATCGCGGCGTCGCGCAGCAGCTCGTGCTCGCCCTGCGGCAGCGGGAAGGTCTCCTCGTCGCAGACCTCGCCGCGCACGTACGCCCACTGCCCCGAGGTCCAGCGGAAGGCCTCCAGGTACCGGCTGCGCACCTGATCGGCGACCGCCCGGTAGAGCTCCATCGGCCGCAGGATGCCGAGCCCGACCAGCGCGTCGCCGAGCCGGCCGTCGTAGCGAGGCAGCATCGCGAGGGCCATCTCGAGCTCCATGCGGAGGATGGTGCCCTGCGCGACCAGATATTCGCCGAGCAGCTCCGCCTCGACGTTGGAGGCCACGAAGTCGGGCCGGCCGTCGACGTAGTAGATGCGCTTCTGCCGGTCGCCGTCCCAGAGATGCAGCACGCCGGTCTCGCGGCGCGAGGTGAGCTGGTGCGCCTGGCCGAGCAGCCGGCCGCCGTAGAGCACGCCCCGCTTGCTCGCCCCTCGCGGCGGCCCGCTCGGGCCCCACTGCAGCGCCTTGCTGCCGAGGTAGCGGCGCAGCTCGGGCATGCGGCCGGCGCTCTCGAAGTCGCCGGTGTCCTTGCGCACCTTCGTGCCGGGCTCGAGCGCGCCGGTGACGATGCGCCGCACCATCTCGCTGAAGGGGATGGGCCCCTCGCGCCGCCCGTTCGGGTGCCGCAGCTCGTAGGTCGTCGGCGGGTCGAGCGCGAGCCGGTCGAGCAGCGCCTTGGTGTTGTTCGGCGCCGACGCCTCGTCGTCCACCTCGACCAGGAAGGTCGGGCGCGCGCCCGCCTCCTGCGCGTCGGCGTCGTGCTCCGACTTCGGCACCAGCTCGAGCCGCTCCATCAGCCGCGCGAGCTCCTGAGCCCCCCGGCCGAGCTCACCGCGCCGCGCGAGCACCTCGCGCAGCGCGAACGACAGCTGCCGCGCGGTCGGGCGCTTCTCCGGGTCCCGCTCCAGGCAGTGGTGCAGGAGCCGCGTGACGTCCTTCGGGATGTGCCCGCCGGCCCGCTTCATCACCGTCAAGTCGACGTTGCGGATCTGCAGGAGCACGTCGAGGTCGGCGCCGGTGCCGAAGAGCGGCTCGGCGATCAGCATCTCGGCGAGCACCACCGCGAGGGTGAAGACGTCGCTCTTGGCGTCCACCTCGTCGCCGACGACCTGCTCGGGCGACATGTAGCCGAGCTTGCCGCGGATGTGGCCGTCGTCGGTGCGCTGCGCGGTGGTGCGGCAGCGGGCGATGCCGAAGTCGGTGAGCTTGGCGTGCCCCTGCCGGTCGAGCAGCAGGTTCGCGGGGCTGACGTCGCGGTGCACGATGTGGAGCGGGTGACCGCTCTCGTCGCGCAGGGTGTGCGCGTAGGCGAGCGCGGCCGCCGCCTCGTGCGCGACGTGCAGGGCCGGGCCGAGCGGCACCGTCTCACGGTGCGAGGCCACGGTGCGGAGCAGCCGCCCGACGGTGGTCCCCTCCACCATCTCCATGGCCATGAAGAGGCTGCCGCCGTGCTCGCCGAAGTCGAAGACCTGGACGATGCCGGGGTGAGCGAGCCGGGCCGCGAGGCGGGCCTCGTCGATGAACATGCCGACGAACTCGGGGTCGCGGGCGTGCTGCGGCAGGATGCGCTTGAGCGCGAGGCGCTTCTGGAACCCGTGCGGGCCCTCCCGGTGGGCCACGAACACCTCCGCCATGCCGCCGGCGGCGAGCCGTCTCTCGATGCGGTATGGGCCGAGGGTGTTCCGGTTCATCGGGCGCACCTGTCCCCGCGTAGACGGGGGCCCATACAGCATAACCTCCGATCCGCCGTATGGAAATGACGGTCCTCGCCGGCTCGGGTGCCCTCCCTCCCCTCTTGGGTAACCGCGTCTTCGAGGACCGTTTCGTTTTCGGTCCCGTCGAGAACTCCCGCACGCTGCCCCGACCCGTGTATCATCGACGTGCCCACCTCCGGACGTCGACCAGGAGATCCCTTCCCCCGATGGCTACGGCACGCTCGACATCGCGAAGCAGCAAGGACACCTACCTCGGCCGCGTCGTCGCGGGCCGGTACCGCCTCGAGGCGCTCCTCGGCGAAGGCGGGATGGGGGTCGTCTATCGCGCCCGGCACGTCCTGATCGACCGGGTCGTGGCGCTCAAGCTGATCCGCCCGGACCTCCGCGGCGAGACCCACCTCCGCGCCTGGATGCTGCGCGAGGCCCGGGCCGCCAACCGCGTCGATCACGCGCACATCGTGGAGATCCACGACGTGGGCGAGACCGAGGAGGGCGAGCTCTACCTGGTGATGGAGTACCTGACCGGGACGTCGCTCTCGAGCGAGATCGCCAAGGGTCAGATGCCGATCACCCGGGCCGTCGACATCCTCGAGCAGATGACGGCCGCGCTCTCCCGCGCCCACGACCTCGGGGTCGTGCACCGCGATCTCAAGAGCGACAACATCATGCTCACGGTGCGCGGCGGCCGGCGGGACTTCGTGAAGATCCTCGACTTCGGCCTCGCGGCGCTCGCCCGCGACCCCCGGCTGGCCCCCAAGGGCGCCGTGTTCGGTACCCCGGAGTACATGTCGCCCGAGCAGGCGCGCGGCGACGACGCGATCCCCTCGAGCGATCTCTACGCCCTCGGCATCCTCTTCTTCGAGATGACGACCGGGCAGCTGCCCTTCCGCTCGAGCGACCGCGACACCCTGCTCGAGATGCAGCGCTCGAGCCCGTCGCCCCGCCCGGCGACCCTGCGCCAGGATCTCCCCGAGACCGCGGAGCGCATCATCCTGCGCCTGCTCGAGAAGGATCCGCGCCGCCGCTTCCGGGACGGCCACCATCTCTCCGAGCAGCTCAAGGCGCTGCAGCGCACCCTCCCCTCGACCACCTGGGAGGTGCAGCAGCAGGCCGAGCCGCCCGCCGCCGCGCCGCCCCCGCCGCCCGCGCCCACGCCCGGCGTCGTCGAGTGGAGCCGCCGCGCCGCCTACTTCGCGCGCATGGTCGCCCGCGCCTACCCGAACGGCCGCGCGCCGGCCGACGTGCAGCAGGCCGCCGACCAGCTCTGGGAGACCGCCGCCCGCGCGAGCCGGCTCGAGGGCGAGCTGGCCAGCCACCAGAAGAAGCTCGAGGCGATCGAGCGCCGGGGCCGCGCGCTCCGCGCCGAGATCGGCCGGAAGGTCGAGGAGCTGGCGGAGGAGGAGTCCCGCACCCTGCGTGACGCGAGCGCCGAGCGCGAGCGGGTGACCTCTCTCCAGCAGCGCCTCGGCGAGGCGAACCAGCGCTGGGAGGCCGCGCACCAGCGGGCCATCCAGGCCGCCTCCGGCAGCGACGCCCAGACCATGCGCGCCGCGTTCGAGGAGGTCGGCGGCATGCGCTCGCGCGCCCAGACCCTCCAGGAGATCATCCAGGAGAACCAGCAGCGCGTGCAGACCAAGGAGAACGCCGCCGCCGATCTGCGCCGTCAGATCGACGAGCTGCGCGCCCAGCTCCAGCGCTACAGCGACGCGCTCGAGAACGACCTCAGCGCCGGCCGCGAGCGGATCGCCACCCGGGTGCGCGAGGCGCTCGGCTACGAGAAGAGCTTCACGCAGGCGTCCGACGTCCTGATGAACCACCTCGAGGATCGCCCCGAGTGCTCGGAGCTCATCGAGGAGCTGAAGACCGAAGAGGCGCGCTTCAACCGGCGCGCCGAGCAGAGCCAGGTGGCCCCCGCGAGCCCGCCGGACCAGCTCATCAAGGCCTGATCGGTCACTCGGCCGGCGGCGACGAGTCGAGCACGCTCCGCTCGGGGAGCTCGAGCTGCAGGTCGAGGTCGAAGGTCTTCTCGAAGAGCTCCGACTTGCGGCGCGCCGTCCAGACCTCGAGTGCGAGGTCGCCGGCGCCCTTCGGCAGGAGCGTGACCTTGTCGTCGGAGAGCCGGACGTCGAGCTGCCGGACCTTCGAGCGGTGCCCGCGATCGAGCGCATCGGCCACTCGAAGAATGGAAGCGAGCTTGCGCACCCGCGAGCGGTCGGCGGGGGTGAGCTTCTTGAACAGCGCGTGCTTCGTCGAGGGCATCGCGCGGCGGTGATAGCGGGCCACGCAGGCCACGACCTTCCGCTGCTCCTCGCTGAGGCCCATCAGGTCCGTGTTCTCGATGACGTACTGCGTGTGCTTGTGGTGCGCGGCGGAGCTGATGAAGTCGCCGATGTCGTGCAGCAGCGCCGCCACCCGCAGGAGCTGCCGGTCGCTGGGCCCGAGCTGATGCACCGAGGGCAGGTTGTCGAAGAGCACGCAGGCGAGCCGATCGACCTGCGTCGCGTGGGGCTCGTCGAAGTGGTAGCGGCGGCCGAGGTGGATGGCGGCGCGCGCCATCGTGTGCTCGTCGACGCTGTAGTCCCAGACCCGGAAGTGCTTGTCGACCAGCTCGGCGACGATGCCCTCCTTGAGGCCGACGCCGGGCGCGATGATCTCCTCGGTGCGCGCCAGATCCGCGACCCGGAGGATCACGTAGAGCGCGGGCACGATCACGTCGGCCCGGTCGTAGCGCAGGTCGTAGGCCGCCTGCCGCTCGGCCGGCGTGAGCTTGGCCATGCGGGGCAGGAGCGCGCGGGCGAGCCGGATGTCGATGGCGGGCTGTTCGCGGCCGGCGACCGGGCAGAGCTTGGCGATCGCGTCGAAGTTGCCGCCCGTGCCGGCCACGAAGTCGTAGCGACGGCGGCGGAACTGCTCCTCGGTCGGATCGATCAGGCGATCGATGTACTCGGTCAGCAGGTGCTCCTGCTGCGGCGAGACCGGCCCGTCCGCGGTCAGGAACGACTCCAGGAGCCGCACGGTGCCGATCTCGAGCGACGTCGAGTAGCGCACCTCATCGTGGTGCACCTCGGAGAGCTCGAGCGAGCCGCCGCCGAGATCGACGAGGAGCGAGCGGTACCCGCCGAGGGTGAGCTTCTGCTCCACCGCGAGCTTCACCAGCCGCGCCTCCTCGGTGCCGCTGATCGCCTCGAGGCGGATGCCCGCCTCCTTCTCGGCCCGCTCGAGCAGCTCGTCGGAGTTCACCGCGTCACGCGCCGACGCGGTCACGACCGCCCGGATCCCGGCGATCTCGCGGGTGGCGAGCTCCTTCTTGAAGGTCTTCAGCCCCTCCACGCACGCGTCGATCGCGTCCGGGTCCAGCCGCCCGGTGAGGAACACCCCGTGTCCCATGCGCACGGGCACGCGGAAGGAGTCGACCTTGCGCACGGTCTCGGCGTCGTCGGCCTCGACGATCAGCAGCCGAGACGCGTTCGACCCGATGTCGATGGAGGCGAAGGTGGGCATCGCGCGGGAATATAGCGCCCCGAGCGCAAGCCTCGACCCCCGAGTGAGGGTTTGCGAGGCTCGCCTCGACCGGCGACCCTCCGGTCGTGCGCTTCTGCCTCGGAGCCCTCGCCGGTCTGCTCCTCGTCTCGGCCGCCCCACCGGTCCGCGCCAGCATCTGCTCGGGCCCCTCGATCCACCCCGGCCACGAGATGTTCGAGGGAGAGCTGGTCGCGGCGCGCGGGGCCGTGCTCCGCTTCCGGGTGCGAGCCACCTACGCCGGCTCCGCGCGCGGCCTCGTCGAGGTCCGCACCAGCCGCCGCACCCTGACCGCCGGCCCGAGCCAGGTCGGCCAGATCTTCTTCGTCGCCGCGCGGCGCCGCCGCGGCCGCCTCCTCCTCGCCTGCGGCCGCGAGAGCCTCGTCCGGGCCTCCCGCCTCGACGCGTCGATCCGAGACCGCCTCCGCGCCCTCGACCTCCAGCGGGTTCCCGTCGCCCCCTGAACGGGTCAGCCCTTGACCCGCCGCGTGGTTCGTGAAAAGTCCCTCGACTCCTCTCTGGCCGAGTGGCGGAATGGCAGACGCGGCGGATTCAAAATCCGCTCTCAGCAATGGGGTGCCGGTTCGAGTCCGGCCTCGGCTACTACGGCGGGCAGAGCCTCGACTCACTGCCGCTTCGCATCCTCGAGCCAGCGAAGGCGGTCGAGGTGCTCGCGCGCGAGCTCCACAGGGTCGCCTTCGACCCTCCACGGGTCCTTCGCGTACTCCAGCAACACCCCGCCGCCGCGGGTGGTGAGCCACGTCAGGATGTCCGACACGCCGTCCGTCCACGCCGCTCGCAGGGCGTCGGGCGCGACCCGAGGGTCGCTCACCACCTCCGCGTGGCCCTGGCCGACCCGCCGCGCGAGGTAGCGGTCGAGGGCGACTCGACTGGATCGCGCCGCGCGCTGGACGACGCCGAAGCTCGCGGCCGCCGCCTCGAGGTCCGGACGCTCTACGTCCGATCGCAGGACGGCGACGAGCCGATCGGGCGCGTCCGTGACTCGCGCCCAGCCATCCGGGGGCGTGTAGACGACCACCTCGGAGAGTCGCGGCTTCGAGCTCACGACTCCTCGACGCTCTCGGACGCGAGCGCCGCTTCGATGAAGGCGCGCTTTGCGGCGCGGTAGACGTCCATCGGCGCGCCGTCGTGGGCGCGCTTCAGCGCGTTGTAGCCCTCGACCAGCGCAGGATCCGCGCGGAGGCGGTCGAGGAACGCGAGGAAGTCGTCGTAGGGGCCGCCGGCCACCGTGAGCTGCACGGCCACGTCGAGCTCCGAGGGCACGCTGTAGCCCTGATAGATCTCCGTCGAGAGCTGCTCGGGGTTTCGCGCCCAGAGCGCGTCCACCGCGGCCCGCGCCTCCTCGAAGCGATCGGCCGGGACCCGCACGAGCAGGTCGATGTCGCCTTTGCCGATCACGCCGTCCACCGCGGTGCTCCCGACCTCGAGAGCCTCGGCGCCCTCGGGCAGCACCTCGCGGAGGCGCGCGAGCGCGCGGTCACGCTCGGCGGCGAGGCGCGCCTTCGGGATCGAGCGGATGCGGAAGCGCTCCATCGGTCCGCTCTCACTCACACGCGCCAGGCGACCAGCTGCGCTCGACCGCGACGAGGCGATCGCCGGCGAAGCGATACCCGAGCCGCCCGACGACATGAACGCCATCGTCCTCGAAGCCGTCGCCGTCCCCCGACGCCTCCCGCGCGGCCGCGAGCACGTCCGCCTTCGAGGCGCCGCCCGAGACCAACGGAACCACCGCCAGCGCCTCGTCGAGCGCGTGACACTCGCCGTACAGGCCGTCCGTCCGGTAGGCGCGACCGACCGCGTCGTCCACGGCTCCGACCATCCAGTACAGGTTGCTCCCGAGCAGCGCGACCGTCAGGGCCGCTGTCGCGATGCGCCACTTCATGCGCCGACTCTAACCGAGCACATGACCGCGCGCCCAGTGGAAGCCGGCGCGGATGGCGACGTCGTGCTGCACCCACCGCATCTACGTAGTGGCGGTGGCTCGAGGCATCCATGACGCCGCAAGCCTGAGACGACTCGGGTCTGCTCCGAGGGCAGCTGTTCGTCTGTCTGAACGTGCGTGCGCTGCCATCCCTCAGCATCCGCTGAATGTATCCACGCAGCGCGCGCCGCTCCTCGCGGCTCCTCCCAGCGGACGGCCGGGCGCTCGTCGGTGCTTCCCAGTCAGAGCTTGCCGCGGACGATCCTGGCGCGATGACCGATTCGCGCTTCGAGCGAGGTCACGAGCTCGGGCAGCAGCGTCGGCCAGTTCCAGAACTTCAACCCGAGGTGCGCGAAGGCCCAGGCCGTGGGACCGTCCCAGCGGACGAGGCGCTCGGCGTGACCGCACTTCGGGCAGGCGTAGGACACGTCGTCCTCCCCCTCAGCCCAGCCCTGAACGCCTCGCATGAAGGCCTCACCCGGCTCGTGTTCGTGCTCGCACGCGCGGCATCGCACGACGAGACCATGCTGGCCTGCGTCGAACACGGTGCGCCCGGTCTCGACGACGACTCCGTCGTTCACGAGCCCTCGGGTGTACTCGAAGCCCGGCTCCGTGTGCTCGTGGGCGCGCCTGCCAGGGGGATGGCCGAGCGCACCTCCTCTGGACACGGGCCGGACGACCTCCCCCTCCACGAGGGCGTCGAGGAGCACCTCCCCGAGCTCGCGCGCATCGGCCGCGGAGACGCTCGGGAACGCGACGACCTGGAAGGAGCTGCCCACGACGGGAGGCTAGCCGATATCCTCCCAGCATGGCCGTCGACGTCGTGACCGAGCGCGTGATCGCGCGACCCGTGGAGGTCGTCGCCGCGTACGCGGCCGACCCGGACAACGCGCCCGAGTGGTACGCGAACATCGACTCCGTGGAGTGGGAGACGGAGCCGCCGCTCGAGCTCGGCTCGAGGGTCGCGTTCGTCGCCCGCTTCCTCGGCCGGCGGCTCGCCTACACCTACGAGATCGTCGAGCATGTCTCGGGCGCGCGCCTCGTCATGAAGACCGCGCAAGGCCCCTTCCCGATGGAGACCACCTACACCTGGGAGCCCGCCGGCGAGGGCCGCACCCGCATGACGCTCCGCAACCGCGGCGAGCCGAGCGGCTTCTCCAGAATCGGCGCCCCGCTCATGGCCGCGGCGATGCGCCGCGCGAACGAGAAGGACCTCGCCGCGCTCGCCCGGATCCTCGAGGCCCGCTGACATCCTCTCCCCAGTCGAACGGCCGCAGGGGACTCGCCGGAGCTCCAGCCCGCGTGTGCTCACCGGCGTCGACCCGCACCCGCTCGATCCCTACAATCTCCTGGACATGGGCTTACCACACCACCGAGACCAGGGGAGGACCGGCGGTCGGTCCGGCGCCGCGCTGATCGCCGCGCTGGTGGTGGGCGCGACGGCGTGTGGCGGCGCGGCCCCGCCGACGGTCGAGCGCACGCGGGCGTACGGCCGACGCCACGGACATCTCCCGATGTGGCGCGAGGTGTCTCGTGGCGACCGAGCGGAGGTCGGGCTGCTGCGCGGGATCGTCCCGGAGACCGTGATGGCGCGGGCGCGGCTCGCGACCGTCGCCGGCGGGGAGGGGACGTCGCCGCGCACCGACCGCTGGGGTGGGCGACACCTCGAGCTGCTCGAGTGGGACTTCGCGCTACGCACCCTGCTGCCGAGGATCCTCGACGCGGCCTCGTCGCCGGAGCTCGTCGACCTCGCGAGCCGGCTACGTCGCCTGCCCGCGATTCGCTCCGAGGAAGCGCTCTCCACCGCCGCCGACACGCTGGCCCTGCCTCATCCAGGCGACGACCCGGTGTGGCGCGTGGAGTCCAGCTGGTCCGCCGGCCGGGTCTCCCCCGACGACCTCGCCTGGACGGCGCTCGCGGCGATGGAGAGCACGATCGCCCTCGAGCAACCCAATCCCCTGCTGTGCCTCAGCGGCGCTCCCGTGCTGCTGACCGGGCTCCCGCCCGCGTTCCTCGTGTACTTCGCGGTCGCCACCGGGGTACCGCTCGGCGAGCTGGATCGCGACGTTGCGGCCCTCCTCGCGCGCATCCAAGCCGAGGGAGCGCCCGGTTGAGCAAGGGGCTCCGCGAGGCGCGGCGCGCGCTGGCAGACGGGGACGTCGCGCGCGCGGCGCGGCGTCTCGGGGACGTCCTCGCGTCGGATCCGAGCGCGCCGGCGGCGCTCGCCATGCTCCGGGCGTTCGACCGCGAGGCGGCGGCCCGGTTGGTGGACGCGACGGTGGAGGCCGCGACCGCCGGAGAGGCGGCCGTGATGGCCTGGCTGGCGTGGTCGCTCGGCCGGCGCGAGGAGGCGCTCCAGGCGCTCTCTGGCGCGCAGCTCGAGGCGCCGGAGGTCGACTACCTCGGCTGGCTGTCCGAGTGGCTCGAGGACGAGGCGAGCGCGGCCCAGCTCGACGGGGACGCGTTCGTCGCGCGCGTCTGGACGCTGGCCGAGCGCTGGCCGCCCGAGGAGGGATCGCCGCGGTTCGCGCGCCTGCTCGAGGCGCTCGAGCGCGTGGCGGACGCGCAACCGGAGCACCCGGGGCTGTCCTTCGCCCGCTGCGCGCTCCTGCGACGGCACGGCCTGCGCGAGGAGGCGCTGGAGCTCGCGCTGGCGCAGGACCGCAGGGCTCCTTGCTTCGAGGCCTGCGTGGCCCTCGGCGCGGCGCATCGGGCGGTCGGAGAGCCGAACCTGGCCCTGCACGCCTATCGCCGAGCGCTGATCTACCGGCCCGACGACGTGCCGGTGCGACGGGACATCGGAGACCTCCTGGCCGAGGACCTCGGCGAGATCGACGCGGCGATCGCGACCTACCAGGAGGCGCTCGAGCTCGACCCGGACGACGCGTGGTGCCTGCCCTCGGCGCTCTTCCTCCGCGCTCGCCACCTCGACGACGCGGACGCCCGCGCGCGGCTCGGCACCTACGCGCTCGCGCACCCCGAGAACGACCGCGCGCGCCGGCTCGCCGCGGACGAGCTCGCGTTCGAGGTGGACCTGCCGCCGCGAGAGGAGGCGATCCTCGGCTTCGCGCACCTCGGGGGGCTCATTCCTTCGGTCGCGCTCAGCTCCCTCGAGGCGCCGAGCGCGGTGGCGTCCTTCGAGCGCGCGCGGGGCCCGCTGCGGCTGACGGTCTCGGAGATCCCGCACCCGGATCCGCGGCTGCCCGAGGGGACACCGCCGTTCGTGCTGTGGACCTACGAAGAGACCGGGCTGTGGGCGCGGCTTCGACGCAGGCTCGGCGTCCACGCGCGACCGGCCGTGGATCCTCCGAGCGCCGACCTCGCCCGCGGGGTCGCCGAGCTGGCCGCCCAGCCGTACGCGCCCGACGACTGGTGGGACGGCGCCGCCGCGCTCGCCACGCTCGCCGGCACGGAGCGCGCCCGCGAGCTGGCCGCCGTGATGGTCCACCCACCGGAGACGCGGGAGCCCTGGCCCGCGTGGGACTGGAGGTTCCGCTGCCAGGTCGCGGCGGCCCTCGCCATCGCGCGCCTCGACGACGCGTGGCCGGGGATCCGCGCCGAGACGCTCTTCGCGATCCTCGACGGGCCGATCGACTGGACGTGCAGCGCCGCGATGGCCGCGCTGACCGAGCTGTCGAACCGCGACCCGAGTCTGCGGCGCGCGCTCCAGGAGCGGATCGCCGACGCGATCCTGCGCTCGGACACACCCATCGGAGGGAGCTGTCTCGTCCGCCCCGGCGTCGCGCTCTCCCTGCGCATGAGGGATCTCCCACCCGAGCTCGCCACCCAGCTCCGGCGCTTGCGCTAGGCTCCCGGCGTGGAAGTCGGCGCGGTCATCGACGGGCGCTATCGGCTCGTCGAGGAGGCGGGGCGCGGCGGCATGGGGACCGTGTTCCGGGCGGTGGACGCGGAGGACGAGCGGCCGGTCGCCGTGAAGGTGCTGCACCCGCACCAGAGCCACCCCGAGAACGCGGTGCGGTTCGCGCGGGAGGCCGCGACCCTGGCGTCGCTGACCCACCCGGCGGTGGTCCGCTACCGCGCGCACGGCTCGAGCGACGGCGTCGAGTGGCTGGTCACCGAGTGGCTCGAGGGGCGGGACCTGGCCGAGCGGCTGAAGGACGCGCCGCTGACGATCGCCGAGACGATGGAGCTCGGGCGGCGGGTCGCGGAGGCGCTCGAGGCGGCGCACGCGCGCGGGGTGATCCACCGCGACATCAAGCCGAGCAACCTCTTCCTGGTCGACGACGAGGTGGCGCAGGTGCGGCTGCTCGACTTCGGCGTGGCCCACAACCGCGCGCTCGCGAGCGTGACCACGGTGGGCTCGGCGGTGGGCACGCCCGCCTACATGGCGCCCGAGCAGGCGCGCGCCGAGGGCGAGGTGGACGGGCGCGCCGATCTCTTCTCGCTGGGCTGCGTGCTCTGGGAGTGCCTCGCCGGGCGCCGGGCCTTCGAGGGGAGCAGCGCGCTCGGCGTGCTGGCCAAGGTGCTGCTCGAGGAGGTGCCGCCGATCGCGTCGCTGGTGGACGGCGTGCCCGAGGCGATCGATCGCGCGCTCGTCAGCATGCTCGACAAGGACCCGGAGGAGCGCCCGACGGCGGGGCTGGTGGGTCAGCTCTTCGCCGAGCTGCGCGCGACGCTGCCCCTCGGGGACGCGCGGCGCCCGGCGCCCCGCCCCTCCGCGCCGCCGGGCCTGACGGAGCGCGAGCAGCGGGTGGTCACCGTGGTCCTGGCGCGCGCGAGCGTGCAGCCGAGCGCCGAGACGATGACCACGCACGAGCACGCCACCCGGGTCGCCCGCCTCGCGATGATGGCGGAGCGCTACGGCGCGCGCGTCGAGGAGCTCGCCAACGGCACGGTGGCCGCGGTGCTGGCGGAGGGGAGCGCGACCGATCTCGCCCGGAGAGCCGCGCGCATCGCGGCCGCGCTCCGCGCGCTCTTCGACGGAGCGCCGGTGGGCGTGGCGACCGGGCGCGCGGTGCTCGCCGACCGACTCCCGGTGGGCGACGCGATCGACGCCGCGGCCGGCCTCTACCAGCGGGCGCGCGCGCAGGGCGCGTCGGGCGCGATCGCGATCGACGAGACGACGGCCGGGCTGCTCGGGCGGCGCTTCGAGATCGGCGGCGACGCCGAGGGGCTGCTCCTGCTCGCCGAGCACGATCGAGACGTGCCCCGCCCGCTCCTCGGGCGACCGACGCGGTTCGTCGGGCGCAAGCGCGAGCTCGCCTTGCTCGAGGCCGCGGTGCTGGAGGCCGGCGAGGAGCGGACCGCGCGCGCGGCCCTGGTGGTGGCCGAGAGCGGCGCCGGCAAGACGCGCCTCTTGCGCGAGCTCCTCGAGCGGCTCGAGGCGAGCGACGACCCGCCGGAGGTCTGGCTCACCAGCGGCGAGGTCGAGACCGCGGGCTCCCCGCACGCGGTCGCCGCCGCGCTGGTGCGAGACGCCGCCTCCATCGGCCGCGGCGACGCGCCGGACGTCGTGCGCGCCAAGCTCGCCTCGCACTGCGACGGGCGCATCGGCGCCGCGGACACCGAGCGCGTCACCACGTTCCTCGCCGAGCTGGTCGGCGCGCGCGCGGAGGGGCCGCCGTCGGCGCAGCTCGCGGCCGCGCGGCTCGATCCGCGGCTGATGGGCGACCAGATCCGGCGCGCCTTCGAGGACTTCGTCGACGCCCACGCCGCGCGCGGCCCGCTGCTGCTCGCGGTCGACGACCTGCAGTGGGGGGACAAGCCGAGCGTCGAGCTGCTCGATCGGCTGCTCCGGAACCTGGAGGACCGGGCGCTGGTCGTGCTCGGGCTCGCGCGCCCGGAGCTGCCCGAGGCGCTGGGCGATCCGTGGGCCGAGCGGGCGCGGACGCGCATCGCGCTCTCGGGCCTCCGCCCCGGCGCGGCGCGCCGCTTCGTCGAGGCGTCGCTCGAGGGCGTCGACGCCGCGCGCGTGGACGCGATCGTGGAGCGCGCCGACGGCCACGCCTTCACCCTGGAGGAGCTGGTCCGCGCCGAGGCGGAGGGCCGGGGAGACGCGCTGCCGGACACGGTGCTCGCGCTCGCGCAGGCGCGGCTCGGGGCGCTGCCGAGCGAGGAGCGGCGCCTGCTCCGGGCGGCGAGCGTCTTCGGGCGCGCGTTCTGGCGCGACGGCGTCGACGCGCTGCTCGGCCGGATCACCACCGGACCGGCCACGGTCGAGGGGCTCGACGCGCTCGCCGGGCGCGAGCTGATCGAGGCGCGGCGCCCCTCGCGCTTCGAGGGGGACGAGGAGTGGGCGTTCCGGCACGCGACGGTGCGCGAGGCCGCCTACGGGATGCTGACGACCGAGGACCGCGAGCTCGGTCACCGCCTCGCCCTCCGCTGGCTCCAGCGCGCGGGGGAGACCGATCCGTTCCGGCTGGCCGACCACGCGGAGCGGGGCCGCGATCGGGACGCCGCGGTCACCCACCACCTCCGCGCCGCCGAGCAGGCGCTCGAGGGCGACGACCTCGACGTGGCCGAGCGGTGCGCCGAGCGGGGCATCGCGGCCGGGGCGAAGCGGGAGAAGCTCGGCCGCCTCCGCCTCGTGCTCGCCACCTCTCATCACTGGCGCGGGCGCCCGGGGGACGCGCGCAAGCTCGCGCTCGCGGCCCAGGACGCCCTCCCCTCCGGCAGCGACCCGTGGGTGCAGGCGATCGAGCGAGAGTGCTTCGCGGCGCTGAGCCTCGGGCTCTTCGACGTGTTCGATCGGGTGCAGCCGCGCCTCGAGGCGAGCCCGGAGACGCGCATGACGGTGCGAGCCCTCGCGCGGCTCGCGACGGGCGCCTTCCAGGCTGGTCAGTCCGAGCGCGCCCACGCCCTGCTCGCGCGCGCGGAAGGCGCGCCGGAGACGCTCCGCGCGGCGCCGGACGTGGCCGCCGCCATCGAGCGCGCCCGGGCGTCGCGCGCCACGCGGCGAGGCGACAGCGCCGGGTGCCTGGTCCATCTCCGCGCCTCGGCCGCGCTGCAGGACGAGGCGGGCGCGCGCCGTGACGCCTGCATCGAGCGGCTCAACGCCGCGGTGCTCGAGGCCGAGCTCGGGCTGCACGAGGACGCCGAGCGCCACCTCCGGGAGGCCTACGACGACGCGAAGCGCATGAGCCTCGCCATCGTCGTCGACGCGGCGCGCACCAACCTCGGCCACGTGCTCACCCACCTCGGCCGCCACCGCGAGGCGCGCGCGGAGCTGGGCGCGGCGTTCCTCTCGCTGCGCGATCGCGGGGACGAGCGCTTCCTCGGCGCGGTGCACGCCTACCTGTCACGCGCGCTGCTCGGGGACGGTCAGCCCGAGGAGGCGGAGCGCCACGCGCGCCTCGCGGTCGAGCACCTCCGCGATCTCCCGCAAGTCCGCCCCTACGCGCTGGCGCTGCTCGCCGAGGCCCTGCGCGCGCGGGGTCGCCTGGAGGAGGCGCGCGACGCGGCGGATCGCGCGATGGACGTCCTGCGCTCGGGCGTGCCGCTCGAGCTCGGCGAGGGCCTCGTCCGCTGGGCCCACGTCGCCACCCTCGACGCGCTCGGCGACGCCGACGCCGACGCGGCCGCCGCCGACGCCGCGCGCGCGCTCCGGGAGCGAGCCGCGAAGATCACCGACTCCGCGTGGCGCCAGAGCTTCCTCGAGCGGATCCCCGAGCACGCGGCGACCGTCGCCCGCGAGCCACGCTGACGTCAGGTCGGAGCCCGACGGGGCAGCCGCGCGGTGAACGCGACCCCGGGCGCGAGGGCGCGGTGGGTGAGGGTGCCGCCGTGGGCCTCGACGAGGCGGCGGGCGACCGCGAGGCCGAGGCCGGTGCCCCCCTCCTTGGTCGACGCGAAGGGCTCGTAGGGATCCACGTCCGCGGGGAGACCCGGTCCGTCGTCGGCGACCTCCAGCACGACGTGCTCCCCGTCTTCGCGGGCCGAGAGGGTGACGACGCCGCGGCCCTCCAGCGCCTCGAGCGCGTTGAGGCCGAGGTTCAGCAGGACCTGCCGCAGCTTGGCGGGATCCGCCTCGAGCGCGGCGGACGCGGCCGCGTCGACCTCGACGGTGATCTCGCCGGCGCGAGCCCGGAGGTCCTCGGCCACGTCGGACAGGAGCTCGGCGCCGAGCAGCGGCTGGAGATCGAGCCGCGGGCGGCGGGCGAGGTGGCGGAACTCGCTGAGCAGATCCGAGAGGCGCTCGACCTCCTCCCGGATCTCGGCGAGCCCGACCTTCAGGCGTGGGTCGCTCACCTCGGCCTTGGCGAGGCGCCGCTCGAGGGCCTCGGCCTTGAGGGTCATGTTGTTGAGCGGGTTGCCGACCTCGTGGGCGAGGGTCGCGGCCATCTCGCCGACGGTAGCCAGGCGCTCCTTCTCCACGAGGTCGCGCGTCATGCGCTCGCGCTCCGAGACGTCGCGGATGAAGGCGCCGTAGCGCACCTCGCCGCCGCTGCGGCTCTCGGTGACCGAGAGCTCCATCGGGAAGCGCGTGCCGTCCCTGCGCATCGCCTCGACCTCGCGGATGCGCCCGATGGCCCGCGCCTCGCCGGTGTGCTCGTAGCGGCGCACGTAGCCGCCGTGCGCGACCGCGTGCTCGGGGGGCATCAGCTTCTCGACCGGCTGCCCCAGCATCTCCGCCCGCGTCCAGCCGAACATGCGCTCGGCCGAGGGGTTGAACTCCTGGACGCGACCCGAGCGATCGATGGTCAGGAAGGCGTCTTGCGTGGTTCGCACCATCGCCTCGAAGAAGCCCTCGCGCGCGTCGACCGCCACCATCGCGACGCGCGGCTCCGATCCCTCGAGGCGCGCGAGCCGGAACGCGACCGCGGAGCCGCCGAGCGAGACGGTGACCCGCGCGGCGCCGTCGGCCAGCGCCCGCGTCAGGGCGTCGTCCACGCGCGCCCGGTCGGCCTCGTCCATCAGCGCGTGGAGCCGCGCCTCCGCGAGCGCCCCCGAGGCGCCGACGATCCGCGGATCCGGCGGGGGCGTCACGAGCAGGAGCCAGGGCGGGTCGGCGGCCTCCACGCCGGAACCCTACCGCGCTTTCGGGACGCGTCGACGCGGACGCGCCGCGCTGCCTATACTCCGCCGCCGTGACCGCCCCCGCACGCATCCTGGTCGTGGACGACGAGCAGAAGGCTCGCTCCGCGCTGGCCGACATCCTCGAGGACGAGGGCTACGAGACGGCGCTCGCGAAGGACGGGATCGAGGCCCTCGACGCGCTCGAGCGCTTCGACCCGGACGTCGTGCTCACCGACCTGAAGATGCCGCGCATGGACGGGCTGGAGTTCCTGCGACGCTCCACGCCGACGGAGCGGCACGCCACCTTCGTGGTGATGACCGCGTTCGGCTCGATCGACACCGCGGTCGAGGCGATCAAGCTCGGGGCCGAGCACTACCTCATCAAGCCGCTGAAGATCGACGCCCTGCTGTCGATCGTGGAGCGCGCCCTCGCCCGGACGAAGCTCTCGCGCGAGGCGGCGCGGCTGCGAGCGGCGCTCGAGGACCGCGCCGGCTTCGACGACATCGTCGGGGACCACCCGAGCATGCAGCGGCTGCTGAAGCGGCTCGCGCAGGCGGCCCCGAGCCGGGCCACGGTGCTGATCGCGGGCGAGAGCGGCACCGGCAAGGAGCTGGTCGCGTCGGCGATCCACCACCGCTCGCCGCGACGCGAGAAGCCCTTCGTCCGGCTCAACTGCGCGGCCCTCGCGGAGTCGCTCCTCGAGAGCGAGCTGTTCGGCCACGAGAAGGGCGCCTTCACCGGGGCCATGCAGACCCGCCGCGGCCGCTTCGAGCAGGCCGACGGCGGCACGCTCTTCCTCGACGAGGTGAGCGAGATCCCGCTGGCGACCCAGGTGAAGCTCCTGCGCTTCCTCCAGGAGCGCGAGCTCGAGCGGGTGGGCGGCAACGAGACGATCTCGGTCGACGTGCGGGTGGTCGCGGCGACGAACAAGGATCTGCGCCAGGAGATCGAGGCGGGGCGGTTCCGCGAGGACCTCTACTACCGGCTCGACGTGGTGCGGCTCGAGATCCCGCCGCTCCGGGCGCGCAAGACCGACATCCCCGCCCTCGCCGCGCACTTCCTGGCCCGCTTCGGCGAGGAGAACGGTCGAGAGGTCGAGGGCTTCACCGACGAGGCGATGGGGCAGCTGCTCCGCTACCCGTGGCCGGGCAACGTCCGGGAGCTCGAGAACGCGGTCGAGCGCGCGGTGGTGATGAGCGAGGGCCCGCGCATCGGCGCCGCGGAGCTCCCGCACGGCTCGCCCGCGGTCGAAGGCGAGCTGCGCAGCATGTTCCCGGGGCTGACCCTGGCCGAGCTGGAGCGCATCGCGATCGAGGAGACCCTCGCCGCGTTCGACGGCTCGACCGCGCGCGCCGCGGAGGCGCTCGGCGTCAGCCAGCGGACCATCCAGTACCGCATCAAGCAGTGGCAGGCGGAGACGGACGCCGAGGAGGAGTGACCGTCAGCGCGACACGTGACAGGGCGCCGGCTCCGGGGTGAGGAGCGCGGGCACCGGGCGCGCCGCGAGGACGAGCGCGCCGACGATGAGCGCGGTGGCGACCACCTGACGGAGCACCGCGTCGCGCGCGAGGTGAGGACGCAGCCGCCGGGCCAGCGCGGCGAGCGCCACCAGCCCGGCGCCGCTCGCGCCCGCGAACCCGATCATGGCCGCGGCCCCGCCGAGCGCGTCCCCGGTCCCCGCCGCGAGCAGCGCCGCCGCGTAGAGCGCGCCGCAGGGCAGCAGCGCGGTCGCCGCGCCGAACGCCACCGGTCGACGGGCGAGCCCGAGGGCGCGATCCCGGAGCCGGTCGAGCCAGCTCGAGCGCGCGCCGATCCCGAGCCGCGTGAGGCCGGGCTCGGGCGCGGCGCGGAGTAGCCGACGCGCGCCGACGAGGAGCGCCGCGGCCAGGGCCCAGGAGAGGAGCGCGCTCGCCCACTTCGCGGGCAAGGCCGTCGCGCCGAGCGCCGCGCCGCCGCCGGCCAGCGCGCCGAGGAGCGCGTAGCTCCCGAGCCGGCCGAGGTGATAGCCGAGCCCCCCGCGCCGGGTCGCGGCCCCGCAGTAGGCGGCGAGGCTCCCGCACATCGCGGCGCAGTGAGGCGCAGACGCGACGCCGAGCGCCCCACCGGCGAGGAGGGCGGCGAGCGGGCTCACGACGCCTCCTCGGCCATCTCGACCTCGACCGCGCAAGGCAAGATCAAGCGCGCGCGCGTCCCCCGCGGGCGCCGCGGGGTGAGGCTCAGGCGCCCTCCGTGCAGCCTCGCGATCCGCGCCACGAGCGGCAGCCCGAGCCCGGTGCCGCGGCTCTTGGTCGAGACGAAGGGCCGCATCAGCACCCGCGGCGAGGCCGGCAGGCCGGGGCCGTCGTCCTCGATCGTCACGTGCACCGTGCCGCCGCGCCGCCGCGTGCGGACCCGGACGTCGGCGCCCGCGTCGCCCTCGCAGGCGTCGAGCGCGTTCGACAGGAGCTGCAGCAGCGCGAGCCGGAGCCGCGCCGGGTCGGCGTCCACCCAGGCGTCGGCCTCGTCCAGGCGCGTCGAGAGCGTGACCCGGGCCGCCGCCGCCGGCCCCTCGAGCACCCGGACCACCTCCTCCACCAGCCCGCCGACGCGCACCGGCTCGGGCTCGAGGCGGTCGGGTCGGGCGAGCGCGAGGAAGTCGTCGAGCAGCCGGGACATGCCGCGCACCTCCGCCTCCACCGCCCGCACCCGCGCGGCGAGCTTGGCGTGGTCGACCGCCGAGGGGTTCCGGAGCCCGCGCCCGAGCAGCTCGATCTCGAGGAGCGCGATGTTGAGGGGGTTCTTGATCTCGTGCGCGAGCGCGTGGGTGAGCTGCCCCATCGCGTCGAGCGCACCGTCGGCGGGCGTCGGCCGAGGCGAGGCCCCGCGGCCCCGCAGCAGGACCGCGGGCTCCGGCCCCTCCAGACGAGAGAGCGACCACCGGACGTCGTTCGCCGAGAGCCGCACCGGGCGCCCGCCGCGCGCGCGGATGAGGGCGCGCTCGAGGCGACGCGGCTCGAGCATCGGCGCGAGATCCTCGAGCGCGCGCGGGGGACCGCCGAGCGCCTCGACCAGCGCCGCGTTGTACTGGGTGATGCGGTCGGCCGCGTCCACCGTGGCGAGGAACCGCGCGCTCATCGGGCCGGCCCCAGGATGGGCGCCTCGAGCACCGTCGGCTCCTCTCCGTCTCGGGAGACGCGGAGCCGCACCTGCTGTCCGGCGGCGCGGTCGCCTCGCGGCACGTCGACCCGCACCGAGATGTCCGCGTCGCCGAGCGCCCGGACCCGCCGGGTCGCGGGCTCGATCGTGGCCACGCCCGGGCTCCCGTCCGCCGCCTCGACCCGGAAGGTCGCCGCCTCGTCCGCCTTGTTGACGAGGTGCACCGTGAAGAGGTTCCGCACCACCTCTCCGTCGTCGACCAGGTGGAAGGGCGCGCCGCGGAGCCGCAGCAGGTTCGCCTCGAACGAGGTGTGCGCGCCGAAGGCTGCCCACGCGCCGACCGCCCAGGCCAGGATCAGCCCGCCGTAGAGGAGGAGCCGCGGCCGGAAGACGCGCTTCGCCCGATGCCGCAGGCCGTTCATCGAGTCGTAGCGGACCAGCCCGCGCGGCCGGCCGAGCTTGTCCATCACCGCGTCGCAGGCGTCGATGCACGCCGTGCACCCGATGCAGTCGAGCTGCAGGCCGTTGCGGATGTCGATGCCGGTCGGGCACACCACCACGCAGCGCTTGCAGTCCACGCAGTCGCCCGCGTCCGGGTCCCGCGGCTTGCCGCGCGGCTCACCGCGCACCGCGTCGTACCCGACGACCAGGCTGTCCTCGTCGGTGAGCACCGACTGGAGGCGGCCGTAGGGGCA
This sequence comes from Myxococcota bacterium, assembly GCA_036149055.1. Lineage (GTDB taxonomy): Bacteria > Myxococcota_A > Polyangia > Polyangiales > Sandaracinaceae > JAVJQK01. The sequence continues at coordinate 9,912 of JAYZQJ010000284.1, read as the reverse complement.
GACGATGAGGCAGAGCTGCTCCCGGAAGAACGCGAAGTTCCCGTAGAGGAGCGCGCTGACGACCATCACCCAGCCGAACGCCTCGGGGTGCTCGGCGGGGGAGCGGCCCATCATCTCGAGCATCGAGGGCATCGACACGAAGAAGCTCAGGAAGACGTGCGCGACGAAGAGGGCGGAGAGCACGAAGAGCGCGTGCTTGAGCCCCTTCCGCCACGCCTTGTCCCAGCTCATCGGCGCCGCGTTCCGGCGGAGGCGGGCGTTGCGCGGGCCCTCGACCCAGCGCTCGATGCGCCGGAACATGCCCTCCAGGAACACCGTCTGCGGGCACGCCCAGCCGCACCAGACGCGGCCGAGGGTGGTGGTCACGGCGACCAGCGACAGCCCGATGGCGGTCAACACGAAGAACATCAGCCAGACGTCCTGGGCGTTGAAGGCGCCGCCGAAGAGGAAGAACTGCCGCCGGGCGACGTCGAGGAACACCGCCGGGCGGCCATTGATCCGGACCCAGGGCGCCGCCGCCCAGATCGCCACCAGCGCGGCGAAGACCACGTACCGCCACCGCACGAACCGCCCCGACACGTCCGCCGGGTGCACGCGGTTGCGGCTTCCGTCGGGGTTGAGCGAGCTCGCCGTGGGCACGACGGGCAGGTGGCGGCGCGCGTCGCTCACGACTCGGTCCCCTCCGCGGTGCGTTCGATCGTCGCGGTCTCGCTCGGCGTCTCCTCGGGCCCCGCCTCCTCCTCCTCCACCGGGCCCTCGGGCGGCGCCGCCTCGGGATCCCAGGGCTCGCCTTCGGCGGCGCGGCCGTCGACGTTGGTGTCGCGGATCGACAGCAGGTAGGCGACGAGCGAGCGCACCGTGCGCTCCCCGAGCGGCGGGCCCCAGGCGGGCATGCCGGCCGATCCCTCGAGCCGCGCGTCGTCGGCCGAGATCCCCTCGCGCACCGAGCGATAGATGTCCATCGCGCCGCCGCCGTGGAGCCAGGCCGCGTCGGTGAGGTTGGGCCCGATCTGCCCCTGCCCTCGGTCGCCGTGGCAGGCGGCGCAGGTGGAGGCGAAGGTCTCCCGCCCCTCCGCGACCGCGTCGTCGCTCGCGGCGAGGGTGGCGAGCACGGTCTCGTCCGCCTCCGCGCCCTGCGCGCGCTCGGCCATCTCGGTCGCGTAGGCGTCGCGCTGGAGATCGAAGACCTCGAACTCGTGGAACGCGAACCAGTAGAAGACGCCGAACACGATCGAGCCGTAGAAGGTCAGCAGCCACCACCGGGGCAGCGCGTTGTCCGCCTCCTCGATGCCGTCGTACTCGTGGACGATCTCGCCCTGGATGGGATCGGTGCGCTTCGGCTCACCCATGGCTCACCTCCTCCTCGTCGAGCGGCAGCCGGCCCATGTGATCGACGTGCTCGGCGTTCGCGCGGAAGGCGCGCCAGGCCGCGAGCCCGAAGACCAGCACGAAGATGGCCATCGCGATCAGGGGCCCGACGATCGCCGGGTTGTGCAGAAAGAACTCTCGGGCCAGCGCGCTCATCGTGCCTCCTCCTCTCTGGCGGCCACCTGCAAGGCGCCGCCGTCCTCCTCGGGCTCCGGCTGCCACTCGGAGCGGTTCCGCCCGAGGCGCTGCAGGTACGAGACGAGCGCGACGAGCTGGCTGTCCTCGAGCGCGACCTCCTCGCCGTCGGCGCCGTCACCCAGGTCCGCCCGGAGCGCGGTCGCGATCGACGCCGCCTGCGCCCGCGCGTCCTGCTCGCCGCCGAGCACCTCGGCGTTCGAGTAGGGCACGCCGAGCATCTGCATCGTGCCGAGCTTGGCCTGGGTCATGTCCCACTCGACCGCGGTGGTCCGGAGGTGGGCGTAGGCCGGCATGATCGAGCCGGGCGACGTCGCGCGCGGGTCGATCATGTGCTCGTAGTGCCAGAGATGCGGGTAGCGCCCGCCCTCGCGCGCGAGGTCCGGCCCGGTGCGCTTGGAGCCCCACTGGAAGGGGTGATCCCAGACGCTCTCCTCGGGATCCGACGCCGCGCCGTAGCGCGAGCTCTCCCAGGTGAACGGCCGGATCATCTGGGAGTGGCACGTGTAGCAGCCCTCCGAGATGTAGACGTCGCGCCCGTGCAGCTCGAGCGGGGTGTAGGGCTCCATCTCGCTGGTCGCGCGGTCGTGCGCGCCGAGCGCCACCGTCGGGAGGATCTCGGCCACGCCGCCGATGAGCACCGCCGCGGTGGTGAGCCCGGTGAAGATGAGGCTCCGCCCCTCGAGCACCCGGTGCCACCCGCGGTTCTCGCGGCTGAGGGCGAGCAGGACCGCCCCGCCGACCGCGACGACCGACGCGACGAGGATCATGAAGGTGGAGGCGATGGCGTCGAGCCAGGCGATGCTGCCCACGACGACGCAGATCACGGTGGTGAGGACCACGGGGCCGCTGAAGACGATGTCCTTCCAGGGCTTCACCGGCTCCGGCTCCGGCACGACGACCTCGACCTCGGTGACCTTCGGCGCGCGGCCGCGGATGGTCATCACCAGGTTCCAGGCGAGCACCACGAAGCCGGCGAAGTACATCGTGCCGCCGACCAGGCGCGCCCAGTACATCGGGCGGATGGCGTCGATGGTCTCGATGAAGCTCGGGTAGAGGAGCCCGCCGTCCTCGGCCTCCGCGCGCCACATGAGGCCCTGGGTGATGCCCGAGACCCACATCGAGACGACGTAGAGCAGGATGCCGATCGTGCCGACGTAGAAGTGCGCGTTCGCCGCCGCCTTGCTGTGCAGCTTGGTGCCGTAGAGGCGCGGGACGAGGTAGTAGAACATCCCGGCGGCCATGAAGCCGTTCCAGCCGAGGGCGCCGGAGTGCACGTGGCCGATGATCCAGTCGGTGTAGTGGCCGAGCGAGCTCACCGCCTTGATGGAGAGCAGCGGCCCCTCGAAGGTCGCCATGCCGTAGAAGGTCACGCCGGCCGCGAAGAACTTGAGCACGGGGTCCTTGCGCACCCGGTCCCAGGCGCCGCGGAGCGTCAACAGGCCGTTCAGCATGCCGCCCCAGCTCGGCGCCCACAGCATCAGGCTGAAGACCATGCCGAGCGTCTGCACCCACTCGGGCAGCGCGGTGTAGAGGAGGTGGTGGGGGCCGGCCCAGATGTAGATGAAGACCAGGCCCCAGAAGTGGATGATCGAGAGCCGGTAGCTGAAGACCGGCCGACCCGCCGCCTTGGGCAGGTAGTAGTACATGATGCCGAGGATCGGCGTGGTCAGGAAGAAGGCGACCGCGTTGTGCCCGTACCACCACTGCACCAGCGCGTCCTGCACGCCGCTGAAGATCGGGTAGCTGGTGAGCGACGCGCCGACCGGCAGCGCGAGGCTGTTCACCACGTGCAGCACCGTGATCGTGATGATCGTCGCGATGTAGAACCAGATCGCGACGTAGAGGTGCTTCTCGTTCCGGCGCGCGAGCGTCCAGAAGAAGTTCACCGCGAAGGCGACCCACACGAGCGCGATGCCGACGTCGATCGGCCAGGCGAGCTCCGCGTACTCCTTGCCCTGGGTGATCCCGAGCGGGAGCGTGATCGCCGCGGCGACGATGATCGCCTGCCAGCCCCAGAAGTGGAACAGGCTGAGCTTGTCGCTCGCCATGCGCGTCTTCAGGAGCCGCTGCGTCGAGTGGTAGACGCCGGCGAAGAGCATGTTGCCGACGAACGCGAAGATCACCGCGTTGGTGTGCAGCGGGCGGAGCCGGCCGAAGGTGAGCCAGGGGGCCGCGTTGGCCTGCCAGAAGGCGAGCTGCAGCGCGACGACGACGCCGACGAGCATGCCGACGAGGCCCCAGCCGACCGACGCGCCCATGAACCAGCGCGCGATGCGATCGTCGTATACGACCTTTGTGGACTTCAAGGTTCTTCCTCCGAGGGATCTTCTTCGATGGGCAACAGGGAGAGCTGGTCGAGGTGGTCGTGCGTGCCCGCGCGCACCGTCCACACGAAGAGGGCGACGGCGACGGCGGCCAGGCAGAGGCTCACGAACAGCGTCAGGACGAGGACGTTCACGCGGCCTCCTTCAGCGAGAGGCGCGTGTAGGCGAGCGTCGCGAGGCTGCCCGCCGGCATGAGCGCGGCCGCGGTCCACGGCTCGACCCGACCGGCGAGCGCCAAAGTCACGGCGACCGCGTTGTAGACGACCGCGAGCGCGAGGATGCCGCGCGTGGTCCGGCGCAGGCGGGCGGCGGCGCCGAGCAGCGCGCGCACCGCGCCGAGGCCGGCGGTCACGAAGTAGAAGTCGGTGCGGGCCGGCATGAAGGGCCGGTCGACCGCCGGGGTGCCGGAGACGCCCGCGACGTCCGCCGCCGGGCCGTCGTTGAGCCCGTCGCCGAGGAAGAGCGCGCGCTCCGGGTCGCGCGCGGCGAGCCAGTCGGCCTTCTCGCGCGGGCTCGCGCCGCCGAACGCCCGCTCTTCGGGCACGCCGACGCGCGCCGCCAGCGCCTGCACCCGCGACGGCGCGTCGCCGCTCAGGATGAAGCTCGGGTAGCCCGCCTCGGCCAGCTTCGCGATCTCGTCCTCCGCGCCCGGGCGGGGCCGCTCGACCGTCTCGAGCCGGGCGAGCGGGGCGCCGTCCTTCGCGAACACGAGGTCGGCGGCGCCGTGGTCGCGGCCCGGCGCGGCCCAGGAGGGCTTGCCGAGGCGGTAGAGCGCGCCGTCGATCCTGACCTGCACGCCGGCGCCGGGCTGCTCGTGCACCGGCGCGCCCTCGAGGGACACGGCCGGCAGCGCGCTCGAGACGGCCGCCGCCTTGGGGTGACTCGACTGGGCCGCGAGGCGGTAGGCGATCGCGCGCTCGGCCTCGGAGAGCGCCTCGAGCGGGCCCGCGTCCGCGAGGCGCGGCGCGCCGAAGGTGAGCGTGCCGGTCTTGTCGAACACCACCCGGTCCACGCCCGCGGCGCGGGCCAGCGCGGAGGGCTCGCGCACGTAGACCCCGGCGCGCCGCAGCATGCCCAGGGTTCGCTCGTGCGCGAGCGGCAGGGCCAGCCCGAGCGCGCAGGGGCAGGTCACGACGAGCACCGCGGTCGCCACCGAGAGCGCGGCCCCCGGCCCCTCGAGCGCGAGCCACAGCGCGGCGCCCCCGCCCGCGAGCGCGAGCACGATGAGCACGTAGGCGGGGCCCACGAGGCGGTCGAGGAGATCGCCGCGGCGGCGGTCGGGCGGGGTCCGCAGGAGGTCGTGCAGCGACGACTCCACGAAGTCCTTCGCCACCACCGCCCGGGCCGCGCGCGCGCCCGCGACGAACGAGCCGGCCGGGGCCACGGTTCCGGCGGCGGCGTCGCGCGGCTGCGACTCGCCGTCGATCCAGTCCATCGACAGCAGGCACGGGTCCTCGAGCACCGCCTCGACCGGCACGAGGTCTCCGGCCGCGAGCAGCAGGCGGTCACCGCGCCGGACCTCCATGCAACGCACCATCTCGACGCCGCCGTCGGTGACCCGGCGGGTGACGAGCCCCTCGGCCCCGTCGGTGGCGAGGAGGCGATCGCGGTCGATGGCGACCATGCGCTCCTGCAGCCAGCGCCCCCCGAGCACCAGCGCGACGAAGACCGCGAGGCTGTCGGCGAAGCCCGCGTCGCCGCCGCGCACCCAGCTCGCGACCGACGCGATCGACGCCAGGAGGAGGCCGAGCGCGATCGGAAGATCGAGCGAGAGCACGCCGCGCCGCAGCGCCTCGATCGCGGCCCGCACCAGGGGGCCGCCGCCCACCAGGACCGCGGCCGCGCCGAGCGCGAAGGCCACGTCCCGCACCGTCGCGTGGAGGGGGCCGTCCTCGAGCCCGAGATAGATCGCGAGCGAGAGCATCATCGCGTTGGCGGCGAGCGCGGCGGTGACGCCGACCCGGACGGTGAGCCCGTCGAGCCCCGCCCGCGCGCGCTTGAGGGGCGGGCCGGCGCGGTAGCCGAGCGAGGCCAGGGCGCGCACGAAGGCGCGGAGATCGAACGAGGGCGCCGCGACGAGCTCCAGCCGGCCGCGGGTCGCGCTGACGTCGCAGCGGAGCGCCCCCTCGCGGCGGGCCACCGTGTCGATCAGCCAGACGCAGCCGGCGCAGTGCACGCCCTGGAGATCGAGGGCGACCGGCGCGGGCCCGGCCGACGCGGCGAGGCGCGCCTCCTGCGCCTGCATCCAGGCCTCGAGCTCGAGGGACGGGCCGGCGAGCTCGCCCACCGGCAGCCCCGCGCCGCGGCGGAGCTCGTAGTAGCGGTCGAGGCCCTCACGCGAGAGCAGGGCGTGGACCCGCTCGCACCCGCGGCAGCAGAAGCCATGGGCGCGCGCCTCCGGCCCCTCGAGGGGGGCCAGACAATGCAGGCAGAGGCCGGAGGCGGCGTCCATGGTCGGGGGGCCTCGGCAAGAGGCGCGCCAACGCTCCCGCGCCTCTCGTCGGAGGCTCCCGCGTGGGGAGGGCGAACGGATTTCGCCGCTCCCCGGGCGAGGCGAAATCCGTTCGCCTCGCGATTGACCGCGCCCCCGCCGGGCGGCTATGCCAGCCCGGTGAGCGACGACCGGCCGCGCGTGAGCGAGCCGCCGGCGCCGGCGACGACGCCCAAGGAGCTCTTCGCCGACCGCGTGGCGGTGGTGGTCAACGGGAACGCCAAGCGCGTGACCGACGACCTCGTCGACATCCTCGACCAGATCGTGCAGTCGGGCGACCTCTTCGTCTCCCGCTCGATCGAGGAGGGCGACGAGATCGCCGCCACCATCGTGCGGCGGGGATACCCCACGGTGCTGACCGCGGGGGGCGACGGGACCTTCGTGCAGATGGTCACGAAGATCACCGCCACCGCCCGCCGCGCCGGCGATCCGCCGCCCCGCTTCGGGCTCCTCCGGCTGGGGACGGGGAACGCGCTCGCCTGGGTCCTCGGCGCGCAGAATCCGCGTCATCGCGGGGTGATCGCGGACCTCGGGCGGCTCCGGCGAGAGGGCGGGAGCCGCAAGCTGAAGCTGCTCGAGGTCGAGGGCACGCTGACGCCGTTCGCCGGGCTCGGCATCGATGCGATCGCGCTGACCGACTACAACACGACGAAGGACGCGCTCTCGAAGAGCCCCCTCACCCGCCCGATCGCGTCGGGCGGCGCCGCCTATCTCATCGCGGTGCTCGGCAAGACGATGCCGCAGTACCTGCTGCGGCCGCATCCGTCGGTGACGATCGTCAACGAGGGCGAGCCGGTGGTGCGGCTGGGGCGCGACGGCGAGCCGGTGCAGGAGCTCGGCAAGGGCGAGGTGATCTACGCCGGGCCGAGCCGGATGGTCGCGATGGGCACGATCCCGTACTGGGGCTTCGGCGCGCGCATCTTCCCCTTCGCCGACGACCGCGAGGATCGCTTCTCGCTGCGGGTGGTGGACATCAACAGCTTCCAGGTCGCGTGGAACATCCGCGACATCTGGTCGGGCGCCTACCGGAGCGACACCCTCCACGACTTCCTCTGCGAGCGGATCTCGATCCGCTACGACGAGCCGATGCCGATGCAGATCGGCGGAGACCCGGTGGGACCGCGCCGGACGGTGGAGGCGCGCCTCGCCTCCGAGCCGATCGAGGTGGTGGACTACTACGCTCCGCCTCCCACGTGAGCGCTGCCGACCCGAGCGCCATCCATTCGTTGACCGGGGATCTGGCCCTTCGATACCCTCGGGCCCGACCGTCATCGACTTGGAGGGGCATTGGGCCGTACCACTGGACGCCGCCGCGCGGCTCTCTCGACGCTCGCCCTCGCCGGGCTGCTGCTGACCGTGGCCAGCGCCGCGCTCGCGGTGGACGTGCGGGGCACCCTGCGCGTGCCCTCCGACTACGGAGCGCCCGCCGCGGAGAGCGACGAGGAGAGCCGCCGCAACCGCTACTGGGAAGAGTGGAACGGCTTCATCGACCCGCGCGACCCGAGCTTCGACGCGTCGCGCGAGCTCGCCGTCGTGCTCACCGGCGAGGGCTCGATGGCCGAGGAGCAGCCGGGCTTCAAGATCGCGAACGGCGGGCTCTGGCCGGCCACGATGGTGGAGCGCGCCGGGGCGACCCTCCGGATCCAGAACACCGACCCGATGGCCCACCAGCTCAGCGCGGAGGGCCACTCGGAGTTCACGCCGACGCCCACCTCGCCCGGCCTCACCCGACAGCTGCTGGTGAGCGAGGCGGGCGCCTGGCCGGTGCGTGACCAGCTCTACGCCCACGTCCGCGGTCACCTGCACGTGCTGCCCGATCTGGTGGCCCGCGCGCGCATCGACGCCGACGGCAGCTATCAGTTCCGCAACGTACCGCCCGGCACCTACACCCTGAAGATCTTCCACGGCGAGCGTCAGATCCACGAGCAGGCCGGGGTCGAGGTCACCGACACCCGCGAGCTGACGCTCGAGCCGATCGCGGTCTCGGCGGGGGGGAGCTGAGCGATGGTCCTCTCTCGTTTCTGGTACCTGGTCCTCGCCGGCGCGGCGGTCTTCGCGTTCGCCACCGCGCTGCTCGCGGCGAGCCTCGTCAACGAGCAGTGGGAGCGCTCGGTCCGGAGCGATCTCATCCGCGACCGCTTCGAGGTCGAGGCGCTGCTCAAGCTCGACGCCCGCTCCCGCCTCGACGCGATCGCGCCGATCGCGGCCAACTCGGACGTGCGGACCGCCCTCCAGCGGGCGAGCGGGCGGCGCGCCGGGCAGGACATCGACGAAGAGCTGAGCGAGGGCCTGCAGCGCAAGCTCTCGGAGCTCAATGGACAGCTCGCGGGGATGCGCGGCGAGCTGCTGTTCGCGGTCGATCGCGACGGCTGGGTGGTCGCCGCGGTGGCGCCCGGCAACGTCCCGGACGGCGCCGGGCTCGGCCAGTTCCCGCTCGTGCGCCGCGCGCTCGACGGCTACGTGCGCGACGACGTCTGGATCTACAACGACCAGGTCTACCGCATGGCCGCGCGCCCGGTGGTCCAGGGCGGCCAGTACGTCGGCGCGCTGATCCACGGCAAGCGCTTCGACGACGAGCTCGCCGAGCTCCTCTCGACCCGCCTCGACGGCGCCTCGATCGGCTTCTTCCAGGGTGAGCGCGGCATGTTCGCGGGCTACATGCCGGCCGGCGTGCAGGGCGCCCCGCGGCGCGACGACATGGGCGACCAGCAGCTCGCCGCCGCGCTCACCAACGAGGCGCTCCAGAACGGCGAGCGGACCGACCCGGCCGCCCTGCCGACCGGAGGCCTCGCGGTGTACTCGCTCGTGACCGGCGCGGCGCGCCACGCGAACGTCGGCTACGCGATCGCGCGTCCGCAGCGCACGCTGGCCCAGCCGCTCGACATCCTCGACCACGTCTCCGGCGACGCCTGGGCGGGGCTGCCCTGGATCCCCATCGCGGGCGGGGGGCTCTTCGCCTTCCTCATCGCGATGTTCCTCCTCTGGCTCGAGCGCGATCGCCCGCTCTCGAAGCTCAACAAGCACGCCGCGGCGCTCGGCGCGTCTCCCGAGAACCGCTTCACCATCACCGACTTCGGCGGCCGCTACCGCAAGATCGCCAACCACGTGAACGAGGCGCTCGACAAGGTCAACGAGGCGGGCGGCGGCGCGGGCCCGCGACGCAAGGCGGCGAACCTCGACGAGATCCTCGGCCCGGCCCAGGGCGAGGAGGGCGCGCCGGGGAGCGGCAGCTTCTTCGGCTTCGCTCAGAACGAGGGCGCGGCCCCCGACTTCCCGGAGGTCCCCGCCGGCAGCCCGGCGCCGCCCGCCGGCACCCGCGGCGCTCCCCCGCCCCCCGCGGGCGCGCCCCCCAAGCCGCCGGGCGCGCCGCCGAAGCCGCCCGCCGCCGGGCCGGGACGACCGCCGCCCAAGCCCCCCGCGCCCCCCCAGCCCCCCGCCGCGCCCACGCCGCCGGCCGCGGCCGAGCCCCAGGACGACGAGACGCGCGGCGAGAGCTCGCCCGCGTCCTCGCGCCAGATGCTCAAGTCGACC
>JAYZQJ010000283.1:0-62824 GCA_036149055.1 Myxococcota bacterium | reverse complement strand
CCTCGTCGATCGCGGCCGCGAGATCGACCTCGCCGGTCGGGCCCCGCCACAGGTGACGGAGCGCGTCTCGCCGCCGCGCGCGGGCGGTGGGGAGATCCACGTCCGCCCAGACCCAGCCCCGGTCGAGCTGCTCCAGCGCCTCCTGCGCGCGCCCGGTGTCGATGGCGAGCCGGGCGGCGGCGAGCGCGAGCCGCGGCTCCCGGATCACCTCGAGCGCGAGCGGGGCCACCGCGCCCGGGTGGCCGCGCCCCAGCTCCGCCCACGCGCGAGCCGCGCGGGCCGCCTCGTCGCCTTCGACCAGCGCGTCGAGCCGATCGGCGAGCCGGGACAGCTCCGCCGCGTCGTCGAGCGGGGTCAGCCGGACCGCGCGCCGCAGCAGCTCGGGATCGCCGCCCTCGGCCTCGGCCGCGGTGGACAGGGCCCGGGACGCCTCGCCGAGCCGGCCCTCCACCCGCAGCACCTCGGCGAGCACCGCCAGCGCCGCGCTCCCGCCGCCCCGCGCCACCGCGGTGCGGGCGAGCGACTCCGCGCCCTCGGCGTCCCCGCTCGCGAGCGCCAGCTCGGCCAGCGCCCGGGACGCCGCCGGGTCGCCCGCGTCGGCCGCGCGCTGGAGGAGCGGGCGAGCGCGCGCGCCCTCCCCCACCGCGTGGAGCGCGAGCCCGAGCCGCCCGGCGACCTCCGGCTCCACGCTCGAAGGGTCGAAGCCCCGGAGCGCGGCGGCGGCGGCGGCGCCCCGATCGGCGGCCGCGAGGGCCTCGGCGAGCTCCACCCGGAGCGCGGGGGCGTCGGGATCGGCGGCGATGGCCTTGCGCAGCTCCCGGGCCGCCCGGTCGGGACGCCCGCGCGCGCGCTCGGCCCGGGCGCGCACGACGCAGGCCTCCGCGAAGGCCGCTCCGCCGTCCCGCGCGAGCCGACGGGCCGCGTCCCGCGACTCCTCGACCGCCGCCGGGACGTCCCCCGCCTCGAGCGCCAGGCGCGCGCTCAGCAGCGCGACCTCCGGCTCGTCGGGGTCGAGCTGTCGCGAGACCGCGATCACCGCGCGGGCCGCCTCGAGCTCGCCCTGGGCGGCGAGGGCCATCGCGAGGCCCTGGCGGGCGCGCAGCAGGCTCGGTCGGTCGGCGAGCACGTCGCGCAGCAGCCGCTCGGCCAGCCGGGCGTCGCCGCCCTCGAGGGCCTCCTCCGCGCGCTCGATGATCTCCCGCACGTCCTCCGGCAGGAGGAGGACGTCGTCGATGAAGCGCGCCGCGCGGTCCAGCAAGCTCATGCGGTCTCGCGGAGGGTACACGGGGCGAGCGGAGACGGCACTCGCCATCACGTCGGCCGCCTCGTACACTGAGGCGGGAATGCAGTCCGACGTACCCAAGGCCGCGAAGATCGTCGTGGCCGACGACGATCGCGTGACCCGTGAGTACGTGGCCGGGCTGCTGCGCGGCAACGGCTTCGACGTCGTCGCCGTCGACAGCGGCCAGCGCGCCCTCGAGGAGTGCCGCCGTCCGGGCGTGACGCTCGCGCTCCTCGACGTCGTGATGGAGGGCGGGCTGAGCGGCATCGACGCCTGCCGCACCCTCAAGGCCAACCCGCAGAAGCACGGCGGGTTCCTGCCGGTGATGCTCCTGACCGCGCGCACCGACACCGACAGCCGGGTCGAGGGCCTCCGCATCGGGGCCGACGACTACATCTGCAAGCCCTTCGACGAGCGCGAGCTGCTCGCCCGCGTGTCGAACATGGTCCGCATCAAGCAGATGCACGACGAGGTGAACGACGCCCGCGACCGCCTCGAGAAGCTGGCGATCCGGGACGAGCTGACCGGCCTCTACAACTACCGCTACCTGCAGTCGCGCCTGAACGAGGAGTTCAAGCGCGCCGAGCGCTACCGGGAGCCGCTCAGCTGCGCGATGCTCGACATCGACCACTTCAAGAGCTTCAACGATCGCTTCGGCCACGACGTCGGCGACCGCGTGCTCCAGCTGGTGGCGATGCGCCTGACCGAGGCGGTGCGCGAGGTCGACGTCGTCGCCCGCTACGGCGGCGAGGAGTTCCTGCTCGTGCTGCCCAGCACCCACCTCGCGGGCGCGCTCACCGTCGCCGACCGGGTCTGGCGCTCGATCGGCTCGCGCCCCTTCGAGACCACCGAGGGCCGCACCGAGCCCATCCACGTCTCCCTGGGCGTGGCGCTCTACCCGAGCCGCGGGGTCACCAGCCGGGACGGGCTCGTGAAGGCCGCCGACCGGGCCCTCTATCGGGCGAAAGAGGCGGGTCGGAACCGCATCTGCGTCTTCCAGGACCCCGCCTACATCTACACGCCGGATTGAGGCCCCCGCTTGCTCGGATCCGGCGCGCATCGTAGCGTGCGCGCCGTGCCGCTGTTCGAGCTGACCGGGGTCGAGAAACGCTACGGCGAGCTGCGGGCGCTCAAGGACGTCGACCTGAGCGTGGAGCCCGGCCGCATCGGCCTGCTCGGCCCGAACGGCGCCGGCAAGAGCACCCTGCTCAAGACCTTGCTGGGCCTGGTGCAGCACGACCGCGGCACGGTGAAGGTCTTCGACAAGGACGTCACCCGCGAGCCCTTCGGCGTCCGCGCCCTCGTCGGCTACATGCCGGAGGGCGACTCGGTGCTGCCGGAGCTGACCGCGCTCCAGTTCACGACGCTCGCGGCGGAGCTCTGCGGGCTGCCGCGGGCCGAGGCCATCGCGCGATCGCACCAGGTGCTGCACTACGTCGGCCTCGGCGAGGCCCGCTACCGGCGGCTGGGGTCGTTCTCCACCGGCATGCGGCAGCGCGCGCGGCTCGCCCAGGCGCTGGTGGGCGACCCGAAGCTCCTGCTGCTCGACGAGCCGACGAGCGGCCTCGACCCGCGCGGCCGCGAGGAGATGCTCGCGCTCATCCTCGACATCCCCGAGCGCACCGGGGCGAGCGTGCTGCTCTCGACCCACATCCTGCCGGACGTCGAGAAGACCTGCGATCAGGTGCTCGTGATCGCCGGCGGCGAGGTGCTCTACTCCGGCGACATCGAGCCGCTGGTCCGGCCGGACCAGAACGTCTACGAGGTCCGCGCCAAGGGCAGCCTGAAGAAGCTGAAGAAGACCCTGGAGCTCGGCTCCTGCATCGTGGAGCGCGAGGGCTCGACCCTCGAGGTCAAGGTGCCCAAGGGCAAAGACGCGACCTACGTGCTGAAGCTCGCCCTCGACGGCGGCCACCAGCTGCGCCACCTCGCGCCCCTCGTCCAGACGCTCGAGCGTGCGTTCCTCAAGACGCTCGCCGACGCCGGGATGTAGGGGCTACTCGCGCCGGATCCGGCTGCCCTCTTCGGGGGCCGCGCCCGGGGGCTCGCGCTCGTCCTTCATCCCGGGCATGACGCCGAAGCGCACGCCGCCGACGAGGAGCAGCACCGTGCCCGCGGCCACCACCCAGACGCCGGCGCCCAGGTCGGCGGCGATGGCGCCGTGGGCGGCCTCGACGCCGCGGCGGACGTTGAGCCACGTGTAGGCGGTCGAGAACGCCGGCATGATGGCGAGCAGCACCGCGACGAGGCGGGTGCCGAGCATCTCCACCGGGGTGCGCCGCCGGAGCAGGATCCAGAAGTACAGGACGGCGACGAAGGGCACCGTCCAGAGGTTCTTCGCCCGGTCCGTGGCGAGATCGAGGCCGGTCCAGCGGAAGGCCTCGTCGTCGAAGGTGCCGACGACCATCGGCATGAAGAAGGCGACCAGGAGCAGCACCGCGCCGAGCCCGAGCAGGCCGCGCCCGAAGCGCACGTCCCAGGGCAGGACGGGCTCGTCCCACGCCGGGAGGTTCGTCTCGTGGGCCTGGCGAGGCAGGTCCTGGAACTCGACCAGCTCCAGCTCGTGGACCGGGCACACCCGCTCCCCCTCGTAGCACTCGCGGCAGAAGGGGCAGAAGAGGATGCGCCCGTCGCCGGGATCGGACTGCCCGGGATCGGACTGCACGGTGCTCGCCATGGGGTCGGTCACGCTGGGTTCGGTGAGTGTGGTAGCGCCCATCGAAGGGGCCGACAACGGCGGCCCGGGGAGGTTCCGGGGCGCCCTACTCCGCGGCCGGCAGCTCCAGGGCGACGGAGGCCTCGCGCGCGTCGGCGGCGAGGGTGATCTCCTGGCTGGCCTCCTGCCGCCCGGGCGCGGCGGCCCGCACTCGCACCGTCTGACCGGCGCTGAGGCCGGGGACATCGAGCGGCGCGCTGCCCCGCAGCACCCCGTCGACGTAGATCTGCGCCCCCGCCGGGTCGGAGGTCACGTGCAGGGTGACCCGGATGGGGTTGAGGATCACCGCGGTCCGGTTCAACCCCTCGGTGATCCGGATCTCCTGCGAGCGCGGCTCGTAGCCGGCGAGGCGCACCTCGACGGTGACCGTCTGCTCCGGCTCCACCGTCTCGACGACCACCGGCGCCGCCCCGAGCTCCCGGCCGCCGTACACCACGGTCGCGCCCTCGGGCACCGTCATCACCTCGAGGCTCGTCGGCTTCGGGCGCGCCGCGAGCCACGTCCCGAGCCCGGCGACCAGGAAGGCGATGATCGACACGAGCACGATGGGGAGGATCCACCGGCGCGGCTGCGGCTTGCCGAGCTCCTCCGCGCTCTCTCGGGCCACCGGGGGCGGCTGCGCGGCGAAGGGATCGGCGAGCGGCGCCGGCGGCGTCTCGCTGATCACCGGGGCGCCACCGAAGGGATCGAACGATCCGCTCGCGGGCCGCGACGCCGGGGGCTCGGGCGGGAGCGGCTGCTGCCCGCTGGGCGGGGCAAAGAAGCGCTCGGCGTCGGCGGAGAGGCGCACGCCCTTGGACGGGTTCGCGAGGCTGCCGGTGCGCGGGCGCGACGTCGCCGTGTCCTCCGACCACGCCATCGTCTTCTCGGGCTTCAGCTCGTCGTCGAGGGTCACGTCCGAGGTCTCGGGCCCGTCCGCCATCGCGACCGTGTTCTCGGCCGGCAGCGGCGCGGCGGGCGGGCGCGGCGGCAGCTTGGACGGGGGCAGGCGCCCCGGCGGCGGCATCGACGGCGGCTTGGGGGGCGCGGCCGGCCGGGCCGACGGAGCCCGCAGCCCGGCGGGCTTGGGGAACGAGGCCATCGCCACCGTCTTCTCCGGCTGCATCTCCGCCGCCTGCCGGTTCTTCGCGATCAGCTGATGGACCTGGGCCATCGTCTCGCCGTCGTCGTCGACGAGCGTGGACTCATCCCACGCCCCCGGGGGCTTGAGCTTCGTCTCCTCCTCCCAGTCGTCGAACGAGCGGCCGGCGGTGACGGTCGGGCCGTCGTCGACCTCGCGGGTGGGCTCCTCGGCCTTCCGGCCGGTCGTCGGCGCGGGCTTCCTCCGGAACGGGAGGATGTCGTTCCGGGTCATGTCCTCGACGTCGTCGAGGTCGAAGATGACGCTGGCCTCCGCCGCCGGGCCGAACTCCGCCCGCGACATGGCCCGGAGCGAGTGCTCCTCGCTCGGATCGGGCGCCTTGCGCGCCGCCTCCTCCTCGGCGGTCGGCAGCTTCAGCACCTGGCTGTGCCGCTTGACCTCCTCGGGGAAGAGCGTGCCCATCAGCTGGGCCATCCGCGAGGACGAGAAGGTCGGGTTGGTGCGGTACAGGAGCTCCGAGAGCGCCTGGCTCATGTCGATCGCGTTCTGGAACCGATCGTCGGGCTCCTTCGCGCACGCCTTCAGGACGATGCGCGAGAGCGCCTCGGGCACGTCGCGGCGCTTCTCGCGCGGGTCGGGCACCTCGGCCTTGCGCACCCGATCGAGGAGCGCGGGGACGTTGTCCTCCTGGTAGACCATCTCGCCGGTCAGCAGCTCGTGGAGCAGCAGCCCGGTCGCGAAGATGTCGGTGCGCGGATCGACCGGGTCGCCCCACGCCTGCTCCGGCGACATGTAGTAGTACTTGCCCTTGATGACCCCGACCTCGGTCTGCCCGCCGCGCAGCGCGGCCTTGGCGATCCCGAAGTCGACCAGCTTCACCTCGCCCGAGTAGCTGACCAGCACGTTCTGCGGCGAGATGTCCCGGTGCACGATGCCCATCGGCTCGCCGGTGTGGTCGCGCTTGCGGTGCGCGTAGGCGAGGCCGTTGAGCACCTCGACCGCGATGAAGCAGGCGATGTCGAGGGGGAGCGCGAGCTTCTTGTCGCGAGCTCGCTTCTGCACGCGGAAGGTGTCCGCGCCCTCGATGTACTCCATCGAGATGTAATAGGTGTCGTCGATGCAGCCGAGGTCGAAGGTCTGGGCGATGTTCACGTGCGTCAGCTGCACGGAGATCTTCGCCTCCTCCACCAGCATCGTGATGAAGTGGTCGTCCTCGCTGAACCGCGGGTGGATGACCTTGATGGCGACGAGCTTCTCGAAGCCGCCGATGCCCTTGGTCTTCGCGACGTACACCTCGGCCATGCCACCGACGGCGAGGCGCCTCAGCAGCGTGTAGGGGCCGAAGGGCTTCGGCAGATCGAGGGCGTCGCTGAGCAGGGTCGAGGTCGATTTCGTGTCGAAATTCGCGCAGTCGGCCACTCCGACCGACGCGCCGAAAGCATAGCCGGTGCGCTCGCGGCCGGTAAAGGCACATGAGCCTTGCTCCCGGGCCTCGGCTGATGGAATGGTCCGTCGCGTCCGTTCGTCGCTTTCGAGCGGAGGGACGAGAGGCCATGACTGAGAACGCGTCGCCCCCGGCCCCGAAGCCGGTCAACACCTCGATCTTGCGTGAAATCGGGCTCTTCGGTGGCCTCGACGAGGCGACCCTCGACCTCCTCGCCAAGGAGCTGCCCCTCGAGCAGGTGGTCGTCGGGACCCGGGTGGTCGCCGAGGGCGACCCGGCCCGCGAGATGTACGTCGTCGTGGGCGGAGAGCTCGAGGTGCTCAAGAAGAGCCCGGGCGGCAGCGAGGTCCGCGTCGCGATGCTCGGCCCCGGCGACTGGTTCGGGGAGATGGCGATCGTCGACGTGCAGCCCCGCTCGGCCACCGTGCGCGCGCTCGCCCCGAGCACCCTGCTCCGCATGAGCGCGGAGCACGTCGACCAGCTGCTCTACCGTCGCGACCTGAAGGCCTACGCGCTGCTGGTGATGAACATCGCCCGCGAGCTGTCGCGCCGTCTCCGGGTCGCCGACGGCATCCTCAGCCAGTTCGTCGGCTCGGTCACCGACCAGTACATGAAGCCCCCGACCGAGTGAGAGCTGACGGGGTGAGGGCCGAGCGGCCCTCCCCCGTCCGAGACGCTCAGATCACGATCGAGGAGGCCATCGTCGGGAGATCTTCCCGGTCCTTCAGGGCCTCGAGGATGATCGTCGCCGTCTCCTCGATCGCGCGGCCGCTGACGTCGATCACCATCCAGCCGGGGTGGCTGTTGAAGATCTCGTCGGCGTACTCGAGCTCCGCCGCGACGTGCTCGCGCAGGCCGTAGTTGGCGTCCGCCGGCATGCCGAGCTGGATGAGGCGCGCCTTGCGGATCTCGAGCAGCTTCTCGATCGCGAGGGTCAGGCCGATGACCTTCTCCGGCGCGACCTCCTCGAGCTCCGGGGGCGGCGGGACGCCGAGCACCAGCGGCACGTTGGCGACCTTCAGGCCGCGGCCGGCGAGGTAGGTGGAGAGCGGCGTCTTGCTCGTACGGCTGACGCCGGTGAGCACCAGGTCCGCCTTGCGCAGGTTGCGCGGCTCCTTGCCGTCGTCGCTCTTGACCGCGAACTCGATGGCCTCGACGCGACGGAAGTACTCCTCGCTCAAGGGCATCGTCGCCGTCGGGCGGTTCAGCGGGGTGGCCTCGAGGTAGTTGGCCACCTTGTGGATGAGCTGGCCGATGACGTCGACGCTCTCGATGTGCTCCTGCGCCGCGACCTCGTGGAAGTACTCGCGCAGGTCGGGCGACACGAGGGTGAAGACCACCATCGCCCCGGCGTCGTTCGCCTTCTTGAGGACCTCTGCGACCGCCTCGGGGTCACGCACGCGCGTGAAGAGGCGAATCCGGACCCGCTGGTCGGGGAACTGGAGGAGCGCGGCGCGCACGACCCGCTCGGCCGTCTCGCCGGTGGAGTCGCTGACCACGAAGATCGTCGGGCGTTCCATCCGCTCCTCCCGTGAAGCGAGCGGCGTGACGCTCGATTGCGTCACGCCGCGTCCTCAACCTACCACGACCGGGGGGCTCCCCGGGTCACCACTTCTTGGCGAGGCGACGACCGGTCTTCGCGCGGCGCATGCGCTGGACGCGACGACGGTTCTTGGCCTTGAGCTTGGCCTTGCGACGGTTGGTCTTGCCGCGGTTCTTCTTCCGGGGCTGCTTGGAGATGGGCAGGTACATGACTGAATCGTTCCTCTTCGAAGGAGCCGGAGACTAGACGAAAGTCGGCCCCGGTCAAGGGTCGACGGACGTGAAAGAGCCCCGACGCGACATGCGCGCCGGGGCTCTCCGTTGTGGGCTGGGTCGGGGCTCAGACGCCCGCGTCGCCCGCGCCCGCGTCGGTGTCCATGACGCCGCTGTCCGGCGGCGCGGCACCGCGCTCGGTGCACTCACAGATCTCGTCGTCGTCGGTGTTCGGCATGTTGTCCGGGCCGTCGGCGTCGCAGGCGCGCGTGGTGCCCTGCGTGACACACATCTCGCTGCCGGGGCAGTCGTCGGCCTCGAAGCAGTTCGGCCAGCAGAGGCCGCCGCCGCCCGAGAGGAGGTTCGCGCAGGCGAAGCCGGTCGGGCAGTCGTCGCCGGTGTCGCAGTTCTGCACGCAGAGCGGGTTCGGCGCGTCGGCGCTGCCGAAGTTCACGCAGAGCGCGGTCTCGGGGCAGATGTCGACGTCGACCGCGACGCCCGGCATGACCTGGCGGACCTCCATGCCAACGCAGCCGCTGACCACGCAGTAGCCGGCCAGGCCCTCTTCCTCGTCGGCGAAGAGGCAGCGGCCACGGCCCAGCGGGCTGTAGCAGTCGCCGCTGTTCGCGCAGCGGGTGCCGATGTTCGGGGCAGCGATGTCGTTGTACTCGGCCGGGATGCAGCTGCCGTTCGGGTTGGCGTCGGCCGCGCCGGTGCCGTTCCAGAAGCAGCCGAACTCGGTCGGGCAGCCCGCGCCGCCGCCGCCCACGCCGGCCTGGGCCGACGCGTCCTCGGCGCCGACCTGGCAGCCCTGGGTGCAGATCGAGATGCCGAAGTTGCCGACGTCGCAGGTCTCGCCCGCGCCGTCACACTCGAAGCCGGGGTACTCGCAGCCGAGGCGGGCGCAGTAGCCGCCCGGCCAGCCTTCACCGGTGATGCAGATGCCGTTGGCTTCGCAGTCCCAGTCATTCTCGCAGTTGTCGCCGGCGACCGCGCCCGCGGTGCCGGGGTGCCCGCAGCGACCGGTGGTCGTGTCGCAGGCCTGGGGGCTGTCGGGGTCGACGAGGTAGCCGTCGAGCATGCCGTCGCCGTCGAAGTCGATGACGTCCTGGATGCGGCAGAAGTCGTCGTTCTGGCAGGCCAGACCGCAGGTGCCGCCGAAGCCGCACGAGTAGCCGTCGCGGCACATGCCGTTGTCGGTGGCGGTCGGGGTGCAGTTCGAGGCGCAGGTGCCGGGGTCACCGGCGCTCGCGCCGACGCACGAGGTGCAGTCGTCGCAGTCGTCGTCGGTCTCGCAGGGCGGCGAGCAGACGCCGCCCGGGCTGAAGGTGACCATGACCATCGGGCCGTTGGTGCCCTCCGGGGTCCGGCTCGGCACGGAGCCGGCCGACTCCTCGATGCAGTCGTTGCCGGGCAGACACGCGGTGCCCGAGCGGCAAGCGCCGCCGGGCGCGCCCACCCGAGCCGGGAGGGTGCACATGCCGGTGCTCACGCCGGTGTCGGGCTCCGTGCCCGAGTCGTCGTCGCCGGTGCCGGTGTCGATGTCGGCGTCGTCGAGCACGATGGTGCCGCCATCCGTGCCCCCGTCACCGTCGCAGCCCGTGGCCACGCCGCCGATCAGCAGCGCCGCCATAATCGAATTAAAGACCAACCGCTCGTTCATCTCGCTCCTCCGCGCCAACGCGCCCCACCCGAAAAAGGGGAGCGGTCTCGCCTCGAGCGCCGAAGCAGTGGCCCCGGCGCGAAAACGCGCGGACGCTAGCGGTCCGCCCGGACAGTGTCAAGGTCACCAGGCTCACCCCGACACACCGGAGACACCACGCCTCCGCCGTGCCGACACGTGCCCAGCCGCCGACCTCGCACCACCCACGAGGATCGACTCCGAGGGCTCATGCAGCGAGCGCGCCAGGCCGATTATCGGCCCAGCAGGCCCTCGAGCCGCCCTCCCCGACCGTGCGGACGGGACCACCCCGGACACCGGCGTCAGGGGGGCGTAAGAAAATCAACGGTCGGGTAGAGAACCGCCCCGAGTCAACGGCATGTCAGCGGTCGCGTTCCGTCGGGCCGAGGGGAGCAGCCACCAGCAAGCAGAGCGCATCGGGTCCAAGCTACATCCGAGCCGCACTCGGCCGGCTTGTGGGTGGTCTGGGTCCCGCTGCCCACACAGAAGGGGCCAGACATACGGCACGAACTGGTCGGATGAGGTTCGACTGCTCCGCTGCAGTCGTAGTCCCAGGACGGTGCCCCGCAGGGCGGAGCCCTGCCGCCGCAGTGCGGCGCAGCCTCGTAGCGAGCACCGGGGTGAATCCGGTCACTCAGGGTGCTTGCGTTGTCCACACAGTCACCGCCGCGTGCGACGTGGCCCCCGGGACAGGAGCAGGCGGACACAGGCACGCCGCTCCCGTAGCCGTCCCCGTCTACGTCACGGTAGCAGGTCAGCTCGTCCGTCCCCGCCTCGTCCACCGTCCCGTCGCAGTCGTTATCCAGGGTGTCGCAGGGATAGCGAGCTTCGTCGAGGCTCGGCGCGACGGTAGCGGTCGTGTCGTCACAGTCGTCGGAGAGAGACACGTAGCCAGTCGTCTCGAGCCCGGGACAGAACTCCATGCGCCGCGTCACGTCGCCGTGACCGTCTCCGTCGGCATCGAAGTAGAAGGCCTGCACGCCATCCTCGTCCATCCGGCCGTCGCAGTCCTCGTCGCCGCCGCCGCAGGGATCGGTCGCCTCGGGGTACACCGCACCCGGGCACGACGACGGATACATCCCGGCCACGCAGGTGCGCGAGCTCCGGGTGCAGATGCCGGTGGTCGTCGGCGGGCCGCAGTCCTGGGAGACGCCGTCGATACAGCCGCAGGTCGCAGGATCGGCCTCGCCATTGCAGTCGTCGTCGACCCCGTTGCACATCTCGGCCGCGCCCGGATTGCGCGCCGCTCGCGTGTCGTCGCAGTCGCCGTTCTGCAGCGTGTAGCCGAGCGGCGCGGTGCACGCCTCGACGGAGGGCTCGCTGCACCCGGTCAGCATCGGGTCCGCCTCGCACCCGAACCCATCGCCGTCGATGTCCCGGTAGAAGCGGAGCTGAACTCCTTCATCGATGCGCCCGTCGCAGTCGTCGTCGAAGCCGTTGCACGACTCGGCCCCGTCCGGGTTCGCGTCCCCGCGGCGATCGTCGCAGTCTCGCCCGCGGTTCTCGCCGCCGTCCTCGCGCCGGTTGAAACAAGCATCATCGACGAAACCGTCCCCATCGCGATCGCCGTCGTCTTCACCGCTGATCGTCGCGACGTCACAGTCCTCGTCGACCCCGGCCGGATCACAGACCTCCACGGCACCGCGTCGGAAACGCGTCGGATCCGTGTCGTCGCAGTCCGTGCCTCCGCACTCGGGGCGCGGATCGCCATCACGATCGCCGTCCCCTCCCCCGGCGCAGTCCGCGTCGGTGCACCGGTCCGCCTCGTCATCGCAGATCTGGTCCTCCGCGCACGGCGACTCGCCGGGCACGCATCCGTTCGGGAGCGCCTCTTCCGCGCCGGGCGCGCATCGCTCCATCCCGTTGCAGAACAGCCCGTCGTCGCAGCTCGCGTTGGACTCGCAGAGCGGTCCCGCGTCCATCGGACCGACCCGGGAGTCTTCGCGGCCGCCATCGCCCCCCCGTCCCGTTCCGTCGTCACACCCGGTCGCCAAGATCACGGCGACGCACAGAAAGCCGATCCCACGCATGAGCCCTCCCTCACCGGCGCCCCCCGCCGGCCGCGCGCGAGAATGACACGTGTCGCCGCACGCGACAACCACGCGTGCGTACCGTTACTTGTCGTCTTCGCCGTTGCGGGAGAGCAGCCGCGAGAGCGACTCGACGTAGTCGGACCGGGTGAGCAGGCCCTTCTCGATCAGCGCGAGGAGCAGCGCCTCGTGTCGCTGCTCGATGGTCGCGCGCTGCTCCAGCCGGTGGAGGGGCGCGGTGTCGGCGCTGGGCAGCTCGGAGGCCGGGACGACGAGCCGCCGGGTGTTCTCCGCCGGCATCTCGCTCCGCGACGAGGACGAGGCGGAGCCCCGCAGCCCCGCGATCACCCGGGTGGTGCGCCCCGGGTAGGCCTCCTCGATCCGGGCCCGGAGCGCGCTGACCGTGCCGACGAGCGGCTGGACGGTCAGACCGCTGGCCTCCTCCACCGCGCGTCGGGCGCCTTCGTCGAGCGGGTTCGCGAACGCGACCCGGATCCGGCCGCTGGACGGGCGCGCGATCGGGAGCGCGAGGAGCCGGCGGGCGAGCGCCGAGCTGATGACGCCAGGCGCGTCGACGTCGATCGGCCGATCGAGGTCGACGACGACGGTGCCCGAGGCCCGGGCCAGGACCTCGGCGAGCACGTCCTCGACCACGACCCGGCGCTCGACCAGGGCGACCACCGGGTCCAGCCCGTGGGCCGACGCGTGCGCGAGCGCGCCGCGCAGCTCCTCGGGCGGCGCGGCCACGCCCTCCTGCACCAGCAGCTGCTCGAGGTCCACGCTCGGGAGCTTACCTGAGGTGTCGCTGCGGGGGGGCGGGGAAGCGGGCTCTACAGGATTCGAACCTGTGACCTTCGGCTCCGGAGGCCCCGGCGCACCCGAAGGATCCCGCGCACATAGCGCGATCGCAGGACAACGCGGGGGCAACCGCAACACCCGCGAGCCTCATTGTCAGGCCGTCGAAGCGGCCCGCGCTCTGGTCGAAGCGGCAGCCGCCGGGGAGCCTATCACCGCCGGCCTGGTCGAGGCCCTCCGGTCGAGCGTGCTCGAGCGCCGGGAGGTCCGGCTCGCCCTCGAGCTCGCCGCCGACGGGCCCCACGTCGCCCGCAAGGCCCTCGAGCTCGCCGCGCTGGTGCTCGAGGACGACGGCGCCGGCGCGGCCGACGGCGCGGCCGGCCGCGGCCGGGGCGAGGACTGACCGCGGCTCCGGCCGCGAGGGGAGGAACCGATGCGACACACGATCCGAACGGCGGCGCTGGCCGCCCTCTTCGCCCTGGCGGCCGGCTGCGTGCCCGGGACGGGCCCCGACGCCGGCGCCGAGCTCGACGACGCGACCCAGCCCGACGCCTCGACGGCTGGGGCGCGCGACGCCGGGGAGGTGTGGGTCTCGGCGTACCCGTTCTGCCTCCGCATCGCGCGGCTGTGCTCGATCGAGTGCTTCCGGGTGGAGTGCCACCGAGAGCGCGCGAGCGCGTGCATCCGGGCCGTCGAGGCGGCGGGGACCTGCGCCGAGCTCGAGGCGGAGGTCTGCCAGGACGTGTGCCGGTGAGGGCTATTCTGGTGCCCCATCCCCATCCAGAGCGTCGACGACCGCCTGCGCCTTCGCGACGAACGCGCCCAGAGTCTCCGCCCGGACGGGAAGACGCCTCGCGATGCCTTCCCCGTCGCAGCTCACGAAGTCTCTCCCGTCGATCGCCTCGAGCACGATGACGCCGGGTGGCATCTGCTTTCCCTTCGCGCCGATGCGACGAATCCGCTCGTCTATGTGCTGACCCGTGTTGCGCATACTCCGCAGGTGCGGATACAGCCCTGCCAGCGCCTCCATCCGGACACGTGCGTCAGGGGTGCCGTGCCGTGTGTTCTCCACCAACGAGCGCAAGCCCTGCTGTGCACGGTCCAAGCCTTCCAGGAAGCTTCGACCGGACAGCGTGTGGCGCACCTTCGCCAGGAACGGAGCGCGTGGATTTCCAGACAAGATCCCAGTGACGAGTGCGCGCCCTGTGCGGAGTTCCTCGAAGACCCCGACGGAGAGCTCAGCCTCGGCGATCGCACTCTCAACGAACCATAGCGTTGCGTACGCGACTCTCGCATCCGTTCCGCCGAACGGCGGCCACGCGAGGTAGGTGCTGCCCTTGGGATTCTGGGCGCTCATGGACGTGAGCCTACGCGACCGACGTCTGCCGGTGAAGTCGCCGCTCATGTCTGTAGGATCGCGCCGTGCGTTGATCTACCATGTTCGCCATGACGGAAGGCAATTCGGTGCGCGTTCTGGTCCTCAACCTGGAGGGCGGGCAGATCACGAATCCCATGCAGCTGGCCGAGGTTCCTCGGGTGGGCGAGGTCGTGCGCAGCGGTAGCTACGTCTACCGGGTCCGCGGTGTGATGCACGAGGCGCGGGGCGAGAATCGCTCGCCGCAGGCTCACGACGCGGTCCTCTACTGCGAGTTCCGCTACGACCAGCAGCCCAGCTTCGCCGCGCTCTTCGACGAGCCGTGGCCTCAGGGCGGCGACGTTTGACTCTGACGCGGTGGTATCCGAACGCAAACCTGTTCTACGCTCGTGAGAAATGGACACCCAGGTTCAGAGTGCGCTAGTCGCAGCAGGCGCCGCCCTCTTGGGGGCCCTTGTCGGTGGCGGCGTGAACATCCTTGTCGCCATCGTGGCCGCCGTGGCAGGGCACTTCAAAGTGCAAGCGACGGCTGAGGCGCAGAGGAAGTCGGAGCGCCACACTGTCCTCTTCGACCGGGAAACGCGTGCAATGGAGGATGCCAAGGCTCGGCTGGACCGGCTGAGTACGGATGTGATGACGCTAGGTGGTGACTTGCTCTATGGCACGTCGAAGTGGTCGCAGAGACAAGGCGAGCAGGGCCCCGCTCCCCGCCTCAGCTTCTACCTACCGCCTGCCTTCGCCCAGCCGATTCTGGCGGCCGACTCTGTCATGCAAGAGTCGTTGTTCGAGCTCGTTCGTGTATGGCAGCCAGAGCGGCCGGTTGGCGAAGAGAGTCAGAAGGCGGTCCGAGCAGCTGTGAATCGGGCCGTTTCCGCTTGGAGTGATGCCCAGGCAGCATTCAAGCAGTATGGGCTTGCGCTCCACGTCGAGGCAGATCGGCCGTACACACACAGCCACGCTCTTGGTGTGGCCGCATCAGACCCAAACGCTCCGCGCAAAGGCTGAGACGGCGCATCCGGCCACGCCGCCTTGAGCTACTCGACGAACACGCGCACGTCGCGCCAGCGGGCCCCGAAGTCGTAGATCGTGGTCCCGCTCGCGTCCTGGGCGATTTGGCGGTTACCGCAACGGAACCGCGCTCGCCCTTCCTCTACCTCTCCCCCGACCGCCACCCTGCATCGAAGCGCCGGTGCCTGGTAGTGCTCCCCAGTGCAGGTGGCCCCATCGGGGCACATCTCCGGGTCGGACGGGTCCCCCAGCGTCTCCTCATCGCACATCACCGCGCGGATTCGTGACGTCGGAGTGATGGAAGCAGCCTCGATCTCGGCATAGTAGACCGTGGTCTCTCGCACCGGCCCGTCGGCCTGTACGATGCGCCAAGTTCGCGGCACACACGGCACGGAGACCGGCTCCGGCGGCTGGGCGGCGGCGTCGGAACTCGCGCCGTCCCGGAGCCCACGCCCGGCGTCCATGAGCTCGGCGCCCGCTTCCACCATCGCATCGCCGAGCGGCTGCGCCGCGTCGCAGGCCCACACCCCGATGGTGGCCAACGCCGCAAGGAGCCCCGCCCTCGTCTTCTTCGTCCTCATCGACTGCACCTCCAGACGCGACGGTACATGAACCGTTGACGTGCCGTGTGGGCCCTCATCTCCGCGGCCGTCGCCGCGTGTGTGGGCGGACGTACGTCCCGTCGCGCCGATAGTATCCGCGCACGTGCACGCGACCGCTCGAGCTCGGCCGATACGCAGGTGTGGTCGGCGCTTGCCGAGGCGGGGCGGTCACAGTCCGCCGCACACGCACCTGTCTTCTACCAACCTCGACGCGTCGGGTCCGAGACCGCGTGTACTCCTCGCGGCTCATCCGACCGCACTGCCAGTCCGCTGCAATCTCGTCCCAATCGCAGACCCACAGGTCGGTGCACGGGGCGTAGCAGGCTGGCTCGACGCGCTCGCGCGGACGGGCGACGACGCGCCGCTCGAACACGGGTCGCGTCTCCCACGCTTCCTCGTACTGGGGGGACGCCCGGCTCGAGCGGGAGCCTCCGTGTTTGGGTGCGAAGCAGGCGGCGGATCCGAGAACGAGACCCGCGACCACCCAGATGCTCAGCGAGGACCGAAGAAGACTCGCCACCCTTCACCCCCAGCGCCTTGCACAGTACACTTTTCGCAGAGAGGGTGGAAGACGAAGGGCAAGAGCAACGATGGATGACGAGCGAGCAAGGCACGCGCTTGAGGTCTTTCGCGACGAGGTCAAGCTCGACTGGGCGGACAGCGACGCGATCGCAGCGTGCGACGACCTCAGGCGGCAGCTTGGCTCCCTGGCGCGCTTCCTGGGCTACGACGCCGAGGAGCAGGGCGGAGCTCTGCACATCGGCGTCGGCCGCACCGAGCGGCGGAGAGCTGTCAGGGTAGCCTATGATGCCGAGGAGGGCCTCTATGTCCGGCCTGAAGAGGGCAAACCGGTCGCGGTCGAGCTGCTGTTCTCGCGAAAGGAGAAGAGGCTATACAGCCTCGAGGCCGATCCCGCGATCGCGCCGACGCCCGGCGAACCGCTTCCAACCAAGTCCCCTTTGCAGGTCCTGGCTGAAACGGTGGTAGCCGTGATGCGCGCGCACGACTGAAGTGCGCGCGCCGGGCCGCAGTCCGCCGCGCTTCACCTACGACGAAGCTGGCGCACTGCTTCGGTGAGGATCGCGAGCTGCATCCGCACCTCACCCAGGTCTTCGACCAACCTGGCGAGCGCCCGCCGCTCGGGCGCGAGGGCGGTCCGGACGGCCTCAGCGAGCTCGGCCTCCTCGCGGACGAGGTCCGGGCACTGCTCGGCCAGCCGGACCATGTCCACGCCGTACGCCGGCCGGCGAGCGCCCGGTGCCGAGACGTCCACGAGGATCCGCGCGCCGGTCTGCTCCTCGCGCCGGCGAAGATGCCGGCGGAGCCACCGCGCCGCGTTCGGGCGCTGGATGCGCAGGAGCTCGACGGCCTCGGAGACGGGGATCGTGTTCATCGGTTAGAAGAAACGCCGCACCCCCCGAGAGCCGGACTGAAGAGCCCTCGGGGGGTGAGACGGCTCGAGCGCGCCCCGAACCGAGGCGGCGCGGCGGCGAGACTTTGCCGCAGCCCTCGCCCGGTGGAGAGTCCGGGCGGGGGCGTCATCGGTGCTGGCGTCGACGTTCGAGGATGTCGGCCACCTGTGAGGCGAGCTGCTCGGGTGACGGCGTGCGGGACGCGCGCAGCTCCTCGAGCAGCTGCAGCCCCTCTTCCGCCGTGATCGGGCGGTCCGCCGCGGCGGGGGGCGGCGTCGGTCCCGCCGACCGCGGCCGAGGCTCGGTCGGCTCGCGTTCGGCACGCGCGGGGGTCGGGGCGTGCCCCCGGCGTTCGTCGAGGATGTCGGCCACCTGGGCGGCGAGCGCCGCGGGCCCGCGATCGGAGGACCGGCGCGCGACGAGCTCCTCGAGCGCCTCCTCGGCGGTCATCTCCCCGCGCCTCATCGCGGCCGTGACCTCGGCGAGGTCGGGGTCGAGGTCGTCGAGGGTTGCGGAGTGCTGCTGCTTCACGCTCATCGGTCGCACGCCTCCGGCCCAGACCCCTTCGCGTTGGTCGAGCGGGAACGCCGCATCACCGGTCCGTCCCCGAGTCAATGATCCTCTGGACGAGCTGGCCGGTCTTCGACTGCCTCGAGAGATGCTGGAGCTCGCTCCAGACGCGGTCCAGATGCAGAACGACGCTCCCGCGCTTGATGCCGAACGGAGACCCGGTCCTCGTTCGTCCCTGCTCGTCGGTCCAGACGCCGCCGTGGGCTCCCTCTTCGTCGAGCTGGATCGCGATGGCACTGCGGCGCTCGCACTTCGCGTCGACGTCGGCCGCGAGGGCTGCGCGCTGCTGACGGACCGTCGCGAGCTCGACGGCGAGCTCGGCCTCCCGTCGCGCGAGGGGCCGTGCGGCCTCCTCGAGCGCTTCCTGCGTCAGCTCGGAGTCGAGCCGCTCGGCTTCCGCGCGGAGCTCCTCGCGTCGCGCCTCCTCCTCGCGGGCCCGGGCGGCCGAGAGCAGCCGTTCGGCGCGCCCGACGTGCTCCGCGGCCTCCGCGGCCGTCAGTCTCGCCGCCTGAAGAACGCCCAGCGCCTTCGCCGCACCGGTGGCGTCGAACTCGCGCTCCGCGTCGCTGACCTGGGTGTCCGCGGCGGACTGCGCCTCTCGCGCCTGGTCGAGCTGGTGCTCGAGGTCGGCCAGCGACGCCGCCGGCGTCTTGATCTTGAAGGTGAAGAGTCCCATTGGGGTTTGGTCCCTACGCCGCCAGGCGGCGTCGCTTGAGCATTTCGACGAAGGCGAGGTAGGAGGCCTCGGCCTCGTACGTGAGGATCAGGTCGATCGACGCGTCGCGAGCCGACAGCACCATCGCCTCGCCGCGGCGGCCATGGCTCGGGAGGCCCGCCATCGTCAGAAAGAGGATCGGCACCGGGATCAGGACGCCCCCCACCTGCTGTACCCCGTCCCGCCACTGCTCGAACCGGGCGACGAGGGCCGGATCGGAGGTCACACCGCTGGTGATCGGGAGCCCGTCGAAGTCCGAGACGTCTCGCACGACGCAGAACGCGTGCGCGCCGTCCGGTGCGCACACCTTGCCGCGGTACTCGAGGCGGCGGCGGAGCACGGCGGTCGGAATCGGCACCGCTACTCCCCCCCGCGAAGGTTCACCGGCGGGTGCCGGTAGAGCGTTGTGACGGGGGGCGGCTCGATGCCGTTGGCGGCCAGCACCTTTCGGATCCGGTCCGCCACGGGACCGCGGACGGACTCCCCGCGCATGACCTGGCTGATGGTCCGCGGGTCGCAGTCCGCTTCGACAGCCAGACGGCGCGTCGTTCGTGTGGACAGCGGAGTGTCGGAGACCCGTCGAGAACTCATGGCGCCAGCATGGCGCCTTCGAACGTTCCGTGAGGTGGAGTCTCACTGTCCACCCTCACCCTCACGAAGCGAGAGCGCGCCGAACGTGGTCGCGCGCGCGGCGTGGGTCACCGCTGGGTAGCAGACGCGCAGCGACTCCGATCGCCGCCACCTTCGCCCGGAGGGTTTGGCGAGCACCGATCAGCGCCTCGAGGTGGTCGAGGTCGAGACTCGCCCCCATCTCCGCGAGCGAGCACCGCACCTCGAGCGCGCGGGCCGACAACGGCAACGACTGTGTGGCCTCGATGACGCGGGCGATCTCGCGCAGACCGGGCGCGGCGTCCGCGTAGCCGGCCCGCGTCCGCACGCCCCGGCTCACCGCGCCGAGTCCCTCCGCGCGCCGCTCGAGCTCGGACGAGAGCGGCAGGTCGAGAGCGGCCATCATCGCGAGCACCACCGCACGCTCGAAGGGGCCGCCGAGGCCTCGACGCCGGCGCCGAAGCATCACGCGGACGGCCTCGACCAGGTCGCCAGCGTCGAGGCCGTCGGAGGCCTCTGCGAGCTCCATCGGCGTCACGAGACGGCCTCGCGGTAGCGCTCGAGCGCGGCCTCGAGCTCATCCAGGTGGCCATCCGCCGGACGGGTGAGCCGCCGGTACGCCTCCCGGAGCTCGGCGCGCGCGGCGGAGGTTGCCTCCGTCCGCGGGATCCCGTCCGTGCCGTCGAGCGCACGGGTCAGGGCCGACAGGACGCGGAATCGTCGCTCGGCGGACGGGTCCTCGGGGGGCGGAAGCGAGGAGCGATGTCGGGGCATGGTCGGTCTCCGGTCGGTTCAGACGCGCCCCTGATCACCCGAACGTGTTCGGTGGTCGGGGCCAGGGCAGCGACTGGCAGTTTTACGAACAATTCCAGTCACATAGATAACGTGTGCCACTGTGCCAGCGGTCCGAAGAGGTTCAACTCCGGCTGAACCTCAGAGTTTGTGCGAGGCCAGCGGTGGTGAAAAT
The DNA here is from genome assembly GCA_036149055.1 of Myxococcota bacterium. GTDB lineage: Bacteria > Myxococcota_A > Polyangia > Polyangiales > Sandaracinaceae > JAVJQK01. The sequence continues at coordinate 42,782 of JAYZQJ010000283.1, read as the reverse complement.
AAACCGCAGTGCGGGGGGGGTGCTCCACAGGACCCGCGCCGCTCAGACGGCGTCGCGAGGCCGTCGTGCCGGGTCCCCACGGCCCCTCAGAGACTCGCCGCGCGCGCAGAGTGCAACGGCCGCCCGCGGCCGCGCAGCGGGCACGAGGCGGGTGTGGGGCGGCCTCACGCAGCTCACGCGCAGACGCAGCGGTGGTGCCCCCCCGCCGGAGGGTCGCCGATGGACGGGCGAGCCTCACTCTTCGGCCCCCGTCCTCAGCCGTGAGAACTCCGTCCACGCCTCGCAAAGGCCGGGCGGGCGGGGGCCCGACGGGGCCTGACGGGAGCGCAGCTCCGCCGGCGTCTCCCCCAGCCCCGGGGCTTCTTCGATGAGGCGCTCCCATCGAATGCGCCCGCCGCCCGCGAGCTCTCCGCCGTAGATGGCCACAGCGCCCTCCCCGAGAAGCGTGCGGCGCGCCCCGAGCTCCCACACCCGGGCGCGCTGGTCGACGGTGAACGTCAGGAAGCTCCCTCCCTCGGGGTTCCGGATCCGGCTCGCAACCCGCCGAGCGGGCCGGCAGACCCGGATCGGGTGGAGGTGCACCAGGCCCGCGCGCTCGAGCTTGGTCGCCGCTCGCCGCACCGACGACCGGGCGGCGGTCGTCGGCATGGGGGAATGCACCCCGCGAGCTGGCGAGGCCGCAAGCAGGATCTCTCGCTCGATCCGTCCGAGGCGAAGCCCCGTCAGTTCTGCGGCCGTCGAAGCGAGCCAGCGGCCGCAGAACGAGCACGGCGGTTCCGTCGACGAGGCGGCGAGCAACTCGCACGGCCGCCCGTCGCTCGAGCACCGCAGGGTGAGCGCCTCGCCGCCGCCCTCCCCCAGCTCAGCGGTGGCCGATCGGCCACGGCCGCTACATCTGGTGTCGCGACGCTCGCCCCTCGCGTGGCTCACCCCGCCCTCCTCGGCCGACGTTGAACACCCGGCACCCTCCACCAGGGGCCGACCAGACGCGCCCCGAGGAACGTCGCGGACCGCGAATCCCAGCCGAGCTCGTACACGTCGCCCACGTGGCCGCCCGCGCCGGAATTGTGCTTCGCGATCTCGGCGTAGACGCGGTCCCCTGCCTCGGGGTCTCGGACCCGATGCAGCAGGAGGACGAGCTCGGCCGCTGCCTCGATCGAGCCCGCTTCCTCGATCGTGGGGTGGCCGTCATGTCGTCGCAGCTGCGACGCGATCACCATCACGGCGCCGAGCTCGGCCGCGGCGCTCTTGAGCGTCGCCACCGCGCGCTCGAGCTCGCGGCGCCGCTCCCGGGCGCCACGCACGCGGACGAGCTGGATGTAGTCGAGGACGAACACCCGGGGGCGGTGGCGGAGCGCGGAGCGCCGCATGTGGGCGACGATCGTCGCGAGGTCCCTGGTGCTCCGGCAGTCGGCCACGCGCCAGAGGTCGTGCGCCCCGCTCGCCGCCGCGCCGATCCGGCTGAGCTCGGACTCGCCGAGGGGGCCGCCGAGACGGAGATTCGTCGCGCTCGCGTTCGACGCGCGCGCCAGCTCCCGGGTCGCCCACGTTTCCGGCGGATCCGAGAGCGAGAGGATCTCGGCGCGCGTCCCAGCGTGCGCGGCCGTCGCCACGATCCGCAGACACAGCGCGCTCTTGCCGGTGGAGGGCCGCGCGCCGACCACGACCAGGCTTCCCGGAGCGAGCTCGCCAACGGCTTCGCCGAGCTCGCCGAAGCCGAGACGCACCTGACACCCATCGCCCTCACGCATCGTCGTACGTCCCTTCATCGGGCGCCCCGTCGAATCGGTAGGTCGCGCCGTGGAATGTGCCCTTCACCGTGCCGGTACGACCCGCGCGCTGCTTGGCGATGATCACCTCGAGCGCCGAGGGGGACGCGAGCTCCGGCGCGTAGATGCCGGGTCGATAGAGGAACATGACCACGTCTGCGTCTTGCTCGATCTGCCCACTCTCGCGGAGGTCAGACAGGCTCGGGCGCTTGTCCTTTCGGCTTTCGAGGCCGCGGTTCAGCTGGGCGAGCGCGAGCACCGGGACGGAGAGTTCCTTCGCCAGGGCCTTCAAGCCGCGACTCACGGCCCCCACCTCGTCGTTGCGCTCCCGGTGGCCCTCGCCGGATGTCATGAGCTGCAGATAGTCCACGACGATCAGGCCCAGGCCGTTGCGGGCGCGGACGCGCCGGGCCTTCGACCGCAGCGCCGGCAGCGACAGAGAGGGCGTGTCATCGACCACGATCGGTAGCGAGGCGAGGCGAGCGCTCGCGTCCAACCACCTGTCCCACTGGTCGCGGCTCAACCGCCCGCGGCGGACCGCACCGGCATCGACGCCCCCCTCTGCGCAGGCCCACCGCTCCGCCCACGATCGATGCTCCATCTCGAGCGAGTAGACCGCGCAGGTGTGCCCGTCTCCCGCCGCGGTCCGCACGATGTGCCCCGCGAACGCGCTCTTCCCCATCCCGGGGCGTCCAGCAAGCACCACGAGCTCGCCCGCGCGCAGCCCGGCGAGGGTCCGGTCGAGGTTCGCCATCCCTGTGCTGAGGCCGTCGAGTTCGGCCTTCGACTCCGCCCGGGCCACGAGCGCCCGGGTGGCTTCGTGGAGGGCCTCGCTCATCCCGACGGTCCGCGCGTCGGACCGGCGCCCCGCGGTCGCGGTGAGGATCCCTGCCTCGGCCGCGTCCAGGAAGGCGTCCACGTCGCCGCCATCGGCGAGGGGAGCGCGGGAGCGAGCCACGATCGCGGAGGCCTCGCGCGTCACCGCACGCACTGCCGCCGCCCCCGAGACGAGCCGGGCGTAGGTCTCCGCCGCCGCGGTGTCCGGGATGTGGTCGCTCACCGCGAGGACGAGTCGGTCCAGCACGTGCCCGTCTCCGGCGCCGATCGCCAGCAGGTGCGCCCGCAGGCTCACCAGGTCCACGTGATCGCCACGGTCGCGAAGCGCGCGCATCGCCTCGAAGGCGGCGGCGTGGAGCGGGACGGCGAACTCCGCAGGCGAGACCACGTCGCCCACCTCGTCCAGGACCGCCGGCTCGAGGAGGACGCAGGCGAGCAGCGCCAGCTCAGGATCCCGGCCCGTCATGCGGCCCCCTGCAGCTCTTCGATCAGCGCGTCGCGCTGCCGCTCGAGCTCGTGGATCGTCTCCGGATCGGCGCACACGGCTTCGTCGATCTCGGCCAGGACCTTCTGCAGCCGCGCGCGCGTGTCATCCTCGCCCAGAGCCTCCGCCTCGAGCCACCGGCCAGGGTCTTCGCAGAACCACCGCGCCGGCGGCCTCCGGTACTTCCGCTTCGCCTCGAAGAAGGCGCGGACGGCGCCCTCGATGAGGTCCGCCACGGGCTTGGCCTGCTCGCGCGAGAGCTCATCGAACCACCACGCGAGCTGCGCGACCTCCGCGAGGTGGGCGGCTGTCGCCTGCCCAGCGCTGCGCCTCCCCCACTCGCGGCTCCAGTGCTGCCGGAGCAGCGACGCGGTGTCGGCCCGGAGGCGAGAGTGATCGAGAGTAGTCGTCGTCGGTTCGCTCTCTTGCCCGGTGGAGCCCCCCGACGTCGCCGTCTCGGGCGTCTCGCGCGTCCTACTACTTTTTAACGAACTTCCTGATCTCCTTCCCCAGGACCCTGGGGTCCTGTCAGATGGACCCCAGGGTCCTGTGACACGCGTGTCACCGGACCCTGGGGTCCTCTCGGGTGGGATCTCACCGGACCCTGGGGTCCTCTCAGGCGGGGTCTCACCGGACCCTGGGGTCCTCTCAGGCGTGATCTCACCGGACCCTGGGGTCCTCTGAGGCCTACTCATCTTGTACACGTTGAACCTTCCACGGTGACCGCGACGTTGCACCTCGACCAGGCCCATCTTCACGAGCTTCTCCGCCGAGCGCCGAACCGCTCTCTCCGTGCAGCCGAGTCGCCGCGCCAACAGGGCATGGCTGGGGTAGGCGTCGCCCGTCAGCCCCGCGTACCTGCTCAGCAGGATCCACAGGAGGACGTCGAGCTGGGTCAGCCTCCACGGATCCGCCTTCGGCCGCGTGAGCAGGTCGAATAGCCAGTCCGGCGCACGTCCGAAGTACTCGTCTCCGCGCCCCTCCCCCGAGGCACGGTCCGCGTCAGGCGCATCTGCGCCTCCGCCGGTCGTCATCTGTGGTCCCTCCGAGCACTCCCCCTGAGCCTCATCACCAGCCCGCGCGACAGCGACGCCAGGCATTCGTAGGGCAGCGGCCCCGCGTTCCGCGGGGGGCGCCGCCAGTGGTCTCCGGACCCGCACACCGGGCACGCGGCCGGGCGCTGGTCCTCGAGCGGCCCGTCTGGTGGGCCGTTGTCGTCGTCCCCGCCCCCCGGATCCGTCGCGGTGGGCTGCGACCGCGTCTCGCGCCGCGTCGCGCGGGGCGCCGTCGCAGTCGTCGTCGGGCGGGGCCGCGGGCAACGTCGGAGCGCCACGGTCCGGGAGAGCCAGCGCCGCAGGGTCCGCCGGTCGCGGCGGACGACGAAGGCGCCGTAGCAGTCGCCCTCGGCGTCGCCCCCCAGCGCGCGGATGCCCTCCCCGACCTCGAGGACGCCGAGCTCGACGTCGAGGACCTCGACCATCATCGCGACCGTGGCCACGTCCTCGGCGGTTGCCGCGCACGGCGGCGGGAGCGGCGGGAGCTCGGTGCCCGGGCTCATCTGCGGCCCTCCTCGGCGATCGCGTCGCCGGCCGTGGCCACGAGCACGCGCGCGGCCTCGGCCGCGGCTCCGCGGCGGCCCTCGCGCTCGGGGCGCGCCCACGCGCGCGCCGCCGCCGTCTCCGCCGCGAGCGCCTCGGGGCGCGCTCCCGCGTCGCGCCGCTCGCCGAGGGCGCGGAGGGCCTCGCTCACGATCGCGAGCACACCGGCGGCGCCGATCGGCGCGACCTCGAGCACCGGGGCCCGGTCAGTGATGGTGGTGATCGGCATCGGTCTCCTCGAGCGGGTTGCGCTCGGTGATGGAGACCGGTAGGATCGGGGCAGTCAGCTCCCGCGTCCTGAGGTCTCCGGACGTATCAGCCCCCGCCGCCTGCCAGCGTGCGGGGGTTTCTCTTTGGGGGGCGGGGGTCACGCGGCCTCGACCTCGTGGGCCTCACAGAGGCTGACGATGGAGACCACACCGCCTGTCGCGAGACTCAGCGCGCGTGCCGTCCGGTACGAGACGCTGTGCCCCTGCTGAGCCCGCCACAGCGTCGACCACCCGAGGCCGGTCTCCCGACGAATGCGAGCCAGGGTGCCCCGGCGCTGCGCACCTACCCACGTTCGGAAATCCATGGCCCACATCTGTAACACAGACCACCACATCTGAAAAGAAGATGGTGGGGGCTGGTGTGCTAGAACGGGTGACGCCATGCACGCCGACGAGTCCCCGGAGTCCCTTCGTGAGCTGAACCGAGCCGCGCTGCGCTCCGAGTTCGGCGACCGCCTGCAGCGCCTCTGCGAAGATGCCGGCTTCACGCGGGCTCAGCTGGCGAAGGCAAGCGGAGTTTCGTACAACAGCATCCAGAGGTACGAGTCCGGCGAGACATCTCCGACGCTCGACAAGCTCTGCGATCTGGCTGACGCGCTCGAGGTGACTGTCGGAGAGCTATTGGGAGAGACGTACACTTCCCCAAGCAGCGGCGCCTTTGATCTGCGAATCGGGCAGCGCGCGGGGCTGTTCCTTGTCCAGACCATTCGTCGGGGAGCTCGGGTCCGTCTCAAAGACCTCGTGGATCTCGCCACGGAGATTCAGTCTGCCCAGTGGGTGAGCCTGTCCGCGTCTCTGATGGAATCAAGCGCAACCTGGGCTCGCATTCGGTGCGCGCCCGAGGAGTTCTCCGCTGACGAGATCCGCCGGTGTGAGCTGGAGATTCAAACGACGGTGGAGGTAATGCTCCTCGAAGTCGGGCGCGCGGGGGGCTTCGTTGTGTCGCCGGGCCGCATCGCTACGGTGCTGGCCGACCTCACCGACGAGCTTTCCTTGACTGAAAAGTAGTTACGCCAAATACTGCCGCCACCTCCCCAAAACTGGGGACAACGGAGGCAGATATGGAAACCACAAAAGAGAACGCCCCGGGAGCTGCAACTCCCGAGGCGTCGATGCTGAACGAGGTCCGTGAAGACTCGAACGCGACCAGCGTAACACCGCCCCCGGGCGTGTCTACTGAGCGCCCGTCCAGCCCCCGCAGCGAGGTACACGTGCTGAGCCTCGCGCTGCTGCTCGAGGTGTTGCGGGCCGACCCGTTCGAGCGCGTGTCCCTGGCGCTGCTCGAGCGCCTCGCGGAGCTCGACGGGCTCGATGGGGTGCTCGCCGACGTGACGCGCGATGCGGAGCCGGACGACGTGGGCAAGGCGCTGGTGTACGCGCTCGAGGGGCTGCAGCTGGCGGACGGGGCGTCCGAGGTGGCTCGGCGGTTCGTGTCGAGTGAAGCCCGGTGGGCCGTCGACACCCTTCGGGATCGGGGCTGGGGCGCGGACCTCCCCGACTTCGCATGGGTGGGGGACGGCGGTCCGCTCGACGTGTGGTTCTCGACGGTGGGCGAGCTGTTCCGGGAGGACGCGTTCGTCCCGGCCCCGCCGCCCCACGTCCGCGCCGGGACCTCGCTCGAGGTTCTGGCCGAGGCCCTCGCGCCTCTGCCGCCCGGGGAGCTGCGTGCCTACGTCGAGCGCGTCGGCCGGATCATGGCCTCCGCGCGCGCCGGCTTCGGAGTCTTCGCCGAAGTGCAGCCGATGAAGAGGGCCTCGTGAGAGCGGCGCCGATCGGCGGAACCTCTCTCGCCGTGCGCGAGCTCGGCGCGCTGCGCGGCGTGCTGGTTCGCCTCCTCGCGCTTCTGCGCCACGGAGGCCCCGCGCTGATGCCCGTCGCCGGCGCCGTCGCCCTCGCTCTCCGCGCGGGCGCCGTCTCTGCCCACCGGATCGCCGACGCGCTCCGCGGGGATGCCGGGGCCCTCGGAGCCTCGAGGCGAGCCGAGCGCGAGATGCGCGACCGGTTGGCGGAGGCCGAGGACTTCGCGGGGAGCTCCGGTTTACTTTCGCCCCTCTCAGATGAGGGCCGCGAAACTTCACAAGCCACCGCCGATCCGTCCCCGAACTTCAGAATCGACACCGGATCGGGCTCCGCGCGAAAGGTGGACACCACCCCGCCGACCGGCGGTGCCGCCCTCGGCGCCATCGTGGAGGTCCTCGTCTACCCCTGCCGCGAGGCGGGGCGGTGGGGCGCCAGGGCGCGCGGGCGGGGCCGCGGCGGTTCCACCCGGACCGTCACGATCACCGCGTGGGATCGCGAGGAGGCGCTCCGGAGCGCGGTGGCGCGCTGGTACGCGGGGGAGGACGCGGTCCGATGAGCGAGCCGGCCGAGGACCTCGACGGCGCCGGGCTGCTCCTCGAGCTGCTCGGCGCCGTCCGAGAGCAGGGCGAGGAGATCCGCGCCCAGCGCGAGGAGCTCCGCGCGCTCCGCGAGGCCCTCGGCCGGCGCGACGCCAACCCCGAGAAGGCGCCGGCGAGGAGCGCGAAGGCGCCGCCCCGCCGCGGTCCCGTCGAGGTCTCCGACACCGACCGGGCCGCGGCCCGCAAGCTCGCCCGTAAGATGGGCCTGATCGTGAGGGAGCCGAAGCGGTGAAGCGGGCGAACGGAAGCGGGACGATCGAGCCGACCGCGTCCGGGCGCTGGCGCGTCCGGGTGACGATCGACGGCAAGCGCAAGAGCCTCGGGACGTTCGATGACCGCGAGCGCGCGGAGGGGATGCTCGCCGCCTTCAACGCGGAAGTCCGGGACGCGGCCATCCTCGCGCCGAGCGCGGTCACGCTCCGGGCCTTCGGCGACGACTGGCTCGACCGCCGCGAGCTCGAGGGCTCCGACCAGCGGGAGCGCGTGCGTTCCATCGCCTCGGAGCGCTCGGTTTGGCGGCGTCACGTCGCGCCCAGCGAGCTCGCCGCCCTACCCCTCGACGCGATCCGCACCGCGGACGTCGAGGCCTTCGTCCGGTGGCTCCGGAAGCGGCCGAAGGTGAAGGCGATCCGCACCCGCGACGGGACGAAGCTACGGCCCGGGGTCGGCACGATCTCGACGCAGGTGCAGCGCCACGCGCTCCGCCTGGTGAAACAGGTCCTCGACGAAGCGGTGAGGGCCGAGATCATCGCGGACCGCCCGAACCCCGCCGCCCTGGTGCGGGTGAAGGTCCGCGCGCGGAATGTCGAAGACGACTGGCTCCGGGCCGAGGAGCTCGACCGGCTACTCGCGTGCGAGGCGCTCTCGCTGCGCAACCGGACCGTGTACGCGGCGGCGATCGGCCTCGCCCTCCGGTTGAACGACCTCAAGGCCCTCGAGCTCGAGCGCGTGCGCCTCGACGATCCGGAGCGAGGCCCCCACGTGCTCGTGTGGGTGTCGAAGTCGGAGCGGTGGCACCGTATACCGGTCATGCCCTGGCTCCGCCCCTGGCTCGAGGCGCACGTCGCCGCCCTTCCCCCGGGCTCGCGGTGGCTGTTCCCGAACCGCGATGGCCTCCGCTACGCGTCGAAGCGCGAGGACTTCCGATGGAGCGAGAAGCGCGAGAAGGGGCGGCCCCGCCGACCGAGCGCGCTCGAGCTCGCCGGCGTCGACCGCCGGATCAGGTTCCACGACTTGCGGGGGACATGCGCGACGCATCTGGCGATCGGCACGTGGGGCCGCGCGTGGTCGCTCCACGAGATCCAACAGATGCTCGCCCACGCCGACCAGCGCAACACGGAGCGCTACGTCCGGCGCGCGCTGGACGCGCTGGCGGCCGCGGCCGCGGCGACGCCCACGGGCCCGACGCACGCCCCTCCGGGAGGCGAGGTTCGCGCGCACCGTGACGCCTCGGGAAACGCAGGGCGAAGCGGCGCTCCGGGCGCTCCGGAGGGCGACTTCGCGCGCACCGTTCGCGCGCGCTGGGATTCCCCGGGAAACCCCGAGCGAAGCGGCGCCGCGAGTGCCGTCGGGGGCGACTTTGCGCGCGCTGCGCGGAGCGAAGTTCGTCCCCGCCGTTTCGTGCCGAAAAAACCAGGCTCAAACGCACCCGGGGCCCCCGAAAAGCGGGAGTTTGTCCCCGCTGACCAGCGCGAGCGAGTGATCGGCGCCGAGGACGACGCCGGTTGCCCACGGTTGCCCGCGAGGGGGGCAACGATTGGCGCGCTTGTGCGGTCCGGCGGAGGGGGTGAACCCCCCGGGATTGCGGGGGATTCGGGGGAAGCGGGCTCTACAGGATTCGAACCTGTGACCTTCGGCTCCGGAGGCCGACGCTCTATCCAGCTGAGCTAAGAGCCCGAAAGGCCCGCTGGTGTAGTCCAGCGGGCCCATCGACGCAACCGCTATCCTAACGGCAGGCGAGATCCTGATTGCCCGCCGACCGGGTGGTGCATGAGATTCCTCCCGCGCACCCCCCCATGTGCCAGACCGACGAGCCACAGTCGGCCCCGGAATGGCTCGAGGAACTGGGGCCCCGACGACCGGTGCATGCCCCCGGACTTCCAAGGCAGGGGGTTCCGACGGGCGCTGGATCCGCCGTGCCCGAGCAGTCGTAGTCCCAGGAATAACAGAGCGTCGTCGGTGGGAAGCCGTACGTCGAACAGCTGACCGCCGGCCCGGGCGCTCGACCCGTATGCGCAGCCGAGAAGTATCGCGTCTGCCCCGGCGACACATCCGCATTGGAGTCCAGGCAGTCTCCCGGGGCCGGTACCCACCCGGACGGGCACGCACAGTGAGTGCCGTCGGGATGGGTCGTGGCGGTGCGACCGAAGCCGTCGCCGTCGAAGTCTCGGTAGCACGCGACCTCGTCGCTTCCCGCCTCGTCCACCGTCCCGTCGCAGTCGTTGTCGACGCCGTCGCAAGGGCGGTCGGCCTCGACGATCTGGGGGGACCGGGCGGAGTTGCCGTCGTCGCAGTCATCACCGTGGACCACCCATCCCGCCGCCGGGCTGCAGCGGCGCCGGGTCACCGCGGGGTCGCCTCGACCGTCGCCGTCCATGTCCCGGTAGTAGAGGGTCGCGCCGGTGACGCTCGGGTCCCCGGTGGCGATGCTCGGGTCGGCGTCGTCCGTGAGGCCGTCGCAGTCCTCGTCGCCTCCGCCGCAGACCTCCGTCTCGGGCTGGACCGCGGGGCACGACGGGTAGGCGCCGGACATGCACGTGAGCTCGGCGGTCGTGCAGTTGCCGACGTCGGTCGTGCCGCAGGTATCCGTCTCGCCATCGACGCAAAAGCAGTCTTCGTTCTCGTCCCCGTCACAGTCCTCGTCCAGGCGGGCCATGTCGCAGAGCTCGGGCGCCCCTTCATTCACGTGCATGCGGGTGTCGTCGCAATCCGTCGAGATGAGCGACCATCCAGGGCCCCCCGAACAGCGCCGGACCGGGGTCGCGTCGCCGTAGGTGTCGCCGTCTCTGTCGCGGTAGTAGATCGTCGCGCCGGTGACCGAGATGTCGGCCATCGCGATGTCCGGATCGGCGTCGTTCGTGAGGCCGTCGCAGTCCTCGTCGGCCGCGTCGCAGGTCTCCGAAGGGGCGGGCTCGATGTTGCCGGAGCAAGCGCCCCACCGGCCCATGGTGCAGGTCTCGGTCCCGTACTGGCAGCGGCCCACGTCGGTGGTGCCGCAGCGTCGGGTCGCGCCGTTCGTGCAGTCGCAGCCCTCGTCGACCACTCCGTCGCAGTCGTCGTCGACGGTGCCGTCACATCGCTCGGCCGCCATCTCGTGGGTCGTGCCGACGAGGTCGTCGCAGTCCCCGGCCCGCAGCACCCAGCCGGTGCGAGGCGTGCAGCGGTTCTCGCTCATCGCCGGGTCGCCGTAGCCGTCGCCGTCCACGTCCCGGTAGTAGGTGATGGCGCCGGTCGTCCCGGGGTCGCCGGCCGCGATGTCTCCGTCCGCGTCGTCGGTGCGGCCGTCGCAGTCGTCGTCGGCGCCGTTGCAGGTCTCGGCCGTCGGGCTCACCGCGCCCACGCAGGGGCCCCAGGCGCCGCCGACACAGGTGGAGGTGCCGAAGGTGCAGGCGCCGACGTCGGTGCTGGGCCCGCAGGCCTGGGTCGTTCCGTCCACGCAGTCGCAGGTGGCCGGAGCGGCAGGGTCGTCCACGACCCCGCTGCAGTCGTCGTCGATGCCGTTGCAGATCTCGGGGTTGCCAGGGTTGATGTTCCGGTTGGCGTCGTTGCAGTCGCCCGAGGCCACCGCCCAGCCCGGAGGGGCCTCACACGCGCGGAGCGTGCTGGAGACGACCCCGTAGCCGTCGCCGTCGACGTCTTCGTAGAAGACGCGGTCGGGGTCCTCGTCGATCACCCCGTCGCAGTCGGTGTCGACGCCATCGCAGCCGTCGAGCACGCCGGGGCGCACGTCGGCGCTGCGGTCATTGCAGTCCAGGCCCCGGTTCTCGGTGCCGTCGGGCCGGGGGTTGAAGCACATCGCGTCGATCGCGCCGTCCCCATCCACGTCGCCGTCCTCGGCGCCCGCGGCCTCGCTGTGAATGGTCGACGGGTCGCAGTCCTCGTCGACCCCCAGCTCGTCGCAGACCTCGTTGTTGAGCGAGCTCACGGCCGCCTGCGAGTCGTCGCAGTCCTGGCCTCCGCAAGCCGGCCTCGCGTCCCCGTCGCCGTCCGCGTCGCCGCCGTCGGAGCACTCGTCGAGGTCGCAGCGGTCGGCGGTCTCGTCGCAGATCTCGGTCTCGGCGTCGCAGGGCGGCTCGCCGGCCACACATCCGTCGCTCCCGGCCTCCATGTTCGAAGGCGCGCAGCGCTCGGCGCCGTTGCAGAAGTCGCCGTCGTCGCAGTCGCGGTCCGACTCGCAGAGGAGCCCCGCGTCCTCGGGGCCCATCGGCTCGCCGTCCATGACGACCCGCGCGTCCTCGACCGGGCCGGCGTCGCCGCCGTCCGCGTCCCCATCACACCCGCCGACCGCGAGGATCACCCCCACCGCCAGCACCCACCGTCGATACTCGTACATTCGTCCCTCCAGCGCTCTCCGTCTCGGAAAGCGCCACCCCCATCGTCACGAGCGGCCCGAGGTTTCCGCGAACACCGCGATTCCCTCACGTCCAGCGGGACGGACGCTTGCAGACTTGCGAATGTCTGACAACCCGAGAATCCTTGTTCAGGATCTGTGAGGGTCAGCCGACGGCCTGTCGGGTCGGCCTCCCTAGTGACGCTGAGGTCCCCGCGACCTATGGTCTGGGCATGAGCGAGCTCTCCCCCGTCAGCGACGAGATCCCGATCTCGGTCACCACGCGCGCGATCGAGATGGGCAAGCAGAAGCTCGAGGAGGCCGGCGGCGGCCACCTCGGAATCCGGGTCGGCGTGAAGGGCGGCGGCTGCTCGGGGCTGCTCTACCACTTCGAGTTCGCCGACGACGTGCGCGAGAAGCGCGATCTGGTGGCCAAGATCGACGGCCTGACCCTGCTCGTGGACCGACGCAGCCTCAAGTACCTCGCCGGCTCGGTGCTCGACTGGAACGACAGCCTCGTCGAGTACGGCTTCCGCTGGAAGAACCCCAACGCGGCCAAGGACTGCGGCTGCGGCACCTCGTTCACGCCCCGCGAGGACCAGGCTTGACCCCCATCCGGGGAGCGGTATAGGGGACCACGCCGGTCCGTGATGGACGCGGGGCCCCCGGGGCCCTATACCGGACCCACACGGTACGGTATCGGCGAAGGCCCCCGAAATGCTTCGAATCTCCCGGATTGCAGACTACGGCGTCGTGCTCGGCACGCGGCTGGCCGCGCTCGAGGAGGGTCACCTCCGGAGCGCGAGCGATCTGGCGAGCGAGACCGGCATCCCCCAGCCCACGGTGAGCAAGATCCTCAAGGTCCTCGGGCGGGCCGAGCTCGTCGACAGCGTCCGGGGCGCGCACGGCGGCTACCGGCTCGCGCGGACCCCGGGCGAGATCTCGGTGGCCGAGATCATCGCCACCCTCGAGGGGCCGATCGGCGTCACCGAGTGCGGGATCGAGGAGCACCACGACTGCTCCCTCAGCGGCCAGTGCGACGTGCGCGGCAACTGGCAGCTCATCAACCAAGCGATCCTCTCGGCCCTCGAGGGGATCTCTCTCGCCGAGATGGCGAGGCCGGCGCCGCCGGTCCTCGTCAACCTCGGTCGCAAGCGGACGGAGCCCCGTCCAGAGGTCATCGAGTCATGAGCAGCACCGAACAGATCGACCAGCTCCTCGACAAGAAGTACGAGGCCGGCTTCGTCACGGACATCGAGCAGGAGTTCGCGCCGCCCGGGCTGACCGAGGACACGATCCGCCTCATCTCCTCCAAGAAGGAGGAGCCGGAGTGGCTGCTGGCCTGGCGCCTCAAGGCGTTCCGCCACTGGCAGCGCATGAAGGAGCCGACCTGGGCCAAGGTCGACTACCCGGCGATCGACTACCAGGCGATCAGCTACTACGCGGCGCCCAAGCAGAAGCCGAAGCTGGAGAGCCTCGACGAGGTCGATCCCAAGCTGCTCGAGACCTACGAGAAGCTCGGCATCCCGCTCCACGAGCAGAAGATGCTCGCCGGGGTGGCCGTCGACGCGGTCTTCGACTCGGTCTCGGTGGCGACGACCTTCAAGGGGAAGCTGGCCGAGGCCGGCGTGATCTTCTGCTCGATCAGCGAGGCGGTGAAGAAGCACCCCGAGCTGGTGAAGAAGTACCTCGGCTCGGTCGTGCCGACGACCGACAACTTCTTCGCCACGCTCAACAGCGCCGTCTTCACCGACGGGAGCTTCGTCTACGTGCCCAAGGGCGTGCGCTGCCCGATGGAGCTGAGCACCTACTTCCGCATCAACGCGTCCAACACCGGGCAGTTCGAGCGCACGCTGATCATCGCCGACGAGGGCAGCTACGTCAGCTACCTCGAGGGCTGCACCGCGCCGATGCGGGACGAGAACCAGCTTCACGCCGCGGTGGTCGAGCTGGTCGCGCACGACGACGCGGAGATCAAGTACTCCACCGTCCAGAACTGGTACCCCGGCGACGAGAACGGGGTCGGCGGCATCTACAACTTCGTGACCAAGCGCGGCAAGTGCGCCGGCGCGCGCTCGAAGATCAGCTGGACGCAGGTCGAGACCGGCTCCGCGATCACCTGGAAGTACCCGAGCTGCGTGCTCGAGGGCGACGGCTCGGTCGGCGAGTTCTACTCGGTGGCCCTGAGCAACAACTACCAGCAGGCCGACACCGGCACGAAGATGGTGCACGTCGGCAAGGACACGCGCTCGACCATCATCAGCAAGGGCATCAGCGCGGGCCACGGCCAGCAGACCTACCGAGGCGGCGTCAGCGTGGCCAAGGGCGCGACCAACGCCCGCAACTACACGCAGTGCGATTCGCTGCTGATCGGCAGCGAGTGCGGGGCACACACGATCCCGTACATCGAGGTGAAGAACAAGACGGCCCAGATCGAGCACGAGGCGACGACGACCCGGATCGGCGACGACCAGCTCTTCTACTGCCGTCAGCGCGGCCTCAGCGAGGAGGACGCGGTGAACCTGATCGTCAACGGCTTCTGCAAGGAAGTCCTCAGCGAGCTCCCGATGGAGTTCGCGGTCGAGGCGCAGAAGCTGCTCGGCATCAGCCTGGAAGGCGCGGTCGGCTGACCGCGATCACGAGAGAGAACAATGCTGAAGATCGAGAACCTCCACGTGAGCGTGGATGGCAAGGCCATCCTCAAGGGCATCGACCTCGAGATCGCGCCCGGTGAAGTGCACGCCATCATGGGCCCCAACGGCTCGGGCAAGAGCACGCTGAGCTACGTGCTCGCCGGCCGCGAGGGCTACGAGGTCACGAAGGGCCGCGTGCTCTTCGAGGGCGAGGATCTGATGGAGATGGATCCCGAGGCGCGCGCCGCGAAGGGCGTGTTCCTCGCGTTCCAGTACCCGGTCGAGATCCCGGGCGTGAACAACGTCTACTTCCTCAAGGCCGCGGTGAACGCGATCCGCCGGGCGCGCGGCGAGGCCGAGCTCGACGCGATCCAGTTCATGAAGTACGCGCGAGAGAAGGCCAAGACGGTCCAGCTCCCGCAGGAGCTGCTCAAGCGCGCGGTCAACAGCGGCTTCTCGGGCGGCGAGAAGAAGCGCAACGAGATCTTCCAGATGGCCGCGCTCGAGCCGAAGCTCGCCATCCTCGACGAGACCGACTCCGGCCTCGACATCGACGCGCTGCGCATCGTCTCCGACGGCGTCAACGCGCTGCGATCCGAGGAGCGCGCGATGCTGGTCATCACCCACTACCAGCGGCTGCTCGACTACATCGTGCCCGACAAGGTGCACGTGCTCGTCGGCGGCAAGATCGCGAAGTCGGGCGACAAGGAGCTCGCGAAGGAGCTCGAGTCGACCGGCTACGCGGAGATCCAGGCGCAGGCATGACGGATCGCGTGGAAGGGTTGATGGCGGCGGTGCCCGCCGAGCCGCGGGGCGAGGGCCCGGAGTGGCTCCAAGGGCTGCGCCGAGAGGCGACGGCGACGCTGCGCAGCACGGGCTTCCCCGGCAAGAAGCACGAGGCGTGGCGCTTCACGTCGGTCCGCGACGTGGTCGGGACGACCTACGAGACCGCGGAGGCCGACGACGGCGCGCAGGCGTTCGTGGACGAGGCGCTCGGCGATGACGGCACGTTCCGCCTGGTCCTGGCGGAGGGCCGGCTCGCCGCCGTATCGGGCGCCCCCGCGGGCGTCAGCGTGCGCTCGCTCGCCGAGGTGCTCGAGAACGAGCCGTCGCTGGTGGAGCCGGTGCTCGGCAAGCTCGCGCCGGCCGAGCACTTCGCCGCCCTGAGCTCGGCGCTCTTCGAGGACGGCGCCGTGGTGGTGTTCGAGAAGAACGCCGTGGTCGAGACGCCGGTGCACCTGGTGCACGTGGCGAGCCCGGGCGCGGCGCCGAAGGCCAGCTATCCGCGGGTCGTCGTGCTGGCTCGCGAGGGCAGCCAGGCGACCCTGGTGGAGAGCTTCCTGACGCGCGACGGCGAGGCCAAGCACCTGACCAACACGGTCTGCGAGGTGCAGGTCGGCGCGAACGCGCGGCTGGATCACGCGCGGATCACCGACGGCACGCCGCGGGCGCTGCAGCTCGCCTACCTCAGCGTGGCGCTCGACCGCGACGCCTTCTACGGCTCGCGGGTGGTGAGCCTCGGCGGCGGGCTGACGCGGCTCGAGCTGACCACCCGCTTCATCGGGCCCGGCAGCGAGGCCCACCTCGACGGCGTCTACCACGTCGACGGATCCGAGCACGTGGACCACCAGGTCCGGGTCGAGCACGCGGCCGGTCACTGCACGAGCCACGTGCGCTACCGCGGGCTGCTCGACGGGCGCGGCCACGCCGTGTTCAACGCGATGGGCATCGTACAGCGCGACGCGCAGCAGTCGGCCGCGCACCAGGAGAACCGCAACCTCCTGCTCAGCGACGACGCGACCATCGACACCAAGCCGCACCTCGAGATCGACGCGGACGACATCTCGGCGAGCCACGGCGCGACCATCGGGACCGTCGACGAGAGCTCGCTCTTCTACATGCGCTCGCGCGGCGTCCCCGAGAGCCAGGCGCGGGACATCCTGACGTTCGCCTTCGTGCGGGAGCTGATCGACCGCATCGCGCACGCGCCGCTCGTGAAGCGCGCGAGCGATCGGGTGCTCGACCGGCTGCCCCACGGGGACGCCATCCGGGAGCTGACCGAATGACCGAGCTCGCCACGCAGCCCTCCGCGGCCACCTCGCCCGCCGTCGACGCCGAGCGCGTGCGGCGCGACTTCCCGGCCCTGCACCAGCAGGTGCACGGCAAGCCGCTCGTCTACCTCGACAGCGCGGCGACCGCGCTCAAGCCGCAGGCGGTGATCGACGCGGTCACCAAGGTCTACGCCGAGGACTGCGCCAACATCCACCGCGCCGTCCACATGCTGAGCCAGCGCGCGACGATCGCCTACGAAGCGGCCCGGGGGAAGGTGCAGGCCTTCCTCAACGCGCCGCAGAAGAAGGAGGTCGTCTTCGTCCGCGGCTGCACCGAGGGCGTCAACCTCGTCGCCCAGGCGTGGGCGCGACCGCGGCTCGGCGCCGGAGACCGGATCCTGATCACCGGGCTCGAGCACCACAGCAACATCGTGCCCTGGCAGATCCTCTGCCAGCAGACCGGCGCGGAGCTCTCGGTGGTGCCGATCACCGACGCCGGCGAGGTCCGGCTCGAGGACGTGGAGGCCAAGCTCGACGAGCGCGTGAAGCTCGTCGCGTGCAGCCACGTGTCGAACAGCCTCGGCACGGTGCTCCCGGTCCGCGAGATCACCGAGCGAGCCCACGCGGTGGGCGCCAAGGTGCTGCTCGACGGCGCGCAGGCGGCGCCGCACGTGCCGGTCGACGTGCAGGCGATCGGCTGCGACTTCTACGTGTTCAGCGGTCACAAGGTCTACGGGCCGACCGGCGTCGGCGCCCTCTGGGGCCGCGCGGAGCTGCTGAACGAGGCGGAGCCCTACCAGGGCGGCGGCGACATGATCCGCTCGGTCACCTTCGAGAAGACCACCTACGCCTCGACGCCGACGAAGTTCGAGGCGGGCACGCCGAACATCGCGGGCGCGATCGGGCTCGGGGCGGCGATCGACTACCTCGAGGCGCTCGGCCGCGAGAACGTGGCCCGGCGCGAGCAGGAGCTGCTCGCCTACGGCACCGAGGCGCTGAAGACGGTGAAGGGCCTCCGGCTCGTGGGCACCGCGCCCGAGAAGATCGGCGTGCTCTCGTTCGTGATGGACGACGCGCACCCGCACGACATCGGCACCATCGTCGACGCGGAGGGCGTGGCCATCCGCACCGGGCACCACTGCACGCAGCCGGTGATGGAGCGCTTCGGCATCCCCGCCACCGCGCGCGCCTCGCTGGGCGTCTACAACACCGAGGCCGACCTCGACGCGCTGGTGAAGGCGCTGGTGAAGGTTCAGGAGATGTTCTCGTGAGCGAGCTGCGCGAGCTGTACCAGGAGTACGTGCTGGACCACGGGAAGAACCCGCGGAACTTCCGGTTCCCCGACGGCGCCACCCACGAGGCCGACGGCTACAACCCGCTCTGCGGCGACAAGATCACCGTGAAGATCGAGGTCGAGGGCGACGTGATCCGCGACGTCGGCTTCCAGGGCCAGGGCTGCGCGATCAGCACCGCGAGCGCCTCGACGATGACCGAGGCGGTCAAGGGCAAGACGCTCGCCGAGGCGAAGCAGTACTTCGACACCTTCCTCGCCATGGTGAAGGGCGAGGCCGAGCCCGACCTCCTCGACGAGGAGCTCGAGACGCTGAGCGTGTTCGCCGGCGTGGCCGAGTTCCCGATGCGCGTGAAGTGCGCGACCCTCGCCTGGCACACGCTGACCGCGGCGCTCGAGGGCCAGGACGAGGTCTCGACCGAGTGAAGGCGGTGACCGTGGCCGACGACATCGAGCACCTCAAGACCAAGCGCATCGACCCGGAGCTCATCAGGCGTGAGCACGGCAAGGTGTCGCTCGGGGTGGTGGGGCAGCGCCCGGAGAGCGAGCGGGTCGACGAGTTCTCGGCCGGCAGCGGCGAGGTCTCGGAGGAGGTCCCGAACGCGGAGCTCGAGGAGCGGATCGTCGAGGCGCTCAAGACCGTCTACGACCCGGAGATCCCGCTCAACCTCTACGACCTCGGGCTCATCTACGGGGTGGAGATCGACGACGAGAAGAACGTCGAGATCGAGATGACCCTGACCGCGCCGGGCTGCCCGGTGGCCGGGACGCTGGTGCGCGAGGTGGCGGAGAAGGTGGGCGGCGTGAGCGGCGTGCGCACCTCCCACGTGAAGCTCACCTGGAGCCCCCCGTGGACCAAGGACCGGATGACCGACGAGGCGAAGCTCGAGCTCGGCCTGCTGTGACGCGGCCGGTCTACATGGACCATCACTCCACCACCCCGCTCGAGCCGAGGGTGCTGGAGGCGATGATGCCGTGGCTGACCGAGCGCTTCGGCAACGCCGCGAGCCGCAGCCACGCCTTCGGCTGGGAGGCCGAGGAGGCGGTCGAGCGCGCCCGCGAGCAGGTGGCAGCGCTGATCGGCGGAAGCGCGCGCGAGGTCGTGTGGACCAGCGGCGCGACCGAGAGCGACAACCTCGCGATCAAGGGCGTGGCCGACGCGACGCCCGGCCACGTGATCACCACGCGGATCGAGCACAAGGCGGTGCTCGACACCTGCAAGCGCCTCGAGCGAGGCGGAGCCGAGGTCACCTACCTCGACGTCGACGCGGACGGGCGCGTCTCGGCGGAGGCGGTCGCCGGCGCGATCCGCGAGGACACCACCCTGATCAGCGTGATGTGGGTGAACAACGAGGTCGGCGCCGTGCAGCCCATCGCGGAGATCGGCCAGGTCGCGAAGGCGCGCGGCGTGCTCTTCCACTGCGACGCCGTGCAGGGGCTCGCCACCCTCCCCTTCGACGTGGACGCGATGGGCGTCGACCTCGTGAGCCTCAGCGCCCACAAGATGTACGGGCCCAAGGGCGTCGGCGCGCTGTGGGTCCGGCGACGGGGCCCGCGGGTGCGGCTGGTCGGGCAGATCGACGGCGGCGGGCACGAGCGGGGCATGCGCTCGGGCACGCTCAACGTCCCCGCGATCGTCGGCATGGGCGAGGCGGCGCGGATCGCGATGGAGGAGCGCGACGCGAACGCCGCGCACGCGCGCGCGCTCCGGGACCGGCTCTGGGCGACGCTCTCCGGCGCGCTCGACGCGCAGCTCAACGGGCCGCCGCTCGACGCGGGCCGCCACCCGGGCAACCTCAACGTGAGCTTCCCCTTCGTCGAGGCCGAGGCGCTGATGCTCGCCCTCAAGGAGACGGTGGCGGTGAGCAGCGGGAGCGCGTGCACCAGCGCCAGCCTCGAGCCGAGCTACGTGCTCCGGGCGATGGGCGTCGAGGAGGAGCGGGCGCACGCGTCGCTCCGCTTCGGCCTCGGGCGGATCAACACCGAAGCAGAGGTGGACGCGGTGGCGGAGCGGGTGATCGCCGAGGTCCGGCGCCTCCGCGCGCTCAACCCGGCCTACCGCCTGGCCGAGCGCGGCGTCGAGGTCGACTGGTAGTCGCCATCCCGGGAGGGTGGCGGACCGCCGGCGGGCGGGTGGCGGCCGCCACCCCGGAGCGGTGAAAAGCCGTGTGATTCCGTCGAGCGCCTCCCGGCACGAAGTTTGTTTTGCTTCGGTGCATGGGTGCGCTGAGCTGGCTGGCGGTGGGGTTCCTGGTGGGCGCCTGGGGCGCGGCGCTCGGCGCGCGGCTGCCGTTCGCGTGGATGGCGTGCGCGGCGGTGCTGGGCGGCGGGCTCCTGATCGTGGGCTCCACCCATGGCGCGGCGGCGTGGCCGGGCAAGGCCGGGCGGTGGGTGTTCTTCGCGCTGGCGCTGCTCGCGGGGCAGGCGACCGCCGCGACGCCGACGGCGCCTCGCGAGGTCCCGACCGGCGCGGCGCGCGTCGAGGGGGTGGTCGAGCGGGCGTGGACCGGGCGCCGGCCGGTGGCGGTGCTGCGGGTTCGCGAGGGTCGGGTGCTCGAGACCGGGCAGCCGCTCGCCGGGATCCGGCTGGCGGTCGCCGGGCTCGACGCGCCGGAGGGCGCGCACGTCGCCGCGATCGCGCGGATCAGCCCGCGCGCGCGCTTCTTCAACCCGAGCCCCCACCCGGACTGGCCGAGCGCGCGGGCGACCGACGGGGGCGGCCGGGTCGTCGGCCCGGTGCGGATCTCGCGCGCTCCGCCTCCCTGGCATCGGCTCGGACACGCCCTGCGCTCGCGCATTCGCGACGGGCTCGAGGCGACCCTCTCGCGCACCGCGGCCGGGCTCGGGCGCACCCTGCTGCTCGGCGAGACCCGCGCGCTCGACGAGGACCACCGGGACGCGGTCCGCGGGGCTGGGCTGTCCCACGTCCTGGCGGTGAGCGGGCTCCACGTGACCCTGCTCGCGGGCGCGGTGGTGCTGCTCCTCGGCTTCACGCTCGCGCGCCTCGAGCCGCTGGCCGCGCGGATCGACACCCGCCGCCTGGCCCACGCGCTCGGCATCCCGGTCGCACTCGCCTACGCCACCCTCGTCGGCGACGCCCCGAGCGCCTGGCGGGCCGCCGTGACCGCGTCGATCGCGTGGGGCCTCACCGCCTCGGGTCGCCGCCCTCGGCCGGTCGCCGTCACCGCGGCCGCGGCCCTCGCGCTGGGGGTGTCGAGGCCCGACGATCTCGCGCGCCCCGGGTTCGCCCTCTCGATCGTGGCCACCGCCGCGCTCGTGACCGGCGCGCCGGCCGCCCGCGGGTTCGTGCGGGCCGGGCTCGTCGTCGCCGCGCGCACGATGGTCGCCACCGCGCCGATCGTCGTCTGGCTCTTCGGCGACCTGCCGCTGGTCGGCCTGCTCGCGAACCTCGTGGTGGTCCCGGTGGCCGCGGTGCTCGTCCTGCCCTCGATCGCCGCCCACGGCGCGATCGCGGCCGTCGCCCCCGGCGCGGGAGGCGTCACCGCGCCGCTGGTCGAGGCCTGCGCGAGCGCCTTCTTCGCGACCTCGGAGGTGTTCTCGAGCGTGCCCCTCGGCCGCGACCTCCCTCCCCTCGACGTGGCCCAGGGGACCTTGCTCGGCGCGGCGTGCCTCGCGCTGCTCGCGGCGCGCACCTGGCCACGGCGACTCGGGATCTGCGCGCTGCTCTGCCTGACCCTGGCCGGCGCGGAGCTGCACCTCCGGCACCGAGAGCAGCCGACGGGCGCGCTGCGGGTCACCTTCCTCGACGTCGGCCAGGGGGACGCGGCCCTCGTCGACCTCCCGGACGGCTCGCTCATGGTGATCGACGCCGGCGGCGCAGCCGGGGGCGGCCCCGACCCGGGCGAGCGGGTCCTCGCGCCCTTGCTCCGGGCGCGCCGCCGGGACCGGGTCGACGTCTTCGCGCTCTCCCACCCCCACCCCGATCACTACGGCGGCGCGGCGGCCCTGCTCGGGGTGGCCGAGGTCGGGGAGATCTGGGACAGCGGCCAGGCCGAGGTCGAGCAGCCCGAGGGCGCGGTGGCGGCCCTGCTCGCCGGCCGCCGGGTGCGCCATCCGCCCGAGCTCTGCGCCGGGCCCCGGGCGTTCGGGGGCGCGATCGTGCGGGTGCTCTGGCCCTGCCCCGACTTCGACGCCGGCTGGGGCCCGAACGACAACTCGCTGGTCCTCGAGATCTCCTTCGGCGTCCACCGGTTCCTGTTCACCGGCGACGTCGAGGCGCACGGAGAGGAGGGGCTCGTCCGCCGGGTGCGGCCGGTCGACGTGCTGAAGGTCGCCCACCACGGCTCGCGCACGTCGTCGGGCGAGGCCCTGCTCTCACGCCTCCGCCCCCGGGTGGCGGTGGTCAGCGCCGGCCGCCAGAACCGCTTCGGCCACCCTCACCCGGAGGTGTGGGCGCGGCTCACCGCCCTCGTGCCCCGCGCGCTCCGCACCGATCGCGACGGCGCGGTCACCGTGCGCAGCGACGGCCACCGCCTCCAGGTCGAGACCACCCGAGGAGGGCGCGTCAGATGACGGTGCAGCCCACGAGGTCGAGCTCGAGCTCGACGCGGGCGGTCTGGCCGTCCGCGTCGGCGACCTCGCAGCTGCCGGTCAGGCCGACCATGCCGCCGTCCTCGACCGCGTAGGGGACGTCGATCTCGCACGCGCCGCCGTAGCTGGTGGTGCCGAGCTCGGCCTCGACCCGGCCAGCGCTCGGCTCGGCGTCGGTGCGCTGCATGAGGGTGACGCTCGAGAGCCCGAGGTCGTCGACGGTGGCGCCGCGACGGATCGTCACGACGAGCCCCCAGGCGTCCTCTCCGACCTGGGCCATCTCGCACTCCCCGGTGACCAGGCCCGCCGCCCCGTCCCCGGCCACGTCGATGCGGGTGTCGGAGGGGAAGGTGAACCCGGTCGTGCGTCCGTCCGCCTCGGCGGTGACGGATCCCCGGGCGGTGAGCCCGTGGTCGCCGCCGCAGCCGACGAGGAGAAGGACCGAGCCGAGGAGGGACACGAAGGCGGTTCGTCGGATCATCACGTCATTCCAGGGCAGCCAGATGCATGCCAAGCCCGCGAGAGGCGCGATCGACGCCCGGAGCACGTCGGCTGGACCCCACGGTTCACAGGGTCGAGCCGACGGGGCGTGAACGCGCGGCTTCAGAACGGCTTGAGCTTCGCCAGCACCAGGACGATGAGCGCGCCGACCGCGAGGCCGATCGCCACGCCGTCGAGGAGCTTGGGCGGCGCGGGCTTGATGCCGGCCGCGGCCTTGCGCACTCGCCCGGACATCACCCCGGTGAGCGCGGTCAGGACCAGGAGCACGGTGATCTTGGCGTGCATCCAGCCGGCGCGCGCGTAGAGCTCGCCGAACGACGGAAGGAGCACGCTGAGGCCGCCGCCCCAGGCGAGCAGCATGCCCGGCGTCGCCCAGAACACCATCGCCTTGCGGGCCGCCACCATCCCGGGACCGTTGTCGTCGCGGGCGGCGTAGGCGGCCACGGTGCCGGCCACGACGCTGCCGCCGATCCAGAAGATCAGCCCGAGGAAGTGCGCCACCAGCGCCAGCTCGCGCGTCTCCATCACTGGGCCAGCTCCCGCTCGTACACCCGGTACTTCTTGTAGATCTTCGCGCCCATCGAGCGGATGCCGAGGTTGACCGGGGCGTTGTCCTCGAGGGTCCAGCTGAGCTCGCCCCACTGGTAGCCGGCCGCCTCGCCGCGGCGCGCGATCTCGACGTAGAGCGCGTGGCTCAGGCCGCCGTACTTCTTGCTGCCCCGGAGCTTCGAGCGGATGCCGAGCATCATCAGGCGCGCGCTCTTGGGCCGCTTCACCTTGAGGCGCCAGAGCATCTTGGCGAGCTGGACCGGGCCGAGCTTGCCGTCGAAGTCACGGATGACCTCGTTGAGGTTGGGCAGCGCGATGCACATCGCGACCGGCTCGTGGTCGATCTCGGCGATGAACGCGAGGTCGCGGTCGAGGATCAAGCGCAGCTCCTCGCCCATCTTCTTCACCTCCGTCTCCGTCGCCGGGACCCAGCCCCAGTTCTCCTTCCAGGCGTCGTTGAAGATCTCCATGATGATCGCCAGCTCGCGATCCATCTTGCGCGGCTCCACCGTGCGGAGCTTCACCTCGGGGAGGCCCTGCACGTTCTCCCAGGCGCGCTCGGCCCGCTTCGGGATCTTGCCGGTCTCGAACCGCCAGGCGAAGAAGTCCTTTTCCTTCTCGAGCCCCGCGGACTGGGCGACGCGGTCCTGCCAGACCCGCGAGTGGCCCATCAGGATCACGGGCGGGTGCTCGTGGCCCTCGATGAGCACGCCGACCTCTTCGTTCATGTTGAGCGAGAGCGGCCCACGCATCTTCTTCATGCCGCGACGCTGGAGCCACGCGGCCGCCGCGTCGATCAGCGCCGCGCCCACCTCGTCGTCGTCGATGGTGTCGAAGAAGCCGAAGAAGCCGGTCGCGTCGTCGTGCAGCCGCAGGTGCTCGTGATCGATCTGGGCCGAGGTGCGCCCGACCAGGCGACCGTCCTTCCACGCGGTGAAGAGCGTGACCTCGCCGCGCTGGAAGAAGGGGTTCTTCGCCGGGGTCAGCCGCGCCCGGAAGTCGAAGTCGAGGGGCGGCACCCACGCGGGATCGCCCTCGAACACCACGCGCCCCGCGCGGACGAAGTCGTCGATGTCGGCGCCAGGCGTGTGCTCGCGGATCTCGATGGTCATGACGCGCCGCAGTAGCACGCGGTCCCAGGCCCTCCAAACGCTCCCCGCGCCCTGTTCGGTTGGTTGAACCAGCGGTAGGCTGGTCCGCGTGTCACGCCTTCGACTCCTCCTCGCCACGCTCGTCCTCCTCGCCTGCGACGGTGACCCGGCGCCCGACGACGCCCGGGTGCCCGAGGACACCGGGCCGCCGCCCAGCTGCGACGCCCTCCCCGACTTCGAGGCGGGCGACGACGGCGCCGCCGACCCGCTGACCGTGCCCGCGGGGCAGTCGCGGGCGGGGCGGATCACGGCGGCGCAGCTGCCCGAGGATCGGCTCGGGCTCGCGGTGTGGGCCGAGGACGACTTCGTGATCACCAACGGCGAGGTCGCGCTGCTCATCGAGGACACCGGCCTCTCGGACATGTACGACCGCCACGGCGGGCGCCCGGTGGGGATCGCGCGGGTCGAGGACGGACGGCTGGTCGAGGCGGGCGACTTCAACGAGATCCTCTTCGGCTTCGGCGCCTTCCTGGTGGAGACCGAGTCGGTCACCGTGCTGAACGACGGCTCCGACGGCGAGGCGGCGGTGATCCGCGCGATCGGGCCGCTCGGTCGCCTCGAGTTCGCCGGCGACCTCCTCGAGGACCTCCTGCCCGGAGAGGACTACTCGGGGCTGCCGGGCGCGATGGACTACGTGATGCAGCCCGGCTCGAACGCGGTCGAGATCGTGATGCACGTGGGCCAGCCCTCGCCCCGTGGCGCGCGCGCCCCCTTCATGGTGCACGCCTTCTTCCAGCACTACCGCATGCCCCTCTGGACCGAGGACGGCGGCTTCGTGCGGCCCGACGCGGCGGTGCCGATGGCCGCCTTCGTCGACGACGCCGGCACCAGCTACGCCTACCTCGCGCCCGAGGGCGTGGAGCTCGCGCCCCTGCTCGAGCAGAGCGGGGTGATGGTGTTCAACACCGGCCGGCAGATCGTCGAGGGCTGCTCGGTCGCCGCCATCCCGATGGCGACCATGGTCCTGGGCGGCCCGGGGCTCTCCGGGCTGCAGACCGCGCTCGCCGACCACCGCGGAGAGACGCTCCGCACGGTCACCGGGGTCGTGCGCCACGCCGACGGCTCACCGGCCCCGGAGGCGCGGGTCCACGTGCGGCGCGCCGACGGCCGACACTTCGCGCGCACCCTGGTCGGGGCGGACGGCGCGTTCTCGGTGGACGTGCCCGAGGAGGACGTGCAGCTCTTCGCCCACGTGCTCGGCGCGGCGCCGCTCGGCCCGGTGGAGGTGGCGACCGCCGACGAGGCGGTCGACCTCACCCTCCCCGCGCTCGCGACGCTGCGGGTCGAGGTGACCGACGTGGCCACCGGCGAGAGCATCCCGGCCCGCGTGCAGGTGGCCCCGGTCGGCGGCGCGCCCGCGGTGCCGGCCGACTTCGGCGAGCGCGACCCCAGGAACGGGCGGGCGCACGTCGCCTTCTCCACCGACGGCGCGGTCGAGCTGACGGTCGCGGCCGGGGAGCACGACGTCTACGTCTCGCGCGGCTTCGAGTGGGAGCTCTTCAGCCAGCGGGTCACCGCGACCGGCGGCGAGACGCTGGTGGTCGGCGCCGCCCTCGAGCGCGTGGTCGACACGACCGGCGTGATGTGCGCCGACTATCACATCCACACCCACCGCAGCCCCGACTCGCCGGACTCGCCGCGGCTCAAGCTCGCCGGGCTGATCGCCGACGGCCTCGAGATCGCGGTGCGCGCGGACCACGAGTGGGTCAACGACTTCCAGCCGGTCATCGAGGACATGGGTCTCGCCGACCACGCGTTCGGCATCGGCGGCGAGGAGCTGACGACCTTCGCGTGGGGCCACTTCGGGGTCTTCCCGCTCGTCGAGGATCGCGCGCAGCAGAGCGGGAGCGCGATCTCCTGGATCGGCCGGCTGCCGCCGGCGGTCTTCGCCGACGTGCGCGCGCGGCCGGAGGAGCCGGCGCTGATCATCCATCATCCTCGGAGCGGCGGCACCTTCGGCGGCTACTTCAACGCCGCCGGCTTCGACCGGGACACCGGCACCGTGGCCCGCGCCGATCACTGGGACGAGGACTTCTCGCTGGTCGAGGTCTTCAACGACGACTCGTTCGAGCAGGCGGCCGACGAGGTCGCCGACTGGTTCGCCCTCCTCTCGAGCGGCCGCCGGATGTTCGCGGTGGGCTCGTCGGACAGCCACGACATCTACGGCTCGCCGGTGGGCTACCCGCGCACCTGCCTCGACCTCGGCACCGACGACCCGCGCGCGCTCGACCCGAACATCGTCCGGGACGTGACCGAGGCCGGCGACAGCGTGATCAGCGGCGGCATCTACCTCGACGTCGTGGGCCCGGGCGGCGTCGGCCCCGGCGAGACGGCCACCGGCGTGGGCGCGTCGGCCGCGTTCGAGCTGGTCGTGCAGGCGGCCTCGTGGATCGAGGGCGCGATGACGCTCGAGGTCATCGTGGACGGCGTGACGACCGAGACCATCGCGCTGCGCGAGGCGGACCGCGACCCGACCAACCCGGTCGTCCGGCTCCGGGCCAGCGGCCTCGAGGCCCCGGTCGCGGCGAGCGGCTCCTGGGTCGTGTTCCACGTCTCGGCCGAGGGCGACCTCGCGCCGGTGCACCCGGGCCGCCGGCCGTTCGCGGTCAGCAACCCGGTCTTCCTCGAGCCCTGAAGGACCTCAGATCTGGAAGCGCTGGACGAGCCCGCCGAGGCGCTCGGCCAGCTGCGAGAGATCCCGGGCCGCCTGCAGCGTCTGGTTGGTGCCGGCCGTCGTCTGGGTGGCCGCGCTCGCGATGTCGTTCATCGCCCGGGTGACCTCCTCGGTGCTGCGCTCCTGGTCGCGGGTGACCGCGCTGATCCGGTGCGCGGCGTCGGTGGTGTCGGCCGCGATCCGGGTCGCGCCGGCGGTCGCCTCGGTGGTGGCGCGGGTGGCCCCGCGGATGTCGTCGGTGAGCGTCTTGACGTCGCGCACGCTCGCCATGACGTCCTCGGCCAGCCGCTGCATGCGCGCCGCCACCAGCGAGAAGCCGCGGCCGGCCTCCTCGGCCTTCGCCCCCTCGAGCGCCGCGTTGAGCGCGAGCAGCTCCGACTTGTTCGCGATGTCCTTGATGACGTCGAGGATCTCCGCGATGCGCTCGGTGTGACGGCGCAGGCCGTCGAGGCTCTCGTCGATGGTGCGCGCGTTCTCGAGGGTGGCCTCGGCGTTCTCGGCCACCCCGCGGGCCGAGACGGCGATCTCGCGAGAGCTGCCGAGCATCGCCTCGATGGTCCGGCGCGTCTCCTCGACCGCGCTCGACTGCTCGACCGCGCTCTCCTCCTGCTGGCGGGCCATCGCGCCGATCTCCTGGGTGGCCGAGGCGAGCTGGGCGGCGGTCTCCTGGATCTGCGAGACCATCTCGCGGAGGCTGCCGAGCATCGCACGCACGGTGCGGGGCACGTCGCCGTCTCCGTCCACGTCGCCGCTCAGATCCCCGGCCGCGATCCGGCGGGCGCGCTCCATGACCACCTCGATGTCGTCGAGCCGCGCCCGGAGCAGGCCGAGGTTCTCGTCCGCGTGGCGCACGAAGACGAAGCCCATGCCGGCGACCGCGGCGAGCAGGATGGAGCTGCCCATGCCGACCGGGCCCGCGTCGGCCCACGTCACCTCGCCGCCGAGCAGCGCCTTGCCGTACGCGCCGAGCACCACGAGCATCGCCCCGGCCACCGTGCCGACGGTGTAGGCGCGCGGCAAGAGGAACGGCGCGAGGAACGCAACCAGGAAGAGCGTCTGCAGGGTCCCGATCGCGAAGGTGCCGCCGACCCCGCGAAAGAGGGTCACCGCGGCGCTCCCCACGAGGCCGGCCAGCAGCACCCGCGCCCCGAGGTCGGCGCGGCCGCCGAACGAGAGCATCAGGGTCACGAGGCAGGTCACGGTGGTCACGGCCACGGTGGCGATCGAGCCGCCCTCCGCGCCGACCGTCGCGTACACGAGCACGCCGGTGAGGCCGAACAGCAGGAGCACGCCGGCGATGGTCATGACGAAGCGGCGGCGGAAGGCTTCCGTGCGCCGCTCCAGGCTGGCGCTCACGTGGGGGTCGTGGGTGTCCATGAGGCTCCTCCGGGATCGGGAAAGGCGCGCCGCGCGAGCAGGACGCGCGCGCGCTCGGGGGCGAGATCGAGGCCGGCGAGGCCGACGACGTCGGAGACGAGGCGGCGGGGGCGCGGGCCGGAGAGCGCGTTCCGCGCGGCCTCGAGGGCGGCGGCCGCGCGCTCGCTGGCGCCCAGCGCCTCCGCGACCGCGCCGAGGGTCCACCACGCCTGCCAGAGCGAGGGATCGAGGAAGGTCGCCTCGCGGAGCGCGCGCAGCGCCACGTCGAGGTCGCCCCGGCGCCGGAGCGCCACCCCCGCCAGCAGCCGCGCCTCGGCCGCGAGCCGGGGATCTCGATCCTCCCAGGCGTTCGCGTAGGCGGTGAGGGCTCCGTCGTGATCGCGCGCGCGGGCGCGGTCGTTCCCCTCGTTCAGGTGGGCGAGCCCGGACGCCACAGGCGGTCGCGAAGTCCGCCGCGGACGCGTGGTGGGCCGAGGAGGCGGGCTGGACGAAGGGCGAGGGGCCGGACGCGGCCGCGGCGCGCGGCTCGGGGGCGGCGCGAGGAGCGCGTCGGCGGCGCCGAGCACGAGGCGACCGCCCGGGGCGAGGGCCGAGCAGAGGCGCGCCACCACGCTCCGGGCCGCCTCGGGCTCGAAGTGGATCAGGACGTTGCGGCAAACGATCGCGTCCCACCCGCCCGGGTTCGGGGGCGGCTCGCAGAGGTTGTGCACCCCGAAGCTCACGCGCGCGCGCAGCCCGGGCGCGACGGCGTGCGCGTCTCCGTCGGGCACGAAGAAGCGCGCGCGCAGCGCCGGCTCCACCGCCCGGAGCGCGAGCTCCGCGTAGCGACCGGCCCGGGCGCGCTCCACCACCTGCGGCACCACGTCGGTCGCGTGCACCTCGAGGCGGGCGCCGGCGAGCGCGGCGAGCATCGCGATCGAGTACGGCTCCTCGCCGGTCGCGCAGCCGGCGCTCCAGACCCGCGCGCCCGGGCGCGCCCGGCTCACGAGCCCCTCGAGCTGGGCCCGGTCGCGGAGGAACCAGGTGTGGTGGTTGGTGACGAGCGGGAGGCAGTCCTCGAGGCCGCCGCGCGCGGCCAGGGCGCGCTCGAGGGCGCGCCGCACCCGCGGGGACTCGGGCGGCCGCAGGCCGTAGCGCGCGGCGAGCTCGGACAGGCGGCGCTCGAGGCTCACGCGACCCTCCGGGTGGCCCGGGCGGCGAGGCGAGCGAGGCTCGCAGGTGAGCCGAGCTCCGCGACCACGCCCCGGGCCGCGGCCGCGCCGGGGATGCCCCAGACGACGCTGCTCTCGGCGTCCTGCGCGAGGGTGAGCGCGCCGGCCTCGTGCAGCGCGGCCATGCCCTCGACCCCGTCGGTCCCCATCCCGGTGAGCAGCACCCCGAGCGCCGCGGCGCCCCGGCTGCGCGCGAGGGACCCGAAGAGCACGTCGATCGACGGGACGTGCCCGCCGCGCGCCGGCTCGATGCGGACCCGCGCGCCCGGCCACGAGAGGTGCGCGCCGTCCGGCGCGATCAAGACGTCGCCCGCCGACGGACGCTCGCCGTCGACCGCGACCCGCACCGCCAGCCGGGTGTCCCGCGCGAGCCAGCGGGCGAGGCCGTCGACGAAGCCGGGCGCGAGGTGCTGCACCACGAGCACCGGCACCGACAGCGTCGACGGCAGCCCGCCCAGGAACGCGGCGAGCGCGGCCGGGCCGCCGGTCGACGCGCCCACCCCGATCACCTCGGCCGGCCGGGCGGCGTCGGTGCGCGGCGGCCTCGCCGGCGGGGGAGCCGATCGGGTCGCTCCTCCCCGGCCGGCCAGGGCGTGGAGCTTTCGGCGCCAGGCCACCCGCTCCGCCGGCCCGAGCCGCCAGCGCGACGGCTTCGGGATCAGGTCCCGGGCCCCGCGGCGCAGCGCCTCGAACGCGAGCGCCCCCTCCTCCCCGCGTGGGTCGCCGGTGACCATCACGATCGGCGTGGGCCGCCGGGCCATGATCGCGGCGACCGCGTCGAGCCCGCCCATCACCGGCATGTGCACGTCCATCAGGACCAGGTCGGGCGCGAGCCGCTCCACCATCGCGCAGGCGTCGGCGCCGTTCTGGGCCCGGCCCACGATCGTCAGCGTCTCGTGCGACAGCTCGGTCTCGACCCAGCGAAAGAAGAGAGGCGAGTCGTCGGCGAGCAACACGCGCAGCGGCCTCATCCCGCCTCCCGCGACAGCAAGCCGAGGACGGCGCGCTCGAGCTCGACCCGCGAGAGCCGCGACTTCACGACGTAGGCGTCCGCGCCGAGGGCGCCCGCGCGCCGCAGCGCCGCGTCGCCGTCGCTGCTGGTGAAGACCACCACCGGCGTGCGCGCGGTGTCCGGGTCCGCCCGCAGCGCCTCGAGCAGCGCGAAGCCGTCCATCACCGGCATGTCGAGGTCGGTCACCACCAGATCGGGCGGCGCGGCGCGCGCGACCCGCAGGGCGTCCTCTCCGTCGACCGCCTCGCGCACCTCGTGCCCCATGTCGCGGAGCGCCGAGGCGGCGACGTCCCGCATGAGCTCGGAGTCGTCCACCACCAGCACCCGGCGACGCCGGATCTCACGAGGGCGCGAGGGCGTCGCATCGGCCAGCCCGACTCCGGCCAGCGCCCCCTCGACCAGCGCGCCCACATCGAGCAGCGGGACCACCTCGCCGTCGTCGAGCACCGCGGCGCCCGACAGCAGCGCGAGATCGGCGACCAGGCCCGCGTCGCGTCGCACGGTGATGCGCTGCACGCCGCGGCAGCGATCGACCCCGAGCGCGATCGTGCCCCGGCCGTCCGTGAGCACGACCACCCGGCGGGGGCGAGCGCGGGCCGGCGCCCCGAGCGCGTCGGCGAGGGGGGCGTAGCGGAGGCGCGCGTCGTCGAGCCGCACGATCCAGCCGGCTCCCGCCCGCTCGGGCGGCGCCGCGGCGAGGTCGTGCACCGCGCGCACCGACCGGGCCGGCACGACCCAGGCGCTGCCCGCCGCCTCGAGGACCGCGCCCTGCGAGACCACCCGCGCGCCGGGCACCCGGAGCCGCACCGTCGCGCCGCGCCCGGGCTCGCTCTCGACGTGCACCTTGCCGCCGACCGCGGCCAGCGCGCTGGCGACCGCGTCGAGGCCGACGCCGCGGCCGGAGGTGGCGCTCGGCGCGGCGCGGGTGCTGAGCCCCGGCCAGAGCACGGCGCGCAGGGCCTCGGAGTCGTCCGCGTCCGGCCCGATGGCGCCCATCTCGAGCGCGCGCGCCCGGACCGCGGCCACGTCGATCCCGCGGCCGTCATCCGAGACCTGGAGCTCCACCTCGGAGCCGTCCACCCACGCCTCCAGCCGCAGCAGGCCGCGCCCGGGCTTGCCGGCGCGGACCCGCTCGGCGGGGGTCTCGAGCCCGTGGTCGATCGCGTTCCGCACCAGGTGCACGAGGGGCACGCGCAGCGCCTCGAGCACCTCGCCGTCGACCTCGACCTCCGCGCCCTCGATCGCGACCTCGACCTCCTTGCCCTGCTCGGCCGACATGCGCCGCACCGCCGCGCGCTGGGCCCCGAGCAGGCCGCCGAGGGGCACGAGCGCGAGCGCGCGGGCGGCGGCGTCGAGCGCATCTGCGTGCTCCCGGGCGTCGGCGAGGGCCGCGCGGGCGGCGGCGGCGGCGTGGGCGGCGTGCCGCTCGACCCGGTCCAGGCGGAGGCCGAGCGCGTGCGGGTCCGCGTCCCGGCCCGAGGCCGCGCGCAGGTGCGACAGCTCCTCGCGCAGCTGCCCGAGCTCGGCCGCGATGCCGCGCAGGGCCGCGTCACCGCCCCGGGCCGCGAGCGCGAGATCGGCGAGGCGCGCGATCCGGGCCTCGCTCGGGCGGCCGCCCTCGCCCACCGGGGCGGCGCTGGCCGCGAGGCGCTCGGCGATGGCGTCGAGCGCGTCGTAGAGCGCGGCGCGCGCCTCGGCCGAGCCCAGGTCGGCGGCGAAGGCGGCCGCCGCGCCTTCGGCGGCGTGCACCCGGTCGGCCACGTCGATCATGCCGACGAGCCGCGCCTCGCCCTTCAGGGTGTGCAGCTCCCGGGCGAGCGCGCGCAGGTCGTCGTCGGGCGCGTGCGGCGACAGCGACGCGAGCAGCGCCTCGACCGTCTGGAGCCGCTCCGCGGCGACCGCGCGGAGGTCGGCGGTGAGATCGGCCCCGCTCATCGGAGCCGCACGAGCCCGTCGGGATCGAGCAGGAGGGCGAAGCCTTCGCCTCGGGGGATCAGCCCCTTGGCCGCGATCCGGGCGCAGAGCCCGGTGAGCAGCGCGGGCACCGGCTGGGCGGCCGGGACCTCTTCGACCCGGATCGCGCCCACCCGGAGCCGGAGCGGCGCGCCGGCGGTGCGGACGAGCACCTCGCGCGGCTCCCCGATCGCGCCCTCGCCGAGGCACGCCGCGAGGTCGAGCGCGCCGTCGTCCTCGGGGTCGCCGTCGTGCGCGAGGAACGCGAGCAGCGCGTCGGTCGAGAGCGCGACCTCGACCTCTCCGAACCGCATGAGCGCGGCCCGCTCAGCGCGCACGGCTCACCTCGAAGAGCGCCCGCGGATCGAGCTCCAGCAGCACCCCGTCCGGCCCCTCGACCTCGCCGCGGGTGACGCGACGGAGCGCGTCGTCGAGCGGCGTGGCCCCCGGCCCGGCCGGCCGTCCCCAGGCGACCCCGTGCACGCGCTCCACCAGGAATCCGGCCCGCAGCCCGTCCTCGAGCTCCGCGATCACCGCGCGGCCCTCTCCCGGCGGCAGGGCGCGTCCCCCGAGCAGCACCCCCAGCTCGACGAGCGGGAGCGGCGCGCCCCGGAGGCTCGCCAGCCCGGCGAGGTGCGCGGGCGCGCGCGGCAGCGGCCTCGACGGCGGGCGGTCGGCGATCTCGGAGATCACCTCCACCGGCAGCCCGAGCCGCAGCGCGTCGATCGACATCGCGAGCAGGGCGCTCACGGGCGCCCCTCCAGCGCGAGGACCACCTCCCGGAGCGCGCTCGAGGGCGCGTCGCGGTCGAGGGTCGGCGGGTGGAAGCCCTCGAGGCGCTCCAGCTCCGCCGCCCGGGGGCCGCGCAGCACCACGAAGCGATCCCGGAAGCCGGCGTCCACGCGGATCGCCTCGCGCGCGAGCTTCGTGAGCGGCAGATCCTCGAGCTCGGTGCTCGCCACCACCACCTCGGGCGGCCGCGGGCCCATCACCATCAGCAGCGCCTCGGTCCCCGAGTCGGAGGAGGTCACGTGGGCCACCGCGGCGAGCGCGTCGGCGACCCGGGCCCGGCGGATGGGCTCCGGCTCGACCACCAGGAGCGAGCGGCGGCGACCCGAGGGCGCCCGCGCCGCCCGACGCAGGCGCGCCGCGATCTCGGAGATCGGGGTGCCCTTGGCGATGGTCCCGTCGGCCCCGTGGGCCCGGGCGAGCGCCTCGAGCTCGGCCGGGTCGCGATCGGAGTGGAGGAAGATCCGCGGTCGCCGCGCCGCGCGGGCCAGCGACCGCAGCACCTCCGCCCCGTCGAGGGCCGGCATCGACACGTCGAGCAGGACGACGTCGGGCCGCTCCCTGGCGATGGCGGCGCCGGTGCCGATGGGGTTCAGCCGCGTGACGACCTCGAACCCCTCCGCACCCAGCGCCCGTGAAAGTGCCCGGCAGACGAGCTCGGAGTCGTCCACCACCATCACCCTGATGCCGCCCACCTGGACGAGCTTGCCCTGCAGCGCGACAGACGTCTGTCAGGGGAAGGCCGACACCTACATGGTCACGGCTTCGGGCCGACCATCTCGCCCGGCTTCACCGCCGCCTCGAACTCCTCGGCGGTGAGGAAGCCGAGCTCGACCGCGGTCTCCTTCAGGGTCTGGCCCTTCTCGTACGCGGTCTTCGCGATCTTGGCCGCCTTGTCGTAGCCGATGACCGGGTTGAGCGCGGTCACGAGCATCAGGCTGTTCTTCAGGTTCTTCTCGATCGTCGGCCGGTTCGGCTCGAGCCCGCGGGCGCAGCGCTCCTCGAAGCTCGCGCAGGCGTCGGCGAGGAGCCGCACCGACTGCAGCAGGTTGTAGGCGATGACCGGCTTGAAGACGTTGAGCTCGAAGTTGCCCTGGCTGCACGCGAAGCCGATGGTCGCGTCGTTGCCCATCACCTGGGCGCACACCATCGTCATCGCCTCGGACTGGGTGGGGTTCACCTTGCCGGGCATGATCGACGAGCCGGGCTCGTTGGCCGGGATGAGCAGCTCGCCGATGCCGCAGCGCGGGCCCGACGCGAGCCAGCGCACGTCGTTGGCGATCTTCATGCAGGCGGACGCGAGCTGCTTGAGCGCGCCGCTCGCGAGCACGAAGGCGTCGTGCGCGGCGAGGCCGGCGAACTTGTTGGGCGCGGTCACGAAGTCGAAGCCGGTCAGCTCCGCGATCTTCTGGGCCACGTGGCGCGCGTAGTCGGGGTGGGTGTTCAGCCCGGTGCCGACCGCGGTGCCGCCGAGCGCGAGCTCGCGCAGCTGGGTGAGGCTCATCCGGATGGCGGCGGTGGCGTGGTCGAGCTGCGCGACCCAGCCGCTGATCTCCTGGCCGAGGGTGAGCGGCGTCGCGTCCTGCAGGTGGGTGCGGCCGATCTTGACGATGTCGGCGTAGGCCTCGGCCTTGTCGTGCAGGGTGTCCCGCAGCTGCTTCACGCTCGGGAGCAGGCGCTCCTCGATCTGGGTGACCGCGGCGATGTGCATCGCGGTCGGGAAGGTGTCGTTGGAGCTCTGGCTGCGGTTGACGTGGTCGTTGGGGTGCACCGGGCTCTTGCTGCCCATCTCGCCGCCCGCGATCTGGATTGCGCGGTTCGCGATGACCTCGTTGACGTTCATGTTCGACTGGGTGCCGGAGCCGGTCTGCCAGACGACGAGCGGGAAGTGCGCGTCGAGCTTGCCGTCGATGACCTCGTCGGCCGCCCTCACGATGAGGTCCTTCACCTCCGCCTCGAGGTTGCCGAGCTCGTGGTTGGTCAGCGCCGCCGCCTTCTTGAGGACGCCGAAGGCGCGCACGATCTCGCTCGGCATCCGCTCCTCCCCGATGGGGAAGTTCATCTTCGAGCGCTCGGTCTGGGCGCCGTAGTAGGCGTCGGCGGGGACCTCGAGCTTGCCCATGGTGTCGGACTCGGTGCGGGTGGCCATCGTCGCTCCTTCGCTGCGGTTGGGAATCGCCGCTGCCTTACCCGGCGCCCGGCCTCGTGGCAACCGCGTTACCCTGCGGCGTGCCGCCGCTCTCCTTCGCCGCCTGGCTCGCCGCACAGCTCGGGCTGTCGGTGGCGCTCGGGCTGGTGACGACCCGCGGCCCTCGGGCGCTGGTCGGGGCCGGGGTGCTGGCCGCCGCGCTCACCCTCCCCTGGCTCGCGCCCGACCACGTGGGCCTGCGCTTCTGGATGGCGATGGTGTCGGTGCTCGCGGCGCTCATCTTCGTGGAGCTGGCCCGGGAGCGGCGCACCTCGCCCCCGCTCGTCCGCCTGTGGATGGCGCTCACCCCCGCCGACGTGCGGCTCGCCCGCCGGGTCCCGCCGCGCCTCGACGTCGCGGGGGCGCTCGCCGTCCTCGGCTACGGCGCCGCGTCCGCGGCCGGGGCCTGGGTGGTGTTCGCCGTGGCGCCCGGGCTGACGGGGCCGGCCCACTGGCTGGCGCGGTGGGGAGGCGGCCTCGTCTTCGGCTACGCGCTCTTCGACGCGGTGGTGCACGCCCTGGTCGCGGCCTACCGGGCGCTCGGGGTGGAGCTGCCGCGCATCCACGACGCGCCGGCGCTCTCGCGCACCGTCAGCGAGCTCTGGTCGCGCCGCTGGAACCGGACCGTGCACGTCTGGCTCCGCCGGCACTGCTTCGCCCCGCTCGCCCGCCGCCGTCGCCCGGTGCTCGGCCTCGCCTTCGCCTTCGTGGTCAGCGCCGCGGTGCACGCGTGGCTGGCGGCGGTGGCCCTCGACCTCGAGATGACGGCGTGCATGGGGGGCTTCTTCCTCGTGCAGGGCGCGGCGGTGCTCGCCGAGCGCGCGCTCGGGGTGGAGCGGTGGGCGCCCCCGCTGGCCCGGGTCTGGACCTGGACGGTCATGCTCACCTCGGCGCCCCTCTTCATCGAGCCGTTCCTCCGCTTCGCCGGGGCGTGACGCGAATTGGCTCGGACCCGCGCCGGCCCTACCTTGAAGGCATGCCGGCCCACATCGAACGCTCCGCCCGCGCCGTCGCGGTCGTCTCCCTCCTCGCCTCCGCCGCCTTCTTCGCGTGGTACGGCCTCGCGCTCGGGCAGAGCTGGGCGGCCATGCTCCCGTTCTTCGGGGGGCTCTCGCTGACCTGGCTGGTCGGCGCGATCGGGGTGAGCCGCCAGCGGGTGTGGGGACCGAGCTACGCGGCCGGGCTCGCCGCCATCTCGGCGATGGTGATGCTCCCCGTCGGGCTCCACCCGGCGGTGATGGCCTTCCTCGGGGCGCAGGTGATCTTGCTGACCGCGCTCGCGGTCCGGAGCGTGGCCGCGCACGACGCGGGCGCCCCGGTCGCCAGCTGGCGCCACTCGGGCGTGGGGTTCATGGCCGGCGTGGCCGTGCCCTGGATCGTGGTCGCCGGGCTGATGCCGACCGGCGCGACCGGCACCCTGCTCATCGGCACCGGCGCGGCGGCGCTCGCGGTGGCCGGCCTGAGCGGCGTCTTCCGGGGCAAGACCTGGGGCCTGTTCGCGACGATGGCCGCCATCCCGGCCCTGATCGCCATCCCCGAAGGCTTCGGCTGCGCGGCCAGCTCGCACGACCGCGCGGGGGAGCTCGCCGCCCTCGCGCTCGGCCTCGGGCTCCTGCCCTGGCTCGCGCCGCTCGCCCGCGCGCTCTCGCCCCGGCGCTGAGGATCCTCCCTTTCCGAGGGCGGCGGGTCTGCTAACGTCCCGGCCCTCATGGCCGGATTCGTTGGATTTCACCGGCTCTTCGTCGCCAACCGCGGCGAGGTCGCCGCGCGCATCGCTCGGACGTGTGACCGCCTGGGCGTGACCCCCGTGTTCGGGGTCTCCGAGGCGGACGCGGACGCCCCCTATGTCGAAGGACGCGAGAGCGTCGTGCTGGGGCCGGCGCGCGCCGCCTTCAGCTACCTGGACCCCGTGCGTGTGGTGCAGGCGGCCAAGCAGGCGCGCTGCACCGCGGTGCACCCGGGCTGGGGCTTCCTCGCCGAGAACCCGCGCTTCGCCGCGCTCTGTGAGCAGCACGGGCTGACCTTCGTGGGCCCGCCCGCGCACGTCATGCACCTGATGGGCAAGAAGACGCCGGCCAAGGACGCGATGCGCGCCGCCGGCCTCACGCTCATCCCCGGCTCGGTCGGGGTGCTCGCCGACGCCGAGGAGGCGCGCCGGGTGGCGGACGAGGTCGGCTACCCGGTCCTGCTCAAGGCCGAGAGCGGCGGCGGCGGGCGCGGGATGCGCGTGGCGCGGAGCGCGGACGAGGTCGCGAGCGCCTACCAAGACGCCTCGGCCGAGGCCCGCGCGGCCTTCGGCGATCCCCGCCTCTACCTCGAGAAGCTCATCGAGGGCGGCCGCCACGTCGAGATCCAGCTCCTCGCCGATCGCTACGGCAAGGCCATCCACCTGGGCGAGCGCGACTGCACGGTGCAGCGCAACCACCAGAAGCTGATCGAGGAGTCGCCCTCCCCCGTGCTCGACCCCGAGGAGCGCGCCCGCACCCTGGAGGCCGCCGTGCGCGCGACCGAGGCCATCGGCTACGTCGGCGCGGGCACGATGGAGTTCCTCATGGACGAGGACGGCACCCTGCGGTTCATGGAGATGAACACCCGGCTTCAGGTCGAGCACTGCGTCTCCGAGGAGCGCAGCGGCATCGATCTCGTGGAGGAGCAGCTCCGGGTCGCCGCCGGCCAGCCGCTGCGGATCCGTCAGGAAGACGTGACCCTCCGCGGCCACGCCATCGAGTGCCGCATCAACGCCGAGGACCCGTCCGACGGCTTCCGGCCGACGCCGGGCGCGCTCGAGGCGTGGGAGGTGCCGGCGATGGACGGCATCCGCGTCGACACGCACGTGCGGCAGGGCTACGTGGTCCCGCCGCACTACGACTCGCTGATCTGCAAGGTCATCGCCTACGGCGACGACCGCGACCAGGCCTGCGATCGCATGATCGCGGCGCTCGAGGGGCTGAAGGTCGAGGGCATCTCGACCACCGCGCCCATGCACGTCGCCATCCTGAAGAGCGACGCCTTCCGCAAGAGCGACTACGACACGCGCGCCATCCCCGGCTGGCCGGCCTGATAGAGGAGCACCCATGGCCCACGTCCCGCTGACCCCCATCGGCCGCCCCCGCACCGACGTCCTCGACGAGCGCGCCTGGCGCGAGCACCAGGAGAAGCTCGCCCCGCTCGAAGAGAAGCTCCGCGCCCGCCGCGCGGAGGTCGAGTCGGGCTGGGGCGACAAGTACGTCGAGCGCGTCCACGCGAAGGGCAAGCTCACCACCCGCGAGCGCCTCGCGCGCCTCGCCGACCCGGGCACCGACCTGTTCGAGGTGGGCACCTTCGTCAACTACGGCGACACCTTCGGCGACAAGCCGCTCACCAGCCCCGCCGCCGGCGTGGTCACCGCGTTCGCGCGGGTGGAGGGCCGCTGGTGCATGGTGATCGCGAACGACAACACCGTGGCGAGCGGCTCCTGGTGGCCGCGCACCCCGGAGAAGATCGAGCGGGCCCAGATGATGGCCCTGCGGCTCAAGCTGCCGACCGTCTACCTCGTGGACTGCTCGGGGCTCTTCCTGCCGGAGCAGTCGCGCTCGTTCCCCGGCGCCAAAGGCGCGGGTCACATCTTCAAGATGAACTCGCTGCTCAGCGCGAGCGGCGTGCCTCAGATCGCGGGCGTCTTCGGCGACTGCATCGCGGGCGGCGGCTACATGCCGATCATCAGCGACCGCGTCTACATGACCGAGCAGGCCTACATGGTCATCGCCGGCGCGGCCCTCATCAAGGGCGCCAAGAGCCAGAAGCTCACCTCGCTCGGCATCGGCGGCCCCGAGGTGCACGTGCACCAGAGCGGCTGCGCCGACGTGCGGGTCCCGGACGACGAGACGGCCATCGACGCCATCCGCCGCGAGGTGGCGCGCCTGCCGAGCTCGGCCGCCGACTACTACCGGGGCGGCGCCGGGGCCATCGAGCCCGCGCACCCGCCGCGCGAGCTGGCCGGCATCCTCCCGGTCGATCACCGCGAGAGCTACGACGCGATGGAGGTGCTGGCGCGCCTCACCGATCAGAGCCTCTTCTGGGAGTGCATGCCGCACATCGGCGAGGAGATCGTCTGCGGCGTCGGCAAGGTCGGCGGGCTCTACGCCGGCTTCGTCATCAACCGGCAGGGCCTGGTCGGGGACCCCGAGCACCCCGACGAGCACCGCCCGGCCGCGATCCTCTACCGCGGCGGCATCGCCAAGGTCGCCGCGTTCTCGCGGGCCTGCAACGACGACGGCATCCCGCTGATCTGGCTCCAGGACATCAGCGGCTTCGACATCGGCACCGAAGCCGAACGTCAGGGCTTGTTGGCCTACGGTTCGAGCCTCATCTACACGAACAGCACCAACGACGTGCCGATGTTCACCGTCCTCCTGCGCAAGGCGTCGGGGGCGGGCTACTACGCCATGAGCGGCCTCCCCTACGATCCCGTCGTGCAGCTCTCGACCAGCATCTCGCGCCTCAGCGTGATGGAGGGCCGCACCCTCGCGATCGCGACCTACAACTCGAAGCTCGACGACGACTTCGAGATCGTCACCCAGGACGAGGACGAGCGGCGGGAGATCGCCGAGGGCATGCGCGCGGTCGAGAAGCGCATCGAGGCCGACATGGACCCGTACGTGGCCGCGCGACAGATGGACACCGACGAGATCGTGGAGCTCGGCGCGCTGCGCGACTGGCTCGAGGTCTTCGTCGAGGCCAGCTACCAGTCGACCGGCCACCGCCGCATCAAGAACCCGCGGATCTGGAGCCTCCACGATCTGCGCGAGCTGCACGAGGGGATCCGATGAGCGACGGGCGACGGTTCGCGAGCGCGCTCGAGGTGCGCGGAGAGCGGGACGACGCGGGGCGGCTGACGCTCTTCGCGCCTCAGCCCGGGCTCTGGCGCCACGCGCCGCCCGAGGGCGCGCTCATCCGGCCCGGCGCCGTGGTGGGCGAGCTCGAGGTGCTCGGGGTGCTGCACGTGCTGCGCGCGCCCCAGGACGCGTTCGGCGTGGTCGGCGGCCTGCCCGGCGGGCGGCGCCTCGGCCGGCGCCCGGTCGACGCGCGCACCGCGCTGATGACCCTCGACCCGGAGGGCGTGAGCGGCACCGAGGCGGCCAAGGTCGCGGCCCGGGCGGCGGACGGCGCGACCGGC
Source organism: Myxococcota bacterium (assembly GCA_036149055.1). Lineage (GTDB taxonomy): Bacteria > Myxococcota_A > Polyangia > Polyangiales > Sandaracinaceae > JAVJQK01. The sequence goes on along the minus strand of JAYZQJ010000283.1, from coordinate 1,791 downwards.
CCCGTCTTCCGCACCCCGCTCGGCGGCCGCTTCTACGCGCGCCCCTCCCCCGACGCCGATCCGTTCGTGCAGCCCGGCGACGCGCTGAAGGGCGGCGAGACGGTGGCGCTCATCGAGGTGATGAAGACCTTCAACCGCGTGCAGTACGCGGGCGAGCCGGCGACCGTGAAGGCCGTCGCGCCGCGTGACGGGGACGACGTCGAAGCCGGAGACGTCCTGCTGGAGCTCGAATGAGCGAAGACGAGGACTCGTCGCGGGGCAAGAGCCCTCTCAAGGCGATCCTCGACGTCCGCCGCGAGGAGTGGCCCCTCGCGGCCCTCATGTTCGGCACGTTCTTCCTCGTCATCGCGACCTTCTGGATCCTCAAGCCGATCAAGAAGGCGATCTTCGTCCGCCTCTACGACGAGGAGCCGCTGCTCCTCTTCGGGGCCAGCCTCGACGCCGCCCAGGCCGAGCTGATCGCCAAGGTCGCGAACATGGTCGTCGCCGCCGTCGCGGTGGTGGTCTTCAGCGCCCTGAGCCGGCGCCTCCAGCGCGAGCGCCTGGTGCTCGCGTTCTCGGGCTTCTTCGCCCTCAGCCTCGTCGCCTACTCGTTCTTCGTGGGCTCCGGCTCCCAGTGGATGGGGTGGAGCTTCTATCTCTACGGGGACCTGTGGACGACGCTGATGGTCGCGACCTTCTTCGCGTTCCTCAACGACAGCGTCACTCCGGAGGCGGCCAAGCGGCTCTACGGCCTCATCGTGCTCGGCGGGGTCGCGGGCGGCGCGTTCGGCGCGTCGTTCCTCAGCGTCTGGGTCGACGAGATCTCCTACGCGGTGTGGCTCTACATCTGCACCGGCGGCGTGGTGCTCATCGCGCTGCAGGCGTGGCTCGCCGGCCGCTGGGTGGCGAAGCACCAGGGCGCCGGCGCGGCGGCGGCGGCCGAGGACGAGCCCGAGCCCTCCGAGGCCGGCAACCCCGCGCTCGAGGGCGCCAAGCTGGTCTTCGGCTCGAAGTACCTGCTGTCGATCGTGGCCATCGTCGGGCTCTACGAGATCGTCAGCACGATCCTCGACTTCCAGTTCACCGCGACCATCGTGCACTACCTCGATGGCGAGGCGATCGACGCGCAGTTCGCGAACGTCTACGCGATCACCAACGTGGTGAGCCTCTGCGTGCAGCTGCTGCTCACCACGGTGCTGATGAACCGCTTCCGCCTCGTCGTGGCCCTGCTGGTGACCCCGCTGGTGATCCTCGGCGGCTCGGTGGGCTTCCTGGTGCTGCCGGTGCTCTGGGCGGGCTCGCTGCTCAACACCTGGGACAACGCCTTCAACTACTCGATCAACCAGTCGGCGCGCGAGGCGCTCTACACGCCGACGAGCCGCGACGAGAAGTACAAGGCGAAGGCCTTCATCGACATGTTCGTGCAGCGCTTCGCGAAGGCGCTCGCGGTCGGGGTGAGCCTCGCGATCACGATCTACTTCGCCGACTTCGAGAGCGTGCGCTGGCTGTCGGCGGTCGCCATCGTGGTCACCGCGGGCTGGGCCCTCGCCGCCTGGTACGGCGGCCGCCGCTTCCGCGAGCTGACCCGAGAAGAGTGAGTCACTGAGAGTTCTTGGAGGGTTTGGTGCAAACCCTCCCCCCATTGGGCAAAGCGCCAATAGGGCCCCCCTCCTGACTCCGCCGGCGCCTCGCGCTGCGCGCTCGCTCCGCGACCCCAGCGACGGGGCGCTGGGGGCCCTGCGGCTCGCGCTCGCGCTGCGCGCGAGCTGGCCGCCCGCTGCCGCGGGATCGAACGACTCGAGTGGCGCG
>JAYZQJ010000282.1:0-5137 GCA_036149055.1 Myxococcota bacterium | reverse complement strand
CTGCGGCGCGGCGGCTGGGCGGGCGGCGGCCTGCGGCGCGGCGGCTGGGGGGGCGGCGGCGGGCTGCGCGGCGGGCGCGTCCGCGTACCGGGCTCCGCAGAACTTGCAGAACTCGGCCCCCGGATCGCCGACCCCGTAGCAGCGCCAGCAGACCGTGCCCTTGCCGTCGGTCGGCGCCGGGGCCGCGGCCTCGGCGGGCGGCGCGGCGGGCGCGGCCTGGGCCTCGAGCTGGTAGCCGCAGTTGTTGCAGAAGCGCATGTGAGCGGCGTTGTGCGCGCCGCAGCGCGGACACGGCCGCTGATCGCTCTTGCCACGATCGCGGGAGAGGCCGGTGGGCGGCGTGGCCATGCGGCTGGGCCCCTCGGCCGGTTTCCAGTCCCCGAGCCGAGAGCCACAGTCCTGACAGTAGAGACTCGACTCGGGGTTCTGTGCGCCGCAGTTCTTGCAGACGACCATGCCGCGCGAAGTGGAACCCGCCGCGGGGGCGTCCGTCAAGCGCGAGGGCTACTCACCCGCCGAGGCGACGATGACGAGCCCCACATGGAGCTGCATCGCGAAGTTCAGCCCGAGCCCCTCGGAGCGCCGGGTGCGATCGCGGCCGGTCACGAACGGGCTCGTCGTGAAGAGCCACCCCGAGAGCCCCGCGTCGAGGGAGACCGACTCGGTCAGCTCGTACTCGAGGCCCACTCCCGCCTCGAGCGCGCCCCCCAGGGTGGACACCAGGCCGGTGTCGCCGAAGACCAGCGCGCCGGCCCCGATGTGCACCGACGGGTGCCACTGGTGCTCGTAGGCGAAGACGTAGCGGATCGCGGCCCGCACCGCCTGGACCACCCCGAGCTCGAACACGCCGCCGCTGTCGACGAACCAGGCGTCGTAGGCGACCAGGACGCCAAGCCCGAAGGGCCAGCGGCGCTCGATCTCCACCCCGGCCGCCGCGCCGGCGCCGAGCACGCACAGGGAGTCGCCGGGGCAGATGTCCGTCTTCTCGAGGGGGAAGACGGCCGAGAGGCTCACCCCGACGAGCAGCTCCGGGTTGCGGTCCTGAGGGGGGGGCGGGGGCTGGACGTGGCGGGCGCGCGGGCGCTCCTCCGTCGCCTGCGCCGAGGCCACCGCAGGCGCCAGGAGCGCGCAGGTGAGGACCCATCCAAGCAGCGCGTGACGACGCATCCGGAGCATGGTAACGCGGGCCTCGAAGAAGGGCCCGAATCGTGGGAGCCGGACCTTGTTGACAGGGTGGTCCCCCCTCCTATATTCGAGCCGCCGTCAGATTCAGAGAAGGGCCTTTGGGATGGAAATCTACCTGCGAAAGCGCGCCGTCCGGCAGATTCGGCTCTCGGCTCACGATGCGATCGAGGAGGGTGACACCGACACCCTCCGCGAGGACATCATGGACGCTTTCAACGACGAGCAGATCGAGGAGATCGAGCGCCGCATCGACTCCGGCGATTTCTACGAGTTCATCTCGGACGTGCTCGACGAGTGGGCCGGAGACGAGGTGGACGACCTCTTCGAGATCCTCGAGCAGGCGCTGTCCGACGTCGACGTCGAGATCAAGTACAACGACCCCGAGTACGACGACGAGGAAGAGGAAGAAGACGACGACGAGGAAGACCTCGACGACTACGACGTCGAGGAGCCGGCGGAAGAGGGCGAGATCTAGCCCTCCCCCACCTCGAGCGATCGGCGCGCGCTCCCGACGGGGCGCGCGCCTTTCTAATTCCCGGCCAGGGCCTCGAGCGCCCGATCGATGTCGGCCTCGCCGATGTGGAGGTGGGTCACCGCGCGCACCGTCGTGGGGGTCATCGCGTTGAGCCACACGCCGCGCGCCCGCGCCCGCTCCACGAAGTCGTGCGCGTCGGCGACCTCGAAGCAGACGATGTTGGTCTGCACCGCGTCGAGCGCGATCGAGACCCCGTCGAGCGCGGCCACGCCCTCCGCGAGCCTGCGCGCGGTCGCGTGATCCTCGGGTAGCCGCGCCAGGTTGTGCTCGAGGGCATGCAGGGCCGCGGCGCAGAGCACCCCGACCTGGCGCATCGCGCCGCCGAGCATCTTCCGCGCGCGCCGGGCCTCGTCGATGGCGGCGCGGGAGCCGGCGATCGCCGAGCCCACCGGCGCGCCGAGCCCCTTGGAGAAGCAGACGCTGACCGTGTCGAAGGGGGCCGCGATCTCGGCCGGCGCCACGCCCCGGGCCGCGGCCGCGTTCCAGAGCCGGGCGCCGTCGAGGTGGGTGCCGAGCCCGAGGGCCTTCGCCCGGTCGGCCACCCGCGCCGCCTGCCCCGCCGGCCACACGATCCCGCCGCCCCGGTTGTGCGTGTCCTCGAGGGCGACGAGCCGGGTGCGCGGCATGTAGTAGGCGCTCGCCGGCCGGAGCGCCGCCTCGAGCTCGGCCACGTCGAAGAGCCCGCCCTGCCCGGCGATCGAGAACTGCACCCCGGCGATCGCGGCGGCCGCGCCCGACTCGTAGAGCATGCAGTGCGCGTCTTCGCCCACCACCACGTCGTCGCCGGGCCGGCAGTGCACCAGCAGCGCGACCTGGTTTCCCATCGTGCCCGACGGCACGAAGAGCGCCGCCTCCTTGCCGAGCCGCTCGGCCACCTCCTCCTCGAGCCGTCGCGCGGAGGGGTCCTCGCCGTAGATGTCGTCGCCCACCTCTGCGCTCGCCATCGCGCGGCGCATCGCGTCATCGGGTCGGGTGACGGTGTCGGACCGGAGATCGATCGTCATCGCGCGTGAGGGTAGCGCAGCGCGGGATCCACGGGGCGCCGGAGCGCCTCTCGCAGCGTCTGCTCGATCACCTCCCTGCGGAAGGGCTTCTCGAGCAGCGGGAAGCGCTGCGACTCCACCAGCGCGCGGGCCCGCGGGGTGAACGCGCCCCCGGTCATCAAGACGACGCGCTCGGCCAGGTCGGGCCGGTGGGCGTCCAGGTGCTCGATCAGGTCCATGCCCGTCACCCCGGGCATCATCAGGTCGGTGATCACGAGATCGGGATCGGCGGTCTCGACCGCGGCGAGCACCTCGTGGGGCCCGACCACCCGGACCTCGTAGTCATCGCGCAGCATGCGCTCGAGGGCGCGGGCCACCAGCGGCTCGTCGTCGACCACCAGGACCGACGGCCGGGAGGGGATCTCGGCGTCGGGCAGCGGCGAGACCGCGCGGGCGAAGATGCCGGTCGGCAGCCCGAGGGGGAGCGCGAGGCGCACGCGCTTCTGACCGCCGCGCCGCAGCACGTCGAGCTCGCCCCGATGATCGGCGACCACCTGGTGCGCCACCGCCAGCTCGAGCGCGGCCGGCTCGTCGCCCAGCTCGAACGGATCGAGCCCGGTCGGCCGGGGCGCGGCGGTCCACCCCGCGATCTCCACCTCGACCCGGTGCCCGTCCACCCGGGCCTCGATCTCGATCTGGCTCCCGGCGACCGCCTCCCGGGCGGCGCGGGCGATCAACCGGGTGAAGAGCTTGAGCAGCGTGTCCGGCCGGCCCGCGATCCGGGGCAGCGGATCACCGCGGCGGGTCACCGGCACCGCCGCGCCGACCTCCGAGAGCGCCGCCCGGCGAGCCTCGACGAGGAGCGCCTCCAGATCGATCGCCGCCTCCTGCTCGTTGCGCCCGCCGGCCAGCAGCGCGAGGTCGGACACGATGTCCGCCGCCTTCATCGCCCCGTCGTAGGCGCGCTGAGCCGCCTCGAGCAGCTCATCCAGGTCCACCGCCCGGTCGCGCGGCCCGAGCCCCTCGACCAGCTCGGCGAGCCCATCGAGCACCACGGTCAGCGGGTTGTTGATCTCGTGGGCCACGCCGCCGGCGAGCGCGCCCACCGCGGCGAGCTTCTCCGCTCGCTGGAGCTGCCGCTCGAGCCGTCGACGCTCCGACAGATCCCGGCCCATCACCGCGGTGACCGGCTCGCCATCGAGCACGACCCGCATGCCGATGACCTCGACCAGGACCTCCTGGCCGTCGCGCCGGAGCAGGGTCTCCTCGGCCGGGGGCAGGGTCGTCGCGCTGCCATCGTCGAGCGCCTCGATCCGCGCGAGCACCCGGTTGCGGTCCCGCGGCGACACCAGCGCCAGCGCGTTCGTTCCCACCAGGGCCTCCGGCGCCGGGTAGCCCAGGAGGGAGGCCGCGGCGGCGTTCGCCCAGATCACCCGTCCTCGCCGGTGCACGATCACGGCGTCCGGGTGCCGCTCGATGAGCGCACGGAAGCTCTTGTCGGAGGTCGAAGGGAAGGACACGAAGCTCGCTCACGGTCCCCCCGACCGCCCGGAAGGTATATCCGATCGGGGACCCCTGCGCACGGGCCCGGACCGTCTTGACACCCCCCCGGGGGTGCGGTAGGCCACCGCCTCGCTTCGGCCACTTTAGCTCAGTTGGTAGAGCAACGGTTTCGTAAACCGTAGGTCAGCAGTTCGAATCTGCTAAGTGGCTCTCGACGCCGCGCTCCGCGAGGAGGCGCGGCGTTCGTGTTTTCCGTCAGGGAGACTCGAGCTGGGTGGCCGGAAGGGGATCGACGAAGCCTTCGGGGAGGTCGTCCACCCACACCAACACCCACCCCTGCTCGGCGAAGAAGCGGACCTCGGAGCCGCGCGCGCACGCCAGCTCTCGACCCGTGCAGGCGTCTCGGACGTAGAGCGTCGGGGTGAAAGCCAGCCCCTCGAGCGAGCAGGTCCACTCGCCCGTGGAGGAGCCCCACCACACGCTCGGCGCGCCCCGCTCCCCCGCAGCTCCCGGCGTGGCGGTCGCGCGGATCGTGGTCGGCGACCTCGCCAGGGGGGCTCGCGCGCATGCCAGGGGGTCTCGCCGCATGACCAGGTGGTCTCTTCGGCGCGCATGGTCTCGCGCGCATGACCAAGTGGTCTCTTGGCGCGCATGACCAGGTCGTCTCTCGCGCGCATGACCAGGTGGTCTCGTCGTTCCATGACCAGGTGATCTCGTCGCGCGACGCGCTCGTGACCAGGTGGTCTCGTCGCTCCACGACGATCCCGTCGCTCCACGACCAGGTGGTCTCGCCCGGGGCATCCGGGAGATCGAGCTCCGCGCCGCGACGACTACCACCTCGATTTCGGCACGGATCTTTCGCGATCGAGGCCGCCCGACCGGCGGCCGCCACCCGCCCGCCGGCGGACCGCCACCTCCCGGGGCCGAATTC
>JAYZQJ010000281.1:0-6048 GCA_036149055.1 Myxococcota bacterium | reverse complement strand
CGACGGAGCCCGCTGCGACGACGGAGCCCGCTGCGACGACGGAGCCCGCTGCGACGACGGAGCCCGCTGCGACGACGGAGCCCGCTGCGACGACAGAGGCGCGCCCTTGCTGCCGCCGCTGCCGCAGCCGCCCTGGTTGCCGCCGCGGTCCTCCCCGCCGCGGTCCTCGCCGCCGTCGTGGTCGCTGTCGCCCCTCGCTCCAGGAGGCGCCGCCGCCCCGCTGCCGCCGCGGGCCTCGCCGCCGTCCCGCTACCGCCGCGGTCCTCGCCGCCGCCCGGCTGGCGCGATCCTCGCCGCCGCCCCGCTGTCGGGGTCCTCGCCGACGCGGTCCTCGCCGCCGCGGTCCTCGCCGCCGCCCCGCTGGCGCGATCCTCGCCGCCGCCCCGCTGCCGCGGTCCTCGCCGCCGCGGCCCTCGCCCCCGCCCCCGTCGCCGCGGTCCTCGCCGCGGCCTCCGTCGCCTCGGTCGTCGTGCGGCCTCCGTCGGCTCGGTCGTCGCTGCGGCCTCCGTCGGCTCGGTCGTCGCTGCCGCCCCGGTGCTCGCTGCCGCCCCGGTGCTCGCTGCCGCCGCCGCCGCTGCTGCAGCCGCCGCCGCCCCAGCCGCCCCCGCTGCCAACGTCCTGATGCCGACGGGGTCCTCGCCGCCGCGGTTCTCGCCGCCGGCTGCGTGGTCGCTGTCGCCCCCGCTCCAGCAGGCACTGCCGCCCCACTACCGCCGCCGCCCTCCGCGGTCCTCGCCGCCGCCCCCGTCGCCTCGGTCGCGCTGCTCCTCTGTCGTCGCCCCGGCGGGAACCGGGGCAGCAGCTGGGGCGGCGGCAGCAGGAGCGAAGCCGGCCCCGTCCCGAGCCACCGCGAGAGGTCGTGCTCGGCGACGCTGAGGAGCACGGGATCGCCAATCGGGACCGGGCAACGAACTGAGAAGCCGCCGGCCCCGCACACCGCGCGAAGGACCGGCCGACGCTCGAACGAGCGCACGCCCCAGGTCGCGCTCGATCATCGGCTGAACGTCGGCCCACTGGGTGTCGAAGTCGTCGGACACGACGCGCCCGGCGGTCGCTAGCGAGCGAGGGCGGTCGGGCCCGCTGGATCGTGCTCGAGATCGGTCAGGCGCGGGTGACGGCGGCGCTCCAGAGGGGGCGAGACCGCCGAGACCGAGTCCGTCTCCATGTCGGACACCTCGTGGTCATCGCGGCACGCGGGGGAGAGGAGAGGTGGGAGGCGCGGAGGAATGGCTCCAAGCCGATGTCCATCACTACCCCGGCACCGGCGCGCCGCGCGAGGGCGGAGCTCCGCCGAATCATGTGACGCCCCCGACGGCAGCGGGGCTGCACCGGAATCGAATGCCGGGCGGCGCGCTCGATTCGGCAGAGATGCGCGCGAGTCCCCGGCGCCATGAATCGGCAGAGAAGCGCGCTAGCCGACGACGCGGTTCCGGCCGCCTTCCTTGGCGCGGTAGAGGGCGGCGTCGGCGAGCTCGAGGGTGTCTTCGAAGGGGAGCGTGCAGGTCCAGAGGGCGACGCCGATCGACATGGTGACGGCGGCCTCGACTTCGGGCGCCACGGGGACGGGCGCGCGGCTGAGTCGGGCGCGGAGGCGCTCGCCGGTGGCGCGGGCTCCCTGCCAGCTGCCTTCGGGCAGGAGGACGACGAGCTCTTCGCCGCCGACGCGGAAGGCCTCGTCGTCGCCGCGGAGCTCGCCCCGCAGGAGGTCGGCGACGTGGCGGAGCACGGCGTCGCCTCCGGCGTGGCCGTGAGCGTCGTTGAGGGCCTTGAAGTGGTCGAGGTCGATCGCGAGCACGCCGACGTCACGGTCGTGGCCGGCGAGGCGCTCGACCGCCTCGAGCATGGCGCGGCGGTTGCCGAGGCCGGTGAGCGCGTCGGTCCGCGCTTCCTCCTCGGCGTCCGAGAGCGCGGCCTCGAGCTCTTCGGCGCGCCGCCGGCTGAGGTGGGCGGCCTCGACCGCGTCACGCACCGCGCCCCGGCGCGCGCTCGCTGCCTCGACCAGCGATCCCGCGTGCTGGAGGAGGAGGCCCCGGAGCACGTCGAGGTCCTGGATGTCCTCGGCCTCGATGAGCCGCTCGCGGATCTCGCTCAGCCGCGCGCCCTGCGCCTCTTCGCCGTCCGCGAGCCGACCGAGCGTGTCGATCAGCTCGCCGACGCAGCGCTTCATGATCTCCGCGCCCTCCTTCGTGCGGGCGGCGTGGAGCGAGAAGCTTTCGAAGAGCAGGCTCAGGGTGCGCACCGGCTTGTCGTCGGGGCCGTCGAGCGAGGGCACCTTCAGCAGCTCGGAGAGGTCGGCGATCGCGGCGCGCAGCGCGAAGGCGTGCGCGACCGGCTGGGCCGCGAAGACGACACGATGGAAGAGCTCGAGGGCGAAGCCGCCGCCGGGCTGCGCCACCGGCGGGAGGCTGACGCTGCGCAGGCGCTCGGCGAGCTCGGCGTAGTCCTCCGGCACCATGGCGCGGCCGACGTCGGCCTCGATCTCGGCGAGCACGCGGCGCGCCTCCTCGGTGTCACCCGGCAACGCGCGGCGCAGCAGCCGGAGCGACTGCGCGAGGGCGTCGCTCATCGCGCGCGCCGCGCGGAGCCTCGCCGGGCGCTTCGCCTGCGTCGTCTTCCTCAGCTCGGCGGCGAGCGCGTCGCCCCGGCCGCGGTCGACCGCGTCGAGGTCCTGCGCGGTCGCGATGTGGGCGCGCGAGCGCCGCGGCGGTTCCGCACCGCGCTTCAGCTCCGCGCCCAGGTCCCCGCGGGTCACGTCCTTGGCGCCCCCGCCTCGCCTTCCCCCGAAGAAGCTCATCCGGGCTCGCCCTCCTCTTCCTCCGCGGGCGCTGCGGCCGCGCGGCGTGGCGTCTCCTCCGGCTCGGGGGGACGCGTGAACACGAACTCCACGCGGCGGTTCTGCGAGCGGCCGTCGTGGGTCTGGTTGTCGGCGATGGGCCGCGTCTCGGCGTAGCCGGCGATGCTCATCGACTCGGGGTGCATGCCCGTGGTCTGGAGGTAGCGCAGGACCGCGGTCGCCCGCGCGGCCGACAGCTCCCAGTTGGACGGGAAGCGGCTGGTGTGGATGGGCCGGTCGTCGGTATGGCCCTCGATCGCGAGCTCCTGCGTGAACTCGGTGCTCAGCTCCGCGATGCGGGTGAGGATCGGCAGGGAGTCGTCTTTGAGGTGGTCGGAGCCGGTGTCGAAGAGCACCGCGTCCCGCACCCGGAGCGCGACGCCGCGGTCGGTCACCTCGACGTCCACGACGCCCTGCAGCCCGGCCTCACGGAGGCGCTCGCGGACGCGGCGCGCCATCGTCGTCATCGTCGGCGCCTGCGGGAGCACCGTGGGGTCGGCGGGCGAGCCGCCCGGCGCCACGCTGACCGGCGAGTCGCTGCGGGTCTGGAAGTCGCCCGGGCTCTCGAACTGCACGCCGAACGCCTCGCGGACCGAGCCCATCATCGTGCGGAACTCGACGATGTCCATGTTGGCGAAGGACAGCAGCAGCACGAAGAAGGTCAGGAGCAGGGACATCATGTCGGCGAAGGTCGCCATCCACGCCGGCGCGCCCTCCTCGACCTCCTCCTCGTCGCCGTCGTCCATCATCAGGCGGCCTTCTTCTCGCCCTCACGCTCGGTGGGCGCGAGGCGGGCTTCGAGCTTCTCCTGGATGACCGTCGCGTTCTGTCCCTTGACGATCGACTGGATGCCCTCGATGACCACGATCATCCGGGCCGACTCCTCCTTGCTGCGGAGGCCGAGCTTCTCGGCGATGGGCCCGCAGACCACGAACGCGACGACCGCGCCGTACATCGTGGTCAAGAGCGCGACCGCCATCGCGGGACCGATGGAGGACGGGTCATCGAGAGACTGGAGCATCTGCACCAGGCCGATGAGCGTGCCGATCATGCCCATCGACGGGGCGGTGGCCGCCATGAACTTGAAGAGCTTCTGCCCGCGGCTGTGGCGGTCCTTCATCGAGACGAGCTCCGCCTGGAGGGTCGCGATGATCTCCTCCTCGGGCATCCCGTCGACCGCCATGCGCACGCCCTTCGCCATGAAGGCGTCGTCGATCTGCTCCTTCTCGAGCGCGAGCACGCCCTCGCGGCGGGCGATGGCGCTGAGCTCGACGATGCGCTTGATGGTGTCGCCCGCGCTCGCCACCTTGCCGCCCTTGATGGCGTTCATCGCGACCTTGAACGCGCCGAGCACCCGCTCGAGCCGCTCCATGATCAGGGTGCACGCCATCGTTCCACCGACGACGATCAGCAGGCTCGGGATGTCGATGAAGGACCCCAGCGACCCGCCCATCACGATCGAGCCGAGGATGAGGCCGAAGCCGAGCACGATGCCGATGATCGTTGCGATGTCCACCTGACGTCTCCTCCGAGCGGCCTCCCGCCGCTCTCGTTCTCTCTATCGGCGGGTCGGTGCCTCGACTTGAGTCACCCTGCCGCCGCCATCTGGGGCGGGGTCGTGTCGGACCGACGCGGCGCGCCGTCCAGCAAGCTCTGCGCGGCGTCACACGAGCGCGCGTCGAGCTCGACCCCGTAGTGGAAGCCCGCCACCGAGACGTGGCGGACGACCCCGCGCAGCTGCGGCCGGCCGGGGAGGCCGACCATCGACATCGACAGCTCGTCGCCGATCTCGCCGCCGAGGTGCCCCTCGATCATGGCGCCCCGGGGCGAGAGGTCCTTCATGCGCGCCTGGAAGGTGCGGCCGCCGAAGCTCACGCGCAGCGCGTGGTCGGTCTCGACCCGCTCCTCGCGGCGCAGGTAGTCGATGAGGGTGACGCCGAGGATCTTCTCGTCGGTGTCGCGCACCGGCTCGCTCGAGACGTTGCCCGGGTCCTCGGACGGCGGCGCCTGTCGCGCCTCGCGGATGGCCTGCACGTCCTGGGTGACCAGGGTCTCGGCCAGGCCGCGCAGGGCCAGGCTGGCCTCGTGCCCGGGGTGGCTCAGCAGGAAGGGCCGGCGGCGGGTGACCGAGTGGTGCACCTCGCGGCTCATCGACAGGTGCGCGCCGACCGGCACGGTGACGTCCAGGAAGTCGTGCGCCATGCGCGAGAGCGCGGCGAGCACCTTCCGCTGGTGCGGGCCCTCGAGCATGTTGCCGACGATGCGGGTGGCGAAGCCGGTGGTGACCTGCTCGAACGCGTGATCGATCCCGGCGCGGGCGTCGCGCGCCCGGCGGCGAAGATCGGCGACGCGGTCGGTCTCGCGGTGCCCGCACACGTGCTTGAAGGCCTCGCGCTGGGCGTGGTTCTCGAGCCGCTGGGTCAGCCCGCGGTGCACGGCCGCCTTGAGGAAGCAGTAGGCGTTCTGCATCGCGGGCAGCTGCGGCGAGCTGACCACGAGGCGCAGATCCCCGAGCTCGAAGAAGTCGAGCACGTTGAAGCTCACGCCCGCCCCGACGTCGATGACCACCACCTCCGCGTCGAGCTTGCGGATGTGGCGCATGACCTTGAGCTTCTGCGCGTGGTTCAGGTTGGCCGCGCCCGGCACGGCCCCGATGCCCGGCACCAGGAACAGCCGCGGCGCGCCCGTCGGGCTGGCGATCTCCTCGAGCGACCTGACGTCCTTGTCGAGAAACGCCTGCAGCGACTGCCCGGGCCGATCGATCCCGAACAGCGTGTGCTGGTTCGCCGCGCCGAGGTCGGAGTCGACCAGCACGGTCCGAAAACCGAGATCGGAGATCGCGACGGCGAGGTTGGCGGCGACGACGCTCTTGCCGACGCCGCCTTTGCCGCCGCCCACCGAGATGCAGAGGGGGCCAGTGTGGGTCACAGGCACTGGATCGGCCGTCCGTCGGAAACCTTGAGTCGAGGTGGTGAGAGAGCGAGGTCGGAGCGCGAGGTGAGAGCGGGGTCGCCGCACGCCCCCCACCTCGCCCGATCCCGCGGCACCGGGCGGCCAGCGCGGGCGCCGCGCGCGCGCGAGCCGCGTGGCTCACGCGCGGAGCGCGGGACTCGCGCGCCGCAGGCGCGCGGAGTGGGTGGGGGGGCCCCGCGGAGGAGGCGCAGCGATGTTTGCGGAGGGCGCAGCCCGGAGCGACCATCGTTGTGCCGCCGCAG
>JAYZQJ010000280.1:0-24947 GCA_036149055.1 Myxococcota bacterium | reverse complement strand
CCGCAGGGCCCCCAGCGCCCCGCGCTGGGGTCGCGGGGCCAGCGCGCGACGCGCGCGCGGCCCCGACGGTGTCGGGGGGGGGGCCCCAGTGGCGCTTTGCCCAATGGGGGGAGGGTTTGCACCAAACCCTCCAAAAAACTCAGTACTCGAGGTCCTTCTCGACCTCGAGGAAGACCTCGGCGTCGACGAAGGCCTGCACGAGGTCGCCGTCGATGTTGCCATCCTTCACCTCGAAGCCGAGGATGGCGAGCGCGCGCTCGCGGGGGACGGCCTTCTTGTAGGGCCGATCGCGCGCGGTCAGCGCGTCGTAGATGTCGGCGATCGTCATGATCTTCGACTGCAAGGGGATGTGCTCGTCGGTGAGGCCCTTCGGGTAGCCGCTGCCGTTGAGCTTCTCGTGGTGCGCGCCCGCGATCTCGGGGACGCGGAGGAAGTTCTTGCCCCACGGGATGCGCGAGAGGAAGTCGTAGGTGTGCACGACGTGCGAGCGGATCTCGTCGATCTCCTCGCCGTTGAGCGAGCCGCGCGTGATCTGGAGCGACTCCACCTCGGTCGGCCTGAGGATCGTGGAGGGCTCGCCGTCCGGCATGGGCCACGCGGAGCGGCCGAGCTCGGCGATGCGCCCGAAGTCGCCCTCGCTCATCACCGTGGGCTCGTTCGCCTCGACGATGACGTTCCACGCGTCATCGAGCTCCTGGGTCCGGCGCGCGAGCTCCTCGTCGAGCTTCGCGAGATCGCCGTGTCCGGCGCCCTCGGCCATCGCGCTCACCTTGCGGGCGAGCACGTCGGCCTCGGCGGCCTTGCGCGCGTAGGCGATGCGGGTCCGGATGGCGCTCAGCTCGTGCGGGTAGAGCTTCTTCGCCTTCACCAGCACCTGCTCGCGCACGCCGATCTTGCCGAAGTCGTGGAGCAGCGCCGCGTACTCGAGCTCCTGCACGTCGCGCCGCGTGAAGCGCACGTCCTCGAAGCGTCCGTCGGTGGCGCGGTCGCAGACCTCGGCGAGCCGGGTGCTGAGCACGCTGACCCGGAGCGAGTGGCCGCTCGTGGTCGGGTCGCGCTGCTCGATCGCCTGCACGCTCGCGCGCACGAAGCCCTCGAAGATGGAGCGGATCTCGTCGTAGAGGAGCGCGTTCTCGAGCGCGATGCCGGCCTGCGAGGCGAGGGTCGCGAGCAGATCGACGCTGCGCGGATCGAAGGGGATGACCTCCTCGGCCACGCTCTCCTTCGACGCGAGGCGGCGCTCGGGCGCCCGCTTCTTGTTGATCAGCTGGATGACGCCGATGACCTCGTCCTCGGCGCTGATCATCGGCATCGTCACCATCGACTTGGTGCGGTAGCCGACCCGCTCGTCGAAGCTGCGGTCGAAGCCGAAGGGCTGGTCGTCGCCGATCTCGTAGACGTCCGGGATGTTGATCGGGCGGCGCGTGACCACCGCCGCGCCCGCGATCGAGCGGGTCGAGATCGGGATGGTGAACTCGCTCGACTCGAAGTCGCAGGACTCGTTCTGGCTGAGCTTGAAGCGGAGCTTCGGCTCGCCCTCCTCGCGCTCGTCGATGACGTAGATGCTGCCGGCGTCCGCGCCGGTGATGAAGCGGCTCTTCTCGAGGATGAGGTCGAGCAGCCGATCGATGTCGCGCTCCTGGGTGATCGCGCGCGCGATCTCGACCAGCTCGCTCAGCTCGTAGCGGTAGCGGCGGATGGAGCGGCTGCGGCGCTCGGCCTTGAGGCGCAGCTCCACGCGCTCGAGCGTGCCCTCGAGGGCGAGGTGCAGGGCGTGGGGCGCGTCGATCGCGTGCAGGGTCGCGAGCACCACCCGCTCGGGGAGCCGGGCGAGCACGTCCTCCGGCGGCGGGCCGACGAGGATGACCCCGACGTGGCCGACGCTGAAGCGCTCGGTGTAGGGGCTCAGCGCGCCCGTGCTCAGGCCGCTGACCGGGACGACGACGACGAGGGCGTCGTCGCGCTGCACCTCGACCACCGAGCCGGCGACGCGCACGTCCAGCCGGCCGAGCCGGGCGTCGGACGAGATCTGCGCGACCCGCTCCGGGTCGAACGTGCCCCCCTCAGTCGTCATCCTCCTCGAGCTCCTCCCCCGCGGCCTCGGCCTCCGCCTCGGCCGCCTCGCGCTCGGCGCGCTGCTGCTCTTCCCGCACATCGTACGCCCTCACGATGCGGGCCACGAGGGGGTGGCGGACGACGTCCGCGTCGGTGAAGCGGCAGAAGGAGATCCCGTCGACGTCCTCGAGCAGGCTGACCGCGTCGGCGAGGCCGCTCTTGCGGTTGGTGGGGAGGTCGGTCTGGGTGATGTCGCCGGTCACCACCGCCTTCGAGCCGAAGCCGAGGCGGGTGAGGAACATCTTCATCTGCTCGCGGGTGCTGTTCTGCGCCTCGTCGAGGATGACGAAGCTGTCGTTCAGGGTCCGGCCGCGCATGAAGGCGAGCGGCGCCACCTCGACCACCCCGCGGGCCATCAGCATCTGGGCTCGCTCGAGGTCCATCATGTCGTGGAGCGCGTCGTAGAGCGGGCGCAGGTACGGGTTCACCTTCTCCGCCAGGTCGCCGGGGAGGAAGCCGAGCTTCTCGCCCGCCTCGACCGCGGGGCGGGTGAGGATGATGCGCTTGACCCGGTTCTCGCTCAGCGCGCGCACCGCCATCGCCATCGCGAGGTAGGTCTTGCCGGTGCCGGCGGGGCCGACGCCGAAGACGACGTCGTGCTCGTGGATCGCGCGCACGTAGTGATGCTGCGCGAGCCCCTTGGGCACGATGGTCTTGCGCGGCGCCACGAGGATCGGCTCGTCCATGAAGTCGGAGAGCCGGACGCCGGGGTTGGTCTGGAGCGTCTTGAGCGCGCGCATCACGTCGCGCTCGGTGAGCTTCTTGCCCCGCTCGAGCATCCCGAGGACCTCGGCGAGGCCGCGCTGAGCGCTCTCGACGTCGGCCTGCGGGCCGCGCAAGAGGATGGTGTTGCCGCGGATGCCGGCGGAGATGCCGAGCTCCTTCTCCAGCGCGCGGAGGTGCGCGCCGTTGGGCCCCGTCAAGCGGAGCAAGAGCCGCGGGTCCTCGACTTCGAGGTCGGCCGTGACGAGCTCGGGCTCGTTCTGCGGCCGCGTTCCAGAGGGTGCGGTGCGCGCCATGAGTGTTCGTGTCCGCACGCTAACACGGTGAACGGGGCCCCTCCACGCCGGCATGCGTCCGGGTGACACATGTGGTACCCCGCGGGCCGGTGGACGGCTGGCAACGCGACGGCGCCGACGAGGGGGAGCCGGACGAAGAGCGCCCGGAGCGCGGGCGGAGCGTCCGCGACACGCTCCGCCCCCCCGCGCCCGGCCAGACCGAGCGGGTGAGCATCCCGCCCCCCGCCGGGCTCCGCGGCCTCCAGACCAAGCGGTCGAGCGCGCCGCCCCCGCCGCCGCGGCTCAGCTCGCCGCCGCCGCCCCGGCCCGTCAGCTCCCGGCCGCCGCCCCCGCCGTCCGATCGACCGGACCGCCGGTCCGAGGGGCCTCGGGTCACCGCCGAGCGGGCGGTGGCGCGGATCGACGCGCTCGGGTCGTCGTTTCCGGAGCCGCTGCCGCCCGATCGCGAGCAGCAGGCGGAGAAGCTCGCCAAGGACATCGCCAAGGCGGGCCCCGAGTCGGCCGAGCCCCTCAAGCGGCGCCTGGTGCGCTTCGAGCGTGACGGCGCGGCGGCGCTGGCCCGGGTGTTCCCGGGCATGCTCTGGGTCGACCTCTCGCGGCCCCACCGCCCTCTCCGGAGCGCGGCGCATCTCTCGGCCGCGGCCGGGGCGATGGTGGCGCTCGGCGACCACGCGGTGCCCTTCGTGGCGCAGCTGCTCCGCGCCGCCCGCACCGAGACCCGGCTCGCGGCCGCGCTCGTCGCCGGCGACCTGGTGGACGGCGCCCTCGTCGAGCCGCTCGCCGCGCGCCTTCACGACGACCACCCCGCGGTCCGCAACGCCGCGATGCTGGCCCTCCGCGCGTCGGCGCTGCTCCCCGAGGCGCGCCAGCTGCACGCCGAGCTCGTCTTCACGCTCCAGGACGAGAAGCGAAAAGTGGAGTGGCGTCAGCGGGCCGCCTGGACCCTCGGGCAGCTCCGGGACGCCGCGAGCGTGCCGCACCTGATCGAGGCGCTCGGCGGGGAGGCGCCCCTGGCCGAGACGGCGCGCGACGCGCTGCGCCGCATCACCGGCAAGGACCACGGCCGCTACCGCTTCCGCTGGCGCAGCTGGTGGAAGCGCAACGAAGGCGCCGGTCGGCTCGGCTGGCTCGCCGCGGCCCTCGACCAGTCCGACGCCAAGCTCCGCCAGAAGGTCTTCGACGAGCTGGTCCTGCTCACCGGCCGCGGCTTCGACCGCCGCCACGCGGTCACCACCCGAGAGGGCGCCCGCGAGCTGCAGGCCTTCTTCCTCGCCGAGCGCGACGACTGATAGGCGCGAGCCTCGCTGCGGTGGTCGGACCTCTCAGGGGGCCTCGCACACCGCGTTCGGGACGTACTCCCAGAGGTCGCTCAGCGGACCGGAGTCCCGGCCACCGAAGAGCAGCACGCTCTCACGGTCGGTGTCGTACGCGAGCGAGAGGCTCGATCGAGCAGCCGGGCCTGGCCCGGGCAGCTCGGTCCAGCGGGATCCATCCCAGCTCCACATGTCGCCGAGCGCAACCGACCCGCTCCACCCGCCAAACGTCACGACGCGTGCGCGTGCCACATCGTAGGTCAGCGTCGTGTCACGCGGCTCTGGCGCGGTAGGGGCCGTGACCTCCGTCCAACCGGTTCCGTTCCACTCCCAGACGTCGTTGAGCCGGCCGCCCGGGTCGCGCCCGCCGAACAGGACGGTGACCTCCCGCGCCGCGTCGAAGGTCATTCCGTGATTGGCACGCGGCGATGGCGCGGCGCCCGTGGGGCTCACGTCGGTCCAGTCGACGCCGTCCCACTCCCAGGTGTCGCCGAGGTAGTCGCTCCCGCTCCAGCCTCCGAACACGATCACTCGAGCTCGCCGCGAGTCGTACGCCAGCTGGGTGCTCGTACGAGGCGGGGGAGACGTCGTGGAGCTGCGCTCCGTCCAGGTCGCGCCGTCCCAGGACCACGTCCCGGGCATGTAAGTCGTGCCATCGAAACCACCGAAGAGAACCGTCTCGCGGCGCGCGGAGTCGTAGACCATCGAGTGGCGGCTCCGAGCCGGCGGGGCGGTGCCAGGCGTCAGCTCGACCCAGCGTCCACCGTCCCATTCCCACGTGTCCGAGAACGTATCCGCGCCCGAGAACCCTCCGAAGACGACGGCTCGACCTCGGTCGGCGTCATAGCTGATGGCCGCGCTGAACCGAGCCTCGGGCGATTCGGGGGGCGTGCGCTCCTGCCACTGCGCCACGCAGACGAGGGAGCCGTCGCAGCTCGCCGCGGCGCAACAGCTTTCACCCGTCCCCCCACACTCGCTGCATCCACCCGCCGCACATGCGTCGCGGTCGCCGGCGTCGTCCGCGGGAGCGGCGTCCGGGCCGTCTGCGTCGGGTCGCGAGCTCGCGTCCCACCCACCGTCCGGACGGCCTCCGCCGTCCATTCTGCCCTCCCCCCCATCGTCGTCGAAGGTGTAGCCGTCGAGTGAGGTGACCAGGGAGCAGCCCCCCGCGAGGAGGGCGCACAGCGCTACGAAACAGAGCCTTCGGTTCATCAGAGCTGTCCAGGGATGGGGAGCATCGGAGGGATCCGCAGTCAACGCATCGTCCCGTAGTTCGAGATGTGCATTAGACCACATCGCCATGGATTCCCATGCGGGAACTCGAGGGCGACGAGCGCCCAGCGCCACAGCGTGCTCGAAGCCCGGGCCGCGCTACGTTCCGTGGCTCATGAACGCACCCTATCCGATCGGGACCCCTGGCCAGCCCTGGACGGACGCCGAGCGCGCCGAGTGGCGAGCCCGTCAGCGCGTCCAGCGCAGCTACGCCCACGACGTGCTCGCGCGGGTGGAGCGCCTCCGCGAGAGCTGCGAGGTCGCCTCGTACGGCGCGATCGATCACGGCCCGGACGGCGTCTTCCCCCTCTTCGCGCTGCGCAGCCGCGGCCGGCGCGAGGGGACGCCGCGCGCGCTGATCACCGGCGGCGTGCACGGCTACGAGACGAGCGGCGTGCATGGCGCGCTGCAATTCGCCGAGCGACACCTGGCCGACTACGACGGCCGCCTCGACGTGATCGTGGTCCCCTGCGTCAGCCCGTGGGCGTACGAGCGCGTCCAGCGCTGGAACCCGCTCGCCCTCGACCCGAACCGCTCCTTCGTCGAAGACAGCCCCTGCGCGGAGTCGGCGGCGCTCATGCGCCTGGTCGCGCCGCTCCGCGACTCCCTCCTCGTGCACGTCGACTTGCACGAGACGACCGACACCGACGCGACGGAGTTCCGCCCCGCCAAGGCCGCGCGTGACGGCGCACCGCCCGAGACCGGCAGCATCCCCGACGGCTTCTACCTGGTGGGCGACACCGAGGACCCTCAGGTGCCTTTCCAGCGGGCCATCCTCGACGCGGTCGCCGAGGTGACTCACCTCGCGCCGGCCGACGCCGACGGGCAGATCATCGGGTCGGACGTCGTCTCGCCCGGCCTCATCCTCTACCCCTGCCGCGGGCTCGGGCTCTGCGCCGGCGTCAGCTCCGCGCGCTACCGCACGACCACCGAGGTCTACCCCGACAGCCCTCGGGCCACGCCCGAGCAGTGCAACGACGCCCAGGTCGCGGCGGCCCGCGCGGCTCTCGACTTCGCGCTCGCTGCCGGCGGCTGACGAGGCGTCACCGGGGGAGCCGGGTCGGCCCCCGGTCGAGCGCCTCGGACTCGTAGAGCGCGCGGCAGAGCGCGACGCACCGAGGCGAGCGGACCCGCCAGTCCATCCGGTTCATCACGTAGCCGATCGCGAGCCCCTCGACCGGGTCGGCCCAGCCGAGGGCGCCGCCCATGCCGGCGTGGCCGAAGGACTGGGGCGTCGGGCTGAAGAGGTGGCGCTCCTCCTTGAGGAAGCCCTGCGACCAGCCCATCGGCTTCTGCACCACCAGGTCGTGCGCCCAGCCCTGCCGCGAATGGACCGGCGCGATCGTCTCCTCGCGCAGGTAGCGCCGACCTCCGTGCGCGCCGCCGCCCGCGAAGGGGAGGTAGGCGCGCGCGACTCCGTCGGCGCTGGCGGTGGCGGACGCCCAGGCGAGCGCCGCGCGCCGCACCGCCACGTCGTCGTAGGCCAGCACGCCGCGGGGGCCGGTCTTCGGGTTCAGGAAGGCGCGCCGCGCGATGGAGCTGCGGCCGATCGAGGCGCGGAGCACGTGGGCCTCGGTCGAGCGGGGCTGCAGCAGCGAGGCGCCGAGCATGCGCGCCACCCGGTCGCCGATCCCCGGCGGGTAGAGCCTCGCGGTGCGCGCGTCCTCCTCGGCCGGCGTGCCGAGGTGAGCGTCCGAGCCGAGCGGCTCGAGGAGCTCGCGGCGCAGGAACGGCCCGACCGGCTCGCCCGCGACGCGCTCGAAGAGCTCGCGCGCGTAGAGGCCGAAGGTGATCGCGTGGTAGCCCTGCCGCTCTCCCGGTGTCCAGGCCGGCGCCTGCGCCTCGAGCGCGCGCCGCACGACCTCCGCCTGCTCGGGATCGACGCACTGCGCGAGCGTGAGCGGGGTGTCCAGGTACGGCAGCCCGGCCTGGTGGTTCAGGAGCGTGCGCGCGGTGATCGCGGCCTTGCCGTTCGCGGCGAAGCCCGGCCAGCGATCGGCCACGGGCGCGTCCCAGTCCAGCTGCCCCCGATCGGCCAGCAGGTGCAGGGCCATCGCCATCAGCCCCTTGGTCACGCTGAACAGGACGACGCGCGTGTCGCGCGCCCAGGGCACGCCGCGGCGCACGTCGGCCTGCCCGCCCCAGAGATCGACGACGTGCTCGCCGCGGCGGTACACGCTGAGCGCGGCGCCGACCTCCATGCCCTTCTCGAGCTGGTCGGCGAAGGTCCGGGCGACGAGCTCGTAGCCGTCGGCGTAGCGACCTCTGGCGAGGCCCGGGGCGGGGTTGGACAGCGCGTCGGACAAGGGGTCGAACCCTACAAGATCTGGCGTCCGGCCGCCGCCTGGCGCAGCGCACGTCGATGATCGGGGTGAGCGATCGAGATCAGCAGCTCGGCGCGCTGGCGGAGGCTGCGGCCGCGCAGGTTCACCACGCCGTGCTCGGTGGCCACGTACTGGACATGCCCGCGCGTCGTCACCACGCCGGCTCCGGGCCTCAAGCGCGGCACGATCCGGCTCTCGCCGGCGGTCGTGGTGCTCGGCAGCGCGATGAACGCCTTGCCGCCCTCGCTCCGAACGGCGCCGCGCATGAAGTCCATCTGTCCGCCGATGCCGCTGTAGATGCGGTCGCCGATGGAGTCGGCGCAGACCTGTCCGGTGAGGTCGACTTCGATGGCAGAGTTGATCGCGATCATGCGGTGCTGCTTGCCGATCTCCTCGGCGTCGTTGACCAGGTCGCTCGGGTGGAATTCCACGAAGGGGTTGCTGTCGACGAAGTCGGTCACGCGCCTCGTCCCCATGACGAAGCTGGTGACCACCCGGTTCTGCCAGCGCGTCTTCTCGCGGCCGGTGATCACGCCCGCCTCCACCAGGTCGACGAGCCCGTCGCTGAACATCTCGGTGTGCACCCCGAGGTGGCGGTGTCCCCGCAGCGCCTCGAGCGTCGCGTCCGGGATCTTGCCGATGCCCATCTGGAGCGTCGCGCCGTCCGGGATCTGCTGCGCGATGTGACGCCCGATCTCGCGCTCCCGCGCGGAGGGGGGCGCCACTCGGATCTCGGGGAGCGGGCGGTCCACCTCCACGGCGAAATCGATCTGGCTCACGTGGACCGAGGAGAAGCCCATCGTCCGGGGGACGCGCGGGTTGATCTCGGCGATCACGCGGGCCGCGTGGTTGACGGCCGCGCGCGCGGTGGCCACCGACGTGCCGAGACGGCAGAAGCCATGCGCGTCCGGGGGCGACAGCTGCACCAGCGCCACGTCGATCGGCAGCGTTCCGTCCCGGAAGAGCTTCGGGATCTCGCTGAGGAACACCGGCGTGAAGTCCGCGCGCCCCTCGTTCACCGCCTCCCGCACGTTGGCGCCGGTGAAGAGGGCGTTGTGGCGCGCGTGACCCTCGAGCGACGGGTCCACGTACGGCGCCGGCGCGTTGGTGTGCAGGTGAACGATCTCGACTCCGGTCAGCGACCGGCAGCGCTCCGCGAGCGCCTCGATCAGCCCGACCGGGGCCATCATGGCTTCGTGAACGTAGACGCGCTGGCTCGAGCGCAGCGCGCCGAGCGCCTGGTCCGGGGTGACGAGCTTCATCGCGCGCTGACATGCGCACGTCGCGCCGCGCGGCTACCCGGTGGTCGAGGGCGGGGGGACCCGAGATCGAGCCCGACCCCCGCCCAGCAGCTCACCGCGACCAGCGAGGGCCGCGCTGCACGGCGGTGCCGCTCCAGCGCTCGGCGATGGTCGGGCGGCCGGCCCAGCGCACGAGGAGGAGCATCTGCTCGCCGCGATCGCCGCGGCCCATCGGGGGCTGCTCGGCGCGGACCAGCAGGGTGCCGTTGCGGCGCTGGGTGACGGTGACCACCGGATCCCGCATCGAGGGCGGGATGCTGCCGAGGGTCACGCCGCCCGCGGAGATGCTGCGGCCGCTGAGCGTGATCTGGGTGGCGGGGCCGCCGCGTGGGTTCCAGAGCGCGACGGTGCCGGGGGTCATGCCCGGGCCCATCAGGGTCACCGGGATGCTGACCTGCATCTGCACGATGTCGGCGACCGACGGCGGCTGGATGACCGGCGGCTGCACGCCGGGGGGGCGCACCACGACCTGGCCGCCGCCCGGCGCGGGGATGTTGTTCGTGCCGACGTGGCCCAGCTCGCTGAACCCGATGTTGTAGTTGGCGCTCGTGCCCTGACGGTAGGTCCCGACCCAGACCCGGATGGGGCCGGGGGGCGAGCTCGTGCTCACGAGCGGGTTGGTCCCGCTGCCCCCGTCGTCGTCGCAGACGATCTGACCGTTGGGCAGCATGACCACGAGGGTGGTGTCGGCGCTGCCGTTGACCACGAGGCGAATGTTGCTGAAGCCGGAGCCGGTCATCAGCACGTGGTTGGGCTGGGGCGACACGTAGCCGCGGCAGCCGTTGCCGACGCTCGACGCCTGGATCGGGCCGCCCGCGGTGCCGCTGACGACGTGCGGGTCGGGCATGAAGCCGGCGGTCAGGTTCACCTGCCCGAAGGAGGGCGGCATGGTCGGCTGCAGCGGACCGTGCACCACCGGGGGACGGCCGCGGGGCGGCGGCGCGGCGTGGCCCCCCAGGCTGTCGGCGTTGACGTGCGACAGCTCGCTGAAGCCGATGCTGTAGGGCGTGCCGCTGTTGGACTGCGAGTAGGCGCCGACCCAGACCCGGATGTCACCGGCGGGAGCGCTGGTCTCGATGAGCGGGTTCATGCGGAGGCCGCCGTCGTCGTTGCAGAGGATCTGACCCGACGGGAGCATGACCATCAGGGTCGCGTCCGCGCTCGAGTTGACGACGAACCGGATGTTGCGGAAGCCGGTGCGCGAGCGGATCACGTGGCTCGGCTGCGGCGTGATGTGGCCGCGGCACGAGGAGTTGATCTGGCTCGCCGAGACGGTGCCGCCCAGGTTGCCGCGCATCACGTGCGGATCCGGCATGAAGCCGCTCCGCAGGTTCGCGTAGCCGTAGGCCGGTCGGGCCTGCGGGGCGAACTGTGCCTCTGCCTCACCCGCCCAAAGCGAGCCCACCGCCAACGCCAAAGAGAGCGTCAGTACCTTCGCGTGTCCGACCTTCATCTGCCCCTCGTCCCCTGATCCAACGGCTCTGGTGGGCCTGCGACGTGCGCAACGCCCGGAAGATTCAATCGGGAAGTACGCACATCCACCCGGTCGAGGCAAGGCCCGCTTCCCCAGGGTACGGACACCGCGCGCGCACCTTCCTTGGCGGTTGCGGGGCACCTGCCTCTGAGGGAAGGTCCCGCGCATGCGAGCCACTCTCACGATCCTGTCTCTCCTCCTCCTCGCCTGCGGTGGAGACGCGCCCGCAGAAGACTTCGCGCCGCCGCAGGAAGAGCGCGCCGCCGGCGCCGAGGAGGCGGCGACGTCGCCCTGGGACGCCCTCGACACCCCCGCGCTGGTGAGCCTCGTGCGCGAGCGCACCGCGGCCCGGATCGCCGAGGTCGAGCCCGACCTCGAGCTGTCGCAGCTCCCGCAGTGGATCGAGGATCCGGAGAGCGCCCCCGCGCTGGGCGACCGCGTCTCGGAGCAGCTGATCAACCTCGCGATCGCCGAGACCGCGGCCGGGGAGCACGCCCGGGCGGCCGGCCTCGTGCGCCTGGTCCGCGCGAAGGCGCGCAACCGGAACAACGCCTACACCGGCACCACGCTCCTGAGCGAGCTCGCCCGTCGCGGCGCGGAGGCGGACCCGGAGCCGGCCGTGCGCGCGGTGCTCGAGGAGCTGCCCCGGAACCGCTTCGGCAGCGCGACCGTGGTGTTCCAGCTCTTCCAGAACGAGGGGCAGATCGACGCCCGCGTGGAGCAGCTCCACACCCAGCTCGTCGGCCTCGACACCGCGGTCGCCGCGCTCTTCTACGACGGTGTGCTCCGCCCGATCGTCGCCCACCGCGAGACGTTCATGAACGCCATCCAGGCCGTTCGGCAGGCGCACGAGGGGCAGGAGGAGGCCGAGCCCTTCGCGTTCAGCACCGTCGATCTGACCCGGGCGCGTGACGCGCAGCCGGTGGTGATCGCGGTCTGGGACACCGGCGTGGCCGGCGCGCTCTTCGAGGAGCAGCTCTTCGTCAACGAGGCCGAGGCGCTGAACGGCGAGGACGACGACGAGAACGGGCTGGTCGACGACCGGCACGGCGTGATCTCCGACCCGACCGAGGGCCAGGACGCGCTGACCTACGAGCCCGGCGAGTCGGTCATCACCGAGTACGCGCCGTTCCTCCGCGGCATCATGGATCTGCGCGCCGGGCTGGCCTCCACCGAGGCGGCGCAGCGGGTACTCGGCCTGATGGGCGCGGTGCAGGACGCCGAGCAGCTCGAGGCGCTCGAGATCAACCTCGACGCGATCGGCGAGTGGGCGCACGGCACCCACGTGGCCGGCATCATGACCGCCGGCCTCCCGCAGGCGCGCATGGCGGTGTTCCGCTCGGCGTGGGCCGGCGAGGCGCGCCTCTACCACCACCGCGGCCCGACCGACGAGGAGCTCGCGGCCGAGCGCCAGAACGTCGAGGACATCGCGCGCTTCATCGACGCCCACGACGTGCGGGTGGTCAACGCCAGCCTCGGCTTCGCCCGCGACTACGTGGAGGCGCAGCTCCGGCACGAGGCCGACCGCTACCCGACCGAGGAGGCGGTGCGCGCGCGCGCCGAGGAGATCCACCGTCACCGCCGCGACAACTGGCGCCACGTCTTCGAGCAGAACCCCGACACCCTCTTCGTCGTGGCCGCCGGCAACAGCAACCGCGACATCGTGGAGTACGAGGACGTGCCCTCGAGCCTGCCCGACCTGCCGAACCTGCTGGTGGTCGGCGCGGTCGATCGCTTCGGCGACTGGGCCACCTTCACCAACAGCAACCCCGACCGCGTGCAGGTCTTCGACCACGGCGTCGAGGTCGACAGCGTCATCCCCAACGGCGAGCGCGTCCCGCTGAGCGGCACCTCGATGGCGTCGCCCAACGTCGCGAACCTCGCCGCCAAGATGCTCGCCGTGAGCCCGGGCCTCTCGCCGGCCCAGGTGATCACCATCATCCGCGAGACCGGCACCGCCATCCCCGCGCCCTTCTACGGCGTCATCGCCCACGAGGAGCGCGCCATCGCCCGGGCGCGCCGCGAGCGCCGCCGCAGGTGAGCGTGGCGAAGACGCCTCAGACCTTCCGCTTCACCCTGACCGACGCCGAGTACCGGCGCGCGTGGATCCGCGAGTATTACCGTCGCCCCGGCGCGCGGGTCCTGCGCCTGCTCGCCGGCCCGCTGCTCGCGATGCTCGGCGTCGGCATGATCGCCCGCGCGCCGGATCTCTTCGAGCGCGGCATGGGCGTCGTGGCGCTCCTCTTCGGGCTCTACCTCGTGTTCAAGCCGCTGCTCCTCGCCAACGCCCTCGTGCGTCGTCGGCAGCAGAGCGGCATGGCCGACCGCGAGCTCGAGGTGTCGCTCCGGAAGGAGGGCGTGCGCATCGACGACGGAAAGGTCCGCACGAACCTCCCCTGGGACGAGGTCCGCGCCGCCGGCCGCGGCCCCGACTACGTCTGGTACGAGATGAAGGGCGGCTCCCGGGCCACCATCCCCCTCCGGGCGGTCGAAGACGTCGAGGCGCTCGAGGCGCTGCTGCGCGACCGCACCGAGTGGCAGTCGTGAGAAGGAGAGCGAGATGATCACGCACGTCGTCCTGTTTCAGATGAACGAGCCGGTCGCGGAGAACGCGGCCGCGGTGGCGGAGCGGCTCCGCGGCATGGAGGGGAATGTCGCCGGGCTCGCCTCCATCGAGGTAGGCGTCGACGTCAACCGAGGCCCCCGGGCCTGGGACCTCTGCCTGATCACGCGACACGAGGACGCGGACGCCCTCGACGCCTACCAGGCCGACGCTCACCACGGCGAGGTGAAGGCCTTCATCGCCGAGCGCAGCCGCGGCGCGGCCGTCGTCGACTTCGCCTCCTGATCAGCCGCGCCAGCGGTCGAAGACGCTCGCG
Organism: Myxococcota bacterium; assembly: GCA_036149055.1. Classification (GTDB taxonomy): domain Bacteria; phylum Myxococcota_A; class Polyangia; order Polyangiales; family Sandaracinaceae; genus JAVJQK01. The sequence goes on along the minus strand of JAYZQJ010000280.1, from coordinate 11,250 downwards.
GCGAGGGCCTCGACCGCCTCGGGCGTGGCGGTGTGCTCGGCCGGGATGCGGCCGTCGAGGAGGAGCATCGAGAGCCCATGGGCGAGGCTCCAGAAGGACAGGGTCGCCGGCATCTCCGCGCCGCCCGACAGCCCGGTCGCCTCCTCGGTGGTCTCCCGCAGGAGCTCGAACGCCTCGTCGCCCGCGGCGCGATCCTCGGGCGCGATCCGGCCGTCGTCCTCGCAGCTGAACATCACCCGGTGGTGCTCGGGGTGCTCGAGCGCGAAGCGGACATAGGCGAGGCCGTACGCCCGCAGCCGATCCCGCGGGTCGGCGAGGTCCCGCATCGCCTCTCGACCCGCTCGCACGAGCCGTCGAAAGCCCTCTCCCGCCAGCGCCGTGAGCAGCGTCTCCTTGTCGGCGAAGTGACGGTAGGGGGCGGCGTGGGACACGCCGAGACGCCGGGCGCACTCCCGCAGGCTGAGGCCGTGCAGGCCTCGCTCCGCGATCACGGCCGGCGCCACCTCGAGCAAGGCCGCGCGGAGATCACCGTGGTGATACTGCCCCCTGGGCTTCTTCGTCGGCACGCCCCAAGCCTACTCCGTGTTGACAGCAGCAACAACGGCTGTATGTTGCGCTTGTCATCATTGATGACGGCAGAAACATGGAGGGGACGATGGTGCGTTCGGAGAGGCTGACGGTCGATCGGCGGGAGGGCTTCGTGGTCTTCCTGATCGGCGCGCGGATCAACAAGTGGTGGCTGGTGCCCGTCGTCTGGGGGGTGTCGGTGGCCTTCGGGGCGATGATGCGGGAGCTCGAGGCGGACCCCGAGTCGGGCCTGCTCGCCCACGAGAGCTACGCCGGGCGCACCACGCTCTCGCTCCAGTACTGGCGGTCCGCCGAGGACCTCCACCGCTACGCGCGCTCCAAGCAGCGCCGCCATCTCCCGGCCTGGGCGAAGTGGATCGAGCGCTGGGGGCGCGGCGGCGCCATGGGGATCTGGCACGAGACCTACGTCGTCGAGCCGGGCACCTACGAGTGCATCTACCACCACATGCCGCCCTTCGGTCTGGGCCGCGTCGGGCCGCTGGTCCCCGCCGAGGGCGCCCTGCGCACCGCGCCGCAGCGGCTGCGCGAAGGGAAGAAGGTCGCCGCCTGAGATCTTTCTCGTCGGTTCCGTCAGTCGCTGCCCGAGCGTCGCGTCCTGGGCCGTGAAGGGCTTGATTCCGCGCAGGAGCGGGCCCACACTGAACGCATGGTCAGGTAGGGAGGCGAAGATGGGCGCGTTGGCGATCGATGAGCTGAGTCGTGAGGTTCGGGCGGCGCTCCTGGGCGGGCTGCCGCAGGCGGGCGCGGCGGACCGTGCACAGCAGCCGCAGGGCGCGCTCGCCTGTCCGGCCGCCCTCTGGCTCGAGATGCCGCGTCCGGCGGTGCTTCGGCTCCACGTCCCGGGCGTGCCCGGCGTGGTCACCGTCGACGGCACCGACGGGCTCGTCTTCGACGCCGACGAGTGGGCGGCGCTGGTCGAGGGGGTCGAGGCCGACCGGATCTGGCCGGCCGACTTCCGCGGCTTCTGCGCGCGCAAGGCGGCCGAGCCCGCGTGGCGGCTCGAGCGGGAGGAGGCGCTGGCGGGCGCCCAGCCGGACGCCGAGCGCAGCCTCACCGTGGGCGAGGTGCTGGAGCGGATCGGCGCCCAGCTGCTCTCGATCGATTGAAGTGAACCCGGGTCAGCGCACGGTCGGCCGCGGACCGTCGTCGGTGGTCCAGGCGGCCCTCGGGTCGGGCTGGGTGGGCTGAGTCGCCTGGGCGGGCCGAGCAGCCTGGGTGGACTGAGCAGCCTGGCTGGGAGGCGCCTCGTCCACGAAGACCTCCGGCTCGCGCCCCGGGACCTGCTCGCGTCGCTGGCGCCGGAGCTCCTCTCGCGTGTCGGTGGCCGCCGGGACCAGGTCCCACTGGAACACGAGCGTCCGGCCCCGGCTCGCGTGCGGGCGCAGCTCGAGGCGGAGCCGGTGCGTGCGAACGCCGACGAAGCCCTGGTTGGGGAAACACACCGTCCCGGGCACGTACACGTGATCTCCGGGCCGCTCGGGGGCGAACAGCCCGGCGCGCGCCGCCCTGCGCGGGGCCGCCTGACGGATGGTGGGGTCGCGCTGCTCGACCTCGTCGTCGTCGGCCACGAGGCCGATCTCGTAGCTCTCCGGGTAGCCGCGCGCGTGGAGGCCGGCGCCGGCGGGGCGCGTCCAGAGCTCGAGCTCGGCGCAGATCCGCTCGGAGGTGACCTCGACCAGCGCCGCTCGGTCACGGGCGGGCAGGCGGCCGATCGCCACCTCGTTCCGGTCGACCGCGCCCGTGTGCAGCGGGTGTCGGACCTGGGTGCCGACGACCGAGGTGCGGCCACACCCCACGGCCGCGAGCGCGCACGCGACGATCGCGACGCTCGAGAGGATAGATGAAGCTCGATTCAAGGCTGCTCTCCCACAGCAACCCACACCGCACCGAGCGCTCCGAGCCTAGCAGTGGGGGCGCGACGGGCAAGCCGAGGAGACGGCGCCTCTTTTGCGCTCGACATGGGGCGCGTTCCTGACCACAATCCGCGCGCGCGCTGCCGTATGAGGGCAGGTGCCAGCTGGCCGCGAGGCGTGTAGACTCCGGCCCCCGCTCGCTCCGACAGACAGGAAGGCGAGCGAACCGAGACACGAACGGGCCCGCCCCGACTCTCCTGGTACCCCGTCCCCAGACGCAGCGCACCCAGACGCAGGACCCTCGCGTCCGCCCCCCGACCGATTCTTTCGACAGGAGTTCCCCAGCCATGGCCGACACGATCACCGTGACCGACAACCGTACCGGCAAGACCTACGAGCTACCGGTGAAGAACGGCACGATCTCCGCCATGGATCTCCGGCAGATCAAGGTCTCGGACGACGACTTCGGGATGATGGCCTACGACCCGGCGTTCAAGAACACCGCGTCGTGCACCAGCCGCATCACCTTCATCGACGGCGACAAGGGCATCCTCCGCTACCGCGGCTACCCCATCGAGCAGCTCGCCGAGGAGAGCAGCTTCCTCGAGGTCGCGCAGCTCCTGCTCGACGGCGAGCTCCCGACGAAGGACTCGCACGCGCGCTTCAAGCACGAGATCACGCACCACACGATGGTGCACGAGAACATCCGGGAGCTGATGGACGGCTTCCGCTACGACGCCCACCCGATGGGCATCCTGATCAGCACCGTCGGCGCGCTCAGCACCTTCTACCCGGAGGCGAAGAACGTCGACGACGCCGACAACCGCCGCCTGCAGATCACGCGGCTCATCGGCAAGGTCCCGACGCTCGCCGCCTACGCCTACCGGCACCGCCGCGGGCTCCCCTACGTCTACCCGGACAACGACCTCAGCTACGCCGGGAACTTCCTGGCGATGATGTTCCGCATGACCGAGCGGAACTACGTGCCGAACCCGGCGGTGGAGAAGGCGCTCGACGTGCTCTTCACCCTGCACGCGGACCACGAGCAGAACTGCTCGACCAGCGCGATGCGCGGCGTCGGCAGCTCCCGCGTCGACCCGTACTCGGCCCTCGCCGCGGCGTGCGCCGCGCTCTACGGCCCGCTCCACGGCGGCGCCAACGAGGCGGTGGTCCGGATGCTCCAGGAGATCGGGAGCAAGGACAACATCCCCTCCTTCGTGAAGCGCGCCAAGGAGGACAAGAGCGTCCGCCTGATGGGCTTCGGCCACCGCGTCTACAAGAACTACGACCCGCGCGCGAAGGTCATCAAGAAGCTCGCGTACGAGGTCTTCGACGCGGTCGGCAAGAACCCGCTCATCGACATCGCCACCGAGCTCGAGCGCATCGCCCTCGAGGACGAGTACTTCGTCAACAAGAAGCTCTACCCGAACGTCGACTTCTACTCGGGCATCATCTACCAGGCGATGGGCCTGCCGATGGACATGTACCCGGTGCTCTTCGCCATCGGCCGCACCGCCGGCTGGCTCGCGCAGTGGCAGGAGATGCTCACCGACGACGAGCAGCGCATCGCCCGCCCCCGCCAGGTCTACCTCGGCTCCGACAAGCGCGACTACGTCGCCCCCGACAAGCGCTGACCGGGAGGGGCTTTCAGCCCCTCTACTGCGCCTCAAAACTTGGCCCTCACCTGTCTCGCTCCAGGTCCGTTCGCCTACCCGGCGGACGCCCTGGTCAGCGAGTCAGGCCTGGCGTGCCCGTCGGCATGACGAGGGCGGCGAGGGCGCTCTCGAGGGACGGCGGGGCGTCGTCCTCGCGGCGCTGGCGGTTGAGCTCGGCGACCTTCAGGCGCTCCACCGGGGTGGGGTCCTTGAGCATCTTCTCCATGGACTCGCGCATCTTCCGGCGGGCCTCGTGGACGCGCCAGGCGATGGTGCCTTCGGTGGTCTCGAGGACCACCGCCGCCTCCTTGTAGGAGAGGCCCTGGAGCAGGGTCAGCGCGAGGGTGGTCCGGAGCAGGGGGCTCAGGCCGTCGAAGGCGCGCAGGAGCAGGGTGTAGGTCTCGCGCAGCTCCAGCGCCCGCCGGGGGTCGCCGTTGGCGTCGACCTGGAGCGCGAGGCTGAGGCGCGGGTCCTCCAGGCTCATCGTGATCCGGCGCCGCTTGTCTCTACGGACGTTCAGTGCCCGGTTGAGGGCGATCCGGTAGAGCCAGGTGAAGAACTCGCTGCGGCCCTCGAAGCGTTCGATGTTCTTGAAGGCGCGCAGGAAGGCGTCCTGGGTGATGTCGTCGGCCTCGCTGCGGCTCCCGGTGAGGTGCAGGGCGAGGGCGTAGATGCGGGAGCGGTAGCGGCGGACGAGCGCGTCGAAGGCGTTCGGATCCCCACTCTTGGCCGCCTCGACGAGGGCCGAGGCCTCCATCCCGCGCAGCTCGGCCTCGCTCAGCGGCTTTTCGTCCGCGGATGCCATGTGGGGGGTTCGACGCCGAGCCATGAGGGTCCTTGGGAAAAAAGATCGAAGAGGCCTCGCCTCTGGATCTAACGGAAGAAGCGCGGCGGGGAAACTGACCTGGACCCAGCCCTGGGACGCTCCAGATCGACGGAAGATCCAGGTACCGCTCCAGGTCGCCGCGGAGGGCCCCGGGTTGCCGGGCCACGAGCGATCTGATACGTACACCGTCCTCGCGCCGGCGGAGCGCTGGCTCTTCTGTGATTTCGGTAGCTTAGGGCGACAGCACCCCCATCGCCGTCCCGGCTACGGAGCGTGACCCCCGCATGCTGTTCGACTGGCTCTACGGCCTCTTCTCGAACGATCTGGCCATCGACCTCGGCACCGCCACCACGTTGATCTACGTGAAGGGGCGGGGGATCGTGTCGTGCGAGCCATCGGTCGTCGCCGTGCAGCAGGACGCGCGCGGCAGCAAGAAGGTGCTCGCCGTCGGCAAGGAGGCCAAGGAGATGCTGGGCCGTACGCCCGGTAACATCCAGGCCGTCCGTCCGCTCCGCGACGGCGTCATCGCCGACTTCGAGATCACCGAGGCGATGCTCCGCTACTTCATCAAGCGGGCGCACAACCGCAGCACCCTGGTGAAGCCGCGGATCATCATCTGCGTGCCCTTCGGCATCACCGAGGTCGAGAAGCGCGCGGTGAAGGAGTCGGCCGAGAGCGCCGGGGCCCGTGAGGTCTTCCTCATCGAGGAGCCGATGGCGGCCGCGATCGGCGCCGGGCTCCCGATCACCGAGCCGAGCGGCAACATGGTCGTCGACATCGGCGGCGGCACCACCGAGGTCGCGGTCATCTCGCTCGCCGGCATCGTCTACTCGCAGTCGGTGCGCGTCGGCGGCGACAAGATGGACGACGCGATCATCGCGTACATGAAGCGCAAGTACAATCTCCTCATCGGCGAGCAGAGCGCCGAGCGGGTGAAGTGCACCATCGGCAACGCCTACCCGGGCGAAGAGGTGGACACGATGGAGGTCAAGGGTCGCGACCTGGTCGCCGGCGTGCCCAAGACCGTGCTCGTGAACTCCGACGAGATCCGGGACGCGCTGAGCGAGCCGATCAACACCATCGTCGAGGCGGTCATGAGCGCCCTCGAGCGCACGCCGCCCGAGCTGTCGGCGGACATCGTCGACAAGGGCATCGTGCTCACCGGCGGCGGCGCCCAGCTCAAGAACCTCGACGTGCTGCTCCGCGAGGAGACCGGCCTCCCGGTCATGGTCAGCGACGACCCGGTCAGCGCCGTCGTGCTCGGCAGCGGCAAGACCCTCGACCACCTCGACCTCCTCAAAGAGGTCACGATCAGCTGAAGCCGCGGTCGGGCTTCTTCTCGGCGGCCGCGTCCCAGTAGACGCTGCGCGCCATCAGCGAGGTCTCGGTCTCCATGCGGCGCGCGTAGACCTCCCTCCGGGCGTCGCGGACCTTTCGGTCGTGGGGCGCGGCCCGGAACGCCATGTCGGCCAGGTGGCACGCGAGGCGGTGCTCGTCGGCGTCGCTCAGGTCCACCGCGCGGCGGGCGAGCTTCTCCGCGCCCCCGCAGAGCTCGGCGATCTCCTCGGCCAGCTCGGTGCGCGGGGCCGGCTTGAGCTCGGCCGGGTCTCCGTCCCACCAGCCGCCGTAGAGGCGCCAGAGGTTGCGGACGACGAACTCGGGCTCGTCGTAGACCGGCCGGAGATACGGGCGCGCGAGCAGCCGCTCGGGGGCCTTCACCTTCTGCACGATCACGTCGAGCGGCGCGCCCTCGTTCATCCAGTGGAGCGTCTGCTCCACCAGCGTCTCGAGGAGCTCCGCGGTCTCGGTGAGCGCCTGCCGCACCCGATCGGGGCCGAGGATCGGCGGCCCGTGCCCCGGCAGGAGCAGCGCCGCGTCGAGGCGCGCCATCTTGCGGAGCGCCGCCGCCCACTCGCGCGGGTAGCGCTGCGCCTTCTGTGGGTTGCCGCAGTTGGGCGAAGCCCAGATGAAGAGGTCTCCGGTGCAGAGGGCCCGCGCCTCGGGCACCCAGACCCAGGTGTGATCGTCGGTCTCGCCGCGATCGTGCCGCAGCGCGAAGCGTCGGCCGCCCACGTCGAGGTCGAGCTCGCGCTCGTAGGTGAGGTCGGGGCGTCGGTACTTCGTCGGCCACTCGAAGCCGGGCAAGCGGAATTGCCGTCGGTTGATGGCGGCGTTGTAGCCCGCGGTCAGCACGTAGCGGTCGAAGCGATCCTCGATCGCGCGGTGGGCCACCACGCGCGCGGGCCCGTCCGCCTCGAACGCGTCGGCGCCCATCACGTGGTCGATGTGCCCGTGCGTGTAGACGATCGTGTGCACGTGGGGGCTCGCGTCACGCTCGGTCCGCCACTCCTTCAGCGCGGTCGCCGAGGAGCGGCCGGTCAGCGGGCTCCCGGTGTCGACGACGACCAGGCCCTCGTCGGTGGCGAAGCCGATGACGTTGCAGAAGCTGGCCACGAAGGCGACGCCCTCGTCGAGCTCCTCGAGCCCGGCGAAGATGGCGAGCGGGCTCATGTGAGTCTCGCCTTCGCCCTGCCAGAGCCGCTCCGCCGTGTCCCTCACCCGCCCCACGACCGGAGCTTACAGGATCGCGTCGAGGAGCCGGTCGACCGACGGCGCCAGCGGCACGGGAGGCGGCGGCGGCCGCGCCTCGCTCCGGTAGGGGAAGCGAACCTCGAGGCGCTGATCGGTCGCGGGCAGGTCGGCGAGGTGATCGGGCACGCGCCGCAGGCACTCCGTCAGCGCCGGGTCGGTCGCGCCCTCGACGCGCACGTCGTCGAGCTCGCCGTAGCGCACCCGCAGCGCGAGGGTCGCGGCGCCCGACCAGCGTGGGCGTCCCGCTCGCGCCCGGGCGAAGCAAGCGCGCACCCGGGGCTCGAGGCGGCGCCGGACCCGGGACAGCGAGGCGCGGCTCACGCTCCCGCGAAGCTCGCAGCCGCAGCCCGACCGGCAGACGATGACCCGCGAGGCCCGGCGCGGCAGCCGCGGCGAGAGGCCGGCGCCTCGCTTGGGGCGGACGCCCTCGCGCGCGGCCCGAAACGCGGCGGCCGGCGCCGCGGTGAGGGTGCGTCGCGGATCCCCCGGGCGTCGGCTCACCGCGAGGCCGCCTTCGAGCCGCGCGAGGGGACGGCCGGGGCGAAGGTGCCGCGACGCCACGTGCAGGGTGGGCGCGGGGCCGTCCGCGTGGGTCTCGAACACCCGCTCCTCGCCGGCGCGGAGCGGGCCCAGCGAGCGCCCGCCCACCCGCACGCCGGTCAGGACGGTCGGGGCGAGGGCCGAGGCGTAGGCGTCGGGATCCGCGTCGGCGGCCACGACCGCGCCGAGGGTGCGGGCGGTGACGTCGGCGAGCCGTGGATCCACCGGCCAGCGCAGGACGCGGACGAGCGACAGCTCCGCGCCGCTCCTCGCGATGGCCTCGAGCGTCGGCGTCGCGCTCCGGTCGAGGGTGCCGTCGCCGAGCAGCACGACCAGCGGCGAGCGGGCCGCGGCGACGTCGCCGCGCACCTGCGCCCACGCGACGTCCAGCGCGCTGTGGATGCCGACGAAGGGCAGGGGCCCGCGCGGATCGAAGGCGCGCGCGTCGTCGGCGAACGCGACGTGCGTCACCCGCGCGTCCTCGAGGAGCGGCGCGAGGCGCTCGAGGGCGACCCTCCGCTCTTCGGCCGCCGCGCGCGCCGAGGGCGACGCGTCGTGCAGCACGAAGACGTCGCGCGGCGTCCCGGCCACCGGGCCGGCGGCCACCCGGTAGCGGAGGCAGCGCTCCTCGCCGCAGCGGAAGCTCAGCGCCGAGGTCTCGAGCGCGCCTTCGGGCAGGCGCGCCGCGATCACCGCCTCGCGGGCCACCTCGACGCGGCCGGTCGCGCCGCGCACCGTGATCTGGCGGAGCCCCGGCGCCGTGGCCTCGACCCGGACCGGCGGATCGCCGGGGCGGCTGCGCTGGCCGGGGAGGGTGAAGCGCACGACCCCGCCGCGCGTGACCGCGAGCGCGACGTAGGTCACCTCGACGGTGAACGGCGCGCCGGCCACCAGCGGCGCGACCCGGACCGTGATCGCGTCGCGCGCGGACGCGGCGATCGCGAGCGGGGTGAGCGTCAGCCGCCGCCCGGTGCGCCCGGCCTCGTAGGCGCCGACGAGGTCGGGCCGGCCGCGGAGGCAGCGGCCGCGGAGACAGGCGCGGAGCGCGGTCAGCCCGGCGCCGCGCGGGATCGGGACGCGCACCGTCGCCTCGAGGGGCGAGGCGATGTCGCTCTCGATCACCGCCCGGGTCGTGACGACGGCGAGCCCGTCCCGGAGCTCGACCGAGATGTCGCGCGCGGTCTCGCGCACACCCTCGGGCGCGCGCACCAGGTGCTGCGCCGCCGCCGCGGTCGGGGGGAACAGCCAGAGCGCCAGGGCGAGCACGTACCGCACGCCCCCTCCGACCACCGCCGGGCGCGTGGGTTCCTGCGCTTCTGCGGGCCGCGCTCGTTGGCTCGTGACCCGTTCCGTAGCACCCTGTCCCCATGCGGATTCACCTCAGGCTCAACGGACCGGGCGGCGCGGCGATCCACGAGGACACCATCGAGTCGACGATGATCTCGATCGGGCCGTCGGAGCCGGCGATGTTCCATCACCCCGCGCTGCCGTGGCTCGAGGTGCGCCACGACGGAACGCGCGCGAGCCTCCGGGCGGGGAGCGCGACCCACCCGCTGCGACGTCAGAACGTCGTGCCTCTGGAGGACGGGGCGCACGCGCTCCAGATCGATCTCTACCTCCGCGCGGACCGGATGCCCGTCGTCCGCGGGGCCTGCCCCACCTGCGGGGAGCCGCTCGTCGATCATCAGGTCGGCGGCGCCTATCGCTCGGTGGCCCGCAAGGAGCGGCGCTGCGCCCACTGCCAGACCGCGGTCGTCGGCCTGCGCGACGCGCCCGACGTCTTCGGCCGCTTCGCCGATCGCACGGCGGACTGGATCCACGTGACCGTCTCGAGCCGCTGCCCGGACTGCACGCGCACGATGACGCGCGCGATCTTCAGCGGCGAGCGCCACGAGGTGGAGGTGGAGCGATGCAAGCCCTGTGGAGTCGTGGTGCTCGACGAGGCCGACCAGGCGCGGTTGAGCGGCCGTTGAGCTATACCGAGCCGTGACCTTTCACCGCCGCGTCGATCGCGTGCTCGCCGGGCTCAGCCTGCCGGCCGGGCGGCTCTACCCGGACGGGTTCGGCGCGGGGCTCGAGGCGCGGGTCGCGGCGGTGCGCGACTACGAGGGCGCGGCCGAGCCGGTGGAGATCCGCTGGAGCCGGCCGCGGCGCCTGCTCGGGGTCACGGTGCGCGGTGGGCGCTTCCGCTCGCCGGCCGCCGACGTGCTGCCGCCGGAATCGCGGCAGGCCCACGTCGAGCGCTGGATCCCGGATCGCCGCGCGCCGGTGCTGCTGGTGCTCGCGGCCACCGCCGAAGAGGGCGTGGCGCGGCGTCGGCCGTTCGCGCGCTGGCTCGCCAGCCGGGGCGTCGGCGCGGTCCTGCTCGAGAACCCGTTCTACGGCGCGCGACGGCCGGAGGGGCAGCGAGGGCCGATCCTGCGCACGGTGGCCGATCAGTTCGCGATGAACCTGGCGACGGTGCAGGAGGCGTCGGCGCTGCTGCGCACCTTTCACGAGGACGGCCTCGAGGTCGGCGTGACGGGGTACAGCCAGGGCGGCGTCATGGCGGCGTTCGCGGCCGCGGTGAGCGACTTCCCGGTGGCGGCGATCCCGCGCGGCGCGGCCCGGGCGAGCGAGCCGATCTTCACCTCGGGCGCGCTGAGCCGCCAGATGCGATGGGACGTGCTCGCGCGAGAGGCGGGCGGGCTCGCGGCGGCGAAGGAGCGCTTCGCGGCGGCGCTCGGCCCGGTGCGCCTCGACCGCTACCCGACCCCGCGCGATCCCTCGCGCGCCATCCTGGTCGCCTGCCGTCACGACGGGTTCATCCCGGCCGAGGAGGCGGAGGCGCTGCACCGGTGGTGGGAGGGCTCGGAGCTCCGCTGGGTGGAGGGCGGCCACCTCACCGGGCTCGTGCTCCATCACCACGTGCATCGGCGCGCGGTGCTGGACGCCTTCGGTCGCTGAGTCTTCTGGAGGGTGTGGTGCAAACCCTCCCCCCAGTGGGCAAAGCGCCAATGGGGCCCCCCTCCCGCTGCTTCTTGCTGGAGGGTTTGGTGCAAACCCTCCCCCCATTGGGCAAAGCGCCAATGGGGCCCCCCTCGTAACCGTTCAGGCCGGTACTTTGAGAGGTGGTCTGGTCGTGAGATTCGGCGTCCATGGCGACGACGACAGACTCCCTGGAGCAGAAACTCGCGAGGGTGGTGGAGGACGTGTT
>JAYZQJ010000279.1:0-96637 GCA_036149055.1 Myxococcota bacterium | reverse complement strand
CGCTCCAGGGCGGCGTTGCTCCTCCTCGCCGATGCGGGGCATCGACTCGTCGTCGCGCCTTGCCCTGAAACGCCGGTCCGGCGCCATCTCCCCTTCTACCGGTCGGATCTCCGCACCAGGCACCGAGATGCCGCCTCGCCGCCTGGGAGTCGAGCAGTCGCGTCGGTACTGGCCGGCGAGCGACCATCCCGCTGCCAGTCCGCCCTTTGCGGCTTGGCGCCTTGGCGAGAGCAAAAGCTGGCGCCGAGCTGAGTGCCGCCCCCCACGTCCTGGCGAGCCACCGTCCCGCTGCCCCCAACCCCTCTGCGCCTCTGCGCCTCTGCGAGAGACAATAGGCTGTCGCCGACCCGTGCGGCGCCGTCCCTCAGCCCGGCGAGCGACCATCCCGTCGCCAGCCAGTCCGCCCCTTTTCGTCCCTGTGTCTTTGCGTGAGGCAAGAGCTGGCGCCAAGCCGCGTGGCGCCGCTCCTCCTCGCGGCGAGCGGCCATCCCGCTGCCAGTCCGCCCTTTGCGGCTTGGCGCCTTGGCGAGAGCAAATAAAGCTGGCGCCGAGCCGAGTGCCGCCCCCCACGCCCTGGCGAGCCGCCGTCCCGCTGCCCCCAACCCCAATGCGCCTCTGCGAGAGACAGTAGTCTGTCGCCGGCCCGTGCGGCGCCGTCCTCAGCGCGGCGCGTCAGCGAGAGCAAGAAAGGTGGCGCCGAAGGAGCTCAGCGGAACAGGTCGATCTCGGACGCGAGGGAGTCGGCGTGGCGGCCTCTCTCGACGAGCGGCGCGTCGCCGGCGCGGACGTCGAGGCGGCGGCCGAAGAGGCGGAGCTGGATCGGGCACTGGTAGGGAGCGCGGGTCGCGCGGTGGTGGGAGAAGCCGAGGATGATGTTCAACCCCGGCAGCAGCGCGTCTTGCACCTCGAGGCGCGTCTCCGAGCGGATCACGTAGTTCGTCGGGAACGCGACGATGCCGACGCGGGTCGCGTCCGGGTGCTGCGACGCGTAGCCTCGGGCGAGCTCGGCGATCGCGTCCGAGCCGCTCTCGAAGCGCACCGCGCGGCCGCGCTCGAGGTACACCCGGAGGGGGTGACGACGCAGCTCGGTCGGGTCGGGGCGGATGGCGCCGAGCGCGCCTCGGTCCGCGACGAACACGCCGTCGACCGTGGCCGGGTGGAAGAGCACGCTGCCGGAGGGGAGGTTGTCCGGCTCGCCGGGGCCGGGGCGGCCGTCGGAGCTCAGCAGCGGGTAGCGGGCGCTCGTGCCGATGCGCACGTCGGTGCCGGCGTCGCTCGTGGCTTGCAGGCTGCCCGCCGCCTCGATGGCCTCGACCACGCGCGCGTTGAGCCGGGCGATGCGCTCGGGGTCGGCGCGGTAGGACTGGCTGAAGAGGCGCGCGTCGATCCGGGTGAGGTGCAGGTGGCGGAGGCGGCGCTGCGAGGCGAGCGCGAGCACGGCCATCGAGAGGGCGGGCGGGATGCCGTGGGCGGCGCAGAGGATCGACGCGGTGGCGTCTCCGGCGCGCCGGGTGATGGCGGCGGTCGCCTGCGCCTCGCTCGCCTCCGCGAGGTCGGACGTGTCGATGGGCACCGGCACGCCGCCGGCGCGCTGCACCGCGTCCCGGAAGACGTCGCGGAAGCGGGCGGCCTCCCACTCGAAGAGCGCGACCTCCTCGCCCTCGGTCACCCGGAGGACGTGCTGGACCACGTTGTCGGCGCCCCGCTGCAGCTTCTCGGACACGAGCCTCAGGGTACGACGGGCGGGATCAGAACCGGTAGCCCGCCGAGAGCAGCAGCTCCGGGCTGAAGCCGTACTCGCCGATGCCCTCGGACATGTCCTGCTCGATGGAGCCCGCGGGGTCGCCCGGCAGCGCGCGCACGTCCTGGGGTACGGTGGCTCGCACGTCGTTGTCGACCTCGTGGGTCCAGCCCACCGCGACGCGCATCACGAAGTGCTCCTCCACCACGAAGCGCCAGCCGATCCGGCCGTGGAGGGCGTGCACCGTGATCGCGATCGGGATGTTCTCCATGCCGGGCCAGCGGAGGTCCTGGCCGGTCGCGGCCTCGATCGCCTCCGCGCTCAGGGCGGAGCTGCCGGTGAGCATCGTGTAGCCGAACGAGAGCTCCAGGCCCTCGGGCAACGTGAAGCCGCCGCCGAGGCGCACGTTCCACGCGCCGCTCGCGATCGCCTCGTCCACCAGCGGCTGGAGCCGCTCGCGGTAGACGCCGGCGCCGCGGAGGATGCCGCTGACCACGTCGAGGTAGGCGTTGGGCGTGTGGCCGCCGCCGCCGTAGACGAAGAACCCGATCGGGGTGGTGATCGTAGCCTCGAGCCCGACGGAGAGCGGCACGCTGGTCTGCGCGGTGAGGTCGAAGTGCCAGCCGCTCATCGGCGTCGGCGTCGGGTCGGTGCGCACCGGTCGATCGAGCGCGCGGCCGAGCTGGGCGTGGGCGCTCGGCGTCGCGATCCACCCCATCCCGATCGTGGCGAGGAGCGTGGCGAGGAGCGCGGCGAGCCCGACGGAGACCGTCGTTCCCTGTGCCGCGCTGCGCCAGCTCCGAGCCATGCGCCCCAGTCGAGCATGGCCCGTGCCACGGCCGCCCGCGTGCGAGAAGCGGCCCATCCGGGTGCGCGCTCGCGCCCACGTCACGCGCGTGACGTCACCTTTGCACCTGCCCACCTCGGGAGGGAACGGCGGGCGAGGCGAGACCTTCACCTCCCGTGCGTTGCGCGCCCCCGTAGAGCGTTCACGGGAACGTCACGCCAGCGAGCTTGCGATCGTTGACGGTGGCCCAGATGCGATCGATCCGATCGCTCGCGTCCAGGTGCACCTGCACGGTGATGCGCGGCGCGTAGCGGCCGTCGGGGGCGTAGCGCGCGACGAGCGCGGGCTGGCCGTTGAGCGAGCGGACGGCGAGCGCGACGGGGAGCCGCGCCATCGACGCGACGTTGCCGTAGAACCGCATGACGTCTTCCCGTCCACGCAGCGGGCGCACCGCCGCGATGTAGTCCCCGCCGCCGTCGTGCACGCTGATCACGTCCTCGGCGAGCAGCTCGGCGACCGCGGCGGCGTCGGCGCTGGCAAGCGCGGTGAAGAGCCGCTGCAGCGCGGCCTGCACCTTGGCGCTCCGCTCGGGGGTCATCGGACGCCGCGCTCGCTCGTAGCCGTCGAGGGCCTTGCGCGCCCGGTGCAGGAGCACCCGCACGTTCTCGGGCGAGACGTCGAGCACCTCGGCGACCTCCGGCCCGGTCAGCCCCATCACGTCCCGGAGCACCACCGTCGCGCGCTGTCGCGGGTCGAGCGCCTCGAGGGCCACCAGGAACGCGTAGGAGGCGCTCTCGGCGAGATCGAAGCGCGCCTCGGGGCCGGGCTCCAGATCGGCCGCGAGGCGCTCGTCGTCGAGGGGGGACGGCAGCCAGGGGCCGAAGTAGCGCTCCCGGCCGCGCTTGCGCAGCGCGTCGATGCAGAGGCGCGTCGCGACGGTCACGAGCCAGGGGCGCAGCGGCGCCGCGGTGTCCTTCGGGGGCTTCTCGAGCGCGCGGCGGAACGTGTCCTGGACCAGGTCGTCGGCGTCGGCGGCGGAGCCGAGCATGCGGTAGCAGAGCCCGAAGAGGGCCTGGCGGTGCTGGTCGAGGTCCGCGAGGGCGGCGGGCATGGCGTTGACGATCATCGTGACACCTCTCGCCAGGTGTCACGAGGGGAGGGCGGCGACCGTTACACGTAACGGACGGGCGCGGCGGCGCGTGGGGTCTTCATGAGGAGGTACTCATGACGAACGCGATCGTGATCGGAGGCGGCCCGGCCGGGCTGGCCGCGGCGGTGGAGCTGGCGTCCCGCGGCGCCCGCGTGACCTTGCTGGAGGCGGATCGGGAGCTCGGGGGGCGCGCCCGCAGCTGGGAGGGGGAGGGCTACCGCCTCAACCTCGGGCCGCACGCGCTCTATCCGCAGGCGGAGCGGCTCCTGAACGCGCTGGGCGTGGAGGTGACCGGGCAGGTGCCGAACGGAGACCTCGCCTTCGACATCGACGGGGAGACCCACCCGATCCCGGCGAGCGCGCTGTCGCTCCTCTCGAGCCGGGCGTTCACGCTCGGGGAGAAGCTCCGGCTCGCGCGGCTCTTCGCCATGATGGGCAAGCCGAGCCCGGCGCTCGCGCGGGTGAGCGTCGCCGAGTGGCTGGACGGCCTCGGGATGACGGGGCGGGCGCGCGCCTTCGCCGAGGCGGTCGTGCGCATCGCCACCTACGCGAACGCGCCGGACCGCCTCTCGACGGCGGTGGCGCTCCGGCAGCTCGGCTCGGCGCAGGTGCGCTACGTCGACGGCGGCTGGTCCCGCATCGTCACCGCCCTCGCCGCGCGGGCCGACGCGCTCGGCGTCACCGTGCGGACCCGCGCGAAGGTGGGCGGGGTGGCGCCCGGGGTGGTGCGCGTCTCCGGGGAGTCGCTCCGGGCCGACGCGATCGTGCTCGCGGTGAGCCCGAAGCGCGCGGCGCGGCTGCTGGGCGATCACGCGCCCGCAGCCCTGAGCCGCTTCGCGGCCGAGGCGACCCCGGTGCGCGCCAGCCACCTCGACGTCGCGCTGTCGCGCCTGCCGCGGCCGGAGATGTCGGTGCGGCTCGGCGCCGACCGGCCGCTCTACGCGTCGGTGCACTCCCACTACGCGGCGCTCGCGCCGGAGGGCGGCGCGGTGATCCACCTGGCCCGCTACCTCGCGCCCGATCAGACGGTGGATCCGGCGACGGCGCGCGGGGAGCTGGAGGGGCTGCTCGACGAGACCCAGCCCGGCTGGCGCCGCCACCTGGTGGAGGCGCGCTTCGCGCCGGCGTCGCTCGTCATGCACGCCCTGCCCGAGGCGCGGACGGGGGGCTTCGCCGGGCGCCCCGAGCCGCTCGCCCTGCCCGGGATCGCCATCGCGGGCGACTGGGTCGGCGACACGGGGCTCCTGCTCGAGGCGTCGCTGGCCAGCGCGGTGACCGCGGCTCGCGCCCTCACCTCCGAACGCCGGGCCCTCGAGCCCCTGGGCGCGGTCGGCTGACGCGCCGCGCCGGCCGCGGCTGGCGGGGGAGGCGACGCCGTCGCATACCGACGGCCTCATGTGGTTCGGACGAGATCAGGACAGCGCCTACGACCTCGAGGCCAAGGCGCACGGGCTGCTCGACGCGGGGCGCACCGAGGAGGCGCTCCAGGTCGCGGAGAAGCTGCTCGCGATGGGCTGGTCGGGCGGCTTCGAGGTCAAGGCGCTCGCGCAGCACCAGGCGGGTGAGCTCGAGGGGGCGATCGCGACCCTCGAGGAGGCGACCGCCAAGGTGCCGAACGTCTGGCACCTCTGGCAGCTGCTCGGGAACCTGCGCTCGGACGCCGGCCAGCTCGACGGCGCGCTCGAGGCGATGAACGAGGCGCTCGGCTGCGAGGGCGTCAGCGAGGCCTCGCTCCGCTTCAACCGCGCCATCGTGCAGCACCGTCGGGGCGAGCCGGGCAAGGCGCTCGACGACCTGGAGTTCGTGATGGCGTTGCCCCGGCCGCCGGAGTTCGCCGAGGACGTGCTCTCGCTGGCCGCGAAGTGCCTGTCCGAGCTCGGCCGGGCCGAGGACGGGCTCACGCTGGTGGAGAGCGCGCTCGAGGCCTGCGCGGAGGGCGACGTCCGCCGCCCGCGCCTGCACGCCGAGCGCGCGGTGGCCCTCGATCGACTCGGTCGCGACCCCGAGGAGAGCCTCGCGATCGCCACCGAGGCCGGCGTGGCCACGCCCGATCTCCTCGCCCTCGTGCGGCGGGTCGCGGCGGTGTCCTGCGAGGCGCCCAAGCGTTTCCGCCTGGTCACCCAGAGCGCCGTCGATCGCGGCGAGGTGAAGGGCTGTTTCCGCGTCTTCGACGTGGTCGCCGACGATGAAGCGCAGGCCCTCTCCCTCTGCGTCGCGACCCTGCCGCCCGACGCCCGCGAGGCCGCCGCGATCGAAGAGAGCGCGGTGCTCGAGGACCCGACCGGCCTCGAGCCGGGCGTCCACGCCGCGAGCGGCCTGATCTGGTTCGGCGAGGAGTGACCGGCCCGGTGCCCGAGGAGGTCCTCGGGCAGGGGCACGGGCACGGGCAGGGGCACGGGCGCGTCTCGCCGGCGCCTCCGGCGCCGGCTAGACGCGCTCGATGATCGTCGCGATGCCCATGCCGCCGCCGATGCACAGGGTGATCAGCGCGGTGTTCGCGTCGCGGCGCTCGAGCTCGTCGAGGGCGGTGTTGAGCAGCATCGCGCCGGTCGCGCCGAGGGGGTGACCGAGGGCGATGGCGCCGCCGTTGACGTTGACCTTCTCGGGGTCGATGTCGAGATCCTGGATGGTCTTGAGCGGGACGACCGCGAAGGCCTCGTTGATCTCCCAGAGATCGATGTCGCTGGCCGACATGCCCGCCTTCGCCAGCGCGCGCTCGGACGCGGGGGTGGGCGCGGTGAGCATGATGACCGGCTCGGCGCCGGCGGTGGCCATCGCGCGGATCTTCGCGCGGGCCTTCAGGCCGTGCTTCTTCAGCCCGTCGTCGTTGGCGAGCAGCACCGCGCACGCGCCGTCGACGATGCCGCTGGAGTTGCCGGCGTGGTGCACGTGCTCGATCGCCTTCACCTCCGGGTAGCGGAGGAGCGCGAGCTGGTCGATGGTCTCGCCGTTCGGGCCCATCGGCATCGCGCCGAGCTTGGCGAAGCTGGGCTTCAGCTGCGAGAGCGACTCGGCGGTGGTGCCGGGGCGCGGGTGCTCGTCCTTCTCGAGCACGACCTCGCCGGTGCTCGGGTGCTTCACCGCGAACATGCTGCCCGCGAAGCGGTTGTCCTCGATCGCGGCCGCGGCCTTCGCCTGCGAGCGCTCCGCGAAGGCGTCGACCTGCTCGCGGGTGAAGCCCCACTTGGTCGCGATGAGGTCGGCGCTGATGCCCTGCGGGACCTGCACGACCTTCTTGCGGAGGCTCAGGTTGTTGCCGTCGATGCCGGCGTCGTCCGAGCCCATGGGCACGCGGCTCATGCTCTCCACGCCGCCGCCGATGGTCAGGTCCTGCATGCCGCTCATCACGCCCATGGCGGCGAAGTTCACGCCCTGGAGCCCGGAGCCGCAGAAGCGGTTGAGGGACACGCCGGTGACGTCGTCCGGCCAGCCGGCCGAGAGGATGGAGTTGCGCGCGATGCACGCGCCCTGCTCCTTGGCCTGGGTCACCGTGCCGAGGACGACGTCCTCGACGCCGCCCGCCTCGAAGCCGGCCTTCTCCGCGAGCCGGTTGAGGGTCTGGCCCATCAGCTCCTGGGGGTGGACCTCGCTCAGGCCGCCGCCGGGCTTGCCGTCCTTCGCCTTCTTGCCTCGGCCGCGCGGGGTTCGAACCGCATCGACGATGTACGCGTCTGCCATGATTTCTCTCCTGATTCCCCCGGGTGGGATCTCTACGGCCCGCCTCGCGGCGTCACCAGCCCATGATCTTCGCGATCATGTACTTCATCACCTCGCTCGTTCCGCCGCCGATGCGGAAGAGCCGCTGGTCGCGCCACGCGCGCGCCACCCACAGCTCCTCGAGGTAGCCCATGCCTCCGTGGAACTGGAGGCAGGTGTCCATGATCTCGTTCGCGACGTCGCCCACGAAGAGCTTGCACATCGCGATCTTCTTCACCGTCTCCATGGAGATCTCGGTCCCCTGGACGTACCGCTCCTCGTTGAAGTCGGCGACGGTCTCGTAGCAGAGGCTCTTGGCCGCCTCGGCCTTGGTGTAGAGGTCGGCGAAGGTGTGCTTCCAGACCTCGCGCGCCATGATCGGCTTGCCGAACGCCTTGCGCTCCTTGCCGTAGGCCACCGAGCGATCGAGCGCGCGCCGGGCCCCGGCGAGGGTGCTGGTCGCGCCGATCAGCCGCTCGGACTGGAAGTTCTGCATGAGGTAGTAGAACCCCTTGCCCTCTTCACCGAGCAGGTAGCGCTTGGGGATGCGGCAGTCCTCGAAGAACAGCTCCGCGGTGTCCGACGCGTGGTTGCCGATCTTCTCGAGCTTCTTGCTGACCGCGAAGCCCTTGGTGTCCGTCGGGAAGAGCAGGATCGAGATCCCGCCGTAGCCCGCGTCGGGGTCGGTCTTGACCAGGAGCGTGACGAAGTCGGCCCGGGTGCCGTTCGTGATGTACGTCTTGCTGCCGTTGATGACGTAGTCGTCGCCGTCCTTCTTGGCGGTGGTGCGGATGCCCGCGACGTCGGAGCCCGCGCCCGGCTCGCTCACCCCGAGGGCGGCGATGCGCTCGCCGGCGAGCGCCGGCTTCAGGAACTCCTCCTTCTGCTCCGCGGTGCCGAGCTCGTTGATGCACGGCGTGGCCATGTCGCTCTGCACGAGCAGGCCCATCGTGACGCCGGCCGCCTCGCAGCGGACGAGCTCCTCGCTCTTCACGACGCTGAACCAATAGTCGCCGCCGCCGCCGCCGACCTCCTCGGGGTAGTGGGCCCCGAGGATCCCCAGCTCACCGGCCTTCTTGAAGACCCAGTTGGGGAAGGTCCGGTCCCGCTCCCACGCCTCGGCGTGCGGCGCGAGCTCGGTCTCGGCGAACTGCCTCACCTGCTTGCGGAACAGGTCGTGCTCTTCGGAATACGGACTCGGCATCTGTCGCTCCCTCCCACCCTGAATGCCCATTCATTTATCCGGATCGGCCCGCCACCGCAACACCCGCCCGCATCGGCCGCCCTCCCGGACGGAGGGGGCGTCGAGCGGGGAGGTCTCGAGCGTGCTTGTCATCATCGTCGGCGTCGCGGGCCGGCGACGCGATGGTTTGCGGTGGTCACTTTGGACGAGGCGCTCGCTCGCGCGCTCTTCACGCCTCGAATGGGTGGTACGTCCGCCGAGGTTCGAGGCATGATCGGCCGGTGAAACATCTTCGACTCGCTCTGATCGCGACACTTCTCCTCTTGCCCTCGAGCGCCCTCGCCGAGACCTACGCCGTCGGGCCCTCGGGCGACTATCGACAGCTGAACGAGCTCCCGAGCCTCGCCCCCGGCGACATCGTCGAGGTGGAGGGCGGCGCGACCTATGCGGCCGTTCGCTTCCGTGACCAAGGGACCCCCGACAACCCGATCACGGTCCGCGGGATCCGCTCGGCCGCGGGGGAGCGGCCGCGCATCGACGGCGGCATCAACACGGTCGAGCTGGCCGGCGACCACTTCGTGTTCGAGGGCTTCGAGGTGACCGGCGGGAGCTCGCGCTGCGTCTACCACCACGCCCACGACATCGTCGTCCGCGACGTGGTCATCCACGACTGCCCGGCGCACGGGCTCCTCGGCGCCGACACCGACTCCGGCTCACTGCTGTTCGAGTACTCCGAGGTCTACCGGACCGGCGACGGCGCGGGCCGGCACCAGGTCTACATGAGCACCGACCAGATCGCGCACCCCGGCTCGGTCTTCCGGATGCAGTTCTGCTACCTGCACGACGGCAACGGCGGCAACGGCGTGAAGTCGCGCGCCGAGCGGAACGAGATCTACTACAACTGGATCGAGGGCTCGCGGTTCCACGAGGTCGAGCTCATCGGCCCCGACCCGGGCGGGACGCCGGTCGCCGAGGACGCCAACATCGAGCACTCGGACGTGGTGGGCAACGTCTTCGTCAAGGGCGGGGACTTCCCCGATCACTGGATCGTTCGCTTCGGAGGCGACGCCACCGGTCAGACCAACGCACGCTACCGGTTCGCGTACAACACCGTGATCCTCGCGCCCGAGAGCCGGGGGGTGTTCCGGATGTTCGACGGCGTCGAGAGCCTCGAGGCGCACAACAACGTCATCTACCTGACGGGGGCGGGCAGAGCGGAGATCCTGCGTGACCGCGAGGCCGACTGGGTGGGCGGCGTGCGACGGGTGGCCGGCAGCACCAACTGGCTGGTCATGGGCATGGGCGAGCGCCAGGTGCCGGCGGAATGGACCGACACGATCCGAGGCACCGATCCGATGTTCGAGTCGGTGGCTGGCGGCGACCTTCGGCCCGCCGCGGGCAGCCCGCTGATCGACGCGGCGGATCCGAGCCCCATGGCGGTGCCTGGGTACGACTTCCCCTCGCCCGAGGCGCTGCCCCGCTTCCATCCACCCATGCGAGAGCTGCTCGCGCCTGGCACTGCGACGCCGCGCCCGATGGTGGGAGACGGGGTCGACATCGGGGCCTTCGAGCACGGCTCCGCGCCCGTGACGCCCGCCGACGCGGGCACGCCCGACGCCGGCGTGTGCGAGCCGTCCTGCTCGGGCCGCGCGTGCGGTGACGACGGGTGCGGCGGCTCGTGCGGGGACTGCGGCGCGGGGCTCGTGTGCGCAGACGGCACATGCGCCGACAGCTGCCCGGGCGCCACCACGGCGTGCGGCGGCGAGTGTGTCGACCTCGACGAGGACGCGCGCCACTGTGGCGGCTGCGGGTTGGCCTGCGAGCGCAACGCCTCCTGCGTGCTCGGCTCGTGCGAGGCGTCCGCGATCGACGGAGGGATGGGGCCGAGCGTGGAGGGCGACGGGTGCGGCTGCCGCGTCGGTCGAAGCCCCGCGAGCCCGAACACGCTCTTCGTCGCGCTGGGGCTGCTCGGCTTCGCTGGCTGGCGCATGAGGCGACGGCGCGCGGCGCTCCGGCGTCACCCCTCCGGAGAGTGAAGGTGCGGCGCCCGCCCGAGCCGGTTCGCCGGCCGGTCGGGCGCCTTCCTCAGACGTCGTCGGCGGAGATCTCGTACTTCTTCATCAGCTTTCGGAAGTACTTGCGGTCGATGTCCGCCTCGCGGGCGGCGTGGCTGATGTTCCCCTCGTTCTTCTTCAGCAGCGCGAGGATGTAGTCGGCCTCGAAGGTGCTGACCCACTGCTCCTTCGCGTCCTTGAACGTGCCCATCTGCTCGACCGGGACCGCGGGGAGCTCGATCGAAGGATTGGTCTGGTCGGCGGCGAGCGGGGAGCCGTCGCGCGGGTGCGCGATGTGGTCGGGCAGATCGGCCAGCTCGACGACGTCGCCCTCGGCGAAGCTCACCGCGCGCTCGACCACGTTGTGCAGCTCGCGCACGTTGCCCGGCCACTCGTAGTGCTGCATGCGCTGCAGCACGTCGGGGGCGAAGCCGGTGACCTTCTTGCCGCCGAGCGCGTCGCGGTTGAAGCGGCCGCCGGCGAGGAAGTGCTTGGCGAGCAGCTCGATGTCCTCGCGACGATCCCGGAGCGGCGGCAGCATCAGGCGCACGACCGAGAGGCGGTAGAAGAGATCCTCCCGGAACCGTCCCTCGCGCACCTCCTCCTCGAGGTCGCGGTTCGTCGCCGCGACCACCCGCACGTCGACCTTGATCGGCTTGGCGCCGCCGACGCGCTTCACCTCGCGCTGCTCGAGCACCCGCAGGAGCTTGGGCTGGAGATCGAGCTGCAGCTCGCCCAGCTCGTCGAGGAACACGGTGCCCCCGTGCGCGAGCTCGAAGACGCCCTGGCGGGTGGCGGTCGCGCCGGTGAAGGAGCCCTTCTCGTGGCCGAAGAGCTCGCTCTCGATGAGGTTCTCGGGCACGGCGCCGCAGTCGAAGACGATGAAGGGCCCGTCCCGTCGCCGCGACTGCTGGTGCACGGTGCGGGCGACGACCTCCTTGCCGGTGCCGGTCTCGCCCTCGATGACGACCGTGGTGTCGGTCGGCGCGATCTTCTCGAGGATCGCGTAGATCTCCCGCATCGTGCGGTCGCGGCCGATGATCTCGCCGTAGCGCTCGCGGTCGCTCGGCACGATGTGCAGCTTCTCGTCGACCGGCTGGAACTTGATGTCGGTCTTGCCGCAGCTGAGCGTGCAGTTCTCGTGGAGGAACGCCTCGCGGATCCGGACCCGGTTCACGAAGGTGCCGTTCGTCGAGCCGAGGTCCTGGATGATGTACTGGTCGCCCTCGCGCGTGATCTTGCAGTGGTTGCGGCTCACGGTCTCGTCGTCGATGACGAGATCGTTCTCCTCCATCGCGCCGATCGACACGACGTCTTGCTCGTAGGTGTACTCCTTGAGCGCGTCGCCCCGCTTCAGCGCCAGCTTGCAGCGCCGCAGCGTGATGGTCGTGGGCCGACCGTCGATGTACGTGAGCTTGGTGGCCGGAGCGCGCGGTGGGACGCTCTGGCCGTCGGGGTGTTCTGACATCACCCGCGACGATACGTCCGGGCGATCGCTGGGGTCAACGGTCCCCAGCGCCCCGGATCACGGATTCTGTTCGGCGCCCGGCTGCGGATCCGCCGGCGCCTCCACCGCGGGGGGCGGCGCGGGCGCGTTGGCGGCGGCTTCGCCGTGCGAGTCTCCCTCGTCCTCGCGCTCGGGCGGGTCGAGGCGGATGGGGCGGAGCAGGTCGTAGTCGACCTCGACGCCGGCGCGCTCGCGGAGCTGGGCCACGAAGTCCTCGAGCTCCTGCTGGCGGGTCTCGCGCCACAGGCGGAGGCGGATGGTCGGGGCGGCCTGCTCGTAGCTGCGGTGCTCGGGCGGGCGGCGGCCGGTGAGCTTCACGATGCTCCAGCGCTCCCCCACCTGGACCGGCTCGGGGGCCACGCCGCCGACCTCCTCGATGGCGAAGGCGGCGCGCGCGATGGCCTCGTCGACCCGCGGGTCGCGCTCGTTGCGGGGCTGGCCCTCGTCGTCGAAGTAGCGGAGGTCGCCGCCGCGGAGGCGGGTCTCCGGGTCGAGGCTGTTGTCGCGGGCCAGGGTGCGGAAGGCGCGGGCGTCGGCCTCGCGCGCCTGCTCGAGCAGCCGGGTGGCCTCCTCGCGGCTTGCCACCTGGATGTGGGCCGCGCGCCGCCGCTCGTCGCGGGTGAACTCCTCGGGGTGCCCGTCGTAGTAGGCGCGGACCTGCTCCTCCGGGATGCTCTCCGGGGTGATGCGCTCGTCGAAGTCGCGCCGGATGAGCTGCTGCACCGCGTTCTGGTTCACCACGCGGCGGACCTCGTCGTGCTCCCCGATCTCGGCGCGCTCGGCCGCGCGGGCGAGGAGCTCGAAGCGGATCATGCTCTCGACGAACTCGCGGAGCTGCCCCGGGTCCCGGAAGCGGACGCGCATGAACGGCGACTGCTCGTTGATCGCGTCCTCGACCTCGCCGATCGTGATCGTCTCCTCGCCCACCCGGGCCAGGACCTTCGCGCGGCGCGCCCGATCGGCGGCGCTCGGCTCGGCGGCCTCCTCGGTCGGCGCGGGCGTCGCCTCCTCCGCCTCCTGGGCGAAGGCGACCGCCACGGCGGAGCAGGCGAGCATCGACGAGAGCGACAGCAGGATCACACGACGCATGCCGCCGTTGTTCCACGCCCCCATCGAAGGGTCAACGTCCCTCAGAACCCGTAGGACAGCGAGCCGCCGAAGAAGAAGCTGTAGAGGCCGTAGCCGCCGTCGATGCGGATCTGGATCTGCTTGATGGGCTTGATGCGGACCGCGATGTGCGGGAGCGAGACCCACGGGAACAGGAACGGGGTGTCGCCGCCGTCGGTGAACCAGTTCGGCTCGTTGCAATCGTAGTGACCACCACTCTCGCGAAAGCATGTCGAGGGCGGCAGGCGCGGGCCGTCGCAATACCCAGCGGGGGCGTCCGGATCGTTCACATCGTCGCAGACTCGGTACTCTCCTGAGCCGCGAGTCGTTTCGTAGGCCTCAGTCCTTCGAAGATCGCCGTAGATGAAGCCGAAGCCGAGGTCGAAGCCGAGCTCGAAGGCGAGCCAGTCGGTGATCGGGAAGCTCCAGAGGAACTCGGCGGTGAAGAACACCACGCCGAGCTGAACGTCGATGAACTCGGTCTCGTTGGGCGGGTCGCCGCTGGCGCGGAAGAAGCCCTGGCCGGACGCGTTGTTCCACCAGGCGTTGGCGACGATGTTGAAGTTGTTGCGGCGGTAGTTGAACGTCAGGCCGGCGCCCGGGTTGGAGCCGTCGATGCCGCCCTCGACGAAGAGCTCCTGGATGAAGCCCGGGATGATCACGTGGCGGTAGAAGCCGCCGATGAAGAAGTAGTCGGTGTCGGCCGCCTCGAAGGGATCGGTGGAGTCGCGCACGACCTCGGTCGGCGCCGCCTCCTCCGTGTCCGCCTGCTCGTCGCCGAGCCGAGGCGGCGCCTCGTCCTCCTCCTCCACCGTCGTCGGGGAGCCGAGCGCGGTGGGGTCGTCGTCGTCCTGTGCCTGCGCCACCGAGGCCCCGAGGGCCAGGGCCAGCGCGCCGATCCAAGTCAAGCTGCGAAGTCGCATGCGTCGTCCTCCCGACTCTGGCGAGCCTACATCAAGTCACCCGACGTGAGAGAGGATCGCCTCGGCCAACGCGTCGGGGGCGAGCCAGTGGATCATGTGGCCGACGTCGTCGATCACGATCTCCCTGGCGTCGGGCAGCGCGGCGATCCGCGCCTCGTGGTCCGTGGTGCGGAAGCCGCGGGCGCCGCTCACCACCAGCGTCGGCGCGGTGATGCGCCCGAGGAACTGACCGAAGATCGCCGCGTCGAAGGGGTTCGGCGAGGTCGTCCGGTGCAGCGGGTCGAAGCGCCAGGCGAGCCCGCCCTCGACCTCCCGGGTGCCCTTCTCGGCCAGAAAGTAGGCGAGGTCGGTCGGCATCGCCGGGTTCGCGAGCCGCAGCCGCCGGACCGCGTCGGCGAGGTCGGGCAGCACCTTCTCGTCGCGGCGCCAGAAGCGGTCCATCGAGTCGAGCCACGCGCGCGCCTTGTCCGGGGCCTCGCCGTCGAACGCGGGCGGGCCGAGCCCCTCCACGAGCGTGACCGTCTCCGCCACCCCGGGGTGGGTCGCGGCGTAGAGGCTCACCGCGGTGCCGCCCATCGAGTGGCCGACGAGGTGCACGTCGCCGCTGGCGAGCACCGGCATCAGCGCGTGCAGGTCGAGCACGTAGTCGTGGAAGTGGTAGTAGCCGCCGCGGCCGACGTGCTCGGTCTCGCCGTGCCCGCGCCAGCTGAAGGCGACCACCCGGAAGCCGGCCTCGACCAGCGGCGCCGCGACCCCCTGGAACGACCACGCCTGATCGAGGAAGCCGTGGCACAGGACGATCGTGGTGCCGGCGGCGTCGTTCCAGCTCAGCACGTGGTGCTTCAGGCCGTTCGCCTCGAGGGACCGCTCGACCGGCTTGGGCGTCTCACCGAAGGGCATGCCCTCCGATTAGCACGCAGCCCTCGGTTTTCAGCGCGGGGCGGTCCCACTAGACTCGGACCCGACGTGCGTCTGCTCTCGCTTTGCTTCACCGGCCTCGCCCTGGCTCTCGCGCTCCCCGGCTGCGCCGGTCAGGAGTGCGACTTCAACTCCCAGTGCGGCGAGCGCTTCTACTGCGCCTTCGGGCGCTGCGAGCAGGACTGCCGGGTGGACACCGACTGCGCGCCCGGCGAGGGCTGCAACGCGATCGGGCAGTGCGTGGTCGGCTTCGACGGTGGGCCGCCGCCGCCGATGGACACCGGGGTGCCGCCCCTGCCCGACGGCGGGCCGCCGCCTCCCCCGCGCGACACCGGCGTGGTCGACCCGCCGCGCGACTCGGGCCGACCGCCGCCCCCGGACTCCGGCGTGGTGCGCGACACCGGCGTGCCCACCGGCGCCGGGCGCTACCTCGATCGCTGCTCCGGCGGCGGAGACTGCGCGACCGGGCTCTGCGTCGACGACGTGGGCGGCACCCGCATGTGCACCATCAGCTGCACGACCCACCGCGACTGCGCCTCCGAGCACGTGTGCGCGTCCGGGGTCTGCATCCACGACGACACCGGCGCGAGCTGCGCCACCGGCAGCCCGGCGAGCTGCGCGCTCGGCCTCTGCATCGGCAACTCGACGACCGGCACCGGGCACTGCACGCGCGACTGCGGGAGCGCCGCCGACTGCCCGTCGGGCTTCGCCTGCGCCGACGCCGGCGGGGTGCGGGTCTGCGTCGACATCGAGCACGGCTGCAGCGGCCCCGAGCAGTGCGAGACCGGCCTCTGCCTCTCGGCCCAGGGCTGCACGTCGGAGTGCCGCACCGCCGCCGACTGCCCCCGGCGCCTCGACGGCCTCGAGCCCTACCGCTGCGAGCGCGCCTTCGGCTCCACCAACCCCATCTGCGTCCCGCCGAGCGACGTGATGGGTGGCGATCCGATCGGCGCGAGCTGTCCGGTCAGCGGGTTCAACAGTTGTCGCAGCACCGCCTGCGACACCGCCGCGCCGACCGGGCCCATGTGCACGCAGGCCTGCACCCAGGAGGGCGGCTGCGGCTCCGGCCTCGGCTGCTGGCCGCTCGTCGACGGCGGGAGCATCGTGCTCGTCTGCTCGCGCGGCGGCAGCGGCGCGATCGGCTCGGCCTGCAGCACCGGGCGCCAGTGCGACTCCGCGCTCTGCGACACCGCGGGCTTCTGCACCCGGCTCTGCACCGACGACGCGCTCTGCCCGACCGGCATGCGCTGCGAGCGGGTCCCCGGCTTCAGCGTCTCGCTCTGTCGTCGATAGGGAGGTCCTCGGCCGCGCGCACGAGGTGACGCACGGCGCGGCGGGCCTCGGCGAGCAGGTGGTAGCCGGCCATCGCCGCGCCCGCCTTCGCGGTGCCCGCGGTGGCCTGGGCGATCAGCGCCTTGCGCTCGCGCTCGTAGCGCTCCTCGAGCACGCCGAGCGACTCCTCGGCCGCGGCGAGCGAGAAGCCCTCCCGCTCCGGGTTCGAGAGGGCGATGGTGTCTCGCAGGGCCTCGCCGAGCGGGCCGTCGAAGCGGCCCACGCGCGTGGACTCCACCCCGCGCAGGGTGACGAGCGCCGAGGCCTGCTCGACCGCGGTGAGGTAGTGGCGCGAGGTGCGGAGGAGCTGGGCCAGCGCGGCCGCGGTCGGCTCGGACATCTGGGCGCGGTCGAGCGCCGACGTCGCCTCGGCGATCGCGTCCATCAGCTGGTGGAAGCGGCCCACGCGGCGCTCGACGGCGTCCCTCGAGGGCGCGGGCGGGGCGAGCGCGAGGCCGACGATCTCCCCCGCGTGGCGCCCGGCGCGGGCCATCTCCAGGGTCACCGCCTCGAGCGCGAGCGCCGGCACGCTCAGGACGTTGGCGTCGAGGTGCCGCGGCTCGCCCTTCTGCTCGTCCTCGCTCACGAAGCGCGCCTCGAGCCAGCGCCGGAGTCGATCGCTCAGCGGCCACATCAGCAGCACGCCGATGACGTTGAAGGCGGTGTGGAAGAGCGCGAGCAGGGTGGGGAGCGGGGCTCCGTCGCCGAGGGCCAGCGTGAGCGCGTCGAGCAGCCAGGGGAGGAGCGCGAGCGCGACGACGGCGGCGAGGAGGTTGAAGGCGACGTGCCCGACCGCGGTGCGCTTGGCGGCGCTCGTCGCGCCGATCGCGGCGAAGCCGGCGGTGGAGGTGGTGCCGAGGTTCGCGCCCACCACCATCGCGCCCGCGTCCTGCACGTCGATGAGCCCGCCGGACGCCGCGGTCAGGGTCAGGGCGAGGGCGGCGCTCGACGACTGCATGATCACGGTGAGCAGCGCGCCGACGCCGAAGAACGCCAGCCCGGACAGCGGCCCACCGAAGCCCTCGAGATCCACCGAGGCGCCGACCCCGTCGAAGGTCGTCTTCAGGATCGAGAGCCCGAGGAAGAAGAGCCCGAAGCCGGCCAGCGCCTCGCCCAGCGCGCGCCGCCGCTCGCCGCCGTGACCGAGCCCGAGAAGCATGCCCGCGCCGATCATCGGCAGCGAGAGCGCCTCGAGGTCGACCTCCACCCCGGTGAGCGCCACCAGCCAGGCGGTCATCGTGGTGCCGACGTTGCTGCCGAAGACGACCCACAGCGCGCGGCCGAGATCGAGCAGCCCGGCGTTGACGAAGCCGATGGCCGCGACCGTGACCGCGCTCGACGACTGCACCAGCGCCGTCATGAGCACGCCGGCGAGGAGCGCCCGGGGCCGGTCGCGCGTCCAGCGGGCGAGGAGATCGCGGAGGAGGCGGCCGGCGGCGACCTTCAGCCCGTCGGTCATCAGCCGCATCCCGAGGAGGAAGAGGCCGACGCCGCCTACGACGCTCGCGATCAGGAGGGCGGGCTCGTCCATGGAGCGCGCATGTACCCCCTAGTTGGTGAGCTGCATGATGTCTTTGCCCATCACGAGGACGAGCACGCCGAGCAAGAAGATGATGCCGACGGTGTGGATCGCGGCCTCGACCTTCTCGTTGGCCCGGCGCCGCGTGATCACCTCGTAGCCGAGGAAGGTCAGGCGGCCGCCGTCGAGGGCGGGGAAGGGCAGGAGGTTGAACAGCCCGAGCGCCACCGACAGCTGGAAGAGCAGCCACATGTACATCTGCCAACCAGCCTCGATGGAGTCGGCGAGGTGCTTCGTCATGCCGACGGCGCTGGTCACGTTGTCGGCGTCGAAGCGCTCGAACATGGCCGCGATCGAGGCGAGCGAGAGCACGGTCGTGGTCACCGGCTCGACCCACGCCGCCCGGGTGGCGCCGTCCAGATCGGTGGTGTGGTAGGTGTAGCTGCGGCGCGCGGCGATGTGGATGCCGATGAGCACCCGGCCGTCCTCGTCCGCGCGGGGCGTCGCCGTGTACTCGAGCCGCTCGCCCCCGCGCTCGATGACGAAGGTCGTGGCCTCGTCGGGGTGGCGGTTGATCTCGGCGATGAGCTCGCTCGCCTCCTCGACCTCGACGCCGCCGACGGCCACGATGCGGTCTCCGGCGCGGATGCCCTTGGTGTCGCCCGCGGCCTCGGCGTCGACCGGCTGCGCCTCGAACGCGGCCGAGCCCTTCACCGGGAACCACACCTCGGTCTGGGTGTGGAACTGCGGCCAGCCGCCCACGAGGTGCAGGCCGAAGGCGATCAGCGCGGCCGCCATGTAGTTGGCGAGGGGGCCGGCGAAGATGGTCACGATGCGCGCGAAGACGCCCTTGTTGGCGTAGGCCTCGTCGTCGTCCGGGTCGATGGGCTCGACCGGGTTCATGCCGTCGATCTGCACGTAGGCGAGCAGGGGCAGCGCGCAGACCTGGTAGGTGGTCGGGCTGTCCTTCGGCTTGTACTTCCAGAGCGCCGGGCCGAGGCCGATGCTGTACTTCAGGACGCGCATCCCGAACGCGCGCGCCGCGAGGTAGTGCCCCGACTCGTGCACGATCACGAGGAACGAGATGCCGAGGATGGCGATCGCGACGCTGAGCGGCGTGTCCAGGAAATCCATGGTCTTCGGCCCGCCGGAACCATAACCAGAACGCGCGCCGTCGGCTACGGTCGACCCGGGCGCGGGCCGTCCTTAGACTCCGACGGATGCGTCGCCGCGCCACGATGATCGCCCTCGCGCTCGCGGGGCTGCTCTCGGCGGCGGCGCTCGCGCTGGCCGACGGGCCGCTCCTGCACGAGTTCGTGCCCGACCTCTCGGCCAACGAGGGCGCGCTCGTGATCTCGAGCGGCGGCGCGACCCCGGACGCGATCATCTCCCAGGGCGAGGTGCTGCCTCAGCCCGAGGGCGGCGCGCTGAACCGGGCCGAGGAGGCGCCGATGGTGGCGGAGCCCGGCGACTCGGTGCGCAGCGAGGAGGCCGGCCGCCGCTCCGAGAGCTTCCGGCCGGACCGGACCACCGAGCTCAACGGGACCGTCGGCTACTACACGGTCTTCACGCCCACCATCGCGCCCTTCAAGCGGGTGACCGCGCTCGACGCCGTCACCCTGTCGCGGGGCACGCCGATCCTCGGCGGCGCGGACCGGCGCGGCGCCGCGATCGAGGTGGTCGGCGTGCACGCCACGCCCCCGGACCCGCGCCCCCGCGATCAGTTCTGGGGCAACGTCGTGCTCGACTTCTCGGAGGGGCGCACGGTGCCTTTCCCCTCGGTCGCGCCGGACGCCCGGCTGCTCACGGTGGACGCCGAGCCCGCGGTCGAGCTGCGCTTCTCCAAGGACTCGGCCGACAACTTCTACGCGACGGTCGAGGGCGAGGCGCCGCGCTACGTGCGGGTCGTCTTCCTGACCGACGCGCCCCGGACCTACTTCGGGCAGCCGATCCCGGACGGGCCGGTCGACGCGCACGCGGGGCGCATGCCGCCGCTCCCGGCCTCGGTGCAGCGGGACGCGGACATCTTCGCGTCGGAGCTCGGCCTCTCGCGCGACAGCGAGTTCCGGGACGCGCTCGTGGAGCTGACGGCGCACTTCCGCAGCTTCGAGGAGTCCCGCGAGCCGCCGGCCGACACCGGCAACATCTATCTCGATCTCTCGCGCGGCCAGCGCGGCATCTGCCGCCACCGCGCCTACGGCTTCGTCATCACCGCGATCGGGCTCGGCATGCACGCCCGCTTCGTGCAGAACGAGGCCCACGCCTGGGCCGAGGTCGAGCTGCCGGGGACCGCGGGCTGGCTCCGGGTGGACCTCGGGGGCGCGGCGACCGGGCTCGAGGCGCGGGGGGCCGAGGACCGCCCGGTGCACCGGCCCGACGTCACCGATCCGCTCCCGCGCCCCGAGGAGTACGAGGCGGCGTACGAGGAGGCGGCGCGCATGAGCGGCCTGCGGGCTCCCGACCCCGAAGAGGCCGGCGCGGGCGGCGCGAGCGGCGAGGCCACCAGCGGCGCGGAGGGCGGCGGCGCGGCGGGCGCGGCGGGGGAGGCCGGCGAGGGGGGCGAAGCCACGGCCACCGCCCCGACCGCCACCCCGACGCAGGGCGCGGCCGCCGAGAGCGCCAGCCGGCGACCGCTCGCGCTCACCGTCGATCGGCGTGCGTTCGAGGTCTTCCGCGGCCGCGAGCTCGAGGTCACCGGCGGCGCGCGCGCGGGCGGCGGGGCCGTGCCGGGGCTCCGGGTCGAGGCGCTGCTGCGCGCGCCCCGCGGGGAGGCGGAGTGGCTGCTCGGGGTGACCGTGACCGACGCCAACGGCCGCTACCGCGGCGTCTTCGGCGTGCCCCCGGACCTCCCGGTCGGCGACTACGAGCTCGTCGTCCGAAGCCCGGGCAGCCGCGAGGTCTCGGCGGCCGTCGCGCGCTGACAGGCCGCTGAAGGCGGCCTGTGCCCGTGCCCCCGGAAGCTGGGCGCTAGAACAGGCTGGTGTCCGCGTCCTCGCGGGGCGGGACGACGGCGGCGTCGCCGCGCCGGCGCTCGAGGAAGGTCCGCAGGATGCGCTGCTCGGTGCGGCCACGCTCGCGCACCGGGGTCGGGACGCGCAGCACGAGCTCCACTTCGCCCGCGCGCGGAATCGACATGAGCACGCGCGGTTCGACCGAGAACTTGGGGAGCGAATGCTTGTCGCTCTGCCGGTCCATGAAAGAGCGAGCCGGCTCGACGAAGTCGGCGCAGGCCTCGGTGGCGACCTCGAGCAGGGTACGCTCGGCTTCGTTCCAGTCGTCGGACTCCTTCACCGGCACGGTCATGACGTGCACGACGTAGCGATCCATGAAGGTCTCGTTCGTCACCCCGCCGCTCAGCATCACGCTGTTCGGGATCACGACCGCGCGGCCGGTGCGCTGGTGACCGGGGCCGACCTCGAGCAGGGTGGTCGCGAGCAGGGTGCTGTCGATCACGTCGCCGCGGAAGCCGCCCATCTCCACCCGATCGCCGATCGCGAACGAGCCGCTGGTCGCCCGGAGGATCGAGCCGCTGACGCACATGATCAGCTCCTTGGTCGCCAGGACGATCGCGGCGGCGATCGCCACGACGCTGACCGCGAACGCCTGGAGCTGGGACGCCCAGATCACCATCAGCCCGAGCCCGAGCGCGCTCAGCACCAGGTTGCGCACGCTCGCCGTCCACCGACGACGCATCGCGTCCGAGGACATCTTCATGTTCCGGATGCCTCGGAGCACTGCGTAGCGCGCGAGGATCAGAGCGAAGAACAGGGTCCCGGTGGCGAGCAGGTTGCGACGGAGCTCGGGGTCGATGAGATGTTTCCACTCCACCGACCAGGCTTGCCGCCTCCCCCGCCTCGACGCAACATCCGGGCATGAGCCTCGCCGCCAACGTCACCAGCGCCTTCGGGAGCGTCCTGCCCAACGTCGAGAAGCAGGGCAACTTCATCCGCGACAGCTGGGACCGCCTCGCGAAGGTGCCGGGCGGCAAGGCGATCTTCTCCCGCCTCGTCGGCATGGCCGCGCCCTACACCGGCTCGATGGGCGCCAAGGTGGTCGACCTCGGCCCGGGCCGCGCGCGGGTGGAGCTCGCCGACCGCCGCAAGGTGCGCAACCACCTCGACTGCGTGCACGCCGTCGCGCTCGCCAACCTGGCCGAGCTGACCGGGAACGTCGCGGTGGCCTACACCCTGCCGGACGACGCCCGCTTCATCGTGGCCGGCATGGACATCAGCTACCTGAAGAAGGCGCGCGGCACGATCACCGGCGCGGCGACCTGCCCGCTCTTCGACTCGAACGAGAAGTCCGAGCACGCGATCGAGGTCTCGCTGACCAACCGGAAGGGCGAGCAGGTGGCGGTGGCCACCCTGCGCACCCTGGTCGGCCCCAAGAAGCGCCGCTAACGGCTACTCCTTCGCGGCCTTGGCCGCCTTCGCCTTGGCCTCGAGGCGGGCGCGCAGGCGCGACGCGTAGCCCTCCTTGTTCTCCTGCCGGGTGCGGCCGACCGCGAGCGCGTCGGCGGGCACGTTCTTGGTGACGGTCGTCCCGGTGGCCACGTACGCGCCCTTGCCGACGCGGATCGGCGCCACGAGCTGGCTGTCCGAGCCGATGAAGCAGCCCTCCTCGAGGTGGGTCACGTGCTTCTGGAAGCCGTCGTAGTTGCAGAAGATGGTGCCGGCGCCGATGTTCACCCGATCCTCGACGATGCCGTCGCCGAGGTAGGCGAGGTGGTTGGCCTTCGCGCCGCGGCCGAGCTTGGTCTTCTTGGTCTCGACGAAGTTGCCGACGTGCGCCTCCGGGCCGAGGTCCGAGCCGGGGCGGAGGTGCGAGAACGGGCCGACCTGCGCGCCCTCGCCGACCTTGCTGTCGGTCGCGACGCTGTAGGGCTTGAGGTAGGCGCCCGCGTCGACGGTGACGTTCGTGAGCACGCAGCCCACGTCGAGCCGCGCGCCCTCGCCCACGTGGGTGTCGCCGCGCAGCACCACGTTCGGCTCGAGCACGACGTCGGGCGCGAGGGTCACGCCGTGGTCGATGTCGACCCGGGACAGGTCGCGAATGGTCACCCCGTTCTTCGCGTGGCGGGTCGCGATCCGGCGGCGCATCACCGCGGTCACCTCGGCGAGCTGCGCGCGATCGTTGACCCCCTGCAGGCTCGCGAGCGGCCACTCCACGCCCCTCGCGCCGCCCATCGCCGCCGCGGCCGCGACGACGTCGGTCAGGTAGAGCTCGCCCTGCGCGTTGTCGTCGGAGAGCCCGTCGAGCGCCTCGCGGAGGAAGCCGATCTCGGCCGCGTAGAGGCCCGGGTTGATCTCGTCGATGGCGCGCTCGGCCTCGGAGGCGTCCTTGTGCTCGCGGATGCCCACCACCGCGTCGCCGTCGCGGAGGATCCGGCCGTACCCGGTGGGGTCGGGGGCCCGGCAGGTCAGGAGCGACAGCGGGCCGTCCTGGCGCGCCGCGGTCAGGGCGCGGACGGCCTCCGGCTCGATGAGCGGCACGTCGCCGTAGAGGATGACGACGTCGCCGTCGAAGCCCTCGAGGGCGGGCATGCCGCAGCGCGCCGCGTGCCCGGTGCCTCGCTGCTCCGCCTGGAGCGCGGTCTTCACCCGGTCCCCGAAGTCGGCGCGGAGCGCCTCCTCCACCGCCTCGGCGCCGTGGCCGACGATGACGACGACCTGCTCGGCGCCGGCGTCGAACGCGGCCTGCACCGGCCAGCACACCATCGGGCGCCCGGCGACCTCGTGCAGCACCTTCGGCAGCTGGCTCTTCATGCGGGTGCCCTGACCGGCGGCGAGGACGAGGGCGGCGAAGGGTCGGTCGCTCATGGTGGGTCCACATAGCGCACCGATCCGCCCGACCCAAGGGGCCGCGCGCTCGCCGCTCGGGGACGGTAGACTCCCCGGCGATGCGCTTCGTCTCGTCGGTCTTGCTCGCCGCTCTCCTCGGGGCAGCGAGCCTCGCGCGCGCCCAGGACGACGGGCCGCTCGTCGTGCCGCCGCCCCCGCCCCCGGCCGAGGCCCCCGCCGAGGCGCCGCCCGCGGACGCGCCTCCGCCCGCCTCCCCGGCCGGCACCCTGGGGCTGGACTCGCCGGTGGCGCCGCCGGCCAGCTCGCCGCTCGAGGACACCCTGGCGCCCCTGCTCTTCGCCGCCGAGACCGATCTGGCGGCGGGCCGCCTCACCCTCGCGCACGCCCGCGCCACCGTCGTCGCCCGCGCCCTCCCTCCCGGCGCCCCGCTCCGCATCCGGGCCGAGGGGCTCCTGATCCGCGTCGAGCCCAGCCTCCCGGTGGGGGTGGCCGCGCCGTCGATCGAGGAGGTGTTCAGCCCGCTGGTCGCCCAGGCCGAGCTCGACCTGCGCGCCGGTCAGCCGGCCTTCGCCGCGCCGCGCCTCGACTTCGCGCTCCGGGCCCTGCCGCCGGGGCCGCTCCGGCAGCGCGCCGAGCAGCTCCGCGCGAGCGTGGGGGGCGCCCCGGCCCCGACCGCGCCGCCCTACGGCTACGCCACGGCGCCGCCGCAGCGCCCGGCCCGCGACCCCAGCCTGGCCGGCGGGGGCGAGTGGGCGGAGCTCTACATCACCAGCTCGGCCTTCGGGGCGGTGACCGGCGCCTGGCTCACCCACGTCGCGTCCGACGGAACCGCCTCCTCGTCCACCTACGTCGTGGCCTCGGTCGCGGGCGGCGGCCTGATGGCGGTCGGCGTGCTCGGCCTCCACCTCTCGAACGCGCTCCGGACCGGGGTGCCGCCGACGATCTCGAGCTCGATCCGGTTCGGCTTCGCCAACGGCGCGCTCGTCGTCGGCCTCGCGGCGCTGCAGGGCGGCATCGACGACGTCGGCGCCTTCAGCCTGATCTGGGGCGGCGGCGCGGTGGGCCTCGCGACCGGGCTCGCGGTCGGCCTCGGGCTCGAGCCGAGCGTCGCCGAGGAGCGCTTCGTCGAGTCGCTGGGCATCTGGCTCGGCGGGCTTTCGACCTTCGCCGCGATGATGACCGACTACGCCGACCCGACCGCCGGGCTCGCGCTCTCGCTCGTGGGCCTCGACGCAGGCATCCTGCTCGGCCTCGGCCTGGTCGCCGCCGGCCAGACGTTGCCGCGGCGGCGCACGATGTTCCTCGACCTCGGCTTCGTCGCCGGCGGGGGCGCCGGGGCGGGGCTGGTGCTCCTCGGCTACTACGTCGACCAGTTCCGGGGCGGGGCCGACGTGTGGGCGTTCGGGATCGGCGCCGCCGCGGGCGCGATCGCCGGCTGGACGCTGCTCTGGTTCCTGACCGAGGGCATGACCGACGACCCCACGCCCGAGCCGCCGCCGGTTCGCCTCGGCCTCGGGCCGATCGAAGGCGGGGGCGCGGTGACGCTCTACGGGACCCTGTGAATCGAGCTAGCCGCGCCGAGCGCGACCGGCCTCGGCGGGGTCGAGGAACCAGATCAGGGTCGTGCGCGGAGAGAGCCGGGGCGGCCGCTCGCGGGTGGCCAGGCTGACCGGCACGTCGCCCACGCGGCCGAAGAGCGCGGCCCGGAGGCTGTCGGCGAGCACGCTCTGGTGCTCGGGGCCGGCCCGGTGGTGCACGTGCTCGACCAGCTCGATGAAGTGGCGGCCCGGCACCTCGAAGCGCGCGATCGCCTCGACGTGCAGCAGCCCGCCCATCGACGCGATCTCGGCGATGCGCGCCTCGGCGTGGCCCGGGTCGACGCCGAACGCCGCCTCCGCGCCGAGCGCGGTGACCGCGATCAGATCCGCCTCGGTCTCCGCGTCGAGGGCGTCGGCGCCGCCGCAGGCGATCGTGAGCTCGGACCCCTCCGCCGTCTCGACCACGCGGGTGTCGCGGGCCTGCTCCGCGTACCACTCGTTCACGTAGGTCGCCCAGTCCGAGGGCCCCTCCGCGCCGAGCCGCACGTCGTGCCCGGCGGCCTCGAGGGCGAGGGCGAGCGGGGTCGAGGCCATCAGCCCCTCCGGGCCGCCGACGCTCCGGACCAGCACGCGGCGTGGCGCCGACAGCGCTTCGAGCCCAGGCATCATCAGCGGCATCGCCCGCATCGTGACGAGCTGTTATATCGCCTGCCATGTCCACGCACGAAAACCCGCTCCTCGACCTCGGCTACGACATCCCCTTCGATCGGATCCGCGCCGAGCACGTGGAGCCCGCGATCGACGCGCTGATCGGGCGCGCCAAGGAGGGGCTCGCCGCGGTCGCGGACGCGAGCGACGCGCCGACCTACGCGAACACGATGGAGGCGCTCGAGGACGCGACCGAGCCGCTCGAGCGCGCGATGGGGGTGGTCGGTCACCTCGAGAGCGTGGCCACCACCGAGGCCCTGCGCGCCGCCTACAACGAGGTGCGCCCGCGGGTGAGCGAGCTCTACTCCTCCATCCCGCTCGACCCGAAGCTCTACGCGCGCCTGGTCGCGTTCTCCGAGACCGACGAGGCCGCGCAGCTCGGCCCGACCCAGCGCCGCTTCCTCGACAAGGAGCTGCGCGCGTTCCGCCGGAACGGCGCCGACCTCGACGACGCCGGCAAGGAGAGGCTCCGCGCGCTCGACGTCGAGCTCTCGAAGATCACCACCAAGTTCGCCCAGAACCTGCTCGACGAGACCAACGCGTTCGAGCTCGTGGTGACCGACGAGGCCAAGCTCACCGGCCTGCCGGAGAGCGCGCGCAAGGCGGCCCGCCAGGCGGCCGAGGCGAAGGAGCTCGAGGGCTGGCGCTTCACCCTCCAGGCGCCGAGCGTCATCGCGGTGCTCAGCTACCTCGAGGACGAGGGCATCCGCGAGCAGGTCTGGCGCGCCTACAACACGCGGGCGTCGAGCGGCGAGCGCAACAACCGCCCGCTGATCGACAAGATCCTCCGGCTGCGCCGCGAGAAGGCGGAGCTGCTCGGCTACGCCAACTTCGCCGACTTCGTGCTCGAGGAGCGCATGGCCAAGAAGGGCGCGGACGCGCAGGCGTTCATCCGCGACCTCACCGCCCGGACCGAGGGCTTCTTCGCCGACGAGCAGCGCGACCTCGCCGCGTTCAAGGCCGAGCGCACCGGCGACGGCAGCCTCGCCCCCTGGGACGTCGGCCTCTGGGCCGAGAAGCTCCGCAAGGCGCGCTTCGACTTCGACGACGAGGAGGTGCGCCCGTACTTCCCGGTCGACCAGGTCCTCTCCGGCCTCTTCTCGGTGGTCGAGCGCCTCTACGGCGTGAAGGTCGAGCCGCGCGACGACGCCCCCGTCTGGCACGAGGACGTGAAGTGCTACCGGCTCGTCGACCAGGGCGGGCGCCGGATCGGCGGCTTCTACGTCGACCTCTACCCGCGCGAGGACAAGCGCGGCGGCGCGTGGATGAACAGCTTCATCACCGGCGGGCCGACCGACGACGGCGGCTTCCGCCCGCACCTCGGGCTCTTCTGCGCCAACGTCACCATGCCGGTCGGCGACGAGCCCGCGCTGCTGACCCACCGCGAGGTCGAGACGCTCTTCCACGAGTTCGGCCACCTCATGCACCACTGCCTGAGCGAGGTGGAGGTCCGCAGCCTCGCCGGCACCGCGGTCGCCTGGGACTTCGTGGAGCTGCCCTCGCAGATCATGGAGAACTGGACCTGGGAGCGGGAGGC
The DNA here is from genome assembly GCA_036149055.1 of Myxococcota bacterium. Taxonomy (GTDB): domain Bacteria; phylum Myxococcota_A; class Polyangia; order Polyangiales; family Sandaracinaceae; genus JAVJQK01. The sequence continues at coordinate 69,136 of JAYZQJ010000279.1, read as the reverse complement.
GCTCGATCTGTTCGCGCGGCACCACGAGACCGGCGAGCCGCTGCCCCAGCCGCTGCTCGAGAAGATGCAGGCGGCGCGCACCTTCCGCTCGGCGAGCGGCATGATGCGTCAGCTCGGCTTCGCGCACGCCGACCTCGCGATGCACGTCGACTACGACCCGGCGAAGGACGGCGACCCGGTCTCCTACGCGCGCGAGATGGTGGTGCCGTTCTCGCCGGTCGAGCCGCCCGAGGACTACGCGATGATCTGCGGCTTCACGCATCTGTTCGCGAGCCCGGTCGGCTACGCGGCCGGCTACTACAGCTACAAGTGGGCCGAGGTGCTCGACGCCGACGCGTTCACCCGCTTCAAGGAGGCGGGCGTCTTCGACGCGAAGGTCGGCGGCGAGTTCCGCGCGAAGATCCTCGCCCGCGGCGACAGCGCCGATCCGGACGCGCTCTTCCGCGACTTCATGGGCCGCGACCCCAGCGTCGACGCGCTCCTCGAGCGCTCCGGCCTCACGGCGACGGCGTAGAGGGACGGCCGCGCGCACCAAACCCGCGGCCGTCGCGTAGGACTTCTTCCGCACCAGTCGCGCAACATCGACTGGGGAACCGGAGGCGCGGGAGCGTCGCGGGACACGATCGGCCCACTGGCACAGGGCATCGGTCTGGCTCGGCACCCGGCCCGGACCGGGAGAGACAGCGGGGCGGCCTCCCTCAGCCTGGGCAGCCTCGCACGGTCACGCCATCGTAGTGCGAGCGGGCGCGCACACAACTGGTGCTACCCCGAGACCCGACAGTGCCCATCGATGCACCGGTATCCAGGAACACAGGTGACCCCAGGGCCACACTCCGCCCCGGGAACGACCATCTCCCTGCACCGCCCCCCGACGCATCTGGTGCCTTGCGCACATGGCACGCAGTCAGGAGAGAGTACTTGACAGCCAGAGTCACAGGAGTCGCCCGGCTGAGCCCACGACACACAGCGAGCGGCATCATCCAGAGACGTACACTCTCGTCCTCCACCACAGTGCACGTCGCACGTCCGACCGACCGACGGCGGGAAGTGCCTGCAGACTCGATCGAGACAGTACAGCCCCGGTAGGCAGGGCCGATCCTGATCGCACGAATCCCCGCGAGCTTGCCCCGGGACGCAGCGGAGAGGCTCTGCCGCACACACGAGTCCTGCCGCACAGTACCTGGCGGCCCAAGGGGCGGCCACCAGACAACCCTCTCCCTCCTGGGGAAACGGGTGGCAGCGACACGGCCGGTCCCCGTGACCAGGGAACGCGGATCCGGGAGGGCACGGCTCGCAGAGCACGTTCTCTTGTCGCACATGGGCGCAGTACAGGTAGGCCAAACCCTGGTCGCGCATAGCGTCGCATGGAGTCGTCGCGAGGAGGTTTACACAGCGTCGAAGGTTCTCTCGATTGAGCTCGCCTCCCCCACGGCTGGCAAGCGGATTCAGGCGACAGATATGCTGTGCCCGCTCCCAGCCGTCCTCGCCAGCCGTCGGCGCACAGTAGGCTGCCTGCGCGCAGTGAACCAGGCCAATCTCCGACTCCGTTGGAGCCAACGACGCACCTGCGCGAAGTAGGACTCTAGCAACAGACTCATCAGCAGAGTCGACCGCTGCGGAGGAGCGCTGTTCGGCTGGAGTGGGTTGCGGGTCCCCGGTCTCGATGAGCGCTGGCCCGCGAGCGCAACCGGCGAACGTCCCAAAGAGGACGGCCGTCAGCCACAGCAGCCCCACTCGGCGCAAGTCGTAGTGCCGTAGTCGCACTCGTACCCCAACCCGCGACACTCCTCGCGCGTGTCGTAAACCCGAACAGGATTCCTTACCGTGGACCAGAAGCACTGCACCGGCTTCAGTGTAAGCGCCCCGATCAGCCCATGACAACGGACCGCTCTGGTCCAGACCGTAGTCGAAACCATGCTCGGTATCGGGTTGCGGACCGAGGAGCCGGCGCGGGCTCGGGCCCTGCGGAGAAGCTTCGACCACGGAACCGGCTTCGCGAAGCCTCCGGAGGGTCTCGAACCCCCGATCCCGCCTTCGCGGAGGCCTCGAAGTGGTCTCGATCTACCCGAGGGGCGTTCGCGAAGCCTCCGAGATGGTTCGAGCTACCGAGTCGACCTTCGCGGAGGCGTCCCAGGTGGTTCGGAATGGCCGAGAGGCCTTCGCAAAGGCGTCCGAAGTGGTGCGAGCGACCGAGTCGACCCTCGCGAAGGCGTCCGAGGTGGTTGGAGCTGCCGAGTGGCCCTTCGCGAAGCCTCCGAGGAGGTTTGCGCTCCCGAGTCGACCTTCGCGAAGGCGTCCGAGCTGGTTCGGGTGACTCGATCGGCCTTCGCGAAGGGGCTCGTCCCGCTCGGTGTCGACCTTCACGGCGGCTCCGTGCAGCACGTCGGCTTGCGCTGCTACGATGTTTGCTATAGCGTCAGTTTGACGAGCTCGCGATGGCGTGGACCATGGGGGGACACGAAGGGCGGGCCTGCGAAGGAGGGCGCCATGGCGCTGAAGAGGCTCTCGGTACAGGAGATGGTGAAGTTCTCGGGGGACCTGTTGTCCGAGACGAGCCCCCAACGGGCTGCGCTGGAGACGCACCCGGAGGCCGCCATCCTGGTGGCCAGGCTGCAGGCGGCCCACGAGGGCCTGGTGGCCGCGCAGCCGCCGAACGACAGCGAGATCGCCGAGCTGACCGAGGAGATCACGCAGCTCGACCTCCGGCACGACGGGCTGGTGCGGGCCCTCGAGGGGCGGCTCACGAGCGAGATCACGCTCGCCGAGGTGGCTGACGACGGGCGCGACACCCACGACGCGCTCCGCCGAGCCCGCGCCGTGCTCTTCCCCGACGGCCTGAGGGTCGTCCGCCGCTCGTACGTCGAGCAGGCCGGCGAGGCGGAGCTCCGGGAGGCGCGCATGGACGAGCCGGTCGAGAGCCTGCTCCGAGGCATGCCGATCCACGACGGCCGCGAGCTGCGCGACGTCTACGGCGAGCTCCAGGAGGTCGCGACCCAGCTCGGCGCCCTCGTGAAGCGTCGGGCCGAGCTGGGCGAGGAGGGCGAGAAGGTCGCCCGCACGCACCAGGCGCGGTACGAGTGGATCCGGGTCGTCAACGCGCTCTCCCACGTCCTCCAGATGCTCGGCGTCGACGAGGGCCCCATCCTCGGCCGCATCCGCGAGGCCGAGCGCGCCGCCGAGCGCCGCGGCGCGAAGCCCGTCGACCCGGCAGCGCCGAACGACCCGGCTCCGGACGACCCGCCGGTGGCGTGAGCGTAGATCCACGCGCTCTTCCGCGACTTCATGGGCCGCGACCCCAGCGTCGACGCGCCCTCGAGCGCTCCGGCCTCACGGCAACGGCGTAGGCTCGCGCCGGTCGCTGGTGTCGCTCCCGAGGCCGAGCCGACCGCTCGCGCCCTGCCCCCAGCACCACACCTGCTCGGCGTAGTCGACGGCGCAGGTGTGCTGCTCGCCCGCGGCGACCCGGCGCGCCGCCATCGGCGTCGCCAGCAGCTGCGGCGTGTCCCGGTCGCCGGTGTGCCCGAGCCCGGTGCGGCCCTGCGAGCCCTTGCCCCAGCAGCGGACGCGCCGGTCCGAGGTGACGCCGCACGCGTGCTGGGTGCCGGTCGTGATCGCGCCCCAGTCGGTGCGCGCGCCGACCTGGGTCGGCGTCATCGTGCTCGCGGTGCCGCCGATCCCGAGCTGGCCCTGACCGTTCTCGCCCCAGCACCAGAGCGTGCCCGCGGTCTGCACCGCGCAGCGGAAGCCTTGCCCCGCCCCGAGCGCGACCCAGCCCATCGTCGAGCCCATCCGCGTCGGCGCGAGGGGGCCGTCGCCCCAGCACCAGAGGGAGCCGTCGGTGCGGACGCCGCAGGTGTCGGTGTGCCCGGCCGCGAGGTGCAGCCATCGGCCCGGGAGCGCGGTGGGGACCGAGCGATCCATGGCGTCGCCGAGCCCGAGCCGGCCCGCGTCGCCCTTGCCCCAGCAGTAGGCGACGCCGATCGCGTCGAGCCCGCAACAGTGGCTCGCGCCGCAGCTGACGTCGGCCCAGTTCCGGCCCGGATCGACCCGGGTGAGCACGTCGCGATCGGCGGTGTCGCCGACCCCCAGCTGGCCGTCGGTGTTCTTGCCCGCGCAGTACAGCGCCGCGCCGGTGGTCACCGCGCAGGTGACCCGGTCGCCCGCGGTCACCGTCGCCCAGTCGGAGGCGGCGCCGACCCGGGTGGGCACGAGGCGGTCGACGGTGTCGCCCAGCCCGAGCTGACCGCTCGCGTTGTCCCCCCAGACCCAGAGCGTGCCGTCGCCCCGGACGTGCGCGGTGTGGTCCTTGCCCGCCGCGAGGGCCCGCGTCGCCGGCGGCGCCCCCGCGTCGACCCCCGAGTCCGCGGGGCCGGAGTCGAGACCGGAGTCGACCGGTCCGGCGTCGACGCCGGAGTCCACCGGGCCAGCGTCGAGCCCCGAGTCGAGGCCGGAGTCGAGGCCCCCGTCGACGCCCGCGTCGACGCCCGCGTCGAGACCGGAGTCGGCACCCGAATCGACGCCCGAATCGACACCCGAATCGACGCCCGCGTCGACGCCCGCGTCGAGACCGGAGTCGACACCCGAATCCGCGCCCGCATCGACACCCGCGTCGACGCTGGAGTCGAGCACGCTCGCGTCGCCGGCGTCTCCCGCGGTGGCGTCCCAGGCGGCGTCCGGCGCGGGCGGGCTCACCACCTCGAGCGCGCGCGGGCTCTCCAGCGCCACCGGGCCGCGGAGCGCGGCGTCGTGATGACCCGGCGCCAGCGGCGCCTCCAGCCGGACCGACAGGCCCTGGCCGTCGGCCCGCACGATCGTCGCGCGCTGGCCTCCGATCCAGACCTCGAGCCCGGCGCGGAGCTGGAGCTCGCTCCTGGCGTCGAGGTAGTCGGTGGGGTGGAGGCCCTGGAGCGCGTAGACGCGCTCGGTCACCTCGTCGACCTCCACCACCGCGGGCGACAGCACGAAGTCCGGCTCGGCGCAGCCGACGAAGGCGAGCGCGACCATCAGAAGGTGTCTCACGCGGCCCCCCTCGCCGGCGCGGTGGCCCCCAGCAGCTGATCGAGCACCTCGGCGTCGAGCGGCTTGCGCACCACCCGCAGCTCGGGCGGCGGCGTCCCGCTCGATCCGGTCACGATCACGACCCGATCCGCCAGCGCCGGATCCCGCTCGCGCAGCGCGTCGGCCAGCTCGCGCCCGCTCATCTCGGGCATGTTCATGTCGCAGAGCACCAGCTCGTAGCGCTCCCTCTCGAGCAGCCGGAGCGCCTCGTGCGGATCGGTGGTGCCGGTCACGTCCGCGCGCCGCTTCAGCCAGCGCTTCATCGCGCGCACCACCGCCGCCTCGTCGTCCACCACCAGGACCCGCGGCTTCCCGGTCCGGGGCCGCGGCGCGCCGTGGACCGAGGCGAGCGCCGGCGGGGTCGACTCGCGCTCCTTCGGCTCGATCGCGGCCGGGAGCCGGACCCGGAAGGTCGTGCCCGTCGCGCCGGTCTCGGGGATGGAGAGCTCGCCCCCGTGCGCCTCGACGAAGGAGCGCGAGAGGTAGAGCCCGAGCCCGGTGCCGCCCTGACCCTTGGTCGTGTAGAAGGCCTCGAAGAGCTTGTCGCGCACGTCCTTCGGGATGCCCGGGCCGTCGTCGCGCACCTCGAGCAAGACCTTGCCGCCGAGCTTGGCCACGTGGACCTCGACGTGGCCCTCGTCGCCCACCGCGTCGAGCGCGTTGTTCACCAGGTTGAGCACCACCTGCTCGATGCGGCCCCGGTCGCACTCCACCCGCACGTCGCCTTCGCTGACCACGTCGATGGTGCCGTTGGGGCGCCGGGCGCGCGCCATCCGGACCATGTCGCGGCAGAGCTTGGTCAGGTCGACCACCTCGCTGGAGACCGCGCTGCCGCCCACGCTGATCGCGGACAGATCGCGCACGATGCGGACCAGCCGCTCGACGCCGAGGCGGGCGTCGGTGACGCTGGAGCGCGCGTCTCCCTCGAGCTCGTCCTCGAGGGCCAGGAGGTTGGCCTTGATGAAGGCGAGCGGGGTGTTCATCTCGTGCGCCACGCCCGCCGAGAGCCGGCCGAGCAGCCCGAGCTTCTCGCCGACCATCGCCTGTCGCGCGAGCGCCGCGTTGCGCAGCCGGACGACCGCGGTCCGCGCGAGCAGCTCGGCGAAGCGGATCGACGGCTCGTCCACCGCGTCGGCGCTGAGCACGACGCCGTGGTCGCGCTCGCCGTCGTGCAGGGGGATGGCGACCGCGTCGTCCATCAGCGGCGTCGCCTCGCAGGCCTCGCCGGCCCGCTTCGCCAGGAGCGCGGGCGTGGTGCCGTGGCGCTCGAGCAGCGCCGCGTGCTCGGGGCTCGGGGCCACGATCCAGCGGGCGGCCGCGCCCTCGAGCGCCATGCGCAGCTCGCTCAGCACGCGCGCCGGGCCGTCGTCGACCTCGGCCTGCCGGCTGAACCGCACCGCGTTGCGGAGCGCGCGCGCGTCCGCGTGGAGGCGCTCGCTCATCGCGCCGATCGCGACGCCCAGATCGCCGATCTCGTCCTCCGGCAAGTCGGGCAGCGGCACCGGGCCGTCCGCCTCTCTCACCGCGCGGGCCAGCTGCCGCACGGGCCGCGTGACCGCCCGCGAGAAGAGCCACGCGAGGAACAGGAGGGGCAAGACGGCGAGCGACGTCCAGAGCGCCATGCGCCGCGTGATCGCGTAGGCGGCGGCCCGGGCGGGCCCGAGCGGGGCGTCGACCCGGACCGCGCGGCCACCCTGGATCGGCGCGACCGCGTGCACCCGGCTGGCCTCGGTGCGCGCGACGACGCCGCCGCTCGTGGTGTCCACGTGATCGACCAGCTCGACCCGCCAGCCCGCCGGGCCGACCAGCGCGGGCTCGAGGGCGACCAGGGCGTAGGCCTCGACGCCGCCCACCCGCTCGGTCACCACCACCGCGTCCCCGTCGAAGACGGTGTCCGTCTCGCCTGGCCCGATCGCGGCGCGGAGGCGCGCGGCGGCGGCCTCGGTCGCGGCGGCCTCCAGGATCTCCTGGCCGTCGCGATACGCCAGGATGGCCTCGGCCGTGTTCTCCGCGGTCGCGGGCACGTCGAGCAGCCGCCCCGCCTGGACCGCGAACGCCACCGCGCGCAGCTGCGCCCGGGCGAGCTCCACCCGCTGCTGCACCTCGTCGCGGCGCCGGACCGCGCCCTCGACCGCGGCGTCGACCAGGGTGGCCTCCTCGTGCTGCCGGACCAGCAGCACGATGGTGCAGGTCGCCACCGCGATCGCCACCAGGCCGGCCGCGGTCACGACGAGGGCGACCCGCGCGAAGAGCGAGCGCCGCCAGACCGCGAGCCGGGTCATCATCGCTCCCTCAAGACCGGCCGGGTCATCACCCGGGAGTTGCCCAGGTCGTCGGTCACCCGGATCACCACGTTGGTCAGCCCCAGCGGCACCGGCTCCGACGCCTCGAAGGCGCCGTCCTCGCCCACCGCGGCGGGGTGTCCGTTGACCTCGACGGTCGCGCCGGGATCGGTCGCGCCCGAGACCGTCACCCGCGGGCCGCGCACGATCGCGCCGTGGGTGGGCCGGGTGAGCGACAGCGCCGGCGGCGTGCGATCGATCTCGAGCCTGGCGGCGCGCGGCGCGGAGGCATGGCCGGCGCCCTCCTCGTTGCGCGCCCGCACCCACCAGCGGATGGCGCCGCCGGCGCCGACTGCGAGCTCCGGCGCCTCGACCGTCTCCGAGACCACGTCCTCGCCGCGCTGCACGAACACCTCGTAGCCGGTGGCGCCCTCGACCGGCGCCCACCGGAGGGGGATCGCGGCGCGGGCCCGCTCGGTCGCGCCGTCCGCGGGCTCGAGCAGCGCCGGGGCCGGCAGCGAGACCCCCTCGTCCAGGACCTCGCCGTCGGGCGCGACCGAGACGAAGCGGTCCTGGGTGATCTCGAGCTCGCCGCCTTCGGTCCGCTGCAGCCGGGCCCGACCGTGCAGCATCGCGATCTCGGTCCGATCGCGGCTCACCTCGACCTGCGCCTCCACGTACGCCTCGCCGTCGGCGCCGCGCTCGGTCTCGATGACGAGATCGCCGGGCGGCAGCGCGACCTCCAGCCGGGCGTCCTCGGCGCTCGGGTCGAGGCGCGCGACCATGCGCCCGGAGAGGTGCCGGAGCCGGGTCACCCGCGGCGGCTGCTCGGGCACGCGGAGGGTGGTCATCGGCTCGAGCCGGACGGTGCTCCCGTCGCGGTGGAAGCGGACGGCCGCGGTGGCGCCCTCCATCGTCTGGATGGCGTCGGCGGCGGCGAGCGAGCGCCCGCGGGTGGTCGGCGTCCAGGTGGCGGAGCCGGCCGCCGAGAAGCGGACGTCGCCTCGCGCCTCCTGCACGACGGCGACCGCCGGCTCGTCCGGCGTCTCCACCGACGGCGCCGGCGCGTCGGGCATCGCCACCCCGGCGGGATCGCCGCACGCCACGAGCAGCCCGGCGAGGGCGAGCTCACCGAAGCGGGAAGCCAACGCTCACCTCCACGCTCCCCGCGACCGGGGCCGCACCCCAGGCGCGCCGGTCCAGATCCGATCCGACGACCACGCCGCCCTCGACCCCGAGCGACACGTCGCCCAGGCGCCAGCGCGGCCCCCCGAAGAGGCGCGCGGCGAGGTGGGGCGAGCCCCCGCTCACGTCGACGCCGCCCAGCCCGATCGCGCCGTGGCTCCAGCCGCCCGCGAGCTCCAGGCGCACCGCGGCCGCGAAGTCGCCGCCGAAGAAGAGCTCCGCCGCGCCGTGCGCGAGGAGCCGATGCCGCACCCCGGAGAGGTCGCTGTCGACCGTGCCCTGGCCCATCGCCGAGACCGAGCGCGCGCCGTACTCGACGCCGGCGCCCAGCCGCAGCCAGGGCAGCACCGGCACCATCACCCGGCCGCCGACGTCCCCGCCCAGGCGCTCCCAGGCGTCGAAGCTGCCGCGCGCGTAGGCGGTCACCAGGAGCGTCGGCGGCGGCGCGGCCGCGACCGGCGCCGCGGCGGCGACCTCGGGCTCCGCTCGGCGCGGCTGGGCGATCGCGCGAGGCGCCTCCACCGCCACCGTCCGGCTCGCGAGCGGCACCGCGCGCCCGTCCACGTAGGCGACCAGCGTCAGCCGTCGCGCGGAGGGGCCCAGCCGCCCCGGGCACGTCGCGGGGAGCGCGCGGGGCGCGCCGTCGTCACAGCGGACGTGCAGGCCGTCGAGGGGCACGCCGTCGACCGAGCGCGCCTCCGCCCCGACCGTGAACGCCGCGCCGCTGGCCACCGCGTCGGGCGCGTCGATCGCGCCGCCGGCTGGCCACTGGGCCACCGTGGGCAGCTCCGTCTCGTGCAGCACCCGACCGTTCAGCCCGACGCGCAGATCGATCGCGTCGGCGTCGCCGGGCGCCGAGAAGGCCACCGCCGCCACGCCGCGCTCGAGCCAGCGCAGGCTCCGCAGGCGGCCGCGCTCGCTCTGGATCGCGAGCGGCAGCGAGCTCGAGAGCCGGCCCCGCCCGTCGACCGCCACCACGAACGCCGCCTCGCGGGGCGCGCCGCCGGCCTCGATGCCGAGGTCGCTGGAGAGCACGAGCACCTCGGGGTCCGCGCGCCGGAGGCCGGGGCCGAGCGCGGTGGCGCCGGCCATCGTGCCGCTCCGGGCGACGATGCCCACCGTGTGACCCACGGGCACCCGCGCCCGGAGCCGGCCGCGGCCGCCCGGCTCGAAGGGGACGCGTTCGGCGCCGACCTGCGCGAACGCGGTGACCGCCTCGCCCTCCGGCGCCCCGCGCACCTGCAGCCAGACCGTCCGGCCGCGCCGCTCCGCCTGCACGTCGAGCTGCTGTCGCTCGCCGAGGGGCAGGGCCACGCTCGCCTCGCGCTCGCCGGCCCGCGCCCGGAGCGTGACCCGCTCACGCGGCGGGGACGCCTCGACGGTCAGCCAGCGCGCGCAGGGGCCGACCACCTCGCCGGCCCGCACGGTCACGCCCTCCTCGGCCGCGTCGTAGGCGATCGCGCCGTCGGCGGGCGCGCAGCCGCCGCCGTCGGTCTCGAGCACCGCGAGCACCCGACGCTCCCGCGGCGAGCCCTGCGGCCCGTAGACGTGGAGCTGATCGGCGCACGCCAGCGACGGCGCGACGAGCGCGGCGAAGAGAGACCCCCAGAGCGCGTGCCGGAAGGACACGTGCTCGGGGAACGGACGAGACCTCGGGGTCTTTAGTCCGAGCCGGCCAGCGCGGTCAGCGCGTCGCCGTCGAGGCGCCAGACCGTCCACTCGCTCATCGGCGTCGCGCCGACCCCGCGATAGAACGACATCGCGAGCTCGTTCCAGTCGAGCACCGACCACTCGAGCCGCCCGCAGCCGCGCTCCACCGTCAGCGCCGCGAGCCGCGCGAGGAGCGCCCGGCCGACCCCGCGCTTGCGGGAGGCCGGCGTGACCCAGAGATCCTCGAGGTGGATCCCCTGCCGGGCGCGCCAGGTGGAGTAGGTGTGGAAGTAGAGCGCCATGCCGAGCGGCTCCCCGTCGTCCTCGGCCAGCAGGCACTCGAACGGCGGCGTCGGGGCGCGCAGCTGGGCCGCGAGGGTCTCCACGGTGGCCTCGACCGCGTCGGGCTCGCGCTCGTACTCCGCGAGCTCGCGGATGAAGCGGAGGATCGTCGCGGCGTCCTCGGGGGCGGCGAAGCGGATCTGCATCGCCCTAATTACAGGCGAGGATGCGCCGCACGCCCCCCAGCGAGTGCGCGAGCAGGGCGTCCCGGGCCACGCCCCCGCCGACCGAGGCGAGGTAGAGCGGCTGGCCGTGCACGTAGACGATGCGCACCGCGACCTCGGCGCCCCGGAGGAGCGGGGGCATCGGCATGCCGAGGATGCTCTTGGCCATCAGCGGGGCGATGGCGGCGAGCTCCCGGCAGACCGCCGGGTCGCCGGCGTTCGACAGGGCGAGCCCGTCGTCGTCGGCGAGCACGAGGGCCTCGAGCCGGCCCCGATCGCGCACGTGGGCGAGCTGGAAACCGAGGGCGAGGTCACGGTTGTCACTGCGCTGGCAGCGGCGCTCTTCGAACGGGTACATGGGCTCCTCCTCGCGTCTCCGCGGGTGTATCCAGATGTAGGACAACACGGTACACGGCGATCGGAGACGCACCAAGAAAAGGACGTCGTGCTAAAGCAAGTCGCAGATGAGCCTGCGCGACGTCCTCGAGGACCACCGGGTGGTGGTGTGTGTCGGCTGCGGCGGCGTCGGGAAGACGACGACGGCGGCCGCCCTCTCCGTGCACGCGGCCCGCCAGGGCAAGCGGGTCCTCTGCCTCACCATCGACCCGGCCCGGCGGCTGGCCAACTCGCTCGGGCTGGCCGAGATGACCACCGAGGAGCAGGCGGTGCCGAAGGCGCTCTTCGAGGAGCGCGGCCTCACGCTCGACGGCGAGCTGAGCGCGATGATGCTCGACACGAAGCGGACCTTCGACGACCTCGTGCGGCGCTACGCGTCGAGCGAGGAGGTCGCCCAGCGCATCCTGCGCAACAAGGTCTACCAGTACCTGAGCACCAGCCTCGCCGGCACCCAGGAGTACATGGCGATGGAGAAGCTCCACGCGGTCCGCGAGGACCCGCGCTGGGATCTCATCGTGCTCGACACCCCGCCCACCAGCAACGCGCTCGACTTCCTCGACGCGCCGGAGCGGCTGGCCGGCCTGGTCGACTCGCCGGCGATGCGCTGGTTCATCCAGGCCTTCGAGGGCGCGGGCAAGTTCTCTTTCAACCTCGTGGGCAAGGGCGCGGCGTTCCTGCTGCGCGGCCTCTCCAAGTTCACCGGCACCGGCTTCCTCGAGGTCGTGGCCGAGTTCGTCACCGACTTCAACGATCTCTTCGGCGGCTTCCGCGATCGCGCGCGCCAGGTGGCCGAGGCGCTGCGCAGCCCCGAGGTCGCGTTCGTCATCGTCACGAGCCCGAACCCGCTGGCGATGGAGGAGGCGGTCTTCTTCGCGCGTCGCCTCGAGGAGGCGGGCATGCGCCGCGACGCCTTCGTCATCAACGGCGTGCGCCCGCTCTTCGCCGAGCCGTCGGTGAGCGAGCCGGAGCTCGCGAAGGAGGTCGGGCCCCACCTGCCCGGCCTCGACGCCGAGCGCGCGGTGAGCCGCATGCGCCGCGCCCTCGACGACGCGCGCACCCGCGCCATCGCCGACCGGCTGCAGGCCGATCACCTCCGGCAGCGCGCCGGCCAGGATCGCCTCTACGTCGAGGTCCCGGCCTTCGAGCAGGACGTGCACGACCTCTCGGCGCTCGCCGAGGTGGCGGCCTACCTCACCGGCGCCAAGTCCCTCCCGACCGTGATCAGCTGACGACGCGCCGACGGGGTCTAGGCTCGCCGTCATGCGTAGCCTCGTCATCGCGTGCCTCTGCGTGGCGTGCGGGGGCCGCCCGCCCGCGCTGCCGGGTGAGCCCGCGGCGTCGGTCGAGCCCGTCGTCATCGCGGATCAGGACGCGCACTGGGGCGACTGCGTGGAGCTGGTCCCTCCGGTGCGGCTCCCGACCGCCCACCCCGGCCAGAACCGGGTCCAGGTCTTCGCCCGCTTCCCGGAGGCGGGGACGGTCGCGGTCGAGTGGCTCGAGGAGCAACGGCGGTGGACGCTCGCGCTGCCCCCCGGCACGGTGCTCGACCGGGTGGAGTCGCTCGCCTACGGCGAGGAGCGCTGGACGGTCGCCGACGTGCGCGGCTCGGTGCTCGAAGCCGACCGGCTGACGGATCACGTCTATCGCCCCGCGGACGGCCAGCCCGAGGCGCGCCTGCTCGGCCTGCGGTGGCCGCGAGGAGACGCCGACGCGAGGTCCGAGGCGACCGCGAGGCTGCTGGAGCTCGTCGCCGATCGCCCGACCCCCGTGCGCCAGGGGCCGATGGACGCCGAGGCGATCTCGCGACTCCGACGCTTCAACGACTGCGGGCACTGCCACCTCCCCGACCGGCCGGCCGACGCCGACGATCGCGGCGACCTGCCGCACCGGCCCACGGATCGAGACGGCTTCTTCGTCCCGCTCAGCCTCCTGTCGTCCTCGGTGCCGATCTCGGAGGCCCGGCCGGTCGACCTCAACGCGGAGGACCCCTACGTCGTCATCGCGTGCGAGGACGGCTCCGCGCCGCGGCGAGACGGCGAGTCGCTGGGCTGCGGCGGCGGCTCGGTCCCCCTGGCTCGGCGGGACGTCGAGCGCGGCATGCGGGAGGGCGATCCCTACACCCAGCGGGTCTGCGAGTCGCGCCGACGCCTCCACGCGAGGATGGACGAGCGCGGTCGCCGGGCCTTCGCGGAGGCGTTCGGCGCCTGCGGCCTCTGACTCCAGGCCCTCTGACTGGAGGGCGGGTCAGGGCGCGTCGCCCTCGTCGGTGCGGTAGTCGAGCGCGTGCCAGCGCTTCATGCCGCCGAGGAGGTTGCGCACGTCCGCGAACCCTCGGCGCCGCAGGATGCTGACGCCGACGCCCGCGCGGTGACCGACGCCGCAGGTGACCACCACCGGCTCGCTCGGGTCGAGGTCGAGCTGGTCGAGCCTCTCCTCGAGGTGGCCGACGTAGCAGTGGACGGCGCCCGGGATGTGCCCGCTCGCGTACTCGTCGGCTTCGCGCACGTCGAGGACCTGGAGGCCCTTCGACTCCTTCAGCTCGCGCGGGGTGATCACGCCGGCGCGCGCCATCGCCTCCCCCGAGCCTCGCCAGCTCGGGAAGCCGCCGGCCAGCCAGCCCCGGACCCCGTCGATGCCGATGCGCGAGAGGTGGGCGCACGCGGTCGCGACGTCGTCGTCCCCGTCCGTGCAGAGATAGATCGCGTCGTCCTTCGAGGCGACCCACCCGCCGAAGATCGGCAGGCCGCCGAGCCAGACCGAGTAGGCGTCGGGCACGTGCGCGCTCGCGAACGCCTCGGGCTCGCGGACGTCGATGACCTTGCCGTCGCTCCTCCGCTCGGCGAACGCCCCGGGATCGAGCGGCGTGGCGCGCGCCGCGACCGGCGCCGGCGGGAGGCCGCCGCGGAGGTTCACCTCCTCCATGTGCCGGAAGTAGGGCGGCCGCGGCAGACGCTCGCCGCCTTTCTTCTTCGCGAACTCCTCGCGGTCGAGCTGGAAGACCTGGTTGTACTCGCGCTCGAGCCCGATCGTGGAGCTCGCGCGGTCCGCCATGCCCGAGCCGCAGACCGAGCCGGGGCCGTGGGCCGGGAAGACGAGGGTTCCGTCGCCGAGCGGCAGCAGCTTGTCGTGCACCGAGTCGTAGATCCGCTCGGCGTTCTCGACCGAGCGATCCTCGTCGGGCAGGTCGGTGCGCCCGGTGTCGCCGAAGAAGAGCGTGTCGCCGGTGAAGACGCCCCACGCCTGCTCCTCTTCCCCGGTGTAGACCGCCCAGCACATGCTCTCGGGGGTGTGCCCCGGGGTGTGGAGCGCCACGATCTTCAGGTCACCGAGCTCGAACCACTCGCCGTCGTCGAGGCGCAGGTCGCCGCGCCCGAAGCAGTCGTGTTTGCCGTTCACCACCTGGGCGCCGGTGAGCTCCTTCAGGTGCGCCGAGCCCATCACGAAGTCCTCGTGACGGTGCGTCTCGACGACGTAGCGCAGCCGCGCGCCCATCTCGCGCAGGGCCTCGAGGTAGGCGTCCACGTCGCGGCGAGGATCCACCAGGGCGGCCTCGCCTCCGTCGACGAGCAGGTAGGCGTAGTGAGAGATGCCGGGGGTCTCGAAGCGCTTCAGCTTCATGAAGGTTCTCCTTCTTCAGGGGTGAGATCGCGCGGGGGGACGGAAGCCGTCGTCGTCGCGACGCGGGGGGCGGCGACGCCACACGGCCGCGAGGGCGATGAGCAGCCCGAGGCCCGCGAGCCAGGCCCATCCGGGCGCCCCGACGAGCTCGGGCAGCGTGAGCTCCCCGTGGTCCCCTCCCCACCGCTGCACCGCGGTCCACGAGTCGTGGGCTGCGACGAAGACGCCGGCGCCGACGAGCCCGCCCAGCAGCCCGACCCACGCGTCACGCCGCCCCTCCGCGCACGCGGCGAGCGTGGTGCCCGGGCAGTAGCCGAGCAGGGCGAGCCCCACACCGAAGCTGATCCCGCCGAGGACCACGCCTCCGACGAGCAGGGGCTTCAGGTGCAGCGTGACCGCGCCCGCGGGGAGCAGGGCGTAGATGCCCAGCCCTCCGACCACGATCGCGGTGCCCATGATCTTCGCGACGGTCCAGCGCTCGAGCGTGAGCTGCTGCACGATGACGCGGTACTTGGCGACCTGGCCCTTCTGCAGGAGGACGCCGAAGGCGATCCCGATCAGCAGGCCACCGAGCATGCGGGGGAGGGGCTCAAACATGGCGCCGGTCCTTTCGCCCGAAGAGGGTGAGCGCGACGACGATCGAGACCGCGGCGAAGATCGCGGTGAACAACCAGCTCGAGACGGCGAGCTGGAGGTTGCCGCTGATCCCGTGTCCGCTCGTGCAGCCGTCGGCGAGCCGGGCGCCGAAGAGCATCAGGGCGCCGCCGGCGAAGGCCGTCACGAGGCGCTTGCCCCGCGACGGCCCGAAGCGCGCCGCCCACATCGGGGGCACGCTCATCGGCTCCCGGTCGCGGCCCCAGAGCGCGCTGGCGAGCGCGCCGAGGAAGACGCCGATCACGAGCATCCACTCCCAGCCCAGGACGAGCTCGTTCTCGCTCAGGTAGCTGGAGGCGAGCCCGAGCGGGGCCAGCGCCAGGGCGGCCGTTCGTTCGTACGCGGTGGTGATGCCCAGCGGATGCGCGGCCGTGAGGAAGGCGATCCAGCTGAGGACGCCGATCCCGGCGCCCACGAGGTAAGGGGACCATGCAGCGCGTCGCATGCTCCGGAGCGCAGCAACCGCCGCACCAAGAGCGCGCCAGCTCAGCGGCCTCGGCCCCGCCGCGCGTCGTTTCGCCACGGCCGTGGCGTGTCGCCGCCGTCAGCGGGTGACGTCGACCTCGAAGACGCCGTAGGGCGAGGTCGCGGTGCCGCGAATGGTGGTGGTCCCGGGGACCCGGCGCACGCGGGACTCGTCGGCCGGGTCGGGCTCGATCTCGCCGTCGATGGCGAGGTCGAGCACCACGGTGCCCTCGAGGTCCCCGGTCATCGACAGCTCGCCTCGCAGCGTCCCGCTCAGGGTGCCGCTCGGGATGTCGCGCAGGCTGAGGTCCAGCTCGAGCGGCGCCACGCTGTCGTAGACGATCACGAGCTCGTCCTCGACGAGCACCACGTCCTGGTACTCGGCGAGAGCGGCGCGGAGCCGCATCTCCTTGTTCGGGCTCGCGCCCTGGTCCACCTGGCCGGTGACGACGAGCGTGCCCAGCTCGTCGCCGGTGGTCGACTGCTCCGGGATGTTCGCGCTGCTCGCGGCGTTGAAGCCGTCGAAGCCGAGGCTCATGGCCTTCTCGACCATGTCGTCGAGGCCGAGGTAGGCCGCGCGGGCCGCCTCGTCGGACGCGACGCCGCCTCCGCAGCCCGCGAGCAGGATCGCGAGGAGGCAGACCCTCATCGGCGCAGCACGCACGTCGAGAACTCCACCTCGGTCGCGCAGCGGACCGTGTCGGGGTTGCAGCAGTCCGCGTCCGCGGTGCACGACTCGCCGAGCTGGGCGAGCGTGCACGGGCCGCAGAGGCTCGCGTCGCTGGTGCAGACCTGTCCGCCCATGCCGTCGCTCACGCAGCCGCAGCCGCAGCAGTCGGCGTCGGTGGTGCAGGCGGCCCCGTCGGCGAGGCACATGGCGCCGCAGACCAGGCGACCGGTGGCGTCGGGCGCGCAGACCCCGGAGCAGCAGGTGCTGCCGGTCGCGCAGTCTTCACCGTCGGGGAGGCAGCACACCATGGAGCCGCTCGGCCCGGCGGCGCAGGTCAGCTCCGGGAACGTCTCGATGCAGCAGTCGGCCGGGGACGTGCACGTCTCGGCCGGCAGGGTGCAGCTCCCGTCGCCGCCGAGGCAGCGCCGGATGCCCTCCGCGCCCATGACGCAGCCGGTGTCGCCCCCGCCGTTCGGGCAGCAGTTGCTGCTCGCGCCGCCGTCGCCGCAGACCTCGCCGGCCGGGAGGCACGAGCCCGCGTTCGCGCAGCGTCGGATCGGGCGGCCGTCCGCGCCGGTCCCCATGTCGGCGCACGAGCCGCTGCAGCACTGGGCGTCGGTCGCGCAGACCTCGTCCTGGACGAGGCAGCCGCCGAGGCGCTGACAGGTCGGCACCCCGGTGCCGTCGCGGTCGAGGCAGGCGGTGGAGCAGCACGCGCCGCTCAGGCCCTCGGTCTCGCAGGGCTCGCCGGCCACCCGGCAGGACCCGGCCGAGGCGCACCGCCCGACGGCGGCCCCGCCCGGGCGGTCGCAGAGCCCGATGCAGCACTCGCTGTCGTCGGTGCAGAGATCGCCGGTGGTGCGGCAGTCGGCCGCGAACGCGCACCGGCATCCGTCACCGTCGCAGGGAGCGCCGTCCGCGGCCGCGCAGCGTCGCGAGCAACACTCGGCTCCGCTGGCGCACGACTCGCCGAGCGGATCGCAGGTCGAGATGGGGTTGGCCGCGCAGGCGCCGCCCTCGCACGTCCTCGAGCAGCAGTCCGCGTCGTCGGCGCAGGTCTCTCCGACCACCTCACACGTCACCGGCGGAGGCGTGGAGCCGTCGCGGTCGATCCCCCCGTCGTCGGCGCCTCCGTCGTCGGCGCCGCCGTCGCTACCGCCTCCGTCGCCTCCGCCTCCGTCGCCGAGCGCGGCGTCCATGCCCGGGACCTCGCCGTCGGCGGGGCCCTCCCCGTCGCCGCAGGCACCGAGGAGAAGGGCGAAGCACAGGATCGGAGAGAGCACGCGCATGAGAAGCCTCCAGCCAAAGGGGGAGGCCCCCATCGTCGCAGAACCCGCGCCCGCCGTCACCTCACAGGCGATCGCTCCAGACCTCGTGGCCTTCGGCGGCCGCGATCGCGTCGCGGACCGACGGCGGCGCGCGCACGACGAGGCGGACGTTGACGTCGGCGTCGGTCGCGGAGTGATCGGGCGCCCAGCCGCTGCGATCGTCCAGCAGGGTGAGGCGGCGGAAGCGGCGCTCGAGGCAGTGATCGGCGTCGAAGTCGACGGCGGTCGCGTAGACGCTGAGGTTGCCGTCCCCGTCGTCGACGACCTCCATCACCCGGGCCTGCGCCGGCCAGTCCGCGAGCGCCGGCGTCATCAGCTCCCAGTACCCGCGCTCCCCGGGCGGCGCGACGAGGCGCGCGCGGTGGCGGTGGGCGTGGCCGACGACCCAGGCGATGACCTCCGGGTGCGCGGCGATGGCGGCCTCGATCGCCGCCGGCTCGACCGCCTCGGGATCGGTGCCGCCGGCCTCGCCGTAGCGCGTGTCCATGTCGGTGGTGGCGTGGTGGCTCGCGAGCACCACCAGCACTCCGTCGCGGGCCGCCGCGTCGAGCGCCGGCTCCAGGAAGCCCTCGAGGCGGTCGCGCCGGATCATGCCGAGCGAGCCGCCCGATGGATCGTTCGTGTCGATCACGACGAGGCGCAGCACGCCGGGGACGACGTCGCGCACGTAGCTGCCGCCGTGGGTGAGATCCGCGCCCGCGTCGTAGCCGTGTCCGATGGGCCCGGGCTCGGCGCGCGTGTCCTGCAGCTCGGCCACGATCTCGTCGAGCAGCAGCAGGCGCCGCTCGGGGTCGGCGGGGACGGGCCCGTTCGTCACCGGCGCCCACCGCTCGCGGTAGTCGCGCGTCCCCAGCGGCGCCATCGAGCCGACCGCGCGCGCGCCGTGCTCCTCGTCGGGAGGGAAGATGCCGATGACCTCCACGTCGTGGTTGCCGGGCACGTAGAGCCACGGCGCGGGGAAGGGCGTCGCGTCGAACGGATCCTTGGGATCGTTGTCGGGCCCGGGGAGCGGATCGTCGTCGTCGCCGCTGTCGGCGTGGACGCGCTCGCCGTCCATCAGCCCGATGACCCAGCGCAGCTCGTTCAGCTGGGCGTTGTCGGCGCAGTCGCCGGTCACCACGCCGAAGTCGAAGGGCCGCGTCTCGTCGGCGAGCCGGGTCAGGGTGCGGTTCATGGCGCTCACCGCCCGCGGCAGGTACGCCTCCTGCGGCCGCTTGGCGCTCGAGGTCAGCTCGTTCGGCGTGTCGGTGCCGGCCCACCGCGCGGGCGACTCGTCGTCGGTCAGCTGGAAGTCGCTGAGCACCGCGAACCACGCGAGCGAGCGCCGCTCTCCCGCTTCGCCGTCGCGGGCGAGCTCGCGGCGGATCACCCGCGGCTGGCCCGGCCCCGCCTCGTAGTCGGCGAGGCCCATCGACAGGTAGTGCAGCTCCGCCTCCTCGGTCGACGGATCGAGGTTGGGGTCCGCCTCCCTCCGCGCGGCGACCGGCCGGATCGTGCCGCCGAGCGTGGAGCGCAGCGCCGGCAGCTCCACCGCGTCGCCCTCCATCGCCTCGCAGCGCGCCATCAGCGCCGGCCCGGCGTCGGGGACGGGGCTCGGCGCCGCGCCGTCGCACCCGAGGAGGCCCGTCAGGGCCGCGAAGAAGAGAAACTGCCTCTGCACGCGCCAGGGAGCCTAGCAGCGCGCCGCCACCCCCGCGACACGCCGCTGTCACGGGCCGCTGTCACGCTCAATGCGGGCCGTAGGGGCCGATGAGGTAGGGGTCCTCGGTCGCCTTCGCGGCCTGGATGAGCTCGGCGGCGCCGCGGTCGAGCTGCATCTCGGCGAGCTCGACGCCCATGCGCGCGGCCTGCTGGAGACGGGCCGCGTGGTCGGGGGCGTCCACGTAGCCGTCGATCGAGGCGCTCAGCAGCGTCTCGCCGTCGACCGAGCCGACCATGCCGTCCATGCGCATGCGGGTCTCGCCGTCGTCGTCGAAGCGCGCGAAGGCGGCGATCGGCGTGGTGCAGCTGCCCTGCAGGCGCGAGAGGTAGGCGCGCTCCGCCTCGACCGCGAGCCGGGTCGGGCCGTGCTCGAGATCCACCAGCAGATCGCGCAGCGCCGGGTCGTCCACCTTGCCTTCGATGCCGAGCGCGCCCTGCCCGACGGCGGGGACCGAGGTGTCCTCGGGCAGCGGCCAGAGCTCGCGCTCGGCGTCGAGGCCCAGCCGCTTCATGCCCGCGTAGGCGAGCACGATCGCGTCGTACTGCCCCTCGTCGAGCTTGCGCAGCCGGGTGCCGACGTTGCCGCGCAGCACCTTGAACTGGAGGTCGGGGCGCGCCGCGCGCAGCTGACACGACCGGCGCAGCGACGAGGTGCCGATCACCGCGCCCTGCGACAGCTCGCTCAGCTCCTTGCCGCCCGCCGAGACGAGCACGTCTCGCGGGTCCTCGCGCTCCGGGACGCAGAGGATGTCGAAGCCCTCGGCGAGCTCGTCCGGCACGTCCTTCATCGAGTGCACCGCGAGCTCGGCCCGGCCCTCGAGCAGGCAGGCCTCCACCTCGCTGATGAAGAGGCCCTTGCCGCCGATCTTCGCGAGCGGCTTGTCGATCACCTGGTCGCCCTTGGTGACCACGTGGAGCTCCTCGATCGTCACGTCCGGCGCCCGGGCGCGGATGCGCTCCCCGACCCAGCGCGTCTGCGCGAGGGCGAGCGGGCTCTTGCGGGTCGCGATGCGGATGACGCGGCTCATGACTCCCCCTTCGCGGGCGAGAGGTTCTTGCGCACGACCGGGCTCTGGGCGCTCGGCTCGTTGTCCTCCTCGAGCTCGTAGAGCAGCCGGGCGTGTCGCAGCAGCGCCTCGCCCTCCGGGGTGTCGGCGTGGGCCTTCAGCTCGCTGATGGTGCGGTGAAGGAGCTTGTTCGTCATCGCGTCGATCATCTTGTCCAGCGAGCGCCGCTCGCGCTCCGTGACGCCGCTGAGGCGCGGCAGGGTTCGTTCGAGCTCGGCCGCGAGCGTGCCGCGCACCTTCTGACGGAGCGCGACGATCGTCGGCTTGAGCACCCCCGAGCGGCGCCACCGCTCGAACGCGGCGACCTCGAGGGTCACGATGCGCTCCGCCGCGTCCGCCTCGCGGCGCCGGGCGTCGAGGTTCTCCTGCGCGACCTGCTCGAGGTCGTCCACGTCGTAGAGGAAGACGTTGTCCATCTCCCCGACGCGGGGATCGACGTCGCGCGGCACGGCGATGTCGATCAGGAACAGCGGCCGGTGGCGGCGCGCCTTGATCACGGGCTTCATCAGCTCGGGCGTGATCACGAAGCGGGGGCTCGAGGTCGAGGCGATCGCCACGTCGGCCTGCGCGAGCTCGGTCGACAGCGCCTCGAGGCCGCGCGCCTGCCCGTCGAGCTCCCGGGCGAGCGCCTCCGCCTTCTCCGGGCTCCGGTTCACCACGAAGAGCGAGGCGCCGGCCTTGCGCAGGTGCTTGCCCGCGGCCTCGCCCATCTCGCCCGCGCCGACGAGGAGCACCCGCCGACCGTCGAGGTTGCCGAAGATCTTCTTGGCGAGGTCGCCCGCGATCGAGCTGACGCTGACCGAGCCCTCGGCGATGGTGGTCTCGCTGCGGACCTTCTTGGCCACCGCGAACGCCGTGCTGAAGCAGCGGTCGAGCAGGGTGCCGAGGCTGCCGGTGCTCTTGGAGGCGAAGTACGCCTCCTTGACCTGGCCGAGGATCTGCGGCTCGCCGACCACCATCGAGTCGAGGCTCGCCGCGACGCGGAAGGCGTGGCGCACCGCCTCCTCGCCGTGGTGCACGTAGAGGTAGTCGCTCACCCGCTCGCCCGCGCGGCCCTCGAGCCACTGCGCGACCGCGCTCGCCGTCCGCTCGCGATCCTCGCCGCCGACGTAGACCTCCACCCGGTTGCAGGTGCTCAGGAGCAGCACCTCCGGGAGGAGCGCCGAGTCGTGGATCTCGCGGACGCTCGCCTCGAGCGCCTTGCCCTCGACCGCCAGCCGCTCGCGCAGCGCCACCGGCGAGGTCCGATGGCTCATCCCCACCACGAGGAGATCGTTCGAGGACATCAGCCGAGGCCCTCCGTCCCCCGAAGCATGTAGCCCACGAGCACGACCATCGTGCTGAGGAACCCGAGCACCGTGCCGATGGCCGCCTTGCGCCCCCGCCAGCCGGCCGCGACCCGGAGCAGCAGCACCCCCGCGAAGAGCAGCCACGAGAGCAGGCCGAAGCCCTGCGCGGCGCTCAGCCCGAAGCCCCCGTGGTGGAGCTGCACCGCCCAGATCGTGCCGGTCACCACGCCGACCGTCAGGAGCGGGAAGCCGACCAGCACCGAGCGCAGCCCCAGCGTGTCCAGCACGTCGAGCGCCGGGAGCCGCTGCATCAGCCCGCCGAGCCGCTTCTGGCGGAGCTGCCGCTCCTGGAGCAGGTAGGCGAGCGCCGCCGCGGCCGCGAGCGCGAAGGCCGCGAGCCCGAGCACGTTCACGCCGACGTGGACCGGCAGCAGCGCCGACTTCACCCCCTCGGGCACCGGGCCCACCCCGCGCCGGAACGCGGCCCCGAGGAACAGGAGCAGGGTGACCGGGGTGATGAACGCCCCCAGCACGTGCAGCCGGTCCTGGCTCCGCGCGGTCAGCAGGAAGACGAGCACCAGCACCAGCGAGAGGACCGCGAGCGCCTGGTGGATGTCCGCGGTGGGCACGGTGCCGAGCACCGCCCAGTTCGAGACGAGGAACGCGCCGTGGGACGCCACCGCGCCGCCGAGCACCCGGGCCGCCCAGGTCGCGCCGCCCTCGGTGCCCCGCGCGAGGAAGAGCACGTAGAGCCCCGCCGCGATCGCGTACAGGGCCGCGGTCAGGCCGAACAGGGCGGTCACCCACATGGCGTCGTCTCCCACCGCTTCACCGGCTCTGGAGGAAGCGGGCGAGCAGGTCGATCTCGCCCGAGCCCGCGCGCTCGCCGGTCAGGGCCCGCGCCGCCGCGGACAGGCTGTCGCCGATCACCGCGTCGTCGTCCGCGAGCGGGGTGCCGGCGAAGCCCTCCACCACCTGGTACGCGTTGTCGCCGAGCAGCACGGAGTCGGCATAGTGCTCCGCGCCGATCTCCGCCAACTGTTCCAGATCCTTCACTTTCCCGAGGAGGTCGTGGGCGTCCGGCGATCCGGTCACCTCCTCCTTGAACAGCACCGCGGTGGTCAGCTCGAGCCGCTGTCCCTCGGGCCGGGTGATCATCACCTCGCCCTCGACCTCCACTCGCTCCTCGGAGAGCCAGAGATCGAGCATCGCTTGCGGGACGAAGAGGCGGTTGGCGCGCACGCCGGAACTCTACCTCCCCGGGCCGTCGACGTCATGGATCCGGGAGGCGCGCTCCGATTGACATGGCTCGCCGCGGTTCCTATCACTTGCGGGTCGATCGCCCTCTTCGGGCGGTCCGGAATGGGAGCAGCAGCATGGCAGGCAAGAACGTCGTGTCCGTGAACGACCTCAACTTCGAAGACGAGGTGGTCAAGTCCGACCAGCCCGTGCTCGTCGATTTCACCGCGACGTGGTGCGGCCCGTGCCGGCAGATCGCGCCCCTCGTCGATCAGCTCGCGGACGAGTACAGCGGCAAGGCCAAGGTGGCCAAGCTCGACATCGACGAGAGCCCGGAGACGGCGCGCCGTTTCCAGATCCGCGGCGTCCCCACGATCCTGATCTTCAAGGGCGGTGAGGTGGTCGACCAGCAGGTCGGCCTCGCGCCCAAGACGATCCTCGCGCAGAAGCTCGACGGCGCCATGTAGTCGAGCGGCGCTCCCTCGGGGAGCGCCTTCGATCGAGCCTCGCCCTGCCGGCCTCGTCGCCGCGCGGGGCGCTGTTCATTCCTGCGGGACGCGGAGCTGCTCGAGGCGCTCCTCGATCTGCCGCTGGCGGGCCGCCTCGTCGCGCCGATGGCTGGCGATGAGGAAGCCGAGGCCCACGATCGCGATCGCGAGCACGAGCGCGCCGATCACGATCAGGAGGCCGGCGGCGGACTTCTTCTTGGGCGTGCCCTGGACCGCCCCGCGCGCCACCACCGCGGTCCCGCTCGGCCGCGGCGTGTCCAGCTGCGCGGGCACGGCGGCCGCCGGAGCGGGCATCGGCCGGGGCGCCGGCGTGGTCGGCTGAGGCGCGCTCGCCGCCTGCGGCCGGGGCGCCGGCGCGGGCTCGGGCATTGGCTTGGGCGCCGGCATGGGCTTGGGCGCGGGCATGGCTCTGGGGGCCGGCGTGGGCTTGGGGGCCGGCATGGGCTTGGGGGCCGGCATGGGCTTGGGGGCCGGCATGGCCCGCGGGGCCGGCGTGGCGGCGGGCTTGGGCTTGGGGTTGGGGGCGGGGAGGGGTCGGGCGGCCGGCTTCTCCGGCTCGACGAGCTCGAGCTCCTCGGAGGGCAGCTCGTCGAGCTCCGCCTCGAGCGAGTCGACGCTGTCCATCTGGACGCCGAGCGCGGCGCGGACCAGCCGCGGGTCGAGCCCGTCCTGGGAGATCTCGGCGCTGTCGACGCTGTCCATCTGGACGCTGTCCATCTCCACACCGAGCGCGGCCCGGAGGAGGCGGGGGTCGATGCTGTCCGCGTCGGGGATGGACTCGCCGGAGAGCGAGGCGTGCTTGGCGGTGTCGTCGGGGGAGGGGGCGTCGACGCTGTCCATCTGGACGTCGAGCGCCGCCCGGACCAAACGCGGGTCGAGGGAGTCGGCGTGCTCGTCGAGCGGCAGCTCCTCGATCTGGTCGAAGGCGATCTCCTGGGTGCCCTCGGCGGCGGCGCCCGGGATCTTGCGCGGCTTCGGCGCGGGCCGCTCCTCCAGGATCTGGTCGAAGCTGACCTCCTGGGTGCCCTCCGCCGCCGCCCCCGCGATCACCCGCGGCCGCGGGGCGCGGCGCTCCCGGGGCGAGATGCGCGCGGTCGGCGGTCGGTGGACCTCCGGGTCGATCTCGGGGACCTGCATCCGGGCCTCGTCGGCGAGCGCCTGGAGCAGCGGGCGCAGCGTCGCCTCGCGCGCCTCGGGGCTCGGGCGGAGCAGGCCGAGCAGCGCCTCGCGCAGCCCGGCGGAGATCTCGGGGGTGCTCGAGTCGGGGTCCACCGAGCGCCCGGTCAGCGCCTCCCACGCGATCGAGGCCACCCCCCACCGGTCGGACGCCGGGCTCGGGCGCCCGGCCTTCTCGGCGAGCTCCGGCGGGTAGGCGAGGGCGCCGGGCCCGAGATCGGCCACCCGGTTGGTCAGCTCGTCGTGGGGCAGCGCGGTCAGCAGGTAGGCGCCGGTGAGCCGGAGCCCGTCCGCGTCGAGCCACACCCGCTCCGGTCGCACGTCGCCGTGCGGCCAGCCCTCCGGCAGGGCGGCGAGCGCGGCGTCGAGGCGAGCCACCACCGGGAGCGCCTCCCGGGCCCCGAGCAGCTGCCCCTTGCCCCGCCGCCCGTCGAGGATCGCCGAGAGCTGCGTCCCGGGCGGCCAGCCCTCCACGGTGAACGGCGAGCGTCGCTCCCGATCCGCGTCGAGCAGCGACGAGAGGTAGCGCCCGCCGACCCCGAGCATGCCCTGCAGCCGGTCCACCACCGCGTCGCACTCGTCGGTGTGCAGGCCGGCGCCAGCCAGGATGCGCACCAGGACGACCCGCTCGGTCTCCTGGTCGAGCGCGCGGTAGCCGTGCGTCGGTCCCTCGAGGTCGATCAGCTCGAGCAGCTCGTAGCGCTCGGCGAGGACGTCTCCCGGGCGGGGGCCTTCCCCCGCGAGAGGGGAGCCGGAGACCTGCGTGGCGTCGGTGGACATCGAGGAAGGTGGAGGTTGTGCCCCGAAGGCCACACCCGTGCAATGCAGCTGCGGTTATCCGTCAGGGTATCACCGCGCTCCGGTGCTACCGAACCCCCCCGCGCCGCGGGCCGTCTCGTCGAGCTCCGCGACCTCCTCGAGCGCCACCCGCGTGACCGGCGCGACCACCAGCTGCGCGATGCGATCGCCGCTCTGGATGGTGTGGGGCGCGTCGCCGAGGTTCACCAGCAGCACCTTCACCTCGCCGCGGTAGTCCTCGTCGATGGTCCCCGGCGCGTTCACCACGGTCACCCCGTGGCGCGCGGCGAGCCCGCTCCGGGGCCGGACCTGACCCTCGTGACCCGCGGGCAGCCCGAGCGCGAGCCCCGTCGGCACCGCCGCCCGATCCCCCGGGCCGAGCACGAGGGGCGCGTCGAGCGCGGCCGAGAGGTCGAGGCCGGCGGCGCCCTCGGTCTCGTAGCGAGGGAGGCGGGCGTCGGGGCGCAGGCGGCGGAGGCGGAGCGTCGGCATGGGCGCCGAGTATGACGGAACGCGCGCGGGCGCGCCCTCCGAAGAGAACGCGCCCGCGAGGTGGGCCAGAGATGGCCTCGTGGCTACTGCGACTCGGTGCTCTCGTTCGAGCCGCCCTCGTCGCTCCGGCGACGACGACGACGACGGCGGCGACCGCCCTCACCGTCACCCTCGCCGCCCTCGCTCCGCTCGGAGCGCTCGCCACGCTCGGAGCGCTCGCTGCGCTCGCCACGCTCGGAGCGCTCGCTGCGCTCGCCACGCTCGGAGCGCTCGCCGCGGTCGCGATCCCGATCACGGTCGCGATCCCGGTCGCGGTCGCGATCCCGGTCACGGTCGCGATCCCGGCCGCGCCCGCGATCCCGGTCCCGGCCGCCGCGTCCGCCGCGCCCGCCGCGATCGCGGTCCCGGTCACGTCCGCCGCCGCCGCCGCGTCCGCCGCGCCCACGGCTCTCACGCCGCTCCGGCTCGCGCTCCTCCCAGCCCTCGGGCTTCTCGAGGAGCACCTTGCGGCTGAGGCGCACGCGACCCTGGTCGTCGATGTCGGTGACCTGGACCTCGATGGTGTCACCGAGCTTCATGATGTCCTCGGTCTTCTCCACGTGCTCCCACGCGAAGTCCGAGATGTGACAGAGGCCGTCGGTGCCGGGCATGATCTCGAGGAACGCGCCGTAGGGCTCGACGCGCTTGACCACGCCCTTGTAGGTCTTGCCGATCTCGGCCTCTTCGGTGAGGCCGCGGATGAGCTCGAGCGCCTTGGCGACCGCCTCGCTGTCCGACGACGCCACGTTGACGGTGCCGTCGTCCTCGACGTCGATCTGCGCGCCGGTCTGCTCGGTGATCGCGCGGATCATCTTCCCGCCGGGGCCGATGATGAGACGGATCTGGTCGGGCTTGACCTTCACCGAGGTGATGCGCGGCGCGTACTTGCTCAGCTCCTCGCGCGGGGCGGGGATGGCCTGGAGCATCTTGTCGAGGATGTGGAGGCGCGCCTCCTTCGCCTGCTCGAGCGCCTGGCTCATGATCTCCTTGCTCAAGCCGGAGATCTTGATGTCCATCTGGATCGCGGTGATGCCGTTCTTCGAACCGCAGACCTTGAAGTCCATGTCGCCGAGGTGGTCCTCGTCGCCGAGGATGTCGGTCAGCACCGCGTGGCGCTCGCCGTCCGAGATGAGGCCCATCGCGACGCCCGCGACCGGCTTCGCGATCGGCACGCCCGCGTCCATCATCGAGAGCGCGCCGCCGCAGACGGTGGCCATCGACGACGAGCCGTTCGACTCGGTGATCTCCGAGACGATGCGGAGCGTGTAGGGGAAGTCCTCCTTCGAGGGGACCATCTTCTTGAGCGCGCGCTCCGCGAGGGTGCCGTGGCCGATCTCGCGGCGACCGGGCCCACGCAGGAACTTCACCTCACCGACCGAGTAGGGCGGGAAGTTGTAGTGCAGCATGAAGCGGTTCCACTCGAAGCCGGTCAGCAGGTCGAGCTTCTGCTCGTCCGCCGCGGTGCCGAGGGTGGTCGTCACGATCGACTGCGTCTCACCGCGGGTGAACAGCGTCGAGCCGTGCACGCGGGGGAGGATGCCGACCTCGATCGAGATCGGGCGGACCGTCTTGAAGTCGCGGCCGTCGACCCGGCGCTTCTCGTCGAGCACCTGCGCGCGCATGGTGTCGTACTTCAGCTGCTCGAAGGCCTTCTTGACGTCGCCGATCTGCTCCGGCCACTTCTCCTCGAAGTGCGCGGCGACCTCCTTCTTGATCTCCTTGAAGCGGCCGTAGCGCTCGTGCTTGATGGCGAGGTTGCAGGCCTCCTTGACCATCTCGAGGGCGAAGTCCTTGACCGCGGCGTCGATGTCCTCCGGACGGACCGGCGGCTCGAACGCGATCTTCTCCTTGCCCACCGCGGAGCGCATCTCCTCGATGAGGCCGATCGCCGGCTGGATGGCGTCCTTGCCGAACCAGAGCGCGTCGACGAGCTCGTCCTCGGAGAGCTCCTCACACTCGCCCTCGACCATGACGATGGCGTCCTTGGTCGCGGCGATGATGAGCTCGCAGTCGCTCTCGGCGACCTCGGCGAGGGTGGGGTTGGCGACCCACTCGCCGTTCACGCGGCCGACGCGGAGGCCGCCGATGGGGCCGGCCCACGGGATCTCCGAGATGTGCAGCGCGGCCGACGCCCCGAGGAGCGCCAGCACGTCGGTGTTGTTCTCCTGGTCGTGGCTGAGCACGGTCGCGACGATCTGGACCTCGTTGCGGTACCCGTCGGGGAAGAGCGGGCGGCACGGGCGGTCGATGAGCCGCGAGGTGAGGATCTCGTGGCTGCGGAGGCGACCCTCACGCTTGAAGAAGCCGCCCGGGATCTTGCCCGCGGCGTAGGTCTTCTCCATGTAGTCCACGCTGAGCGGGAGGAAGTCGATGCCGGGGCGTCCGTCCGCGCCGCAGACGGTGACCAGCACCACGCTCTCGCCACAGGTCACGAGCACGGAGCCGGCCGCCTGCTTGGCGATCCGACCCGTCTCGAGGGTGACCGTCTTGTCACCCACTTTGACGTCTTCACGAATGATCATGAGCTTCAGCTCCTCGTCCCCCGCGAGGGGGCACATTGCCTGGCGTCCGCCGGCGCTGGGGCTGGGCTCGGTCCTCGGTTCCAACGGCGAGAGGGGCGCTCTCGCGGCTCGAATCGAAGTCCGAACGAAACCCGATGATGCCGCGCGGACGGCTTTCGGCGATTCAGATTGTCAGTTTCGGTCCAAGAAACACGAAAGGCCGACGCCTGACGGCGACGGCCTCTCGTGGGAAGATTCAGGGGTGAGCGAGCATGCTCGGGCTCACTTCCGGATACCGAGCGCGGTGATCACCTTGCGGTAGCGCTCGACGTCCTTGCGCCGCAGGTAGTCGAGGAGACGGCGGCGCTGGCTGACCAGCTGCAGAAGACCACGGCGCGAGTGGTGGTCCTTCTTGTGGGTCTGGAAGTGCTCCGTGAGGTAGCCGATCCGCTCGGTGAGGAGCGCGATCTGGACCTCGGGGGAGCCGGTGTCGCCGTCGTGGGTGCGGAACTGCTCGATGAGCTCCGACTTACGATCCTGGGTCATCGCCATGGAAAATGCCTGTCCATCGCATCCGAAGGGTGTGACCGCTGCTCCGAGCGCGCTCCTGGATGCCGGAGCGCCTCACTGATCCGGGGACTTTCCCCAATGATTCCGCAGGGCCTGAATGACAGCTGGCGCTGAGTCGGCGCAGTATGTCAGGGCCACCTCGGGCGTCAAGCGCGGGATCGCCTCTTTGTCGTTCGCTTGACGGTCGGGGGGCACGGGAGTAGCAGAACGCACGAGGCAAGTCGGGGGGATGGTGGTCCATCCTCCCGTGGGGGAAGCCAACGGCCCGCAGGTGCGGGCAGGATGGAGCCATTGGTATGAAGCGCACTTGGTTGATCTTGGGATGCGCCCTCGCCCTCGGGCTGGGGCTGACGGCGTGCGACGACGGCGGCACCGACCCGGAGGACTCCGGCATCGGCGGTGACGACGGCAGCATGACGATGGAAGACAGCGGCCCGGGTCCGAGCACCCCGGTGGTCATGGCCTTCGACGGCACCGACGAGGTCGAGGCCGACCTCTCCTGCCGCGGGACGGCGACCGCGCCGACCGGCAGCGGCGCCTCCACCTTCAACGCCGCCCTCGCCAACTTCGGCGGGGAGGGGCTCGTGGGCGGGCTCGAGATCCACTACTTCCCGAACAACGCGCCGAGCGCCGACGTGGCCTGTGACGCCCCCTGCGTCTCGGTGACCACCGACGCCGCGGGCATGGCCGAGCTCATGGGCTCGGCGGACGCGTGGTTCGGCTACCGCGTCGTCGCGGGCATGGGCACCACCACCACCGGCACCGACGCCGACTTCGTCAACGTCATCCAGATGAACGAGCCGACCCCCGAGGACGGCGGCATGGCCGGCCTCATCGCGGTCGCCGAGAGCCTCGTCGGCGGCTTCCTCGGCATCGCCGGCATCTCGCAGGACCCGATGAACGGCGCCGTCACCGGCACCGCCGTCGACTGCCAGGGTCGCCCGCTCGTGAACGCGCAGATCCGCCTCTTCGACGACAGCGGCCAGATCCCGTTCAACACCGACACCAAGGCCTTCTACTTCAACGACGCCGGCTCGCTGCCGGACGCCCGCGCCACCGAGAGCTCGCAGAGCGGCCTCTACGGCGTCGGCAACGTGCCGCTGCCCACCAACAACACCGTCCAGATCGGTGTGTACGGCACCGTCTCCGAGGGCGGCTCGCAGGAGCTCATCGGCTGCGAGAGCATCGTGGTCGGCGAGGACACCATCAGCATCCTCAACGTCAGCCCGCTCCGCTCCGACGGACCGAGCTGCGGCGAGTGAGCAGCCCGGGCTAGACCGGAGCTCGCCACCGGCGAGACGAAGGGCCGACGCGGAGAGCGCGTCGGCCCTTCTCCGTTTCAACGCTCGCAGGTCGCGCGGCGCACGATCGCGCCGACGTGGTCGGCGATGCCCACCGCGACCGCGCCGAAGTCCGCCTCGCAGAGCGAGTGGATCGACGCGCGCTCTCCGAGCTCGCCGGCGGCCTCGACCAGGCGCCGGGGCGGGTAGGCGACGCCGCGGTCGCTGCGGCAGCTGCTCTCGATCCCGGTGAGGCTGGTCGGCGCGTAGCGGCGCTGCATGCGCGGGTGCGAGAGGATGGCGGTGGGGGCGCTCCCCACGAGCTCGGGCGGGACGCCGGCCACGATCTCCAGGCCGAACCCGCCGCCCTCCGCGCCCATGCGCGTGAAGGCCTCCACGTACCTCGCGATCGGGTGAGCGGCGGCCGCCTCGGCCCGGGCCCGCGCCGCCGGACCGCCGGGGATGGTCTCCCGATAGAACACGGGATCGGCGATCGACGCGTCGTCCTCGTCGGTGACGATCACCACGATGCGCACCGAGCCCGGCCTCAGGAACCCGCGGTTGGTGCGCCCCGCCTGGCCGACCAGCTCCGGCATCGCCGCCCCGTCGACCTCGTCGTTCGTCGCCAGGAGCGCCGCCTCGAGCGGCTGCTCGACCGCGCACCCCGAGGTGCCGACGGAGGCGGCGCAGGCGAAGCGCTCGACCGAGGCGTCCGGCGACATCGGGTCGACGGCCACGTAGGCGGGAGGGCCGCCGCACTCCGTCCCGCGGAGGGCCCCGCCGGGCGCGCCTCGTCCGCAGCTGCTCCCGATGGGCACGCCCAGATCGGTGGTGACCACGCCGACGTGGAGATCCGCGATGGCCGGGAAGTCCGCGATCCCGTCGTCGCCCACGTCGCCGGTGACGAGCCAGCGGAGGAGGTCGTCGAAGGCGAGCCGCAGCGCCTCCTGCTCCTCCTCCATGGACTCCGAGTCGTCGACCACGAAGAGCAGGTCGACGGGGGGCACGTCCTCCGGCGCGTCGGGCTCGCCCTCCGGGCACTCGAAGTCCTCGAGCACGCCGTGCGACGCGTAGCAGCCGGTCAGGGCGAGCAGGGCGGAGATGGGGATCAGCCAGCGGGTCACGCGCTGGGTCGCTCCGCGTCGCTTCGTTTTCCGATCTCGCCCAGCACGCGCCCGGCGAGCGCCGCGCCGCTCCGGAACGCGGCCTCGATCTTCGCGCCGAGGAAGCCGTCGCCGCACGCCCCCCGGCCGAGCTCCGCGTCATGGAGGCAGGGCTCTCCGAGCGCCTCGATGACCCGCGCGTAGCGCCAGCGGTGCGCGATGGCCTCCAGCGCCGGGGGCGCGCCGGTGAGGGATCGAAACTCGTCCTCCAGCTGGCGCGCGATGGCCTCCGGCGCGCCCTCGAGGTGCGCCGCCGCGTGCTCGGGGCTGCCGTGCGCCACCCAGGTCTCGGCGCCACCGCGCCCCGGCTTGCTCGCGTCCCGCGCGATCCAGGACAGCGACGCGCCCTCCACGCGGGCCGCGTCCCAGCCCGGATCGAGCGGCTCCGCGAGGCGCAGCATGACCGCCCAGCAGGGGGCGAGGCGGATGCGCTCGAGCCGGGCCGCGAGCGGCGTGTCCGCGAGGAGCGCGGCGGCCTGCGGCGCGGGCGCGGAGACGAGGACCTGGTCGAAGCGGCCGAGCTCACCGCCGTCCGATTCGAGCGAGCCGTCGCGATGGATCGCCGTCACCCGGGTCTCGTAGCGGACCTGGAGATCGGACGCGAGGTGGGCGGCGAGGGCGCTCATCTTCGGCGTGGCCACCCAGCGCGGCGCCTCGCGCTCGTCGGGGATGACGTCGCCGCCCTTCAGGGTGACGAAGCGCGCGTCCCAGGGCGCGACCACGCCGTCGCGCGCCCAGCTCTCGACGTAGCGCGCGAAGACCGGATCACGCGCGGTGAAGTACTGCGCGCCGTGATCGAAGCGCGCCGCGTCTCGCCGCCGCGTCGAGGTGCGCCCGCCGGGACCCCGCGCCTTCTCGAACACGGTGACCTTCAGCCCGTGATCCGCGAGCGCCCGCGCGCAGACGAGCCCGGCGATCCCCGCCCCGATCACCGCCACCCGCGGCGGGTCGGCCGCGAACGGCCGCGACATCTCGGTCGCGTAGCGGGCCACGTCGAGGCGGCTGGCGTGGTGCGCGATCGAGCGCCCGCGCACCTTGCCGAGGATCGGCGTCTCCTCGAAGGGCCGATCGAAGAGCCCCAGGCACCAGAGCAGCCCGCCGTACGAGGCCGGATCCCGGCCGTCGAGCGCGTAGCGGTGGTTCAGGTCGATCAACGTCTCGAGGGCGCGCGCGGGGCTCTCGGTCCAGCCGGGGATCGCCTTGCCCCAGGTCATGCGCACGTTGTTGTGCAGCTCACCGTGCACGAGCAGCGAGCGCTGCGCCGCGTCCCACAGGGGCACGCCGCTCCGGGCCCGGGCGAGCGTCTCCCAGGAGCGCGGCTCGCGCGCGTCGCCCGCGTGCTCGGCGAGGGTCTCCTGCGCCCAGCCGGGCAGCGTCTCGAGCGCGCCGGGATCGTCCTGGTGAAAGCACCAGCAGTGGGCGAGCTCGCGCCAGGTCAGCAGCTCGTCGAGGTACTTGTCGGCGCCGGCGGCGTGCGCCTCCCGAGCGAGCCGGAGCGGCGAGACCATGCCGTAGTGGAGGTAGGCGCTCATGCGGCTCACGCCGGCTCGGTTGGGGTCGTTCCGGTCCTTCGCGTAGCGCCTCAGCCCGCGCTCGCGGAACGCGTCCCAGCGCGCGTAGCCCGCCGTCGTCCCGCCGGGCGTGTCCGGCACCGGGCCCACGAGGTGATCGACGTCGCACTCGGCCACCAGCCGGGGGAGCGGCGCGTCGAGATCGGTGGGCGCGTACGGGAGGTCGGGCACGAACGGGCGCGGCGGATCCGGCTGCTCGCGCCAGGGCGCCCGCAGCGCCGCGTCCCAGAGCGGCTGCGTCGCCTTCCGGAACGCGAACGCGCGCTTCGGCGCCGAGCGCGTCGCCTTCATCGGCGCGACGCACGCGGTGTCCACCAACAGCACCGGCACCTCGGCCCGCCGCGCCAGCGCGCCCGTCCACCCGGTGAGCGGCGGCACCGGCATGTCCTCGGTCACGACCACGCCGGCCGCCCGCGCCAGCTCCACCAGCACCGGGCCGCGGTGACCCTCGCGCTCGAGATGGAACGCGTAGCCCACGCCCCGCGCGCGGAGCTGCTCGCGCACGTCGCGCGCGCCCTGGAGGATGAACGTGTGGTGGCGGTCCGACGCGTACGGATAGCGCTCGCTCAGGCCGTGGTGCACGAACACGCCCACCCCGAGCTGGGCGCCGAGCCAGAGGGCCACGTCGAGCGCCGGGTTCTCGTGCGCCCGCACCGCGGTCCGCATCCAGTAGACCACGAACGCGGGCTTCCCCTCGGGCCGCGGCCCCAGGCGCCGGGTGCGCGCGGCGAGCGGCTCGGGCAGGCGCGGATAGACGTCGGCGAGATCGGTCACCCGTCAGCCCTAGGGTCGCCGTGGTCGCGCGGCAGGCGTCACCCGGCGATGGGGATCAGCTCCTTCAGCAGCCGGGCGCGCTCGCGGGCGAGGGGCACGGTCGGGCGATCGGGGTGCTGGAGGTGGATCGCGTAGGTCCCGGCGCCGGCCGGCTCGAACCCGGCGATGCGATCGAGGCGGACCAGGGTGCCGCGGTGGCTGCGGAAGAACTCGCCTGGCGGGACGCGCTCCTCGATCGCCGAGAGGGTCAGGTCGAGCGCGTAGCGATCTTCGTCGGTCACCGCCCACACGAGCTCGTCCTTCACCTCGAAGTAGACGACGTCCTCGATCTGCACGACCACCAGCTTGCCGCGGCGCTTGATCGCGAGCCGGGTGAGGGTGGCGTCGGGGTTCCGGGCCGCCGGCATGCGCTCCCGGGCGCGCTCGACCGCCTTGGCCAGTCGCTCGAGCCGCACCGGCTTGAGCAGGTAGTCCACCACCCCCGCCTCGTACGCGCGGATGGCGCCGTCGTCGTGGGCGCTGACCACGACCACCGAGAGGCTGTCCGAGCGCTTCATCAGCGTCTCGGCGAGCGCGAGGCCGTCGGGCCCGGGCATGCGCAGGTCGACGAAGACCACGTGAGGCTTGCTCGCCTCCAGCGCGGCGAGGGCCGCGGGCGCGTCGCCGGCCTCGCCGACCACCTTCACGTCGAGCTGCTCGAGCAGGAACACGAGCTCGTCGCGCGCGAGGGGCTCGTCGTCGACCACCATCGCTCTCAGCTTCCGCGTGCTCACGCCGCCTCCCTCCCCTCGAGCAGCTCGCTCTCCTCGACCGGCAGGCGGACCACCGCCTTCATGCCCTGACCGGTCGGGCTCAGGCCGAGGCTGGCGCGCTCGCCGTAGCGCTTGGCGAGGCGTCGCCGCAGCGTCTCCAGCGCGATGCCGCTGCCGCGCTCCATCGGCGGCAGCTTCTTGCCGCTCGCCGTGTCCTCCACCTCGATCACCAGGATGTCCTCCTCGAGGCGGGCGCGGAGCGCCACGGTGCCGGGCCCGTCGCGGCGCCCGACGCCGTGCTTGACCGCGTTCTCCACCAGCGGCTGCAGCAGCAGCGGCGGCACCCGCACCGCGCCGAGCGCGTCCGGCAGGGCCACGGTCACCTCCAGCCGCTCGTCGCCCAGCCGCGCGCGCTCGATCGCGAGGTAGGCCTGCGCGTGATCGACCTCGGCCGCGAGCGGCGCCTCGTCCGGGTGAGACAGCAGGTACCGATAGAGGTCGGCGAGGTCGCTCACGAGCTCGCGGGCGCGGGCCGGGTCGCGGCGGATGGTCGCGCGCACCACGTTGAGCGCGTTGAACAGGAAGTGCGGCTCGAGCCGCCGCCGGAGCGACTCCAGGGCGGCGGTGTCGGCGGCGGCGCGCGCCTCGACGAGCGCGATCGCCTGCTCCTCCCGGCTCACCACGAGCCGCGCCACGGTGACGAAGAGGGTCACCCCCGACGCGACCACCACCAGCTTCACGAGGTGGGCGGGCCACGCGGGCAGGTACCGCGCCGCGTGCCCCACCGCGAGCAGCCCCACGCCGACCACGACCAGGTGGATGGCCTGGATGCCGATCGACGACACGAAGACCCGCCAGCCCGAGAACCAGCGCGGGCGGCGCTGGGCGACGACGCCGGCGAGCACTCCGTCCGTCACGCTGGCCGCGAGGACCCAGGGCGCGGTCTCGGCGTCGACGAGCGCGGAGTAGAACAGGCCGCCGCCGAGCCCGGCCAGCGCGCCCGCCTTCCACCCGCCGAGGATGGCGGCGATGAGCACGCCGATCGCGCGGACGTTGATGTGCTCGCCGCCGACGTGGAAGCCGAGCATCGCGCCCCAGGCGGCCAGCCCGAGCCCGAGGACGACCGCGGCCAGCTTGTCCCGCCGACGCCCCACGCCGAGGAGGCGGTTCCGGAGCGGCGGGAAGAGCACGGCGACGAGCGCGGCCGCCGCCAGCAGGCCCATCTTCTCGGCCAGCTCGATGAGCAAGGTCGCGGCGTCGAAGCTCTCCACGCAGCCCTACGGTAGCAGCGCCGGCCTCACCGGCACCCGGATCCCCGCGAGCGGTCGCCAGAGCCGGCCGAGGTTACTCCTCGAGGGCGTCGACCGCGTCCGCGACGTCGGCGTCGAGCGAGAGCGTGGGGGGGCGCTCCACCGCGCGCGTGTAGAGCGGGTAGCGGACCTGCACCGAGCCCTCGAACGGCGGCACCTCGAGGCCGTCGATCGCGCGCTCGAGGCACGCGCGCAGCTCCGCGCTGAGCCGCCCCTCCACGGAGGCGTCGATCACCTCGCGGTCGGCGAGGCGGAAGCTGTAGACGGCGCGCGTCGAGTAGGCGGCGCGACCTCGGCGGTCGTCGCGGAAGCAGCCCCGCGCCACCGGGACGATGCGCTGCCGCAGGAGATGCAGCAGCGAGCGGGCGGGCAGCCCGGAGCGATCCGCGTGGCGGGCGAGCCGCTCCGGCGCCTCGACCTCGGGCGCCTCGCGCTCCGGGTCGACCCACGGCGGCGGGCCGTCGCAGCGGCGGGTGTCGGCGAGCGCGAGCCGGACCCCCTGCGGCACCGGCGCGTCCTCGCGTGGCGCGGTGCCGGACGCGGTGCAGGACCTCGGGGGCTCGGCGCGGGGCGCGGCCACCAGCGCGCGGGGGGCGCCCGAGAGCCGGTCCGAGAGGGCCCGCGCGAGGGCCTCCGGGGGCGCCGAGGCGCGCGCGCTCAGCAGCCGCACCGGGCCGGCGACCGGGCCCTCCCAGACCCGCTCCTCGCCCGCCCGCAGCGCGCCCAGCGAGATCGTCCTCCGGCCCACCCGGAGCGTGACGTCGGGGTCGATCACCGGCGCGAGGAGCGCCCGGATGCGCTCCTCGAGCGCCTCCATGCCGTGCCCCCGCGCCGCCCGATCCGCCTCGTCGCCCGCGTCGACGATCGTCGCGTCGGTGGCCTCGGCGGCGGCGCGGAGCCCGGGGGTGCTGCGCCGGTCGGCCACGTTCAGGAACGCGAGCTCCGCGCCAGAGCGCTGCGCCTCGCGGAGCGCCCGCCGGGCGCCGTCGCCGGTCGTGAGCCCTCCGTCTCCGACCACCAGCACCAGCGGATCGCGCGCCTCGCGCAGCCACGGTGAGGCGAGCTCCCAAGCCGCCTCGAAGCGGGTCGCGCTCCCCAGCTCGCGCTCGAGCGCCCGCGCGACGCGCACGAGGGGGACGTCGGTCGGGGCGGTCGGCGCCTCGAGCACGGCCTCCGCCCGGGCGGCGAACGCGACCACCCGGAGCCGCGAGCGGCTGGGCAGCGCCGACAGCAGCGCGGCCACCGCCGGCGCGATCCGGCCCCGCGCCGCGCCCGCGGTCGAGGGCGACGCGTCGAGCAGGAGCACGATGTCGCGCGGGCGCACCGGCTGGGGCGCGGCGACCACCCGGGCGCGCGCGCAGCGCCGCTCACCGCAGCGCGCCCGCAGCACCTCCGCCTCGATCGCCGGGGCGCCGTCGAGGCGAGCGGTGATCTCGGCCGGCTCCCAGGCGGCGCGCTCGACCGGTCGCTCGACCGCGTCGAGGTCGTCCACCGCGCCGTGGCTCAGGGTCGCGGAGCGCACCCGCAGGACCGACGGGGCGACGCGGTGGTCCCGCCCGCGCGCCGGCAAGGTCAGCCGCACGCGCCCGCCGCGCACCGGGGCGGGCACCACCCAGCGCGCCACCAGGGTGAGCGGGCTCTCTTCGCTCCCCGCGTCGCGCGGCGCGGGGCGGATCGGCGCCGCGCGCACCCAGATGGCGGGGCCGCGCGCGTCCGAGACCGGAGCCGCGTGGGCGACCGGGGCGGTGAAGCGGGCGCCGCGGCCGCGCAGCGCCTCGTCGTAGCCGCCCATCACGCCGTCGCTCGGATCGTCCACGCCGCGGCGACAGCCGACCGGGCTGCAGACCTCGAGGGCGGCGAGCGACGCTCCCTCCGGCACCGCGAGCCGGTAGCGCAGCTCCGCCGGGTACCGCGCGCTCGAGGTGAAGCGCATGCGCTCCTCGACCACCGCCAGGCCGTGACCGAGCTCCACCGTGACCTCGTGGTGCGTCTCGCGGACGCCCGCGATCGCGTGGAGGATCTCGCCTCGCTGGACGGGGATCGGCGCGTGGGCCTCCTCCTCGACCGTGGTGGGCTCGACCCGCTCGAGTCGGTCCGCGCGATCGATGCCGAGCGGATCGTCGCCGCCCTCCGAGAAGGGGTCCTGCTCGACCCACGAGGGCAGCCCACCGTCCTGCGCCGCCGCCGGAGCCGAGGCCAGCAGGGCGAGAATGAAGGGGAGAGCTCGGACGTTGGGGCGCATGGAGTCGGTGACATCGGCGGCGCTCGCGAGTTCCGCCGACCCGAGCAGGATGGCGCGTCGGGCCGTGGGCCGCGAATCGCCGGTAGTAACGGGGGGGCGGGATGGTTATCCTTCGCCCGTCCACTCGCAGAGGAAGAGGAGCGCGTCGATGGGGATCATGGATTTCATCAAGCAGGGCACGCAGGAGATGATGATCGCGCGGCCCGACGCGGCGAAGCGCTACATCGTCTACAAGCACCCCGAGCAGACGATCCCGAAGTTCTCGCAGCTCACGGTCGACGCGGACGAGGCCGCGGTCTTCTTCCGTGACGGCGCGCTCGTCGGGGTGCTGCGCACGGCCGGCGCCGCGCAGCGCCACACCCTGGACACGGGCAACATCCCGTTCCTCAGCAACCTCGTGGACTCGTTCACGGGCGGCAACATCTTCGTCACCGATCTCTACTTCGTGACGATGCGCCCGTTCCGCGGCGCCCGCTTCGGCGGCGCGCTCCCGCCCATCAAGGATCCCGAGCTCGAGATCACGCTCACCCCGCGCATCTTCGGCGAGTACGCCTGGCAGATCACCCACCCCGACCGCTTCATCGTCGGCTACCTCGGCATGGGCGGCCAGCAGTCGAACGAGCAGGTCGAGCGCTGGATCACGACCAAGTTCATGAACGCGGTGAAGAAGAGCCTGCCGCAGTTCATCATCCGCCAGAAGGTGGAGGTCCAGCACCTGGCCGCCTACCACGACGAGATCGGGCAGATGTTCATGCAGAAGTGCGAGGACCTCTCCGAGATCGGAGTGCAGTTCCTCGAGCTCGGCGACTTCTCCATCAACTTCG
The DNA here is from genome assembly GCA_036149055.1 of Myxococcota bacterium. Taxonomy (GTDB): domain Bacteria; phylum Myxococcota_A; class Polyangia; order Polyangiales; family Sandaracinaceae; genus JAVJQK01. The sequence continues at coordinate 30,027 of JAYZQJ010000279.1, read as the reverse complement.
ACGCCGACGACCAGAAGCGCCTCGAGGAGGCGCAGGCGCGCTACGCCGACCTCAAGGTCAAGAAGCGGGCGAAGGACGAGCTCGGCGGCGGCAACTTCATGAACTACGCCGCCGGTGAGGCGATGCTCGGCGCCGGTCAGGGCATGGCCCAGGGGGGCGGCGAGGGCGGCGGCGCGATGCAGGGCGGCGCCGGCCTCGGCATGGGCTTCGCCATGGCCAACATGTTCGCCCAGAACATGCAGCAGCCGCAGCAGGGCTACCCGCCCCAGCAGGGCTACCCGCCGCAGGGTCACCCGCCGCAGGGTCACCCGCAGCAGGGCTACCCGCCCCAGCCGCCGCAGCCGCAGCAGGCGGGGGGCATGGTCCAGTGCCCCTCCTGTCAGGCGAGCGTCCCCCCCGGGAAGTTCTGCGCCGAGTGCGGCAGCTCGCTCGTGCCCCAGCCGAAGCCGTGCCCCTCGTGCGGCACCGTGGCGGCGCCGGGCGCGAAGTTCTGCGCCGAGTGCGGCACCAACATGCAGGGCTGAGCCCCGACGACGCGCCCGACGAAGAGCCCGCTCGCCCCCCGGCGCGCGGGCTCTCGACGTTCTCGACCGGGATGGATCTCGCATTAGCCCGCGAGCACGAGCGCCGCGCCTCCGGCGAGGCCCAGCGCCAGGAGCAGCCCTGCGCCGAGCGCCCGCGCGGAGGGTCCGACGCCCACGCGCCGGTCGACCACGTTCATGAGACGCCGGATCTCCTCGGCGCCGAAGCCGGCGTCGCCGAGGGCGAGCACCCGCTCGAGCCGCTCGTCCCGCTGCGTCCTCGGGCCGACCGCGAGGCGAGGCGCCTCGCCCGAGCGGAGCTCGTCGGTCCGCCGCTGCTCCTCCCGGCGCCTGGCCCGGCGCGCCTCGAGCCGCGCGGCGAGGAACGCGCGCACGGAGAGGTGGGCCTTGCCTCGCTCCAGGCGGACGAGGTGCTCGGGGATCCAGCGATCCACCGCGAGCGGGAGCAGCTCCGCGCTCAGCGCGTCCGCGTCCACCAGGTCGCGGTGCCGGGCGGCCATCTCGAACGCCAGCTCGTCGAGCGCCGCCCTCAGCTGCGTCCAGCTCGCCTCGTCCAGGTCTCGCGCGACGCGCCGCCAGCGCGCCGCCTCCGGGGTGCCGGGCCAGCCGCGCATCGCCGCGTCCAGGGGGATGTCTTCTTCCTGCATGGAGCCTCCGACTCCGACGTGGGACGAAGGCGCGATCCGGTTCGAGCGAGGCGCTCACAGCCCCGCGGGCACGTCGACCTGTCGCTCGCGCGCCTGACGCGCGGACGTCTCGTCGCCCAGCCGCTCGTAGGCGTCGGCCAGGAGGGAGATCTCCGCCTCGCTCACCGCGTGGTTCTCGAGCACGTACACGGTGCACTCGAGCTCGCCGCGGTCGAAGCAGCTGCGCGCCACCGAGAGCCGGTCCTCGCTCGTCAGGTGCGGGGTCCCGATCCGGGTCACGATCGCCTGCCGCGGCCGCGCCGGGATGACGAGCTGCGACGCCTGCTCGGCCACGCACTCGCGCAGCGCGGCCGGGCCGTCCGAGACCTGCGCGTCGATCACCGCGCCCGCCGCGTCGGTGGTGAGCCGGACGTCGAACATCGTCGTCTCGCGGCTGCCGCGCGCCAGCCAGCAGCCGTGGAACGCCCGCTCCCCGACCGCGCGCACGTCCGGGTCGGAGACGAAGTACGGCGAGCGGTGCGCCGGCAGGTCCCCGAACCGGGTGGCGAGCGCCTCGGGCGTGGCCGCCTCGGCGGGCCCGGCCTCGTCCTTCAGCGCCGCCTTCGGCGCCGGCGCCTCGGTCTGGGTCAGCGCGGCGAGCAGCCAGCCCGCGATCATCGCCGTGAGGATGGCGCCGATCGCGCCGATGCGTCGCGACACCGTGGGCCGCGACAGGCGCATGCGCTCGGCGATCTCCTCCTGAGAGAAGCCGGCGATGCGCAGCCGGAGGATCTCGCGCAGCTCCTCGTCCGCCCCGCCGAGCCGCATCAGCTCCCGCGCCACCAGGTCACCGTGCGGGTCGTCGTCGCTGGCCGCGTGCTCCGGGGCCTCGCCCCGCTCGAGCTTCGGCGGCACCGCCGCGCGGAGCAGCCTCTCCCGGCGCGCCCGCTTGCGCCGCTCCTCGGCGAGGTGCGCCTTCAGCCGCAGCATCAGGTAGGAGCGCAGCGAGGTCCTCGCCTTGCCCTCGGTCAGCTCGGCCAGGTAGCGCGGGAGCCACCGGTCGCAGCTCAGCATCACCAGCTCGCCGAGCACGTCGTCCGCGTCGGCCACGTCGCGATACCCGGGCGCGATCGCGGCCGCGATCCGCTCGAGCTCCCCCAGCAGCGCCCGCCAGGAGGCGTCGTCCATCTCCCGGGACCAGGCCACGAGCCAGTCGGACGCGTCCGAGAACGGCTCCGCCCGGACCGCCTGCCTCAGCGTGATGGTGCTGCTGGTGTGAGTCTCGACGCCCAAGCGCTCCCCCTCTCACAGGGTGACATGGGACGAGCGCGGAAGTTCGTTCACCGCGGCGTCTCTTCGATCCGAGGCGGCGGACCGACGCGAGTGCGCAGCCAGGCGTCCGGATGCTCGGGGAAGCGGAGCTGGACCGCGTGGTCCCGGAGGCAACCGGCCAGCCGGGGCTCTGCGCCCGACACCCGCGCATCCACGACCCGGCCGTCGGCGTCGGTCCGCACCGCCACCGTCACCGCCGCCGCGCCTCCCGTGGGGCCCCACCCTTCCCAGCACCACCGGAAGCGCGCCTCGGCGGCCGGCTGCATCCTCGGGTCGTCGACGTAGGGGCCGGTGGATGCGTCCTCCAGATGTCGAGGCGTCATGATGGGCGCAGGGGCCTCCCGGGTGCCCATGCGCGCGCCCAGCGCCGGGAACGGCGCCGGCTGGTCTCGAGCGTCGCGCGGGGGCTCGACCGGCGCCTCGGGGGCCGCGAGCTGCGGCGGCTCCGCGGCGCGGGGGAGGAGCAGGAGCGCGACGACGCCGAGCGCCACCAGCAGGGCTCCGATCGCGGTGAGGCGTCGGGTCACCGTCGGGCGCGAGAGGCGGGTGCGCGCGGCGATCTCGGCGTGCGAGAAGCCTTGCATGCGGAGCCTCAGGATCTCGGCGAGCTCCGGATCGGACGCGGCGCGATCGAGCAGCTCGCGGGCCTCGACCTCACCCTGGGGATCGGCGTCTCCCGGGCAATGGTCCACGTCGCCCGTCGCCCCGAGCCGCGGCGGCAGCGCCTCCTGCAGCAACCGCCGGCGCCGCCGTCGCTTGCGCCGCTCCTCGGCCAGGTGGCCTTTGATCCGCAGCAGCAGGTACGAGCGGAGGGAGGCCCGCGCCCGCCCCTCGCTCAGCTCCGCGAGGTATCGAGGGAGCCAGCGCTCGCAGCTCAGCAGCACCAGGTCGCCCAGGACGTCGTCCGCCTCGGCCACGTCTCGATAGGCCGGGGCCACCGCGCGCGAGATGTCCTCGAGCTCGCGCATCAGCGCGCGCCAGCGGCCGTCGTCCATGTGCTCCGACCACCTCGCGAGCCAGCGCGACGCCGCGGAGCCGGGCTCCGCTCTCACCGCCTGCGCCACCGTGGTGACGCTCTCCGCGCTCGCCGTCGTCTCCACGCCTGGCCTCCCGCAGCACCGACACGGGGCGAGCGCGGAGGTTCGTTCACCGCTCCTTGCGCAGGGCGTTTGACTCCTCCCCGGGAGCCCGCATCCTGCTCGGGTGGCCGTCGTTCGCGCCGTGCTCGCGGGTGCTCTCGCCCTCACGCTCGCCCTCCTGCAGTCCAGGGGAGGCTGCGGCGGGTACGAGCCGGAGCCGCGCAAGGGCGCGGGCGAGCCCTGCACCCGGAGCGACGAGTGCCAGAGCCACCTCGAGTGCCGGGGTGGGGTCTGCATGGATCCCTTCGAGCCGGTCGAGGACTCCGGGGTCGATCCGCTCGACTCGGGGCCCGCGCCGGCGGACGCCGGCCTCGACGCCGGGGCGGGTGACGCGGGCGACGGCGGGGCCGGGGACGGCGGCGCCGAGGACGCGTCCGTGACCGGCGACGCGGGCCCCGATTCGGGGGCATCGGACGCCGGCTGAAAGCTCGGCGCTCGCTTGCGCCGTCGGCCGCCGATTCCCTATCCTCACGGTGCCGATGCGCATCTGTCCGCAGTGCGGAACGAGATTCCAGGAAGCCCTCCAGTTCTGCCCCAACGACGGTGCGCAGACCTACGAGGCGCAAGAGAGCCAGGAGGCCCCCGCGGACCCGCTGCTCGGTCGCGTGATCGACGGGCGCTACCGCATCGAGCAGCAGATCGGGGAGGGCGGCATGGGCGTGGTCTACATGGCCACCCACACCGTCCTGCAGAAGAAGCTCGCCCTGAAGGTCCTCCGCGGCGACTCCTCCAAGGACGCCGACGTCGTGCAGCGCTTCATGCAGGAGGCGCAGGCGGCCACCAGCATCGGCCACCAGAACATCATCGACATCTCGGACTTCGGCCGGCTGCCCGACGGGGCGGTGTACTTCGTGATGGAGTACCTCGACGGCCTGTCGCTCTCCGACATGATCAAGCGCGGCGGCTCCATCCCGATGGCGGACGCGGTGCACATCATCCGCCAGATCGCCTCGGCGCTCGACGCGGCCCACGCCCGCGGCATCGTCCACCGCGACCTCAAGCCCGACAACATCATCGTCATCAACCAGGGCGGCGACCCGCTCTTCGTCAAGGTGCTCGACTTCGGCGTGGCCAAGGTCGGCGGCGGCGCGAGCAAGCTGACCAAGACCGGCATGGTCTTCGGCACGCCGCACTACATGTCGCCCGAGCAGGCGGCCGGGCACAGCGTCGACGCGCGCACCGACATCTACGCGCTCGGCGTGATCATGTACGAGATGTTCACCGGCAAGGTGCCGTTCGACGCGGACACCTTCATGGGCATCCTCTCGAAGCACATGTTCGAGCCGCCCGCGAGCCCGAGCGAGGTCAAGGGCGCGTCGCTCGGCGCGCTCGAGTCCGTCACCCTGCGCGCGCTCGAGAAGAACCCCGACCAGCGCTACCTCTCGATGCAGGAGCTGATCGCGGACCTCGACACGGTCGCCGCCGGCGGCAGCGTCGCGGTCGGCGGTCGCCCCGGGGTCTCGCCGCCCGGCAACCTCGCCGACGCGCTCGAGCCCCCGAGCCACCTCGAGGTCGCCACCCAGCCCTCGAGCGGCGGCCCCAAGCTCGCCCTGGTGGCGGTGGCCATCCTCGCGCTGCTGGTGGTGGGCGGCGGGGTCGGCACCGCGGTGTTCCTGATGACCGGCGACGACGAGGGGCAGGCTCTGGCGCAGCAGACGGAGACGCCGCCGCCGGTCGCCGCGCCGGGCCCCGAGACGCCCACGCCCGAGACGGCTCCGCCCGAGACCGAGCCGGAGACGCCGCCCGAGGCGACCCCGACGGCGCCCGAGGTCGCGACCATCGAGATCAGCTCCGATCCCGTCGGCGCGGAGGTCCTGCTCGACGGAGTCATGCTGGGCAACACCCCGCTGCGGGTCGAGCGGCCGACCGACGGGACCCGCGAGGTCACGTTGCGCCTCCGCGGCCACCAGACGACGCCGGTGCAGATCAGCCCGCAGTCCGGGGACGCGCTGAGCATCACCCTGGAGCCCGACGCGCCGCCTCCGTCTTCGCGGCGCGGTCGCTCCGGTCGCTCGGGGCGCGGGGGCGAGACCTCCACGACCCCGCCGACGCCCCCGCCGACGCAGCCGCCGCCATCCCGGCGCCGCAGCTCGACGAGCGAGGTCGTCGATCCGTGGGCCATGTAGAGGTCGCGACGATTCGCCCGTCGTCAGGCATGATGCGGCCGATGCGACGCGCGACGCGAACCGCCCCCCTCGTCGGCCTCCTGCTGCTCGCCTGTGGCGGCGGCAGCCAGGGCTCGACCATCGGCACCGAGCAGGACTTCGAGGTCGTCGAGGCTCCGGCCCCGACCGTGCCGACCTACGTCACGACCGCGGGTGACGGCGACGTCGTGCTCGGCGCGGCGACGACCGCCGACGCGGTGCGCTCGGGGGTCGCGGCGGCGAGCGCGGCCCACGAGATGGCGGTGGAGGGCGACCCGCGCCTCGCCCGCCTCGCGCAGTGGGTGGCCGAGCGCCTCGGCCCGGACGGGGAGCCGCCGCCGAACGAGGTGGTCGAGTTCTTCGCCCGGCACCTCGGCCTCGTGGAGCCCGTCCCGCACATCATGGTGCTCGGTCAGCCCGGTGACTCGCTCGCGGAGGGCATCGCCAGCTCGGTCGGGCAGTTCATGGATCGCCAGACCTACAACCGGTGGGGCGCGGCGGTGGTCGAGCGCGCCGGGCTCTCGGTCGCGGTGGTCATGCTGTCGTGGCGCTGGGTGGAGCTCGAGCCGGTGCCGCGGCAGGTCGCCGGCGGCGCGCCGATCGCGGTCCGCGGGCGGCTGATCGGCGATCACCACAACCCGGCGGTGGTCGTCGCGCAGCCCGACGGTCAGGTGCGGCGCCTGCCCGCCGGCAGCGGCCCCGACTTCGACGTCCGCGTGCCCACCGGCGGCGAGGGGACCTACCAGGTCGAGGTGGTCGGCCGCGGCCGGCACGGCGACACCGTGATCGCGAACTTCCCGGTCTTCGTCGGGACCGAGATCCCGCGCGAGGTGCGCCTCACCGGCGGCGCCGACTCCGGCGGGCGCGACGTGGAGAGCGTCCGACGCGAGCTGCTCGAGATGCTCAACGAGACCCGGCGCGGGGCGGGGCTCGGCGAGCTGACCGAGCACGCGGGCCTCCGCGAGGTCGCGCTCGGTCACAGCCGGGACATGGTCGCGCAGGACTACATCGGCCATCAGTCTCCGCGCACCGGCACGCCCGCCGACCGGGTGCGGGCCAGCGGGCTCCAGAGCGGCCTCGTGCTCGAGAACATCGGGCGCGGTTACTCGGCGGCCGAGATCCACCGAGGGCTCATGGAGAGCCCCGGGCATCGGGCCAACCTGGTCAACCCGGACGTGACCCACGTGGGCATCGGCGTGGTCGCCCAGCCCGAGGGCGCGCGGAGCGCCTTCATCGTGACCGAGGTCTTCGTGCGCATGGCCGAGCGCGTGGATCTCAGCGACGCGTCCGAGCGCCTCGAGGGGCTCATCAACCGGAGCCGGAGCGCCCGCGGCGCGCCCCCGGTGGAGCTGCAGGATCATCTCTCCGAGGCGGCGCAGCGCGCGGCCGAGGAGTTCTTCGCCGACCCGAGCCTCTCGCAGCAGGACACGGTCGACGACGCCAGCGCCAGCCTCCGCCGCTTCGCGATCGCCTATCGGCGCCTCGGCGGGGTGATGGCGATCGTCGCCGACGTCGGCGAGGCGGGCGCGATCGAGCCGACCCTCGATCCCGACGTGCGCCACGTCGGGATCGGCGTCGCCCAGGGCACGCGCCCCGACACCGGGCCCAACGCGATCGCCGTCGTGATCATCCTCGCCTGGCCGCGCTGAGGTCGATCAGCGGAGATTAGTGGCGCCCGTTCGGCCGCCGTCGCAGCCTCTCTCCTCACCGTAGCGGAGGAGCGAGAGCGTGAGCGAGCACGAGCCCCTGGGTCGACGAAGGTTCCTGATCGCGGCCGGCGGCGCGCTGGCCGGGGTCGCGTGCGGAGGCGTCTCTGCCGCCGACGGTGGAGTCGACGGCGGAGGCGCGGGGGACGGCGGGCCGGGCCTCGACGGCGGACCGCTGGACTCGGGGACGCCGGACGCCGGGATCGGGCCGAGCTGGCTGCTGCCGGAGGGGCACTACGAGGGCCACTTCCCGCTCCACGTCATCTACCCGCGTCCCGACGAGCAGACCCGGGCCTACGCCCGCCACCGCCACGCCTACCCGGGGGTGCTCTACGAGATCCCGATCGGCGTGCAGTTCGGCAAGTGGCCCTACCGCTACGAGCTGCTCGAGGGCCCCGCGGGCGCCCGCGTCGTGCGCGAGACGCTCCAGTGGAACGGCGTCGACGCGTTCGAGGTGCCGGAGGGCTACGGCGTCGTCGCCTGGGACGTGCCCCCGGACGGCGCCCCCGGACCTCACGCGTTCACCGTGCGCGTCTACGACCAGGACCACGGCCGCGAGGGCGACTCCTACGTCGACGTCACCTGGACCACCACGGTCGGGACCGAGCAGTTCGTCTTCCTCGACCCGCTCGGCGGCGACGACGCGACCGCCGACGGGACGATCGACGCGCCCTTCCGCGAGATCGCCACGCTCCAGGACTCGGGGCTGGCCGGCGACAAGATCTGCTACCTGCGCGCGACCGGCGAATTCGATCCCGACGACGACCTCTTCGCGGGCGGCTACCGCCCCGACCCACCCCGGCAGTTCCGCTACGGCGGGTCCGGCGACCCGAAGGCCTACGTCGCGTTCCCCGGCGAGACGGTGCACGTCAACACGGCCGGGCAGGGCGGCTTCGCGCAGTCGAACGGCGCCAACGTCGACGTCTTCTTCGACGGCATCGTCGTCGGCTTCACCGGGCAGGACGACCGCAGCCGGGGCAACGTGCGCGTCATCATGAATCACCACGGCGCGGTGCGCTCGACCTACTGGCGCATGGGCTGCGTCCGCGCGTTCGGCGGCACCATCAAGAACGACAACCACGGCTTCATCTGGTACCCGCGGCCCGGCGGGAACGTCGACGACGAGAGCGGCCACCTCTACCTCTACGCGGCCGACTGCTGGATGGACCGGATGAACCTCGACCCGGGCCCGGACGCGTCGTTCGACGGAGTGGGCAGCAACGGCCCGCACCTCTGGTCGACCTACACCACCAACCGCTCCCTCGCCGAGCGGCTCCGGGTGTCGAACAGCACCGTCGTGAACAACGCCTTCGTGATCGTGAAGGGCTCGGCGCGCGACGGCGAGATCCGCGCCTGCGTCACCACCGAAGGCAACAGCGGCTACTACCACATCCGCGCGCTCGGCTCGTCGAGCGACGGCGAGACCCGCCGCGTGACCCTCTGCTACAACAAGGCCGGCGGCGACGCGGCCCGCGTGTTCATGGGCCAGGCCGGAAGCAACCCGGCGTACCAGGACATCATCGCCTATCGGAACTCCTGCACCGGCCCGATCACCGCGGCCCGCAGCCCCGACGCCATCAGCAGCGCCTTCAACAACATCGCGCGCGGTCTGGGCGAGGAGGTGAAGATCCGCGAGGGCAACGTCCTGCACGGCGGCGACCTGCCCTTCGACGACGACCTGAACCTGGTGGGCGACGCCCGGGCCGAGCACCTCGGGACCAAGGGCGCGGAGATCGCCTGACCGGCGCTTCGGGGGTGGGTCCGGGCCCCGAGCCGGGGTAGGGTCGGCGTTCATGTCCCGCTCCCGCGAAGCTGCATCGGTCGGAGAGCCCCGCACGTTCCCCAGTCGGCTCGGCCGCTTCACCCTGCTCTCGGAGCTCGGCGCGGGCGGCATGGCGACCGTCTACCTGGGCAAGGACGCGCTCGCCGAGGGCATCGAGCGCCTCGTCGCGATCAAGACCATTCACGCCCAGCTGGCCGACCAGGACGCCTTCGTCGACATGTTCCTCGACGAGGCGCGAATCGCCACGCTGATCAACCACCCGAACGTCTGCTCGGTGCTCGACTTCGGTCGGGCCGACGGCGCGTACTTCATGGCGATGGAGTACCTCGTGGGCGAGCCGCTCTCCGAGGTCATCCGTCAGGTCTGGGAGCACCGCCTGCACGACCCGGTGCTCGAGGCGCTGCCCTTCCTGGCCGCGCGGATCGTCGCCGACGCCTGCGAGGGGCTCCACGCCGCGCACGAGACGGCGGGGGTCGGCGGGCAGCGGCTCGAGGTCGTGCACCGCGACGTCTCGCCTCAGAACCTCTTCGTCACCTACGAAGGCACGGTGAAGGTGGTGGACTTCGGCTGCGCGAAGGCGGTGCAGCGCATCACCGAGACCAGCGCCGGCATCTTCAAGGGCAAGCTCGCCTACGCCGCCCCGGAGCAGCTCCAGATCCGCAAGCTCGACGCGCGCACCGACGTGTGGGCGCTCGGCGCGGTGCTCTGGGAGACGCTCACCCTGGAGCGCATCTTCAAGCGCGACTCCCCGATGCAGACCGCGCGCGCGATCCTCGAGGAGCCCATCCCGAGGGTCGACGAGGTCGACCCCTACCTCCCGCGCGAGCTCGGAGACATCGTCGCGCGGGCGCTCACCCGCGATCCGAACGGCCGCTGGCAGAGCGCGCGAGAGATGGGGCGCGCCCTGCGCGGCTTCATCGCCGGCGCGGGGGCCAACTTCGAGTCGGCCGAGACGGCGGACTGGATGGGCTACCTCTTCCGCGAGCGCCGCCACGCCCGCATCCGGGCGGCGGCCGACGCCGAGGCCACGCTCGCCTCCCACGTCGCGCCCACGAGCTCGCTCACCCACGAGCCGTTCGGGGACGAGCTCCCCACGATGGAGGCGCCGCTCGAAGACGACGAGGAGTCGGAGGCGGAGGCGCCGATGCCGCTGTCGCGCCCCAAGCTCGCGGCCGCCGCGCGTCCGGTGGAGGACCGCTCGCTGGACGAGGGGCGCCCCTCGACGGTCTCGCTGCGCCTCGACGCGGAGGACCGCGCGGAGGGACCGGCCCGCCGAGGCGGGGGCTCCGGGTGGATCGTCGGCCTGCTGGCGACGGGGCTCGTCGCCGCCGCGTTCGCGGCCTGGCTCTACCTGAGCTGAGCGCTCAGAAGCGCTCTTCGCCCTGGCCCGAGGTGGCCGAGCCGACGTTCTCCATGACGTTCCCGCCCATCTCCTCGTAGCGGAAGCCGTCGACGATCTTGTAGGCGGGGCCGTCGTCGGCCGCGACGATCACGTCGACCGTGCCCGCGACGTCCGCGCTCGGCGTCGAGACGACGAGGGTGTGGTCGTCGAGGATGGTCGAGCGCTCGGAGCGACGGCTGCCGAAGTAGACCGTGTAGCCGATGTCGCGGCGGAAGTTGCTGCCCATGATCTTCACGGGCTGCTCTCCGGCGGTCGCGCCGGCGCGGGGATCGAGGTTGTGGATCTCGAGCTCTCCGCCCTCGCTCTCGCCACAGGCGCCGAGGCCCGCGGCCGCGAGCACGCCCAGGCCGAGCGCCACACCCATCATCTTCGCCGTTCGGAGCGTCCGCTTCCGGTCCGCCATCGACACCTCCTGCCGCGCTGATGCGGCTCGGCGCAGACGATAGGCGACCCCACGCCGGGGGGTCAACGAAGACTTTCGCCAACCGGGGTCGCGCGCCCCCGGGCGCGATGCCATGCTTCGGGACGTCCTGGGGCGCGCTGCCCCTCGACCTGGCTTGACCTACGGAGGCTGCGTCCGCATCCTTTCGCAGCCGTCGACCGGCCGCGGGCGTGCCCGCGCGAGCTGACTCCCCGACGCAGAAGAGGCCGAAACAAGGTGGCGAAGAAGAGCCTGCTCCTCGTGGACGCAGACCCCCGCAGCCTGCGGGTGTTGGAGGTGAGCCTGCGCAAGGCGGGCTACTCCGTCGCCACCTGTCGCGACGCGCAGAGCGCGCTCGAGACCGTCGATCTCTCGGAGCCGGACCTCATCCTCTCCGACACCCGGCTCCCCGGCATGAACGGGTTCGAGCTGGTGGAGGAGCTGCGCAAGCAGGACGGCAACGACGCCATCCCGTTCATGTTCCTGTCGAGCGACAGCTCGGTGGAGAGCAAGGTCCGGGGCCTCGAGCTCGGCGTCGAGGACTACCTGACCAAGCCGATCTACATCAAAGAGATCATCACCCGGATCAACCTGACGCTGCAGCGGCAGGAGCGGGAGGGGCTCGCCAAGCGGACCTCGATCTCCAAGACCCGCTTCACCGGGTCGCTCGGCGACATGGGGCTGGTCGACCTGCTCCAGACCATCGACATCAGCCGGAAGTCGGGCGTGCTCGAGCTCACCGGCGAGTCCGGCCAGCGGGGCAGCATCAGCTTCCGCGACGGCCAGCTCGTCGACGCCGAGATGGGCCGGCTCGCGGCGGAGAACGCGATCTACCGGCTCCTCCTCTGGAGCGAGGGCGAGTTCGAGATCGACTTCCGCCCGGTCCGCGTCGAGCCGCGCATCACCGCCTCGACCCAGGCGATCCTCATGGAGGGGATGCGCCGGATCGACGAGTGGGGCCGGCTCCTCGAGCAGATCCCCTCGCTCGACAACGTCTTCGAGGTCTCGGAGGAGGAGCTCGTCGAGCGCCTCGCCGAGATCCCCGACGAGATCAATCACATCCTCCGGCACATCGACGGGCGGCGCTCGCTGCTCCAGGTGGTCGACGCGGCGGGCGGAGACGATCTCGAGACCTTGACCGCGATCACCAAGCTCTACTTCGAGGGCATCGTCTACCCGACCGGTCGCACGGTCGGCGCCGAGGCGCCCATCGACGAGAACGTGCTCGTGGGCGAGGAGCCCCTCCCCGAGGAGGAGGAGGCCGACCTCGCGGAGGCCGACGTGCCGGATCTCGTGCCGCGCGCGCCGACCGAGCCGCCGCCTGCAACGCTGGACGTGGAGGCGGCCACCGATCGTGCGAAAGCTGACGGCGGTGACGCCGTCGCGGCGGACGATGTGCCAGAGAGTGCCAGTGAGCCTGTGCCAGATCCCGGGGCGGACGAGGGGGATCCCGGGCAGGGGGCTGGCGGCATGGAAGATGCTGACCCCATCCAGACGGGGTCGGACCTCGACCCGAGCTTGGAAGTAGGCGACGTCGACGACGACGGATCCCTGGACGAAGAAGCACTCCCCGAAGAAGCAGAGGACGAGGACGGAATGGCACGCAAGGGACGGCGCAGGCGCAAGAGGCGGGCAAAGGCGGCAGAGCAGGCTCAGGAGCAAGGGCAGCAGCAAGCCCAGGCCGAGGAGTCGGAGTCCGCCAACAACGTCATCCAGTTCCCGGCTCAGGCGAAGCGCGGCGTCGCCACCTCGCAGGTCGCGGTCAACGACGACGTCGTCGGCGGAGTCGACGAGGACGAGGCGGAGACCGAGGAGGCGCAGGCCGACGACACCCGGACCGTCAAGCGCGACGAGGCCGAGGCGAAGGCCGAGCCCGCCGCCGAGGAGGACGCGCCCAGCGAAGCCGAGGCCGGACCCACGATCCCGGACCTCGCGGCCGAGGCCAAGCGCGCCCTGGCGGAAGACGAGCCCGAGGCGGAGGCGAAGGCCGAGCCCGCGGACGCCGAGCCCGCCGAAGCCGAGCCCGAGGCGGCCGAGCCCGAGGCGGCGGCCGAGGAAGAGGCGAAGGCGGAGCCCGCCGACGAGGAGCCCGAGGCGAAGGCCGCGGAGCCCGAGCCGCAGAAGGAAGAAGAGGCGAAGGCCGAGGAGCCCCCGCAGGAGGAGGCGAAGGCCGAGCCCGCCGAGAAGGCGGAGGACGACGGGGCCCGCGGCAAGCGCAAGAAGAAGAAGCGCAAGTCGAAGAAGGCCCGCGATCGCGAGGCGCGCAAGAGCGAGGCCCCGGCGGCGAAGGCGGAGCCCGAGAAGAAGGACGCCGAGAAGCCCGCGGCGAAGGCGGAGCCCGAGAAGAAGGCGGCCGCCGCGAAGGACGGCGCCAAGGACTCGGAGAAGCCGCGCCGCAAGAAGAAGTCGACCACCACGAGCGCCGAGATCCGCGCCGTGACCGCGACCGGCGAGCACGCCGAGGTGGCGGAGGACTTCTTCCGGTCGGAGCAGAAGGTGCACCAGGTCGAGCACGAGACCTGGGACGACCTGCAGAAGAGCGAGCTGCCGATCTCGCCCGGCATGAAGAAGGCGAAGTACGCGACGTTCGCGATCCTCGCCGCCGGCTTCGTGCTCATCGGCGGCTACCTCGTCTACCAGAACGTCATCATGCCGCAGCCGGTCCAGCTCAGCGGCGGCGCGCCGCCGGAGCTCCCCGACTCCTTCGAGGAGGAGGGCGGCGAGGCGCCGGTCCAGGAGGCCGCGCCCGAGGAGACGCCGGAGGAGGCGCCCCAGGAGGCGGCGGCCGTCGTGGCCGAGGGCGCGGGTGAAGAGGGTGAGGCGCTCGCGGCCGAGGGCGAAGAAGAGGCCGCGGTCGAGGGCGAAGAGGAGGCCGTGGTCGAGGGCGAAGAGGCCGAGGCCGCCGCCGAAGGCGAGGCCGAGGAGGCGGTCGCCGAAGCCGAGGCGCCGGCCGAGGCCGAGGCCGAGGCGCCGGCGGAGGCCGAGGCGCCGGCCGCGTCTCCGGCCGACGCGCGCCGCATCGCCCGCCAGGCCCTCAGCGCGCTCAACCGGCGCCGCAACGAGGAGGCCGCGCAGCTCGCGCAGCAGGCCCTCGCGGCGGACAACACCGTGGCGCTCGGCTGGCTCGTGCTCGGCGCGGCCCGCCAGGAGATGCGCGACGCCGCCGGCGCGCGCGAGGCCTACCAGAGCTGCGTCGACCAGGGGCAGGGCCGCGAGGTCCGCGACTGCCGAGCGATGCTGCGGTAGCGGCGCTCACCGTCCCATCTCGAGAGCCCGCGACGACCTCGCGGGCTCTTCGTTTTCCGTCGCCGGCCGCTCCGGAACCGGTTGACACCCTCTCGCGCGAGCCGTAGCCCACCCGCATGCGATCCATGCAGAACGGCCTCGTGCGCTTCGCCGTCGAAGACGGCGTCGGCCACATCGAGCTGTCGAACCCGCCCGCCAACGCGTACAGCGTCGAGATGATGCGCGACCTGGATCAGGCGATCCTCGAGGCGCGCTTCGACGACGACTGCCACGTGGTGCTGCTGACCGGCGCGGGCGAGAAGTTCTTCTGCGCCGGCGCGGACATCGGGATGCTCCAGGCGGTCACCCCGCGCTTCAAGTACCAGTTCTGCCTGCACGCCAACGAGACGATGCTGCGCCTCGAGAACACCTCGAAGCTCGTCATCGCGGCGCTCCAGGGGCACTGCGTCGGAGGCGGGCTCGAGATCGCGCTCGCCGCCGACCTCCGGGTCGCCGCGAAGGGCAGCGGCAAGCTCGGCCTGCCCGAGGTCGCGCTCGGCGTGCTCCCCGGGACCGGCGGCACCCAGCGGCTCGCCCGGGTGCTCGGCAAGGCCAAGGCCATCGAGCTGATGTGCGAGGGCACCCTCGTGGACTACGAGCGGGCGGCCGCGCTCGGCCTGGTCAACCAGGTGTGGGAGGCCGAGGGCTTCCTCGACCAGGCCAAGGCCTACGCGCGCTCGTTCTGTCCGCCGCAGAAGGCGTCGATGGCGGTCGGTCACATCAAGCGAGCCGTGCAGGCCGGCGCCGAGATGAGCCTGGAGAACGGGCTCGCCCTCGAGCGCGAGCTGCAGCAGCGGCTCTTCGAGAGCGAGGACGCCCGCGAGGGCCTCGCCGCGTTCAACGACAAGCGCAAGCCCGAGTTCCGCGGGCGCTGAGAGAGGACAACGAGCATGACCGAAGCCGTGATCGTCGACGGGCTCCGCACGCCCATCGGGAAGTACCGCGGGGGGCTGGCCGGGGTTCGTCCCGACGACCTCGCCGCCCATGTGATCCGCTCGATCGTCGAGCGTCAGCCCCAGGCGAAGGAGGCGCTCTCCGAGGTCATCTTCGGCGACACCAACCAGGCGGGGGAAGACAACCGCAACGTCGCGCGCATGGCGACCCTGCTCGCCGGGCTGCCCGACGAGGTGAGCGGCGTGACCGTCAATCGCCTCTGCGGCAGCGGCCTCGAGGCCCTCATCCAGGCGTCCCGCGCCATCCGCCTCGGCGACCACCAGGTGATGCTCGCCGGCGGCGTCGAGTCGATGAGCCGCGCGCCCTACGCGATGCCGAAGGCCGAGGAGGCCTACCCGCGCAAGGCGCCCAAGGTCTACGACACCAGCCTCGGCTGGCGCTTCGAGAACCCGAAGCTCGCCGAGCGCTTCCCGCTCATCTCCATGGGCAACACCGCCGAGAACGTCGCCGAGAAGTACGGCGTCTCGCGCGCCGACCAGGACGCGTTCGCCCTCTCGAGCCACCAGAAGGCGGCGGCCGCGTGGGAGGCGAGCCGCTTCGCCGACGAGATCGTCCCGGTCACGACCCCGCCCGCGCACAAGAAGGCGCCGCCCGGCACCTTCGACCAGGACGAGTGCATCCGGCCGGACACCTCGCTCGAGAAGCTCGCCAAGCTCCCCACCGTCTTCAAGAAGGACGGCGGCACGGTCACGCCGGGCAACGCCTCGCCCCTCAACGACGGCGCGGCCTGCCTGCTCGTGACGAGCGACGCGTTCGCGAAGGAGCACGGCCTGAAGCCGCTCGCTCGGGTCCGGGCCACCGGGGTCGCCGGCGTGCACCCGAACTACATGGGCATCGGGCCGGTGCCCTCGACCCGGCAGGCGCTGAAGAAGGCCGGGCTCGAGGCGAAGGATCTCGACCTCGTCGAGCTCAACGAGGCGTTCGCCGCCCAGTCGCTCGCCTGCGTGCGCGAGCTCGGCCTCGACGAGGCGAAGGTCAACGTCAACGGCGGCGCGATCGCGCTCGGCCACCCCATCGGCTGCAGCGGGGCGCGCATCGTCGTCACGCTGGTGCACGAGATGAAGCGCCGCGGCGCGCGCCTCGGCCTCGCGACCCTCTGCATCGGCGTCGGCCAGGGCCTCGCCGTGATCCTCGAGGCCGTCGATTGAGCGCGCCGTTCGTCCACCCCACCGCGGTCGTGGACGAAGGGGTCAGCCTCGGTGACGACACCAAGGTCTGGCACTTCGTCCACGTCAGCGCCGGGGCGACGATCGGCGCGGGCTGCTCGCTCGGCCAGAACGCCTTCGTCGGCCGGGGCGTCCGCCTCGGCGACGGAGTGCGGGTCCAGAACAACGTCTCGATCTACGAAGGCGTGGAGGTCGAGGACGACGCGTTCCTCGGCCCGAGCTGCGTCTTCACCAACGTGCTCAACCCGCGCTCCTTCGTGAGCCGCAAGCACGAGTATCGCAAGACGCGCGTCGGCCGCGGCGCGAGCGTCGGCGCCAACGCGGTGATCGTCTGCGGTCACGATCTCGGCGCTCACTGCTTCGTCGGCGCGGGCGCGGTGGTCACCAAGGACGTCCCGCCCCACGCGCTGGTGGTGGGCAACCCGGCGCGCCGCGTGGGCTGGATGAGCCGCGCCGGCGCCCGCATCTCGGAGGCGGATCCCGTCTGCCCCGAGACCGGCGAGCGATACCGCATCGAAGGTGAGGTCTGCGTGCCCCTCGACGGACCCCTGGTGGACGAGGGCCCGATCCCGCTCCTCGATCTCGCGGCCCAGAACGGCCCGCTCCGCGAGGAGGCGATGATCGCCATCCGCGAGGTCGTGCGCGAGGACCGCTTCATCATGGGGCCGGAGCTCGACGCGTTCGAGCGCGAGATCGCCGCGCACCTCGGCGTGAAGCACGCCATCGGGGTCTCGAGCGGGACCGACGCGCTCCTCGCCGCGCTCATGGCGCTCGACGTCGGCCTGGGCGACGAGGTGATCACGACGCCGTTCTCGTTCTTCGCCACCGCGGGCGTGGTGCACCGGCTCGGCGCGACGCCGGTCTTCGTCGACGTCGATCCCGCCACGTTCAACCTCGATCCGGCGCAGGTCGCGTCGAGGCAGACCGAGCGCACGAAGGCGATCGTGCCGGTCCACCTCTTCGGTCAGCCGGCCGACGTCGCCGCGCTCCGGTCGCTCGGCGTGCCGATCGTCGAGGACGCGGCGCAGGCCATCGGGGCTCGCGCGGACGAGGGGCCGGTCGGCGCGCTCGGGGCGCTCGCCGCCTTCTCCTTCTTCCCCTCGAAGAACCTCGGCGCGTTCGGCGACGCCGGCCTCGTGAGCACCGAAGACGACGCCCTCGCCGAGAAGGTGCGCAAGCTCCGCGTGCACGGCGGCCACCCGAAGTACTTCCACGCCCTCGTGGGCGGGAACTTCCGCCTCGACGCGCTGCAGGCCGCCGTGCTCCGCGTGAAGCTGCCGCACCTCGACCGCTGGCAGCAGGGCCGGATCGACAACGCGGCGCGCTACGACGCGCTCTTCGCCGAGGCCGGCCTCGACGAGGTGACGCCGCCGCCGCGCGTCGCGCCCGGGCACGTCTACAACCAGTACACGATCCGGGCGCGCGACCGGGACGCCCTCGCCGCGCACCTCGAGCGCGAGGGCATCGGGTCCGCCGTCTACTACCCGCTGCCGCTCCATCTCCAGGCGTGCTTCGCCCACCTCGGCCACGCCGAGGGAGACTTCCCGGAGGCGGAGCGCGCGTCGCGGGAGGTCCTCTCGCTGCCGATCTACCCGGAGCTCGGGGAGGGCCGGCAGCGGCGGGTGGTCGACGCGATCGTCCGCTTCTACGCTCGCTGACCGAAGCTCGCGTCGAGCTCCTCCGCCTCCTCCAGATCGCCGAGCGGGATCTGCTCGGCCACGAGCTCGAGCTCGGAGAGGCGCTCGTTGATCGCCGGGTTGTCCTGCGCGCGTCGGGCGCCCTGCGGCGAGATCCACTCGAAGATCACGATCCGGGTTCCGTCCGCCGCCACCAGCCGCCACGGCGGGCGCGCGCTGATGACCTTCTCGCGCGAGAGCGCGCCGAGGAGCGCGTCGAGGCGGCGGTCCACCACCTCGTCGTCGCCGTCGTCCTCGCGGGGCCGCCAGGCCTGGATCGTGGCCTCCTTCATCGCGCGCGCTCCAGCGCGGTCACCAGCTCGGCCACCGACGCGAAGCGGGGCGAGGCGGTGTGGTCCGGGTAGAAGTCGTGGGGATCGACGAGCGCCGCGTCCAGGCCCGCCCCGTGCGCGCCGTCGACGTCCACGCTCGGGATGTCGCCCGCGTAAAGCGCGGCGGCTGGCGCGACGCCCATCCGCTCGGTCGCCCGGTGGAAGATGCGCGGGTCGGGCTTGCGGATGCCCTCGTGCGCGCTGTCCACCACCAGCTCGAACGCGTCGCCGAGCCCGACGTGCGCGAACAGCTCCGGCAGCTTGCCCTCCGAGTTGCTCACGACGCCGACGCGAAGCCCGAGGCGACGGGCGCGCTCGAGCGCGTCGGGGAGATCCGCCGGGACGCGCCGCCAGAGGTTGAGCCGATCGTGCGCGGCGCGGAGCGGGTCGATCAGCGCGCGCGCCGCCGCCTCCTCGACCCCGGCCGCGGTCAGCAGCGTCTCGAGGTAGAGCCGCCAGCCGGCCTCGTGGCTCCCGCCTTCGCCGAGCTTGGCCTCGTAGCGCCGCTTCGCCTCGCCTTCGACCTCGAGCAGGCGCGTGGGCGCGACCGTCACGCCCTCCTCGAGCGCGACCGCGGCCACCGCGGTCATGTCGAGGAAGACGATCGTGTTCCCGGCGTCGAGGAGCAGGGCCTCGAGGCCGCGCGGATCGCGGAACACCTTCAAAGAAGGTCGAGCAGGCGCTTGGCGCGCGCCTCGGCCGACTCGAGCAGGGACTTGGCCTCGGCCTCGGGGATGCGGAGCCGCTCGATCAGATCGTCGAGCACCTTCTTCTCGGTCTCGGACTGCTCGCCGTCGATGTAGGTGAGGATGACCGCGTGCTGCAGGAGCAGCCGCCGATCGGACGCGGAGAGATCCGTGATCGGCACGTCCTCGAGTCGCTTCGGCTCCTTGGCGAAGTCACGGACGGCCTCGGCGTCGTCGCCTTCGATCTCGAACGCACTCAGCAGCGCTTCGATGACCTCGGTCTCCTCGCCGTCCATGCGCCCGTCGGCCCACGCCACGGCGACCAGGGACTTGACCATCGCCTCTTGGTGCTCCTGCATGCGCTCTCCCTTTCGCTCCTCGGTGCGTCTCGGCGGCAGCGTAGCAGAACGTCTCGGACCTGTGTTGCCGCACGGACACCGATAGCGACATAGGCCCTCGGGGCTTAGAGTCACGACATCCATGAGCCGATACACCGCACCCTTTTCGCCCGAGGGGCCCAACGCCATCGACGCCACGCTCGCGCGTCGGCTGTTGACGGTGGCCCTCGAGCGGGGCGGCGACTACGCCGACCTCTTCTTCGAGTACAACGTCACCGGCAGCTACGCGTACGAGGAGCAGATCCTCAAGTCGGCGGGGCGCTCGGTCAGCGCCGGTCTCGGCGTCCGCGTCCGCAAGGGTGACGCGACCGGCTACGCCTACGTCGAGGATCTGAGCACCGAGGCGATGGAGCGCGCGGCCCGCACCGCCGCCCAGATCGCGGACGGCGGCGGAGCCCCCGAGCCGGTCGGCCTCGAGCCGCTCGACGTCGCGAACCGCTACCCGGTCGAGGTCCTCTCCCTGGATCTCGCCGGCGAGGAGAAGCGCGACCTGCTGAAGCGCGCCGACGAGGCCGCCCGCGCGGTCGACTCCCGCGTCCAGCGGGTGGAGGCGTCGCTCGCCGAGCAGGTCCGCGAGATCTTGATTGCGACCAGCGACGGCCGCCTCGTCCGCGACCGGCAGCCGCTCCTCCGCTTCGGCGTGCGCGTCATCGTCGAGGACGACGGCAAGCGTCAGTCCGGCAGCTCCGGCGGCGGCGGCCGGGTGGGGTGGGGCTACTTCGACGGCAAGAGCCCCGAGACCCACGCCAAGGAGGCGGTGCGGCAGGCGCTGTCGATGCTGGACGCGCGCGAGGCGCCGGCCGGCGAGCTCGAGGTGGTCCTCGCGCCCGGCGACAGCGGCATCCTCCTGCACGAGGCGGTCGGCCACGGCCTCGAGGCGGACTTCAACCGCAAGAAGACCAGCAACTACACCGACCAGGTCGGCGAGCGGGTCGCGAGCGAGCTGTGCACGGTGGTCGACGACGCGACGCTCTCGAGCAGCCGCGGCTCGATCAACGTGGACGACGAGGGGCAGCGGCCGGAGAAGGCGGTGCTCATCGAGGACGGCATCCTGCGCGGCTACATGCAGGACCGACACTCGAGCGAGTTCTTCGGCACGACCCCGACCGGCAACGGTCGCCGCGAGTCGTTCAAGAGCCACCCGATGCCGCGCATGACGAACACCCTCCTGCTCGCCGGCCCGCACGACCCCGAGGAGATCGTGCGGAGCGTCAAGAAGGGCGTCTACGCGAGCAAGTTCGGCGGCGGACAGGTCGACATCTCGAACGGCGACTTCGTCTTCAACCTCACCGAGGGCTACCTCATCGAGGACGGCAAGATCACCGCGCCGCTCAAGGGCGTGAACCTCATCGGGAATGGCCCCGACGTGATGCGCAAGGTCACGATGCTCGGCTCCGACATGGAGCTCTCCGACGGCATCTGGACCTGCGGCAAGGAAGGCCAGAGCGTGCCGGTCGGCGTGGGCTGCCCCACGGTGAAGATCTCGGGCATGACGGTCGGCGGAACCCAGATCGGCTGAGGAGCGATGGCGACGGAGAATCAAGAAGAGCTGCTCGCCCTCGGCGGGCAGGTGGTGGAGCGGGCGCGGAAGGCGGGCGCGGACGTCGCCGAGGCGGTGGTCTCGGAGGGCTCGCACCTCTCGACCAAGGTCCGGCTCGGTGAGCCCGAGCTCGTCGAAGAGGCGGGGAGCCGCGCGGTCGGCCTCCGCGTCATGATCGGCAAGCAGGTCGCGGTCTCGTTCACCAGCGATCTGACCGAGGCCGGCGTGACCCGCTTCGTCGAGGACGCGATCGAGCTCGCGCGGCTCTCGCAGCCGGACGAGCTCGCGGGGCCGCCCGATCCCTCGCTGCTGAGCCGCCGCGAGGACCACCCCGAGCTGAACCTCTACGACGCGTCGATCCACGACATCGACGGCGCCGAGGCGCTCGCGCACGCGCTCGCAGGCGAGAAGGCGGCGCGCGAGGCCGACGCGCGGATCACCAACAGCGAGGGCGCCACGTTCTCGCGCGCGTCGGGGGCCCGCGCCCTGGTGACGAGCGGCGGCTTCGCCGGCGTCAGTCGCGGCACCTACGCGTCGCTCACCGTCAACCCGGTGGCCGACGACGCCGACGGCAAGAAGCGCAGCGGCTACTACTGGACCGCGCGCCGCCACAAGGACGGGCTCCTCGCGGACGACGAGGTGGGCCGCGAGGCGGCGCGCCGCACGCTCGCCAAGCTGGGCGCGCAGAAGGCGGCGACCCAGGAGTGCCCGGTCGTGTTCGACCCCGACGTCGGCCGCTCGATCCTCGGGCTGCTCGCCGGGTGCATCAACGGGAGCGCCATCTGGCGCCGCTCCAGCTACCTCGTCGATCGCGTCGGCAGCCAGGTCGCGAGCGAGCTGGTCACCGTCGTCGACGATCCGCTCCTCGAGGGCGCGCCGGGCTCGCGCCCCTACGACGGCGAGGGCCTGCTGTCGCGCCGCAACGTCGTGGTCGAGAAGGGCGTGCTCCAGAGCTACATGCTCGACACCTACTCGGCCCGCAAGCTCGGGCTCGAGAGCACCGCGAGCGCGAGCCGCGGCTCGTCCGGCGGCGTGGGTCCGTCGACGAGCAACTTCGTGCTCCAGCCCGGGACGCAGAGCCCCGAGGACCTGCTGAAGTCGACGAAGAGCGGCCTCTACGTCACCGAGATGATGGGCTTCGGGTTCAACGCGGTGACCGGCGACTTCAGCCGCGGCGCGTCGGGCTTCTGGATCGAGAACGGCGAGAAGACCTTCCCGGTCTCCGAGGTCACGATCTCGCTCAACGTCGACGAGCTGCTCAAGCGGATCGACGCGGTCGCGGACGACCTGGATCTCCGCACCTCGGTGGCCACGCCGACCTTCCGCGTGTCCCGCATGACGCTGGCCGGCAAGTAGGTGTCCGCGGCGCCCGACAAGCGCCTCCTCAGGCTCTTGCCGGTCGAGCGCTGGCCGACCGCCGAGGAGGCGGCCGGCATGCGCTGGTTCTCGCCGATCGACGTCGGCCCGGTCACCCTCGAGGCGCGCACCTGGGTCCCGGCGATGGTCCCCTGGCGCGCGACGAACGAGGGCTTCGTCACCCCGGCGGTGCTCGAGTGGTACCGCCGCTTCGCCGAGGGCCGACCGGGCGCGATCGTCATCGAAGCCACGGGCATCCGAGACGTGCCGAGCGGCCCGCTCCTCCGGATCGGTCACGATCGCTTCGTGCCGGGCCTGCGCCAGCTGGTGGAGGCGGTGCGGGAGGCGAGCGAGGGGCACACCCGCCTCTTCATCCAGCTCATCGATTTCCTGGCGATCAAGCGCCGCGTCCCGGCCGAGAAGTTCCTGCGGCGGTTCCTGGTCGTCGACGACCGGCTCCGGGAGCGGGTGGGCCTCGAGGACGAGGCGCAGGTCCGGGCGCGGCTCCTCGAGATGGACGAAGACCAGCTCGCCGAGGTGCTCTCGCCCCGCGATCTCGAGAGCCTGCGCATGGGCTTCCGCGAGCGGGTGACCGACACGCACCTCCCGCACGTGCGCGAGCTGCCCGAGGTGCTGCCCGGGCTCTTCGCCGACGCGGCCGCGCGCGCCGAGGAGGCCGGCTTCGACGGCGTGGAGCTGCACTACGCCCACGCCTACACGATGGCCTCCTTCCTCAGCGCGAGGAACACGCGGACGGACGGCTACGGCGGGGCGCGCGAGGACCGCGTGCGCCTCCCGCTCGAGGTCTACCGGGCGGCGCGCGCCGCCGTGTCCAGCCGCGTGTCGGTGGGGGCCCGCTTTCTCGGCGACGAGGTCATCGAGGGCGGCACCGGCGTGGACGACGCCGCCTGGTTCGGCGTGCGCTTCGCGGAGGCGGGCATGGACTTCCTCAGCGTGAGCAAGGGCGGGAAGTTCGAGGACGCCAAGCAGCCCAAGGTCGGGCACGCCGCCTATCCCTACACCGGCCCGAGCGGTCACGAGTGCATGCCGCACGTGAAGATCGACGCGACGGGGCCCTTCGGGCGGAACATCCCGCTCAGCCGCGCGGTGCGAGCGGCGCTGCGAGAGGCCGGTCACTCCACGCCGGTCGTCGGCGCGGGCGGCATCTGCTCGCCGTGGCAGGCCGAGGAGATCCTCGAGCGCGGCGACGCGGACATCGTGGCCGCCGCCCGCCAGAGCCTCGCCGACCCCGACTGGTTCCGGAAGATCCGGCTCGGCCGCGGCGACGAGGTCCGCCGCTGCTTCTTCACGAACTACTGCGAGGCGCTCGACCAGGCCCACAAGGAGGTCACCTGTCAGCGCTGGGACCGCCTCTTCCCGGAGGGTGATCGCGGCGGGATCCCGATGGCCTCGGACGGCCGCCGTCGCCTCGTCGCGCCGCCGTGGCGACCGACCTGAGCGCTCACCGATCGGCGGGCGGTCGAGACGACGGGCGCCGCTCCTGCGTCAGCCCGCGGAGCAACCAGGACTGCATGTGCAGCGCGCGCTCCGCCCGCTCGAGATCGGCATAGATCCGGCTCGCGCCGAGCATCGCGCCCAGCATCTGGCCGAGCGCGAGCAGCGTCAGCAGCACCAGGGTCGGGATCGGCGCGAAGAGCAGCGCCCCGGAGTGCACGATCAGCTCGCCCTCCCGGAAGGTGTACTCCACCGGGATCGCGCCCGCGTAGCCGAGGCCGATGATGGTGGCGATGGTGCCGAGCCCGAAGGCGAGGGCCAGGCGCCGCGCCCGATGGCTGAGGAAGAGCGCGTAGGGAGCGGTGTTGATGGCCAGGAGCGACGGGGTCACCAGCAGCGGGCCGAACCAGGGCGCGGTGGCCGCGAAGCCGAGGTTGCTCAGGACCATCGCACCGGCGAGCCACTCGACCCGAGGGCGCGCGGCCCGCGCGGTCAGCAGCCCCGCGACCGCCGCCGCCAGCAGGAGGGTGTAGGCGAGGATCACCGGGAGCCACTGCTCGACGATGCTCGCGGCGATGAACGGCAGGTAGACGAACGCGCTCGCGTAGACGACGGAGACCGCGCCTCCCGCCCACCGCAGCCGCGCGCGCACCGCCTCGCCGAGGCTCTCGTCCACGTCGGGCGGCAGGCGCTGCGGCGGGTTGGTGGTCACCTCGGCGAAGGTGCGGAGCGCGAGCTCGTTCGTCGGATCCAGCGAGAGCGCGCCGACCGCGTCCCGCAGCGCCTGGCGTCGCTCGTCGAAGCCCTCCGGCTTGGAGAGCGCGAGCTCCGCCTCGGACGCCGCCGCGCGCGCCCGCTCGTCCGCCAGCTGGGTGCGCTGCTCCTCGTCGCGCCGGCCGTCGAGGTAGGCGTCGATCTGGAGGAAGAGCTCGCGCGCCGACTGGATGCGGTCCTCGGGCGAGAGCGCCGTGGCCTTCATGACGATCCGGTCGAGCTCCGGATCGATCTTCAGGTGGCCCGCCCGGCGGGACGGGCGTCGGTCGGTGGTGCCGCGGATCGTGCTGTCGAGGAGCGAGACGATGCCCTCGCCGTCGTGCAGCGGCATCAGGGTCACGATCTCGAACAGGATGCAGCCGAGGGCGTAGACGTCGGTCGGCGGCCCGAGCTCCGAGACCCCCCCGGTCGCCTGCTCGGGCGACATGTAGCCGGGCGTCCCGAGCAGCGAGCCCGGCATCGTCTCCCGGGTCAGCCGCAGCGCCTTGAGCTCCCGCACCGCCTCGTCGCGCTGCTTCGCCAGCCCGGCCAGGCCCCAGTCGAGCAGGTAGACCTCGCCGAACTCCCCGAGGATGATGTTGCTGGGCTTGATGTCCCGGTGGAGCACCCCGTGCTCGTGCGCGTAGTGCACCGCCTGGCACACCCGGCCGAACGCGCTGAGCAGCCGCCGGCGCGAGTGCTCGGCCCGGAACACCTTGGGCGCGCCCATGGCGAGCCGCTCCAGGATGACCTCGAGGGTCATGCCCCGGACCCGCCGCATCGTGAAGAAGGGGCGCCCGTCCGGGCCGATCGCGAGATCGTAGACCGGGACGATCGAGGGGTGCTCCAGCTGCCCCTGGATCCGGGCCTCGCGGATGAAACGCGACCGGTCGGCGGACCCGGCGTCGGCGTCGTTCATCGACTTCAGCGCGACCCGTCGCCCGATCTGCCGGTCGTAGTGGAGGCGGATGGTGCCCATGCCGCCCTGGCCGAGGATCTCGTCGGTCCGGTACCGCTGCCCGAAGTCTTCGTCCACCGCCATGCGCGGCGCGTCCGGGTCGACCAGCGAGCGCGGGAGCTCCACCCGGGTGGGGCCGTCCAGCGTGAGCTCCTCCGACCACGGTGACGGGCTGCCCGCCGCGTGATCGGTGAGCGTGGGCTCGAGCGACTCCCAGGACCCCTTCCGCCGCGGGCGAGCGTTCACGACCGGATCGGTGTCCGGCTTCGCGTCCGACATCGTATCGCGCAGTGGATCCTTCGGGATCACGGGATCACGTCCCGATCCGGTCCTCCCCGACATCTGCCGGGCATCGTACCAACAAATCCGTCAGGCCGGTGGCGCGTCGGCCGCCTGGGCCCGCCGGGTGGCCTGCTGCTTCCGCACGTAGTCCACCATCACGCCCACGTAGCTCTCGAACGAGGGGCACTCGACGTCCAGCTCGTCGAGGATGTCGCGCGCGTTCCGATCGTCGTAGACGACCTCGGTCGCGAGCTGCTCGAGGAACGCGCGCGGGACGTGCGCGAACCGCTCGACCCCCGGCGTGCGCAGCAGGGCGGTGGCGAGGTTCGTGGGGAGGAAGCCGCGGGGCACCGGGCGCCCGGCGGCCCGGGCGATCAGCTCGAAGACCCGGCGCGCCGTCACCGGCTCCGGGTCGACCACGTGGAACGTCTTGCCGAGCGAGCGCCGATCGCGCGCGATCGCGCACCCCGCGTCCACCACGTAGTCGACCGGCACCAGGTTGAGCGGCACGTCCCCGCGCCCCGGCAGCGGCATGCGCAGATCCGCCGGCGCGTTCAGCATCAACAGCACCAGGAGATAGGGCCCCTCGAGGCGATCGATCTCCCCGGTGACGCTGTCGCCGACGATGATGGCCGGGCGCAAGATGGTGATCGGGATCTCGCTGGCGGCGCGCCGGACCAACGTCTCGGCCGCGAAGCGCGTCTGCTCGATCGGGTTCCGGAACCCCTCGGGCGCGAGCAGCTCCTCCTCGAGCACGTAGCCGCGGCGGCCTCCGGACACGAGCGCGGTGGACCAGTGCACCAGCCGGGCGAGATGATCGGCCTCCTGCGCCAGCTCGAGGACCTCGCGGGTGCCGCCCACGTTCAGCTCCTCCGCGGCCTTCTCCTCCACGCCGAGGTAGGTGATGGCCGCGCAGTGGTGGATGACGTCGACCTCGCCCGCCAGCTCGACGAACTCGCGCCCCGAGAGGCCGAGATCCATCGCCGCGGCGTCGCCCTCGAGCACGTTCACCCGCTCCGCGTCGCGGCCCAGCCGCTCGAGCTCGGACCGCGCGCGCTCCATGAACTTGTCCTGGACCACCAGGCGCAGCTCGGCCCGCGGCTCCTCCGCGAGGACCTTCTTCACCACGCGCACCGCGAGGAAGCTCGTGGGGAACCCCGTGACCAGCGTGATCTCCGGCCGCTCGCTCATGCTCCCCCTCCGAAGCGCGCCACCAGGCGCTCGTGCACCTCTCTCACCCGAGCCCGCGTCTCCTCGAGCGAGCCGTCGTTCCGGATCACGTGGTCGGCCGCGGCGACCTTCTCCGCCAGCGGGAGCTGCGCCGCCATCCGCTTGCGCGCGTCCTCCGCCGAGAGCGCGTCCCGCGACCGCACCCGGGCGACCTGCGTCTCCGCGTCCACCGCGACGACCACGAGCGCCCCCATCGTGCGGTGCCGGCCGCTCTCGACGAGCAGGGCGGCCTCGTAGAGCGCGTAGGGGTGACCCTCCTGGGCGAGCGCCTGGAAGCGCGCGAGCGACGCGGCGGCGATGCGCGGGTGCAGGATCCCCTCGAGCTCCTTGCGCGCCGCCGCGTCGTCGAACACGCGCTGCCCGAGCTTCGCCCGGTCGAGCCGTCCGTCCTCGTCCAGCACGTCGTCGCCGAACCGCTCGACCACCGCCGCGAGGCCCTCGGTCCCGGGCTCGACCACGTCCCGCGCCACCTGATCGGCGTCGACCACGGGCACGCCGAGCTCCGCGAACATGCGCGCGACCGTGCTCTTGCCCGAACCGATCCCGCCGGTCAGCCCTACCACCGCGAACGCCACGTCCGTTCGTACCACGCTCCCCCGGCCCGATGCGATGCTCGACGCGACCGGCCGGTCCGTGGTAGCCGTCTCCTCGGTGCGAGCCGTCGCGCAGCGCGTATTCGAAGCCTCGGTGCTCGTCGACGAGGAGACCGTCGGCGCCATCGGCCCGGGCCTGCTCGTCTACCTGGGCGCGGCGGCCGGGGACGGCGAAGCCGAGGTCGCCACGATGGCGAACAAGCTCGCCGGGCTCCGCGTGTTCCGGAACGACGAGGGCAAGATGAGCCTGTCGGTCGAGGACGTGGGCGGCGCGGTGCTCGTGGTCTCGCAGTTCACCCTGTTCGGAGACGTGCGCCGCGGCCGGCGCCCCTCCTTCGACGGAGCCGCCCCTCCCGAGGAGGCCGAGCGCCTCTACGAAGCGGTGGTCGAGGCCCTCCGCGCGCGCGGCCTCGAGGTGGCGACCGGCCGGTTTCGGGCGATGATGGACGTGAGGAGCCGAGTGGACGGACCGGTGACGATCCTGATCGACACCGAGAAGACCTTCTGACCATGCGCTACGAGATCCGAGCGGCGACCACCGCGGACCAGGCTCAGCTCTACCAGCTCGCGGAGCACCTCGACTCCGTGAACCTCCCTCACGACGCGACCGAGATCGCCGAGATCCTGGAGACCTCCGAGGCCTCGTTCTCCGGCGCCATCGCGGATCCCCGGAAGCGGCGCTTCGTCTTCGTCCTGCGCGACCTCGAAGAGGACGTGGCGGTGGGGACCTCGATGATCATCGCGCAGCTCGGCTCGCGGGACGCCCCCTACGTCTTCTTCGATGTCCGCAACGAGGAGCGCTACAGCGCCAGCGTGGACAAGCACTTCGTCCACGAGGTGCTGACGATCGGCTACAGCTACCATGGCCCCACCGAGATCGGCGGCCTGGTGGTCCACCCGGAGTACCGGAAGGCGCCGGAGCGCCTCGGGATGCTCATCTCCTACGTGCGCTTCCTCTTCCTCGCGACCCACCGGGAGCAGTTCCAGCCCCGGGTGCTGGCCGAGCTCATGCCGCCGCTCGAGCCCGACGGCACCTCCCATCTCTGGGAGGCCGTCGGACGTCACTTCACCGGCATGACCTACCGGGCCGCCGACCGACTCTCCAAGAAGAACAAGGAGTTCATCAGCGGCCTGTTCCCACGCGGGGACATCTACACCTCTCTCCTCCCCCCACAGGCCCAGGCGGTCATCGGGGAGGTCGGCCCGCAGACCCGCGGCGTCGAGAAGATGCTGACCCGGATCGGCTTCCGGTACTGGCGCCGCGTCGACCCGTTCGACGGCGGACCGCACTACATCGCGCCCACCGACGAGATCGAGCTGGTGCAGCGCACCGCCAAGCGACGCCTCGTGGCCGGCACCCCGGAGGGGGAGGGCGCCCGGAGGTCCCTCGTCGCCCGCCTCGAGGACGGCCCGCCATGGTTCCGAGCCGTAGCCGCGCGCTCGATCCTGCACCCCGAGCGCCCGGATCAGATCGTCGTCGAGCGTAGCGCGCTCGATCACCTCGGACTCGAAGAAGGCGAAATCACACCGGTTCTGCCGCTCTACTGAGCGCCCTCGAAAAAGAATCGCGGTTCGGGGCGCGAGTTGGTTGACACCCCCAACCCCGATGCTAGTGATCGGCCTCCTTCGCGGCTGGCGGCCCTCCGGGGCCCCCCGAGAGACCCTCCCAGAGCCTCTCGACGCGCCGCGCAGGTTGCTTGACAGCAGACCCAGAAGAAGTAGCTTCCCGCTCCCCGAACCGGCCGCAGGCCGGATGACGGGTAGCCGGGACCAGCCGCTCCCCGAGAGCGCTGGAAGGCTCCGAGACCCGCGGAACGAAAGACGCGGCAAGCGAAAAAAAACGCTTGACTCGAATCGGAGGCTGGCTACAGTTCGCGACCTCGCTGGCCGACAGGCCGCCCGGACAGTCCCCGATGGGAGACGCCGGAAGCGAGAAGGCGAGCGCCGGACGGCGCGCGCCGCCGCGAAGAGTCGCAACGGGCTTCGGCCAGCTCGCAAAAGCGAGCGAAAGTTGCTTGACTCTCGAAACGCGGCGAACTAAGTTCCTCAGCCGCCCTGGGGCTCGGCGGTGTCAGCCAAGTGCTGACGCGGGCCGAAACCGAGGGGCTGCCTCGACGCTGCCTGTGCGTAGTTGGTCGAGGGTGGTCGGTCCTTGAAAACTGAATCGGAAGACGCGCAAAGAGCGCGGGTCCCAATCATCGACTCCGGTCGTCAGCCGGGTCGTAGGGTATAAGCAGCGACAACCGTAAAGTGACTAGAGCCTCGTGC
>JAYZQJ010000278.1:0-10361 GCA_036149055.1 Myxococcota bacterium | reverse complement strand
TCGGACTCGGACTCGGACTCGGACTCGGGCTCGGGCTCGGACTCGGACTCGGACTCGGACTCGGACTCGGGCTCGGGCTCGGGCTCGGGCTCGGACTCGGACTCGGACTCGGACTCGGCGTCGGACTCGGCGTCGGACTCGGCGTCGGACTCGGCGTCGGACTCGGCGTCGGACTCGTAGCTCACCTCGCGCTCGAGCGCGGCCGCCCGCGAAGCTGTGCGGGCGCAGTTGGAAACGCTGGCCGCGACGTTCGAGCTGTAGCGTGCACAGTCCAGTTGCGAACCGGAATCAACTGGGTTGTGCGGGCGCAGTTGGAAACACTGTCCGCGACGTTCGAGCTGTAGCGTGCACAGTTCAGTTGCGAATCGGATTCAACTGGGTTGTGCGTGCGCAGTCCAGTTGCGAACGGGAATCAACTGGGTTGTGCGTGCGCAGTCCAGTTGCGAATCGGAATCAACTGGGTTGGGCGTGCACAGTCCAGTTGCGAATCGGAATCAACTGGGTTGTGCGTGCACAGTCCAGTTGCGAATCGGAATCAACTGGGTTGTGCGTGCACAGTCCAGTTGATTCGCTCTATCAACTGGACTGTGCAGGCACAGTTGGAACGCTGCGGCTAGCGTTCGAGTTGCACCACGCAGCGCTCGGACGCCGTGGACAGCGTTCGGACTCGGCGCCGCTCGGCGCGAACGCCGTCGACAGCCCTCGCGCGCGGCCGGCCCCAGAAGAATCGTCGCGGCCACTCGGCCTCGGTCTCGGGGTCACCGGGGGAACAGGGCGTCGAGCTCTCTCGCCAGGTCTTCCGGGATCTCGACGTCCAGGGCGCCGAGGTTGTCTTCGAGCTGGGCGATCTTGGTGGCGCCGGTGATGACGCTCGAGATGGCGTCTCGGCGCAGGCACCAGGCGAGGGCGAGCTGGGCTGGGGTGCAGCCGAGCTCGCGGGCGTGGGCGCTGAGCTGGCGGAGCCTCGGGCGGGTCTCGTCGGTGAGGTAGTCGTCGAGCCAGCCGGTGTCGGCGCCTCGGGTGCCTTCGGGGACTCCGTCGTCGTACTTGCCGGTCAGGGCGCCGCCGGCGAGGGGGCTCCAGACGACGAGGCCCATGCCGAGGCGGCTGGCGACCGGGAGGACGCGCTTCTCGATGTCGCGCTTCAGGAGGTTGTAGCGGGGCTGCTCGACGATCGGCGCGTGGTAGTTGCGCAGGCCGCAGAGGGCGTGGGTCTTGAGCAGGGTCGACGCGCCCCAGCAGCTGGTGCCCCAGTAGAGGATCTTGCCCTGGCGGACGAGGTCGTCCATCGCGCGCACGGTCTCCTCGAGCGGGGTCTCGGGGTCCTCGCGGTGGCAGTAGTAGACGTCGAGGTAGTCGGTGCCGAGCCGGGTGAGGCTCGCCTCGCAGCTCTCCATGATGTGCTTGCGGCTGAGGCCGCGGTCGTTGGGGCCCTCGCCGGTGGGCCAGAAGCACTTGCTGGAGATCACGAGCGAGGAGCGGCGCACGTCGGGGAGCCAGGCGCCCACCGCGCGCTCGGCCGCGCCGTCGTGTCCGTACACGTCGGCGAGGTCGACGTGGTTCACGCCGCGATCGATCGCCGCGCGGAGGATGCTCGCGCTCGCCGAGCCGTCGACGCTCTCTCCGAAGGTCAGCCAGCCGCCGATCGAGATGGCGCTGACCTTCAGCCCGCTGGTGCCCAGCCGTCGATACTCCATTTGCCGGTTATCGCACGACATTCGCCGGTTATCGCACGAAGTAGGCGCGTCGCATCAGCTCCGCCTGTCCCGCCGACACGGTGGGGCTCCGGCCCGCCCAGAACATCAGGTGATCGGCGCCCGCGCCCCGGCACTCGCTCGGCCGCAGAAAGCCGTCTCCGTCGGTGTCGCGGTCCAGGCGGCACTCGGGGGTGTCCGGGAACGGGTCGTTGACGCGGCCGTCGATCTCGCTCGTGTGGAAGAGCCCGGTGTAGTGGCCGAGCTCGTGGGCGATCACGACGCCCATCTCGTCGACGGGGACCAGATCGACGCTGATGGCCACGCCGCTCGCGCCGGTGCCGGGGAGCACGTGCGGGCCGGGGATGCCGCTCGCGATGCCGAGCGCGCCCTCGATGGAGCGGACGAAGAAGATGGGGATCGCCGGCCGGTTCTGACCCGCGGTGAGCGCGTAGAGGTCGTCGAGCTCCTCCGGCACCATGGCCGGCCCCGCCGCGCCCTCGAGCACGCCGTAGCGCTCGCGCAGGGCGCCGACGACCTCGTGCACCCGGATCTCGCCGAGCACGATGCCGGCCGAGGCGAGCGCCGCGCCCGCGTCGGCGAGGGCGCGACGCATGTCCGGCGGGGCCACGCCGCTGCGGGCCGTCCAGCCGCCGCCTCCGACGAGGTACGCGTCGACGTCGAACACGCGGCCGGGGGCCGAGCGCTGCGCGACGTAGCGCTCGAGCGGGGTCGGCGAGCTGGCGCCGAAGGTCACGTCGAAGCCGCGGCCCGAGTCCGGGGTGCCCGGCCCGTTGGGGTACAAGAGGGTCGCGGCGTCGGTCACGGTCAGCGGGCTGACGCCCCAGTCCGGCGCCGGGGCGCGCGGGTCTCCTCCCTCGAAGGCGTCGAACACCGTCGCGGGCGGCCGGCGGGTGGCGATGCGGGCGATGAACGGGGTGCTCGCCGGGGCGCCGGTCCAGATCACGAGGGCGTCGTCGCCGAGGGCGGGGAGGGCGTCCTCGCCGGCGTCCATGCCGCCGCTCAGCGTCGGCCCGGGCTCGGGGCCGACGACGCGCACCCCGTCGGGGGCGGCGACCAGCGCGGTGCACGCGAGCACCGGCTGCATGCTGCGGGCGGAGGTGGGCACGAAGACCTGACGGCACCGCTCACCCGCGTCGCAGTCGACGTCGGTCCGGCAGGGCTCCACGCACACGCCGCTGACGCTGCAGAGGCCGCGACCGCACTGGGTGGGGCTGCTGCACGGGGCGCCCACCGGGCCGCCGTCGGGGTCGGTGGGGCCGCACTCGAGCGGGTGGTTCGCCAGGTCGGCGGGGGAGAAGCCCACCGCGCCGCGGCAGACCCCGATGTCACAGTCGGCGTCGCGCGCGCAAGGACCCGTGCTCGGGATCATGCCCGAGTCGCGTCCCGCGTCGACGCCCGAGTCGACACCGGAGTCCCGGCCGGCGTCGCGACCCGCGTCGGCGGAGGCGTCCGCCGTCACGCTCGCGTCGTCCTCGCGAGACGAGACGTCCAGCACGGTGCGCGCGCCACACGCGCTCACGAAGGTCGAGGCCAGGAGGACGAACGTGACCGGGCCAGCGCGACGCATTCACGTGCATGTAGCATGGCGGGCCCTTTCAGGCTTTCGTTTCACGCGGTTTCACGCCATGCTGTGACCCCGCGCGGACCGTCCGAGCGGCCGCGCGAAAGGCTCCGCCATCTCCGACGAAGACATCCTGGCCCGCACCTCGAACGGAGATGACCGCGCCCGCGCCATCGCCGGAGGCCGAGCCTGGGCCGAGAGCGTGCGCGAGCGCGTGCACGCCGAGGGGCGCCCGGCCGCGGGAGGCTGGCCGGGCACGGTCACCGAGGCCCGCGCCCGACTGAGCGCCGCGGTGCCGGGGAACCTGCCACCCGAGGTGCAGCGCGCCCTCGCCAAGCTGCTCTACTCGACCGCCCGCGACGCCTGGCTCGAGCAGCGGGAGCCGCGCGAGGAGTAGGCGTGCTATCGCTGGAGCATGCCGCGGCACACGCTCCAGGTGAACGGGCGCGAGCTCACCGTCGACGTGGCGCCGGACACCCCGCTGCTCTGGGTGCTCCGTGACACGCTCGGCCTGACCGGCACGAAGTACGGCTGCGGCGTCTCGCAGTGCGGCGCGTGCACCGTGCACGTGGACGGCGAGGCGGTGCGATCCTGCGTGCTGCCGATCGGGCGCGTGCGCGGCGAGGTGCGCACCATCGAGGGGCTCGGCGGGGAGCACCCGCTGCAGCGCGCGTGGGCGGAAGAGAACGTGCCGCAGTGCGGCTACTGCCAGAGCGGGCAGATCATGAGCGCGGCCGCGCTGCTCGCCCGGGTGGAGAGGCCCGACGACGCGGCGATCGACGAGGCGATGCGGGGGAACCTGTGTCGATGTGGGACCTACGGGAGGATCCGGCGGGCCATCCGGCGGGCGGCGGGGCTCGGGGGCGCCTCCGAGTCCGAAGCCGCGTCCGAGACCGAAGCCGCGTCCGAGACCGAAGCCGCGTCCGAGGCCGAGACCGAGTCCGAGTCCGAGGCCGGGGCCGAGTCCGGGGCCGAGACCGAGTCCGGGGCGGGGGCCGAGTCCGAGACCGCGTCCGGGGCCGTGTCCGGGGCGGGGGCCGGGGCCGAGTCCGGGGGGGCGCGGTGAGCGGGGGGCTGTTCAAGATGTCGCGGCGGGACTGGCTGCGGCTCGGGCTCGGGGCCGGGGCGGCGGGGGCCGTCGGGGTCGGGATCGGGTTCTGGGGTGGGAGCAAGGTCGAGCGGCGCCGGATGCGGGTGCCGCCGCGCGACGAGCCGTTCAGCCCGAACGTGTTCCTCGCCATCGACACCGACGGGACGACGACGCTCTGGCTCACGCGCTCCGAGATGGGGCAAGGCGTGTTCACGGCGCTGCCGCGCATCCTCGCCGAGGAGCTCGAGGCCGACTGGACGCGGGTGCGGGTCGAGAAGGCGCCGGCGAGCCCTGCCTTCGGCACCCAGACCACGGTCGCGAGCGCCAGCGTGCGCAGCCTCTACCCCGAGCTGCGACGGGCGGGCGCCGCGGCGCGGGAGATGCTCGTCACCGCCGCCGCCCAGACCTGGGAGGTGGACCGCGGGGACTGCCGGGCGGAGGCGGGCTTCGTGGTGCACGAGCCCTCGGGCCGGCGGCTCGCCTACGGCACCCTCGCGGAGCGCGCGGGGCAGCTCGACGTGCCCTCGGACCCGCCGCTCAAGGACGCGGCGGCATTCCGCTACATCGGCCGGCCGGCCCGGCGCCTCGACGCCGCCGCGAAGTCGGACGGGAGCGCCGTCTACGGGATCGACGTGCGCGTCGCCGGCATGCGCTTCGCCACCCTGTCGCGCCCGGCGACGCTCGGGGCCAGCCTGGACTCGTTCGACGAGGCGGCGGCCCGCGCGGTGCCGGGCGTGCTCGACGTCGCCGCGGCGGAGGGCGGCGTGCTCGTGATCGCCGAGACCACCTGGGCGGCGTTCTCCGGGGCCCGCGCCGCCAACCCGCGGTGGTCCGCGGGGACGCACGGAGACCTGACGAACGCCTCGCTGCTGGAGCGGCTGCGCTCCGCGGCGGCCGAGGGCGTGGAGGCCCGGCGGGAGGGGGACGCCGACGCGGCGCTGGCGGGCGCGGCGACCCGGCTCGAGGCGGACTACGCCTTCCCCTACCTCGCGCACGCCTGCATGGAGCCCATCAACGCCACCGCGCGGATCGGCGACGGCGAGTGCGAGGTGTGGGCGCCGACCCAGGACCCCCAGCGGGTGCAGCAGCTCGCCGCGGAGGCGACCGGCCTGCCGTTGCAGGACTGCCACGTGCACGTCCCCTTCCTCGGCGGCGGCTTCGGGCGGCGCACCGTCCCGGTCGAGGTCGAGCAGGTGCTCCGGATCGCGCAGCGCACCCGCCCGCACCCGGTCCAGCTCGTCTGGACGCGCGAGGAGGACGTCCGGAACGACTTCTACCGGCCGGCCGCGCTGCACCGCTTCGAGGTCGGGCTCTCGGCCGACGGCGCCATCGAGGGCTGGAGGGATCGCATCGCGACCACCACCCGCGCCGACGGCGTCGACCACCTCGCGATCGAAGGCGCCGAGGTGATCCCCTACGCCGCGCGGGCGGTCGACGTGACCTGGGGCGGCCTCGACCTGCCGCTCCCCACCGGGATCTGGCGCAGCGTCGGCCACAGCTACAACGCCTTCGCGGTCGAGTCGATGATCGACGAGGCCGCCCACGCGGCCGGCGTCGACCCGCTGGCGTATCGCCTGGCCCGGCTCGAGGGGCGCGAGACTCACCGCGCCCTGCTCGAGCGGGTGCGCGACGACAGCGGCTGGGGGCGCGCGCCCGAGGGGCGGGCCAAGGGCGTGGCCGTGCACGAGTGCTACGGCAGCTTCTGCGCGATGGTCGCCGAGGTGTCGGTCGTCGACGGCCGGCCGCGGGTGCACCGCGTCTGGGCCGCGGTGGAGTGCGGCCAGGTCATCGATCCCGACGGGGTCGCCGCCCAGATCGAGGGCAGCGTGGTGTTCGGGCTGAGCGCCGCCCTCGACGGGGAGCTGCGGCTGGAGGGGGGACGGATCGTGACCAGCAACTTCCACGACTACCCGATCCTGCGCATCGACGAGATGCCGGAGGTCGAGGTCGTGACGTTGCCTTCGTCCCGTCCGCCGTCGGGCGTGGGAGAGATCGGCGTGCCCCCGATCGCGCCGGCGGTGACGAACGCGCTCTTCGCGCTCACCGGCGAGCGGATCCGCGCCCTGCCGATCCGGCTCACGGCGACGTGAGCTTGACCCCGACCACGCAGGCGACGAGCCCGGCGAGGAAGAACGCGCGCCAGAGCCCGAGCGGCTCGCCCAGGATCAGCCAGCCGTAGAGGATCGCGCCCACCGCGCCGATGCCCACCCAGGCGGCGTAGGCGGCGCCGGTCGGCAGCTGACGCACCGCCAGGCCGAGGAGCGTCATGCTGATGGCCAGGTTGGCGACGAACGCGGCGACCCAGAGCGGGCGGCGGAATCCGTCGCTCCGATCCAGGCAGATCACCCAGGCGGTCTCGAAGAGCCCGGCGACCACGATCATCACCCACGCCATCGCGGGACCATGGGACCCACGCGCCCGAACGCAAGGGGGATGCGAAAGGCCCGAGCGCTGCTATGTGCGCTTGCGAGATGCGAATCGCCTACCTGGTCAACCAGTACCCCAAGGTCAGCCACACCTTCATCCGCCGCGAGATCCAGGCGCTCGAGGCGCTCGGCGTCGAGGTCGTGCGCTACTCCGTGCGTCGGGTCGAGGAGCCGCTGAAGGATCCCGCGGACCTCGCCGAGCAGGAGCGGACCAAGGTGGTGCTCGACGGCGGCCCGCAGGGGCTCGCGGCGGCCATCGCCAAGCAGTCGGCGAAGCGCCCGGCGGCCTTCGCGCGCGCCTCGACCCTCGCCGCCAAGGTCGGCTACGGCTCCGAGCGCGGGCTCGCGATCCACGGGGCCTACCTGGGCGAGGCGTGCGTGCTCCTCGACTGGATGGAGCAGGACGGCATCGAGCACGTGCACGCCCACTTCGGCACGAACTCGACCACCGTCGCGATGCTCGTCGAGGCGCTCGGCGGGCCCGGCTACAGCTTCCACGTCCACGGCCCCGAGGAGTTCGACAAGCCGGACGCGATCAGCCTCGGCCTCAAGATCGAGCGGGCGCGCTTCGTCTGCGGCATCAGCAGCTTCTGCCGCAGCCAGCTCTACCGGCGGGTGAGCTACGATCACTGGGGCAAGATCCACATCGTCCGCTGCGGCGTGGAGACCAGCTTCCTCGAGGGCGACGGCCGGCCGTTCCCCACCGCGCCGCGCCTGGTCAGCGTCGGCCGCCTCAACGAGCAGAAGGGGCAGATCCTCCTGGTCGAGGCCCTCGGTCAGCTCGCGAAGGACGGCGTCGACTTCCACCTGGTGCTCGTTGGAGACGGCGAGATGCGCGAGGCGATCGAGGCGGCCATCCGCCGCCACGGCATCGAGGACCGCATCACCATCACCGGCTGGGCGAGCGGCGACCGGGTGCGCGAGGAGATCCTCTCCGCCCAGGCGATGGTGCTGCCGAGCTTCGCCGAGGGGCTTCCCGTCGTGATCATGGAGGCGCTCGGGCTGGAGCGGCCGGTGCTCTCCACCTACGTCGCCGGCATCCCGGAGCTGGTCGGCCCGGACAACGGCTGGCTCATCCCCGCGGGCAGCGTCGAGGCCATCGCCGAGGGCGTGCGCGAGCTGCTCGACACGCCCCCGCAGCGGCTCGAGGAGATGGGCAAGCGCGGCCGCGCGGCCGTCCTCGAGCGCCACGACGTGCGGGTCACGGGCGCGGCCCTGAACGAGCTGCTGCACCGATACGTGAGCTGACGGTCGCCACCGTCGGTCACGGGACGAGCACCAGCTTGCCGTCGAGGCCGCCTCGCTCCAGGCGACGGTGCGCCTCGGCGACGTCCTCGAAGCCGATGCGCTCCTGGACGCGCGGCCGCACCGTGCCGTCGGCCAGCCAGGCCATGAGCCGGGTCAGGTCCTCGCGGAACCACTCGGGGCGGCTCTTCCGCAGGTCGGTGATGCCGTAGAAGCCGGCTCGCTTGCCGTTGGGCCAGACGTTCCAGAGCGCGACGCGGGCGAACCAGTAGCCGATCTTCAGGAACGGCGCGCCCTCCTGGATGCCGGCGCTGAAGCCGTAGGCGGCGAGGAAGCCGCCTCGCTTCACGGTCCGCCAGGAGCGCGCGAAGCCCTCCTCGCCGATCCCGTCGAAGACCACGTCCACGCCGTCCGACAGCACCTCGGTGAAGTCCTCGCTCCGGTAGTCGATCGGGGTGGCGCCGAAGCTCGCGACCAGGTCGGCGTGCTCGGCCCGGCAGGTGCCGTACATCTCGAGGCCGTGCAGCTGCCCGAGGCGGAGCAGCGCCTGCCCGACCGCGCCCGCGGCCCCGTGAATGAGCGCCGTCTGTCCGGGCGCCGCCTTCGCGTGGCGGTGGATGAGCTGATAGGCGGTCATCCAGCTGAGCACCAGCGAGACCGCCTCCGCCGCGTCGACGCCCTCGGGCACGGGCACGCAGCGCGCGGCGTCGAGGAGCCGGTGAGAGGCGTAGCTGCCGATCATGGTCATGTCCGCGACCCGATCGCCCACCGCGAGGTCTCGCACCCCCGGACCCACCGCCTCGACGCGCCCCACGCAGTCGTAGCCGGGCACGAGCGGCGGCTTCCGCTTCAGGTCCGGGTACTCGCCCTTGCGAATGATGACGTCGGTGAACTGCACGCTCGCCGCCTCCACCCGGATCCGTGCCTCGCCCGGGCCCGGCTCGGGCAGCGGCCCGCCCTCCTCGAGCGCGAAGCCGTCCGGGTCCCCGAAGGCTCGAAGGACCAGGCGGCGGTGGGCGGCGGGCTCCGTGTCGGTGTCGGGGTCGGCGATGACGGCGGGCTGGGTGGTCATGTCTCTCCTCCTCGCCTTCACCGTGGGTCATGCGTCAGAGCATGTCGTCCCGCGATTCCGCATGGTATTCATGCAAGCGCGCATGGCCTCCGAGCTCGACTTCCGCTGGGACGACCTGCGGCTCTTCCTGGCGGCCCACCGCACCCGCAGCCTCACCCAGGCGGCGCGTCGCCTCGGGCTCAACCAGTCCACGACCAGCCGCCGCCTCGCCGCGTTCGAAGAGACGCTCGGCGCGCGGCTCTTCGACCGGACGCCGGAGGGCCTCGTGCCGACGGAGCTCGCCGAGCGGCTGCTCGCGCCGGCGGAGCGGGCCGAGGCCGCGACCCACGAGGCCGCCCGCGTCGTGGCCCGCGAGGAGGCCTCCCTCGAGGGCGAGGTCCGCGTCGCGGTCTCGGAGGGCATGAGCTACTACGTGCTCGCGCCCGCGATGGCGCGTCTCCGCGAGGCGCACCCGGGCGTCCGGGTCACCTTCGTGATCAGCGTGGCGATGGCCGACCTGACCCGCCGGGAGGCCGACGTCGCCCTGCGCTTCGCCCGCCCGGCGCGCGGCGATCTGGTGGGCAAGCGGCTCTGGTCGGGGGACTACGGCGTCTTCGGCGCGCCCGCGCTCGCCGCGCGCCTCGGCCCGGGCCCCCATGCGCTCGCCGGCCTCGACTTCGTCGGCTGGGACGACCAGACCCAGGCGAGCATCCCCGAGGCCCGCTGGGAGGCGAAGGCCGGGGTCCGGTGCGTGGTCCGCGCCAGCTCGATCACGACGCGCCTCGCCCTCGCGCAGGCGGGCTGCGGCGCGATCGAGCTCGCCCGCGCTTGGGGCCGAACGCTCCCCGGTCTGGTGGAGCTCGACACCGAGCCGGTCGACATGTCGGTCGACGTCTGGCTCGTCACCCACCGCGCCCTCCGCGAGGTGCCTCGCGTCCGCGTGGTCTGGGAATTCATCGAAGACACCCTCGCCACCCTCGTCGGCTGAGTCTCGTCGCTTCTTGCTCTCGCAAAGGCGCGAAGCCGCAAAGAGGGTGGCGGGCGGCGGGATGGCGGCTGGCCGGGCGGTGCCGCGCGGCTTGGGGCTCGGCGGCTCCAGTTTTTCTCTCGCAGAGGCGCAGAGGCGCAGAGGCGGGCGGCGGGATGGTGGCTGGCCGGGCGGTGCCTCGCGGTGGGCGGTGTGGCGACTCCTTTTTTGTGCTCTCGCAAAGGCGCGAAGCCGCAAAGGGGGTGGCGGGCGGCGGGATGGTGGCTGGCCGGGCGGTGCCGC
>JAYZQJ010000277.1:0-33560 GCA_036149055.1 Myxococcota bacterium | reverse complement strand
GGGGCGGCAGCGGGGGCGGCAGCGGGGGCGGGCTCGGTCGCGGTCGCGGGCTCGGTCGCGGTCTCGGTCTCGGTCTCGGTCTCGGTCTCGGTCTCGGTCTCGGTCTCGGTCTCGGTCTCGGCCGCGGTCTCGGTCTCGGTCTCGGTCTCGGTCTCGGCCGCGGTCTCGGTCTCGGTCTCGGTCTCGGTCGCGGTCGCGGTCGCGGTCTCGGTCTCGGTCTCGGTCGCGGTCGCGGTCGCGGTCTCGGTTGCGGTGGATCGAGACGCGGTAGCGAAGCTGTCGTCGTCGGCGCCTCCTCCCCGCACGAGCAGGATCCCTCCCAGCGCCAGCGCCCCGCCCACCGCCGCCGCGATCCAGCCCCATCGCCTCGCCCCACGACGCGGCGTGGGCTCGTCCAGCGTCTCCGTCTCTCCGTCGCGGCGCGCGCGCGTCTCGCTCGAAGGGGGCGGGACACTGCCTCCGGCGCGCGCCGCGTCTCGAAGCGCACGGCGGAACGCCCTCGCGTCCTCGAAGCGCGCGTCGGGCGCTCGCTCCATCGCGCGCGCGATCACAGCCGAGATCTCCGGCGGCACGCCGGGCGCGATCTCGGCCAGCGGCTTCGGGTCGTGCCGGGAGAGCTTCAGCAGGCTCTGGAACGCGTTCTCCGCCTCGAACGGGCTCGACCCGCTGAACACCTCGTAGGCGATGACGCCCGCTCCGAACACGTCGCTCCGGACCGTCACCTTCGCGCCGTTCGCCGCCTCCGGCGACATGTAGGCGGGCGTGCCCCGGATCACGTCCTCCGCCGTCGGCACCGCCGAGCGCAGGTCCTCGCGGCGACCGAGGCTGCGGGCGATGCCGAAGTCGAGGAGCACCGGGTGCTCGCCCTCCCCGTCCGGCACCAGCATCACGTTCCCCGGCTTGAGGTCGCTGTGCACGATGCCGGCGTCGTGCAGCGCGCCGAGCCCGGCGAGCAGCCCGTCGAGCACGCCCAGCGATTTCCGGAGGCTCCACCGATCCGCGTCGAGGAAGGCGTCCTCCAGCGTCCGCCCCTCGAGGTACTCCATCACCATGAACGGCGTCCCGTGGGACTCCACGCCGAAGTCCACCACCGAGACCACGTTCGGGTGGTGCACCGCCGCGCCGATGCGCGCCTCGCGCAGGAAGCGCTCCCTGACCCGCTCCGGCGGGCCCACGATCTGCAGGAGCTTCACCGCGACCTTGCGGCCGAGCGTGACGTGCTCGCCCTCGTACACCGCGCCGTGGCCGCCCTCCGCGAGGCGCCGCAGGATCCGGTAGCGGCCCTCGAGCAGCGCGCCCGCGCGCCACGTCTCCGGTCGACGGCCGTCCTCGGTCTCGGAGCGTTCGGGCATCGGCGCCCGAACAGGGTACCGACCCGACGCGGAGCACGCGAGGCGAGGGGCTTCAGCCGACGGTGGGGAGCGGGACGCGGACCTTCTTCTTCTCGCCGGCCAGCGCGAGCTGCCCGCAGGCGGCCGCGATGTCGTCGCCCTTGCGGCGGCGCACGAAGGTCGGCACGCCCGCGTCCCACAGCCGGTCGTGGAACGCCTCGACCACGTCCCACGGCGGCGGCCCGAGCGGGTTGTCCGGCACCGGGTTCATCGGGATGAGGTTCACCTTCACCCGCAGCCCCTCGAGGAGCTTGGCCAGCCGCCCCGCGTCGTCGAGGTCGTCGTTGTAGCCGGCCACGAGGGTGTACTCGATGGTGATCCGTCGCCGCGGCGGCAGCGGGTAGCGGCGCACCGCCTCCATCAGCGCCCCGAGCGGGTACTTCCGGTTGATCGGCATCAGCGCGCTGCGCCGCTCGTCGTCGGGCACGTGGAGCGAGATGGCGAGCTGCACCTTGCCGTCGAAGTCCGCGCCGAGCTTGTCGATCTCGGGCACCAGCCCGCTCGTCGAGAGCGTCACCCGGCGGGTCCCGAAGCCGAGCCCGTCCGGGTGGAACATCAGGGTCAGCGCCCGGGCCACCGCGCCGTAGTTGTGGAGCGGCTCGCCCATGCCCATCAGCACCACGTTGCGGAGCCGGTCGCCCTCGGCCACGCGGTCCCGGCCGAGCAGGAGCTGGGCGACGATCTCGCCGGCGGTCATGTTCCGCTTCAGCCCGGCCATGCCCGAGGCGCAGAACACGCAGGCCATCGCGCAGCCCACCTGGCTGGAGATGCATTGGGTGACGGGCCGGCCGTCCTCGGGCTCCTCGCCCCCGATGGGGTCCTCGGCGCCGCTCGATCCCTGGGGGATGAGCACGGACTCCACGGTGCGGCCGTCGTGCATCCGGAGCAGCAGCTTCCGGGTCCCGTCCTCGCTGAGGTGCTCGGAGGCGACCTCGAGCGGCGGCGTGAGCCCCTCCTCCGCCAGCTTCGCGCGGAGCCGCTTCGGCAGGTTCGTCATCTGCTCGGGGTCGAGCACGCCCTTGCCGTGGATCCAGCCGAAGACCTGCTTGGCGCGGAACTTCGGCTCGCCCCACGACGAGAGCAGCGCCTCCCACTCTTCGGGGAGGCGCTCGATCGGGCCCTGGGGC
The DNA here is from genome assembly GCA_036149055.1 of Myxococcota bacterium. Classification (GTDB taxonomy): domain Bacteria; phylum Myxococcota_A; class Polyangia; order Polyangiales; family Sandaracinaceae; genus JAVJQK01. Next base: position 31,042 of record JAYZQJ010000277.1, on the reverse strand, counting down.
GCGGGAAGCTCGGGAGACACGGCGCCGGCAGGATGCGGCGCCACCCGCCCCCGCGCAAACTCACGTCACACCGAGACGTCGAAGTCCCGGAGGGCGGCCTCGAGGGAGACCTTCTCGTCGGTGCTCTCGCTGCGCTGGCCGATGATGAGGGCGCAGGGCACGCCGTACTCGCCAGCGGCGAAGGTCTTGGGGCGGGTGCCGGGGATGACCACGCTGCGCGGGGGCACCACGCCGACGTGCTCCACCGGCTCGCTCCCGGTCACGTCGATGATCTTGGTGGACTTGGTGAGCACCACGTTCGCGCCGAGCACCGCCTGCTTCCCGACCCGCACGCCCTCGACCACGATCGCGCGGCTGCCCACGAAGGCGCCGTCCTCGATGATCACCGGGGTGGCGCCGGGCGGCTCGAGCACGCCCCCGATGCCCACGCCGCCGGAGAGATGCACGCCGCGGCCGATCTGCGCGCAGCTCCCGACGGTGGCCCAGGTGTCCACCATGCTGCCGCTCCCGACCCAGGCGCCGATGTTCACGTAGCCGGGCATCATGACGACGCCCTTCTCGAGGAAGGCGCCGTAGCGCGCGACCCCGGGCGGCACGACGCGCACGCCGGCCTCGGCCAGGTTCTTCTTCAGCGGGATCTTGTCGTGGAACTCGAAGGGCCCGACCTTCAGCGTCTCCATCTTGCGGACGCCGAAGTAGAGCAAGATGGCCTGCTTGACCCAGGCGTGCACCACCCACTCGCCGTCGTCTCCGGGAGACGCGACCCGGAGCGCGCCGCGGTCGAGCAGCGCGATGGTGTCGAGCACCGCGCTCCGGTGCGCTTCGTCTTCGAGCTTGCCGCGGTCCTCGAAGGCGGCGGTGATCAGCGGCTTCAGTGATTCGTGAGGCGTCGACATGCCGCCGTCATAGCAGCCCGCGCGCGGTCGTGGGAACCACCGGCGCCGCCCTCTCCGCGGCCGGCTCCGGCGCCTCCGCTTCGCTGGGCGCCGGCGGCGTCGGCTCCAGCGGGAAGCCCTCGACCCAGGCCCGGTCGCGCGAGACCCCGAGCGCGATCCCGGCGACGATGCCGACCAGCCCGAGCAGGCTCCCGAGCACGATCATCGTCACCCCGGCGTAGTCCCCCGGAGCCTCGAAGCCCGGGGTGTCGTAGACCGCGAACCACGCGCCCACCGTGGCGATGACGCCGCCGGCGACCGGCAGCAGCGTCCCGAGGGCGATGCCGCCGGCCCGGTCGGCGCCGTGGTCGTGCAGGTGCGCCTCGATGCGGGTCGGCGCGCCTTCCCGCAGCTGCAGCGGCGGCAGCGAGACCCAGACCTCGCCGTCGGGCAGCTGGAGCCCGAAGACGTGAACGCCGGCGGCGAGGCTCGCCCTGCACGGGCCCGGGCAGAGCTCGCGATACGCCCCCTGCGGCACCCGGGGCAGATCGAGGCCCGGGCTCCAGCGCTCCGCGAACGAGGGATCCACGCTGACCAGGGGCCAGCGCCCGCGGTAATCGAAAGGCACCTCGGGCGCGGTCATCGCGGCCTCGAACCCGCCGCCGTAGTCGGGCGCGCCGCTCGCCACCACGCGGCCCTCCTCCTGCGCGGCCGCCGGCGCGGCGAGGAGGAGCGCGACCGTCAGCGTCGCGAGCCTCACTGGAGGACCACCCGCGCCTCGTCCCCGGACGCCGCGAGGGCGAGCCCGACGACGAGGCTGAGGAGCGAGAGGCCCGCGCCGACGAGGCCGACCACCAGCACGTCCGTGCTCGAGTCGGGCATCGCGCCCACCTCGTGCGCGACCCACGGCGTGATCGCCGCCAGGGGGATCGACAGGAGCGAGAGGAAGACCCCGCTCGCGCGCCGACCGGAGCGGTCGACGTAGCTGCCGGTCAGGGTCTGGCCGTTGCGGAAGAAGACCTCGCCCGCGACGTCGACCGGGACGCCTCCGGGGAGTGACAGCGCGAGCCGCGCGAGCCCGGGCTCCACCTGGACGGTGCAGGGGGCCTGGCAGAGGGACCGGTAGCCGCGCCAGCCTGCGAGCACGTGGAACGCGAGGCGCGGCTCCTCGGACCGCAGCTCCACCTGGACGCGCACCGGGCTCGGCTCCGGAACGGGCTTCGGACGGGCGACCTGCGCCGAGGACGCGGCGGGCCAGAGGAGCAGGCCGAGCGCGAGGGCGATCGTGTTGCGCACGCCGTGCGCCATACCACGGCGACCGGACTTGACGAGGCTCGTCAGGGAGATTCGCAGATGAAGCGCCGGTCGCGGTCGCAGGGGTCGCCGCCCCAGTCCCGGGCGCTGCTGTCGAGGAGCGTGCACTCGCCGCGGCCGGCGGTGTTCGCGTTCTCGTAGGTCGAGGCGCCGTGCACCCAATCGAAGCTGCCGTCGCCGTCCTCGTCCTCGTAGCCGATCCAGTAGCGGTCGCGCTCGCCGGGGCCACGGAGCTCGCCGATCAGCTCACGATCCTCCGCCTCGTCGTTCACCGTCGCGAGGTGATAGCCGAACATCTGGCAGTAGGCCTCCGCCTCACGGAACGTCTGCGGCACGGCCGCGCAGAACAGATAGCCGTGGCCCATGTAGGTGTGGGTGTCGCAGCCGGTGGCGACCGCGCACGCGGAGCCCTCGTCCACGGTGCCGTCGCAGTCGTCGTCGAGGCCGTTGCAGGTCTGCACCGGGGTCTCGGCGACGCAGTCGCCCCAGGCGCCGTCGACGCAGGTCTGGACGCCGTCGCACCCCGCCGCCGGCGTGCAGGCGCGGGTCTGACCGACCGTGCAGTCGCAGCCCTCGTTCGCCACGCCGTCGCAGTCCTCGTCCACGCCCTCCGCGTCGCAGACCTCCTCGCTCGGCACGCAGACGGGGCCGGTGTCCATCGGCGGCGGCTGCGCGTCGTCCGGGGGCGGCTCGGCGTCGCCGGGCGGCGGCTGCGCGTCGCGCGGGGCGGCGTCCGTGGGCGAGGGCACCTCGGCGTCGGCGCCGGGCTCGACGAGCCCTCCGCGATCGAGCGTGCAGCCCATCAGCGAGGCGAGGACGAACAGCGGGATCCAGCTTCGGCGCACGAGGCGAGCTTATCAAATCACGGGGTCATGCGGCTCGCGGCCAGGCGGAGCAGCAGCTCGCCGAGCTGCTCGGGCTGGCCGGGCGCGCTGCAGCGCAGGACCGGCCCGGCGGCGGCGCACTCCCCGGACGACATCGGGAGCGCCGCCCGGCGCAGCGCCTGGGCCACCTCCGGGCTCTCGGCGCGGACGACCAGGGTCGGCGGCGGGAAGAGCGACGTCGACAGCTCCGCGAGCGGGCGCGCCAGGTAGCGCTCCACCATCGGCCAGGCCGGCGGGCGCCGCAGCCCGTCGAGCGTCGAGAGCACGAGCTCGTCTCCCTCCCGGACCCCACGCGCGCGGACCCGGCGCACCACGTCGCCCTCCGGCAGGCGGAGCTCGACGACCACGGTGATCGGCCCGTCGGGCGCGAGCGACGAGAGCGGCTCGGCGGCCCGGCGGAGCGCGACCAGATCGAGCCCCGGCCAGGCGCCCACCACCGCGACGCCGCCGCCCGGCGCCCGCACCGAGACGAGCTCGGGTCTCAGCGCGCCCGCCGCGCCCACCTCGGCGCCCCGCTCCGCGTGCACCGCCGCGTGCACGGTCGCGCCTCGGGGCGCGCCGTCGAGCCTCGCGAGCGCGGCCACCACCGGGAGCGCGCTCGCCCAGGGCAGCCGCGCGTCCGCCCGACTGCGAACCGAAGAGCCCCGGACCGGGCGGCCATCGAGCAGGCGGCGGCTCTCGAGCCACGCGCCCTCCGCCCACTCCCACGGCACCCCGGCGCGGCCGAGCGCGATCAGGTCCTCGGCCGCGCGCGCGGCGTCGGCGCGGTCGGTGACGCCGTCCTCCACCAGCGCGGCCGAGAGACCGGCCGCGTCGATGCGGGCCAGCGCCTCGCGGCGGAGGCGACGCCAGCGCTCCTCCCGCGGCGCGAGGCCGCTCGCGATGACCCGCTCCGCGACCGCCCTCGCTCGCTCCGGCCGGTCCAGCGACAGCTCCGCCTGCACCCAGAGCGCGGCGAGCTCGAGCTCGCTGGGGTGGGCGTCGTAGGCGCGCTCGAGGAGCCGCGCGAGCGCCTCGGTCTCGGCCCGGCGGCCGCGGCCGCGCGCGTGGTCGATCTGGGTCCGCCGCAGCCGGAGCTGGTGTCGCACCACGGCCATGCGCGACACGTCGACCTCCTCGACCGGGACCGGCTCGGCGCGCTGACGCGCCAGCGCGAGGCCGCGGCGACGGAGCCGCTCGTCCTCGAGGGCGAGCTCGAGCTCCTCCCAGAGCCGCGCCTCGGTCACCACCACCCGAGCGCCGTCGCGCTCCACGTCGAGCTCGTGCGGGGGGCTCGGCACCAGGGCCACGTCCGGCGAGGCGCCCTGGCGCCGGGTGAAGCCCTCCCAGAGCCGGGCCTCGAGCGCGTCTCGGAAGGTCAGCTCGCGCCAGGTGCGGATCGCGCCCCCGTCCGAGCGGCTGACCCGCAGGACGGTGCGGGGCCGCGGCACCGCCCGGCGCCCCAGCCGCGCGTGCGCGCCATCGACCGCCACCTCGTAGGCGTCCCGGGCCCTCCGGGCGAGCTGCACGCATCCCGCGCTCGACACCGGGAGCGGGCGCCGCGGCCAGGGGTGTCGCGCGATCTCCACCGTGCGCTCGTCGACCCACCGCGCCACCGGCCGCTGGCAGCCGAGCCCCTCGCACGGCTCGTCGAGCCAGCGCACCGGCAGCCCCCGCGCCCGGCGCTCGGCGTCGTCACCGCTCGCGGTGAAGCGCACGTAGGTCCGGCGGGCGATCGTGCCGTCCATGCGCTCGGCGGTCGCGCTCGCGTAGGCGCTCGGGGCCACGTCCTCCGCGTAGGCGAGCGGCTCGGCCCAGCTCGAGAGGACGGCGAAGGAGCGGCGGCGGGCCGAGAGCCGCCGGGGCCGCACCACCACGCAGCGGTCGATCTCCTCTGGCAGCATCGCGGCCAGCTCGACCGCGTCGTCCGAGGGCGCGGCGGGGGCCAGCGGCCGAGGGCTCGCGGGCCCCGCGCACGCGGCCACGAACACCATCGTCCACAGCGCCTTGCCCGTGCCCTCGCTCATGCCCTCGCCCGCCCGGTCACGAGCGGTGCGCACAGGGTAGCGCCGAAAACGCGGAACGGCCCGGCGTCCGAAGACCCGGGCCGCTCACGCTCGAAGCTCCCGACGAGGTCAGACCTCGTAGCCGGGGAAGAAGTAGCGGATCTCGTTGGCCGCCGTCTCGGGCGCGTCGGAGCCGTGCACCGCGTTCTCGCCGACGTCCTTCGCGTACGCCTTGCGGATGGTGCCCTCGTCGGCGTTGGCCGGGTTCGTGGCGCCCATGAGCTCGCGGTACTTCGCGATGGCGTTCTCGCCCTCGAGCACGCTGACGACGACCGGGCCGCGCGTCATGAACTCGACGAGCTCACCGAAGAAGGGGCGCTCCTTGTGGACCGCGTAGAAGCCCTCCGCCACGGGGCGGGTCAGGTGCATCATGCGCATCGCCTTGATGGTCAGGCCCGCGCCCTCGATCATGGCGACGATCTCGCCGATCTTGTTCTTCTCGACCGCGTCCGGCTTGATGATGGAAAGGGTCCGCTCGACTGCCATTTCGATCTCCTGAAGTGCTGGGATCCAAGGCGGATCCGGAAGTCGAGCGCCTGATAGCACGAACGCCCCGAGGGTCCATGACCCGCGGGGCGTTCGCGTGAGGAGGGGCCGGCCTCAGGGGAGCAGGTCGGCGACCGCGTCGGCCTCCTCCTGGAGCTCCTTCGCGGTGGCGTCCATGCGGGCGCGGCTGAACTCGTCGACCTCGAGGCCCTGCACGATGGACCACTTGCCGCCCTCGCAGGTGCAGGGGAAGCCGTAGACCAGGCCCTCGGGGATGCCGTAGCTGCCGTCCGAGGGGACCGCCATCGAGACCCAGCGGCCGTCGGTGCCGAGGTGCCAGTCGCGGATGTGGTCGATGGCCGCGCTCGCCGCGCTCGCCGCCGAGCTCGAGCCACGCGCCTCGATGATCGCCTTGCCGCGCTGCTGCACGCTCGGGATGAAGGTCTTCTCGACCCACTCCTGATCGCCCACGCGCTCGGCGACGGTCTTGCCGTCCACCTCGGCGTGGAACACGTCCGGGTACTGCGTGGCCGAGTGGTTCCCCCAGATGGTCATCTTCTCGACCTTGCTGGAGTGCACGCCGAGCTTGTCGGCGATCTGGCTCATCGCGCGGTTCTGGTCGAGCCGCACCATCGCCGTGAAGCACTGGTCCGAAAGATCGGGGGCGCTCTTGTTGGCGATGTAAGCGTTGGTGTTCGCCGGGTTGCCGACGACGAGCACCTTCACGTCACGCGCGGCCTTGTCGTTGAGCGCCTTGCCCTGCGGGACGAAGATCTTGCCGTTCGCGCCGAGCAGGTCCTTGCGCTCCATGTCCTTGCTGCGCGGGCGCGCGCCGACGAGCAGCGCGACCTGCGAGCCGTCGAAGCCCTTCGCCGGGTCGTCGTAGGCGTCGATCTTCGAGACGAGCGGGAACGCGCAGTCGTTCAGCTCCATGATCACGCCCTCGAGCGCCTTCATGGCCGGCGGGATCTCGATGAGCTGCAGGTGGACCGGCTGGTCCTTCCCGAGCATGTCGCCCGCCGCGATGCGGAAGAGGAGGCTGTATCCGATGGCGCCGGCTGCGCCGGTCACCGCGACCTTGATGGGGTCCTTCATTGGCAGGGTCCTCTCAGCTGAGCATGGATTGGATGGTGGTGCCCATGTCCGACGGCGTCGGCGCGACCTTCACGCCGGCCTTCGTGAGGGCCTCGATCTTGGCTTCCGCCGTGCCCTTGCCGCCGCTGATGACGGCGCCCGCGTGGCCCATGCGCTTGCCGGGCGGCGCGGTGGTACCGGCGATGAAGCCGGCGACGGGCTTGTTGAAGTTCTCGGCGATCCAGGCGGCGGCGTTCTCCTCCGCCGAGCCGCCGATCTCACCGATGAGGATGACGCCCTCGGTCTCGTCGTCGTCCTTGAACATCTGGAGGACGTCGATGAAGTCGGTGCCGTTGACCGGGTCGCCGCCGATGCCGATGGCGGTGGTCTGGCCGAGGCCGAGCGCGGTGAGCTGCCCGACCGCCTCGTAGGTCAGCGTGCCGCTCTTGCTGACCACGCCGACCTTGCCCCGCTGGTGGATGTGGCCGGGCATGATGCCGAGCTTGCACTCGTCGGGGGTGATGACGCCGGGGCAGTTCGGGCCGATGAGGCGGCTGCCCGCGGTGTTGAGCGACGGGTTGTCGAGCACGCTCCGGACGCGGAGCATGTCCGCCACCGGGATGCCCTCGGTGATGGCGATGATGAGCGGCACCTTCGCGGCGACCGCCTCGAGGATCGCGTCGGCGGCGAAGGGCGGCGGCACGAAGATCAGCGAGCAGTCGGCGCCGGTCTCCTTCACCGCGCCTTCGACGGTGTCGAACACGGGCGCGGTCTTGCCGCTCGTCTCGCCCTTGAACGTCTGACCGCCCTTGCCCGGCGTGGCGCCGGCGACGATCTGCGTGCCGTAGTCCATGCACATGTCGGCGTGGAAGGAGCCGGCGCTGCCGGTGATCCCCTGCACGACGACCCGCGTGTCCTTGTTGACCAGAATCGACATCTCAGGCCTTCCCCGCCAGCTCGACGATCTTCTTGGCGCCATCGGCCATCGTGCCCGCGGGCGTGATGGCGAGGCCGCTCTTCTCCAGGATCTCGCGACCCTTCTCGACGTTGGTGCCCTCGAGGCGAACCACGAGCGGCACCTCGAGGCCCATCTCCTTGGTGGCCGCGACGACGCCCTCGGCGATGACGTCGCACTTCATGATGCCGCCGAAGATGTTGACGAAGATCCCCTTCACGCCCTCGTCGTGCAGGATGATCTTGAAGGCCTGGGTGACCTGCTCCTTGTTGGCGCCGCCGCCGACGTCCAGGAAGTTCGCCGGCTCACCGCCATAGTGCTTGATGATGTCCATCGTGCTCATGGCGAGCCCGGCGCCGTTGACGAGGCAGCCGATGTTGCCGTCGAGCGCGACGTAGCTGAGGCCGGCCTGCTTCGCCTCGGTCTCGACCGGGTTCTCCTCCGACGCGTCGCGCAGCCCGTCCCACTCGCGGTGACGGAAGTGCGCGTTGTCGTCGAAGTTGAGCTTGCAGTCGAGCGCGATGACCTGCCCGTCGTTCGTCACGATGAGCGGGTTGATCTCGAGGAGGGAGCAGTCCTCCTTCATGAACATCTCGTAGAGCTTGCCGCCGAGGCTCGCGAGCTGGCGGACCTGCTTGCCGTCCATGCCGAGCGCGAAGCCGATCTCGCGCATCTGGTAGGGCATCAGCCCCACGCCGGGGTCGACCCACTGCTTGAGGATCTTCTCCGGCGTCTCCTCGGCGACCTTCTCGATCTCGACGCCGCCCTCGGTGGACGCCATCACGACCACCCGGCGGGTCTCGCGGTCGACGAGCATCGCGAGGTAGAGCTCGCGGGCGATGGCGACGCCCTGCTCGATGTAGAGGCGCTCGACCTTCTTGCCCTTGGGGCCCGTCTGCGGGGTGACGAGCGTCGCGCCGATGAGCGCCTTGGCCGCCTCTTCGGCCGCCGCGGCGCCCTTGACGACCTTCACGCCGCCCGCCTTGCCGCGGCCGCCGGCGTGGATCTGCGCCTTGACGACGACGGTCTCGCTCCCGGTCTCCTTGATGAGCTCGGTCGCGGCGTCCTTGGCCTCCGGCACGGTGAACGCGGGGATGCCCTTGGGGATCGGCACGCCGTACTTCGCGAAGTACTGCTTGCCCTGATATTCGTGGATGTTCATCGCTTCAGCCCATGTTCTCGATGATCTTGTCGCCGAACTCGGAGCACTTGACCTTGGTCGCGCCCTCCATGAGCCGGTGGAAGTCGTAGGTGACGGTCTTGTTCGAGATCGTGGTCTCGATGCCCTTGATCACGAGGTCCGCCGCCTCCTGCCAGCCGAGGTGCTCGAGCATGAGCACGCCGCTGAGGATCACCGAGGACGGGTTGACCTTGTCCTGACCGGCGTACTTCGGCGCGGTGCCGTGGGTGGCCTCGAAGATGGCGTGACCGCTGTCGTAGTTGATGTTGCCGCCCGGCGCGATGCCGATGCCGCCGACCTGCGCCGCGAGCGCGTCCGACAGGTAGTCACCGTTGAGGTTGAGCGTGGCGATCACGCTGAACTCGGTCGGGCGCGTCAGCACCTGCTGGAGCGCGATGTCGGCGATGGCGTCCTTGACGATGATCTTGCCGGCCTTCTCGGCCTCGGCCTGCTCGGCGTTCGCCGCCTCCTGGCCCTTCTCGGCCACGGTGCGCTCCCACTGACCCCAGGTGTAGGTCTTGTCGGCGAACTCCTTCTCCGCGAGGGCGAAGCCCCAGTTGCGGAAGGCGCCCTCGGTGAACTTCATGATGTTCCCCTTGTGCACCAGGGTCACGCTCGGGCGCTTGTGCTCGATGGCGTAGTTGATCGCCGCGCGCACGAGCCGCTCGGTGCCCTCGATGCTGACCGGCTTGAGGCCGATGCCCACCGTGTCGGGGAAGCGGATCTTCTTGTACCGCTCCGGGAAGGTCTCCTTCAGGAAGCTCTTGAGCTTCTGGGTGTCGTCCGCGCCCTCCTCGAACTCGATGCCGGCGTAGATGTCCTCGGTGTTCTCGCGGAAGATCACCATGTCGACGTCCTGCGGGTTCTTGACCGGCGAGGGCACGCCGGTGAACCAGCGCACCGGGCGCAGGCAGGTGTAGAGGTCGAGGCGCTGACGGAGCGCGACGTTGAGCGAGCGGATGCCGCCGCCGATCGGCGTGGTCAGCGGGCCCTTGATGCCGACGAGGTACTTCTGGAACGCCTCGACGGTCGCGTCGGGCAGCCAGCTCTCGAACTCGTCGTACGCCTTCTGGCCGGCGTAGACCTCGTACCAGTGGATCTTCTTCTCGCCGCCGTAGGCCTTCTCGACCGCGGCGTCGAAGACGCGCTCGGAGGCGGCCCAGATGTCCGGCCCGATGCCGTCGCCTTCGATGAACGGGATGATGGGATCGTTGGGGACGTTGAGGGTTCCGTCGCTCCCCATCTCGAGGGCGGTGCCGGACTTGGGCGGGTCGAAGCTCATCTCGATGTACCTCCGAAAAACCTTGAAAAACCGAGCTCAGAGCAAGCCAAACAGCAGCCTGCGAGCGACGGTGGGGCTGGGCTTATATCACAGCTGCCTCGGCCGCATCCGGGCCGTCTCCGTGACGCGGCCGCCCGGGTCCGGGCGGCGTGAGGTCGGTCACGAGATCAGGGCGCGAGCCGCCGCCAGGATGGCGTCCTCGGACAGGAGCACGCGGTCGGCGGCCGGGCCGAGCGGGACGAAGCTGTCGAGGCTGGTGACCCGCCGCACCGGGCCCTGGAAGCCTCCGTCGAGCAGCGCGGCCATCACCCCCTCGGAGACGCCGCCGCTCCGCCGGGTCTCGTCCGCGATCAGCACCCGGCCGCAGGCCTCGGCGTGCGCGAGCAGCGCCTCCTCGGGCAGCGGGGCGAGCCAGCGGAGATCGAGGACCCGCGCGTGCACTCCCTCCGCGGCGAGGCGGCGCGCCACCCGGAGGCACATGCGGGCCCCGTTGGCGAAGCTCACCAGCAAGAGATCCCGGCCCTCGCCCTGGACCCTCGGCTCGCCGATCGGCACGTGCTCCGGCACGGCGCGGTGCGGCGCGCACCCTCGACCGTCGCCCGGCTCGTAGAGGTCCCGCGCGTGATAGAGCGCGATCGGCTCGAGGAAGACGCTCACCGTGCCGTCGACCACGCCCGCCGCGGCCAGCGTGTGCAGCATCGCCGCCGCGTCGTCGGGCCGAGACGGGGCCGCCACCACGAGGCCCGGGATGTCGCGGAGCACGGCGACGGCGTCGTCGTTGTGGAAGTGCCCGCCGAAGCCCTTCTGGTAGGCGAAGCTCGCGATCCGGACGACCATCGGGTTGCGCAGCTGCCCGCGCGAGAAGAACGAGAGCGTCGCCGCCTCGCCCCGCAGCTGGTCCTCGGCGTTGTGCAGGTAGGCGAGGTACTGGATCTCGGGGAACGGCAAGAGGCCGTGCTGCGCGCAGCCGAGCGCGAGGCCGAGGATGGTCGTCTCGTCGAGCAGGGTGTCGAAGACCCGCGCCGGGCTCGCCTTGGCCTGCAGCCCCCGGGTCACCCCGTACACGCCGCCCTTGCGCCCGACGTCCTCGCCGAAGATCAGCATGCCCGGCACCTTCAGGAGCAGCTCCCCGAGCGTGTGCCGGATGGACTCGGCGAGCGTCATCGGCCCCTCGCCCTCCGGGAGCCGATCGCCCCAGAAGCGCCGCCGTCGCTCGAAGTCGACGCCGCGGCGCGCCTCGGTGGCCACCGCGTCGGGCGTCCGCGGCGCGAGCGGCGCCATGATCTCCGCCGCGCTCTCGAGCCGGGGGCCACGTCGCGCGCGCTCCGCCCGCTCGCCCACCTCGGCCCGCGCCGACTCGTAGCGGTCGAGGATCACGCTCGCGCTCACCCCGCGCTCGGCGAGGCGACGCGCGGTCAGGCGCAGCGGGTCGCGCGCGTCTCCCGCCCGGATGTCCTCCGCCTTGCGATACGCCAGCTCCACGTCCGACCCGGCGTGCCCGAGCAGGCGCACCACCGACAGGTGCAGCACCGCCGGTCGCCGACGGGCGCGCACGTACGCCGCCGCCTCCTTCGCCACCGCCAGCGCCTCGGCCGCGTCGCAGCCGTCGGCGGCGAAGTACCGGATCCCGGGCCGCGCCTCGAGGCTCGCCTTCACCCAGCCCTCGGGGGACGGAACGCTGATGCCGAGGCCGTTGTCCTCGCAGACGAAGAGGAGCGGCAGCCGCACGTGGCGATGGCTGGCGTGGGAGGCGGCGTTGAGCGCCCCCTGGGCGGTGGCGTGGTTCAGCGAGGCGTCGCCGAACGAGCAGACCACCACCGCGTCCTCGGGCGCCTCGGACGCCACGCCGAGCTTCTTGCCGTGCCCGATGGCGAAGGCGAGCCCCACCGCGCGCGGGAGGTGGCTGGCGATGGTCGAGGTCTGCGGCCCGATGGCGAGCTCGCGCCGCCCGAAGACCTTGTGGCGCCCCCCGCTGATCGGCTCGTCCCGCGAGGCGACCAGCCCGAGCAGCACGTCCATCACGCCGTCGACCCCCGGCACCCGAGCCGCCCGCGCGACGTAGAACGCGCCGGAGCGGTAGTGGAGGAGCGCCGGATCGGTCGGCCGCAGGGCCATCGCCACCGCGGCGTTCCCTTCGTGGCCGGCCGAGGCGATGGTGTAGAACCCGGCGCCCTCGGCCTGCAGCGCCCGCGCCGCGAAGTCGAGGTGCCGGCTGCGCGCCTGCGCGTCGAAGAGCGCGAGGAGCTCCGCCGCGTCGCCCTCCACCTCCCGGCCGACGTCCCCGCCGACGTCCCGGCCGACGTCCCCGCCGACGTCGAGGTGGGCGAGGCTCTGGAGGAACCCCCGGTCGATCTCCCGCGCCCGATCCCCGCTCATGGGCGGGGAGCATAGATCAGAGGGTCGCGCTCAGGACCCACTCCGCGACGGTCCCGCTCAGCGAGATGATCAGCGACGCGAGCACCGCGGTGCCGAGCCCCTCGACCTTCAGCCGGTCGCTGAAGACATCGGTCAGCTTCAGCACGATCGCGCCGGCCAGCACCTTGCCCAGGAAGCCGAACACGAACAGCAGCCCGCCGCTCAGGAAGCCGAGCGCCATGTGGAAGAACCACCCCGTGAGGAGCATGAGCAGGCCGAAGCCCGCGCTCACCACGAAGTGACCCACGATCCCGCCCTCGATCTTCATGCGCGACAGCATCTGCGAGGCGACGAACATGGAGAACGCGAGCACGGCCCAGGTGATCAGGATGGACATCACCCTCCCTACGTAGGCGGCGACGCGGATATTTCACGCCGCCTCCCCGAGGCACGACCTCACCCTCTCGGGTGATACTTGGAGTGCATCTGCCCGAGGTGATCGCCGGTGACGTGGGTGTAGATCTGGGTCGTGCCGATGTCCGCGTGGCCCAGCATGGTCTGCACCGCGCGCAGGTCGGCGCCCCCGAGCAGGAGGTGGGTGGCGAAGGAGTGACGCAGCTCGTGGGGCGTGACGTTCTTCGTGATCCCGGCGGCGGCCGCGTACTTCTTGATGATCTTCCAGAACGCCTGGCGCGTCATGCCCTTGCCCCGGGTCGAGACGAAGAGCGCCTTCGCGTTGGGCTTCGCCATGTCGGCGCGGTCGGGCAGCCAGGCCTCGATGCGCTTGCGCGCCACCGCCCCGAGCGGGACCACCCGGCGCTTGTCGCCCTTGCCGAGCACCTGCACGAAGCCGCTCTCGAGGTTCACGTCGCCCATCGGGAGGGTGCACAGCTCGCTGACGCGCAGGCCGGCCGCGTACATCGTGTGCAGCATGGCCGCGTCGCGGCGGCCCCGGGGGGCGGCCCGGTCGGGCATCGAGAGCAGGCGGCCGACCTCCTCCCGGTCGAGCACGTTGGGCAGCTTCTGGAGGATCTTCGGCCCGTCGAGGAGCTCGGTCGGGTCCGCCTTCACCTCCTTCTCGAGCAGCAGCCACTTGAACAGCCCGCGCACCGCCGAGAGGTGTCGCGCCTGCGAGCGCGCCGAGAGCCCTCGCTTCGACAGCGTCAGCAGCCACCCGCTCAGGGCCGGCGGATCGACCTCGTCGAGCGCGAGCGACTCCTCCTCGAGGAAGCCGAGCAGCCCGCTCAGGTCGGCGGCGTAGGCCTCGAGCGTCTTCTTCCCGAGCCCACGCTCCACCTTCAGGTGCTGCAGGTACGCGTCGACGAGGAGATCGCGCTCGGCCATCCCGCCCAGTATCGAGACGGCGCGCCGCGAGCGCCAGAAACGAGTCGACGGCGCCGTGACCGTGGTCGCGGCGCCGTCGGGGTCGGGTCGCAGTTCAGCTTCGCGGAGCGTGCACGTCGAAGCGGATCACGACCTGGTCGCTGATGAGGTCGTCGGGCATGCCCGGGTAGGTGATGCCGAACTGCTGCCGGTCGATGCTGAACTCGGCGCGGGCGGCGACCTCGCCGTCGGTCACCGTAACGTTCGCCGGGAACGTGATCGTGCGCGTCTGGCCGTGGAGGCTCAGCTGGCCGGTGATCAGGTGAGTAGCGTCCTCGGTGCCCTCGGGCGCCGGCGCGATGCGGGTGCTGCGGAAGGTCGAGGTGGGGTGGGTCTCGACGCCGAAGAAGTCGTCGGACTTGAGGTGGTTCAGCAGCCGCTCGGGCTCGGTCTGCACCGAGGCCATCTGGATGGTCACGTTCACGGCGCTGTTCTCGACGTTCTCCGCGTCGAATTCGATCGTGCCCGAGAAGTCCTCGAACGAGCCGTCGTGGCTGTCGCTGAGCTTCGAGCCGGTGAAGCCGACGCTCGATCGCTCCGCGTCGATGGTGAGCGTCTGCCGCGCGGCCTCCGTCTCCGGCGGGGGCGCCTCGTTGTTCGTCGCCTCGGCGGGAGCCTCGTCTTCGACGGTGGCGGCGCTCACGCCCTCGGTGTGGTCATCACATCCGGCGAGGGACAGCAGGAGCGCGGTGGACAGGGCCAAGCTTCGCATCTTTCTCATCCTCCGTTTCGTGGTCGGGATTCTGGTCCCGGGGCCACGCTTCGGAAGGGTCGAAAGATGCGAAGCCGGCCTTCGAATGGCTCGATGGCGCGTCTGGCCTGCTCGGCTGGCCTACTTGGAGTCGGGCTCCGGCTGCTCCCGCGCCTCGTAGCCGTAGTCGCTGCTGCGGCTCTCCATGGCCCGGACCGCGTCGTCGAACGGGGACGCGGGGCGCACCACGCGCTCCTCTTCTCGTTCGTTCAGGCGCTCGACGTCTTCGCGCATGTCCTCGAGCTCCTCCTCGGTGCTGCGGCAGCCGAAGGAGACCGAGAGCGCGGAGGCGACGAGCGCGCTCGTGATCAGGATGCGTCGCATGCTCGTCTCTCCTTTCGAGCAGACACGCTGCAACCTGCGCGCCAACTGAACAAGGCAGAACAGGCGCGACGAACCTGTGGCGAAACCTGACGCTTCGCCGACTCGCCACACGACAGCACCAGGCTGCAGAGACGCCCTACATTGACAATCATAGCAACACTAGTAGCATCGCCTTCATGACGCCCCACCCGCTCGGCCGCCTTCTACTCGCCGCAACGACAGTAGCCCTCATCCTGACGTCCTGTGCCTCGCCTGTCCCGAGCGCTGGCGCGGCCAGCTACGCTGTGAGGGGCGGGCGACCTGCTCCCGAACCGGAGTTCGACGCCGTGGCGTGTCTACCTGTCTGCACCGCAGACGGCACGTGTGTCGACAGCGGTTGGGACGAGCCAATCAGCCGCTGCACGGCGTCAGCTACGCTGATCACCCCTAACATCGTGCTCGCGGGCCGTAGTCGGATCTTTGAGCAGGGGGAGTTTCGAAGCATTCGGCAGCTGCGAACAGGGACGTCACGCTTTCCGCTGTATCCGATCGAAGTAGGAAGCGCGCCCAACGCGGTGGACGATGGCCCGTCATCGTTCCATCGGCGTGCATCCGGCTGCTTCGAACTGCGGGCCAGTGGAGTGGCTCCATGCTGCCAGCATCCCACGGTCGAGGACCCGAGCGCCGCCGGTGGCGGGCGCTACTATATTCCGCCTCCCGAGCTTTGGGGCGTGCTCTTCGTGGACGACGCACACCCCCCGGGTATCAGTTCGCTCTGGTATCACTACAACGACTACCTCGCCAACTGTCCACAGCCCATGGCGCCAGGTGACACCGTCATCTCCGCGTCGGTCTTGCTCGTCCTTCCAACCCCCGTCCCCGCCAGCCAAGTGGCCCCCATCCCCTTTGCACTCGCGTACCCCGACGGGTCTTCCGACCGAGCGCTGTTCGCGTCCAGCGGCGTGCGCGGAGATATCATCGGCTACGGAGGAGGAGCCGGCGGCTCCACCTCCACTGGCACTGACAACGGTATTCGACGCGTCGCCTTCAGCGCCACGGAGCTCTTCCCGACGGTCGATCCCGCCCGCGAATGGGCCATCACCACAGCAAACGGCGCACGCCATCGGTTGGATATCGTCAACGCAGACGGCTGGGAGGTCGGAGGCGGTGCGGGCAAGCTCGATGGAGGCGCGCCGTGGACCCTGGTGGGTGCGGACGGAGTTCGACGAGTATATGGCACGAACTGGGCGGACGTTTTCGGGGAGATGGACAGGCGATATTCACTGCCTCTCGGGCCACGGACCGCCACATGGCTGGCTGACTTCTTGGACCCCGACGGGGATGGCCAGCACCGAGGCACGGCCGACGCAGCGGGGGGAGATCCGAATCTCGTCGATCTCGATGCGGATGGCTATTCCGAGTTTCGGATCACCTCGGGTCCCGTCAGCCCGACGTGTGTCGAGGCAGATCCACCAACCGCGGGGATTTGCTGGGTGTCGACTGGCGGTGACAACTGCCCGGGATCTCGTTGGGCTCCGGGGAGCAGCGCCCCCTCCCACAACCCGTCACAGCTCGATACGGACGGAGACCGGGTCGGCGACGCCTGCGACGTTTGCCCGGATCTCTGGGACGCCGCGCAGGAAAGCTGCGCGGCGATGCGCGCACTGACCGCTGCCGAGTCGCCCTCAGGGGTACCAGTGAGCAGGGGCGGTGCACTTGGTACCGCATGCGCTAGGCGTGTCGACCCCACCGACGTCGACGACGACGGGGAGCTGGACGCGTTCTGCGACAACTGCGTCCCACCGCCGGGGACCCCAGCTGAGGAGCTCCACCGCTACGCAAATCAGCCGGACTCGGACGGGGACCTTGTCGGCGACTATTGCGATATTTGCCCCGACACCCCCAACGCCTCCCAGGACCCCACCGACGCAGACGGCGACGGCGTGCCCGACACCTGCGACAACTGCCCGCCGTCGCGCTGCGCCAACCCCGCGGACTGCGCCAACGGTGACCAGGTGGACGAGGACGCCGACGGCGTCGGGGACGTGTGTGACAACTGTGTGGCCACGCCAAATCCCGACCAGGCGAACTGCAACATCGACAGCGAGCGCGCCCGCGCCATGGCGGGCGTTCGCGAGCGCGGTGACGCGTGTGACCCCACTCCCTGTCCGCGGTTCTGGCCGGGCCGGCGCGTCGCCGACTCCGAGCTCGGCGCCAGCTTCACCGCCAGCAGCGCGAGCCTCACCGGGGTGCCCTTCGCGGGGCCGGGCGCCGAGGGCACCCTCCGGTCGGGGTTCCGCTTTTGCGCGTGCGACGTCACCGAGGACTCTCCAGAGGCGCGCGCCGCGTGCCAGCTCGCGGGCCCTTTCGACCCGAACTGCGGAGTCGTCGACCCGAGCCGCTACGATGAAGCGGATGCCCATTGGCGCTCGCCCGAGCACCTCCGGTTTCCGTACGAGGAAGACGTCGATTCCACTTCAAGCGCCGAAGCCGTGCTCCGTTACGCTGACGCGAGCGTCGACCAGCGGCCGTTCACCGCGCACTGGGACTTCACCCGCGACCTCGCGAGCTGGGGCGTCCCCGTCACGGGCATCACGGGCCTGGTGGAGCGGGCCCGCGGCGTCATCTGGGGCCACGGCGTCGAGTATCAGGACCGCCAGTTCCCGGTCTTCGGCGGGCCCAGTCCCACCCTCTCCCCGGACCCCTTCGGGTGCCCCGCCTCAGCGTCCTGCGCGCCCGCGGACCGCGACTTCACCAGCCACTACTGGTCGGGTGAGCTCGAGCGCGTCGACGGCCTGCGCGCACCGGACCCGGTCGCGCTCGCCGAGCTGATGGTGTCCCGGCTCCCGCAGGAGATCTGCCCCGTCTGCCGCTTCGGCTTCCCCGCCACCTGGCTGCTCCGGTGTGGCGGGGACGATCTGTGCATCCGCTGGCCCGAGATCGCGTATGGCGGATACGACGAGGCTCAAACGTTCGCGTCGCTGGAGGCGCCGCTCCGGGAGCTCCTCGGGGAGCGGGTGGACGCGACGCTGTTCGAACAGCTCGCGCTGGACACCGAGCTGAGCTGGGTCGCCTCCGCGCAGCCGGCCAGCCATCTCGCAGCGGCTGATGTTCACTTCGTCGGTGTGCGGGCCGGGGGCGTGGTGGAGGTCGCCGCGCACGTCGAGGACATGCTGACGAACGCGCTGAGCGTCAGCGTCCCCCTGTCGGTGCCGCTCGGGGCCGACACGGCCCTGCTCGTGGATGGCCGCGCCGCCGTGGCCCATCACCTCGTGGCGGGCGACCGCGTCCTTGGCCTCGATCTCCGCTCGGGAGACTCCTGGGAGCGCGGGCTGACCGCCCCCCTCGGCGCCGTGCAGTCCGCAACCCTACTCGACGACGGCGCACACGGCGCCCTCGTCGTGGACACGTCGAGCGGACAGCAGCGTGTGCTCCGGGTCGACCTCGCCACCGGCGAGGTGAAGGAGCTCGCGACGTTTCCCATCGGGCTCCGCGACTCGCACGCCGTCACCCTCATGCCCGACGGCACCGTGGCCCTGCTCGGCTGGCAGGAGGGCGGCGAGAGCGTAATCGGCTACGTGCTGCGCGTCGAACCCTCGGGTACGTTGACCGAGATGCGCCGCTTCGTCAGCGCCCTTCCCGTCTTCGGTCAACGGGCCCAGGGCTCGCTGGAGGGAGTCTCCTTCCTCGTGCGCGACCCCGAGCTCGGCTGGCGTCCGGCCGGCGTCGCGTTCGACGAGATGGAGTGGGTCAACGAACCCGGCGGCGTGGGCGAGGCATTCCAGTGAGGCGCGCTGTCCAGCTCGTCATGGCGTGCGCCCTCACGGCCTGCGGGGAGCCCACTCCGCCGCCGTCCGACTCCGGCCTCGACGCGGGCACAGAGATGGACTCCGGCGCGCTCGACGGAGGGCGGGACGGGGGATGGGACGCGAGCGACGCGGCCTCGGATGGCGGCAGCGATCCGAACTGGCTTCATGTGACGGCCCTGCCGGCCGCATGCCGAGTCGAGTTCGCACGGGACCCGGCGGCGGCTCTGCCACCGCTACAGTTCGAGCCGTGCCCCGGGGAGGCGGGGTGTCGCCAGGTAGTGGTCGACTGGCCGTGGGCGAGCGCCGACCTCGGCCCGCTCTATTTGCAGGAGCAGTCAGCCGCCGATGACCTGCACTCGTACTTTACCTGGTCGCGACCCGTGCGCCTACCCGCCGGGTGGTGGATCTACACGACCGTCGCGCGGGACGATGGCACGCCCCTGCTGACGCTTCGGTACCCTGTCGACGAAGATCGGGATGACGTCTGCCGGGCGGGCAACTTCGGGCTGACCCCCTCCACCTTCGCCTTTGCGTTCGTCCACATCCGGGGCGACGAGATCGCCAGCTACCCCGTCCGCGCCCGATTCGACCAGCCGCTCGAGAGCTGGGTGCTGGCCGACGAACGACCCTCCCTCGGCTACCCCATCGTGGGAAAGGTCTGGACCACCGACGAGCGATCCGTACTCGACACCTCCGGCACCGACTGGATCATGGAGGCCGACGGCTCGCTCGTCGTCCTCGACCTCCCCAGCTTCGCCGGCATCGACATGATGCAAGACGACGTCATCTACGCCAGCGAGCTCCGCGCCGACGGCTGGCACGTCGTCCGCTTCCTCCCAGGCCAAGCCACCTCCGAGGTGCTCATCGCACCCAACACAGACGGCGAGGCGGCGATGTTCAGGCGCCACGGCGACGTCGTGACCTGGCACCGGCTGATCGGCCGCATCACCGGCACACGCTACGAGCGAGCGGAGCTGTGGACGGGTCGTATGGTGGACGAAGGTGTCGCCTCGCCTCGTCGTGTCGCCGAACTGGAGCTTCCCACCTACCGCGGATCGAGCCAGCAGCGTTTCGGTTGGGTATGGGAGATCGAGACACTCGAGCGCTTCGCCCTCTACGGCACCCGGTCCGATGTCGAGCGTGAGTACACCGCCCCCGCTGACCGAATCGTGCCAAGCCAGCCGGTGCTCGGACCCACCGAGATCGGCGTCCCGGTGGGCTATCGCCCAGCTACACGCGGCCTCGAGACCATCCGCTTCTACGAGTACGAAGCGCTCCCGGTCGCAGCGTCCGAGTAGCGTTCCTCAGAAGTACTGATCGAAGCCGATGTAGAAGCCGACCGGGTTTCGGACCCGGAGGCAGTCGCCGCCTTCGTTGCGGACGCAGGCGTCGTCGCGGACGAGCGGGAGGCCGACGTCGAGGGAGATGACGCCGGGCTGCACGCCGCCGTACTCGTAGTGGATGCGCACGCCCGCGCCGACGTCGGCCGCGCCGGCGACGTCTCGGCCGTCGGTGGTCGCGAAGGAGGCGGCCACGCCGGCGAACGCGGCGAGCTGGATCTCGCGGATCCAGACCAGGTGCGCGAGGTTCATGGCGAGGTCGCGGAAGGCGCTCCAGCGGTGCTCGGCGACGAGGTAGAGCGCGCCGCGCCCGAGCAGCTCGCCGCTCTCGTAGCCGCGCAGCCGGTTGCTGCCGCCGATCGTCTGGAGCTCGCTCGGCAGCGCCTCGCCCGCGGTGAATCCGCCGCCGCCCACCAGGACGAAGGCGTTGACCAGCCCGAGCGGCACCACGAAGCCGCCGCGCGAGCCGCCCCGGAGCGTCAGGCCGAGGGTGCCGTCGTCGCGGAACGCGAGGCCGCCGGTCAGCGCCGCCGACGCCCAGAAGCCCTCCCGCGGATCGAGCGCGTAGCGCACCGTGTTGAGCCCGCCGCTCAGCGTGATCTGCGCGCGCCACCCGCCGAGGTCTCCGTCGCCGAAGAAGCTGTGGAGCCGGTCGAATTCGAGCCCCGCGCTCAGCGCGCCCGCCCGCCGGTTGGTGTGCACCTTGGGGCCGACGCCCTGGATGTAGCGAATCAAGCCGCCCGTCGTGGCGCGGGTGCGCTCGAGGCGGAAGCCGAAGGTGTGCTCGAGGTCGTAGCGACGGCGCAGCGCGAAGTCGATGAGGCCGGTGAAGTCGCCCTCGCTCACGAGCAGGTTGAAGAGGAACCCGTTGAGGATCGGAGGCCGCCACGGCAGGTCGGTGGCGTCGTCGACCCGCGGGTGCCCGTCCGCGATGTCCGGGCTCTGCGGGAGGCGGTAGCGGGGATCGACGAGCACGTCGGTCAGCGCGCCCTCGGTCTCCCAGGTGAGCTCCCCGCGCGGGCCGGCCGCCTCCCAGACGAGCGTCTCGCGGTTGCCGCGGTCGTCGACCACCAGCACCTCGACCGGCTCCACCCGATCGGCGCCCTCGCGGTGCACGACGATGGTGTGGCGCCAGCGGCCGTCGTCGAGCCGCTCGCTCGTGCGCTCCCCCAGCCGGTAGTTCACCGGCGCGCCGGTCGCGGCGAGCCAGCCCGGGAGCCGATCGGCGAGCGCCGGCGCCGCCTCGGACAGCGCCTCCCGGGCGGGGCGCCGCGCGTTCACCAGCATCGCCACCCACCGCGTGAACGCCTCCTCGTCCAGCGCGTCCCGGCCCATCTCGAGCAGGCGCCGGCCGCGCGACAGCGGGCGCCGCGCGCGCACCGGGTCGTCCCGGAAGGGGTCTCGCTCCTCGATCGCGGCGAAGTAGGCGTCCTCGAAGGCGATCTGCGGCGCGTAGAGGAGCTGATCGACGGCGGGGTGGAAGGCGAAGAGCGAGAGCAGCTCCTGCGGGGTCTGGGCGCCCGCGCTCCGGCGCGCTCCGTCGAGATCGACGAGCACCACCGCTCGCAGATCCGTCGCCCACCCGCGGTCGGCCGGGGCGTCGACCGCGGCGAGCGGCGCGGCGAGGTGCGCGAAGAGCGCCCGCTGGAGCGCGCGGCGGTGGAACTGGAGGGTCTGGTCGATCGGGAAGATCTGGAAGAGCCGGTCCGAGTAGAGCACCACCGAGGGCGCGGTCGCGACCAGCTCGGTGCGCGACGGGATCGGCGTCATCACGATCTCGGGCGGCACCTCGATGCCGAAGGCCCGCGCGGTCCGGATCGCCTCGACCGCCACCTCGCGGATCCGCGTCTCCAGGTCGACGTCGGTCAGATCGATGAGCCCCGCCTCGCCGCGGCGCGCGGGCGGCGGCCGCGTGGGGATGGGCGACGCGGAGCGGAGCACGAGGGTGGCGCCGAGAGCCTCGATCCGGCGCTCGTGCAGGCGGGGGGCGACGGTGAGCGGGACGTAGGCGCCTCGCCGCGTGACCCGGCCCTCTCCCTCGAAGGGCGCGGCGCCGAGCGACAGCTCCGCCCCGGGCGCCCGCACCGCGACGTCGTGCGTCGCGTCGAAGTCGAACGCGTCGTCCTCGCCGACCACCAGCGGGTACCAGGGCGCGGCCGCGCTCAGGAGATCGCCGGCGCGCCCCAGGCGGCCGAAGCGGCCCGGCACCCGGAGGGTGAGCTCGAGCGCGATCGTCACCCGCTCGCCGCGGGCCGGCACGCGCAGATCGGTGCCGGCGACGTCCTGGCCGCGCGGATCCCCCCGCGCCGCCCGGATCGTCTCCGGCTCGACCGCGACTCCGTCGACGGTGAGACCTCTCACCTCGATCCCGCCCCGGTCGACCTCCCCCGGGAAGATCCAGCGCCACGAGCGCTCGTCCATCGCGCGCGGCGTCTCGCGCAGCCGCTCCGGGTAGAGCCAGAGCCGGACGTGCCGCTCGTCCGGCTCCAGGCGGACCGTGATCCGGACCCGGGCGGTCACGGTGGCCGACGCGCGATCCACCGTCGCCTCCACCTCGTAGCGCTCGGGGACCGCCGCGCGGGCCGTCGAAGCCGCGAGCCCGAGGGCCAGGACCACCGACGAAACCTTGCAGAGACCCCAGGAAGGCATCACCACGATAGTGGGACCTCCGAGCGCCCCGTGGCGCGCTCTCCGAGACGATGGCTCACCTCGACGTCGACTTCACGATCCCGATCGCGCTCCTCGTGAGCTCGCTGATCGGAGTGGTGCTCGTCCGGCTCGCGGTCCAGCGTGGCGAGAGAGCGGCCAAGGCGCGCACGAGGCGGCTGATCCAAAGGCATGGAATGCGCGCCACCGGGCGTGCGTCCGAAGATTGACTCGATGGGTGGCTCGTCGGGGGCCCCGGCGGCTCCCGAAGGTAGAGCGATGTTGCGGTGCGACACGCACACCGCGCTACCTTGACGGCAGTCCGGCCTCGGCACCACGTTGAACCTACGGTCGGACGTGGCGCGGTGGACGGGGCGAGCGCCTGAACTGAAGGACGGAGGCAACATCTCGATGGGACGGCTACTCGGCTACATGGCGAATCGAACCGATCGCCTCGGCGACGTCCTGGACGAGGAGCGCGAGGCCATCGCGCCGCCCCCGGACTTCAAGCCTCACGCGTGGGGCATCGGCTTCTATCAGGGCGGCGAGGTGCTCCACAAGAAGCGCCCCAAGCTCGACGAGGGCCCGATCGACTGGGAGAACGTGGCGCGCGGCGTCCGCTCGGACGCGGTCGTGATCCACTTCCGGCACGCCACCGTGGGCGACTTCCGGGCCGACAACACGCACCCCTTCCGGATGCGCCAGTGGCTCTTCGCGCACAACGGCACGGTGAGCGGCTTCGACGCGATCCGGGAGCAGCTGCTCGAGAACATGCCGGACTTCCTCCGGCGCGGGATCCGCGGCGGGACCGACAGCGAGCACGTCTTCCACGCGCTCCTCGCCTTCCTCCACGACCAGGGGCAGCTCGACCACCCGGACACCGAGGACAAGGTGGTGGTGGGCGCGCTCCGCTCCACCGTGGCCTTGCTCGACCGGCTCTGCGCCGAGGTCGGCGCCCCCGCGCCCACCCTCAACATCGTGCTCACCAACGGGCGCCACATGTACGCGCTCCGGCGCGGGCGGCCGCTCTTCTATGCCGAGCGCACCGGGCTGCCGGGCGAGGGCCCGACGACCAAGGGGGCCGGCGCCTTCCGCTACGTGCTGGTCTTCAGCGACGGCGAGACCGCGCCGTCGGGCTACGCGACGGTGCCGGACGGCTCGCTGCTCATCGTCGACCGGAACCTGAGCGTCTCCACGCAGAACCTGTAACCTCCGCGCGTGCGTCTCGCGCCGCTCGCCCTGCTGCTGCTCGCCTGTGGACCCGCGCCGACCGCGCCGGGCGACCGAGGGCCGAGCGCGCGCGCCGCGAGCGACGGCCTGCCGGCCACCGATCGCGATCCCCTCCCCTACACGCCGCCGCCCGAGGCCGCCTACGGCGAGACCGGGACCACGGTGGCGCTGGCGGCGTCGGGCGGCGAAGACCAGGCGCGGCGCCTGCTGCCGTCGCTCCTGAGGGCCGTCCGGGACGCCGACGAGCGCGAGCTCGAGCAGCTCCTCGCCGACGAGGTCGTGGTGTCGAACGCCAGGCGGAGCCGACGCTCCGTCCAGCCCCGGGCCACCGTCATCCAGCGGCTGCTCATCTACGCCCGGCGCTCCGTGCTGCCGGCCGACGTGCGGGTGGCCGAGCTGGTCGATCTGGAGCACCTCGAGGTGCAGCGCGCGGCCCGCCACTGGGAGCGGGACATGCCCGAGGACGTGCGCCCCACCGATCTGGTGGTCGAGGTGCCCATCCGAGAGCCCGGCCGCGCGGCGCTCCGCACCCTGCTCGGCTGGCACCTCCGCGGGCACCTCGTGGTGCGGCCGGGGCGCGATCCACGAATCGTGGCGTGGTAGCCGACGCGACTTGGGATAGGTTCCGCCGCATGGTGGATGACGCGATTCTCGTCCTGTGCACCGCGCCGAACGAAGAGGTCGGCGCGTCGCTGGCGCGCGGGCTCGTCGACGCGAAGCTCGCGGCCTGCGTCAACCTCGTCCCGGGTCTCCGGAGCTTCTACTCGTGGAAGGGCGAGGTGAACGACGACGCGGAGGTGCAGCTGCTGATCAAGAGCCGGCGCCGCCGCTTCGACGCGCTCGAGGCGTGGCTCTCGGAGCAGCACCCCTACGACGTGCCGGAGATCGTCGCGCTGCCGATCACGGCCGGCTCGGCGCCCTACCTCGCGTGGCTCGCCGCGCAGACCGAGGAGGGGGCGTGAAGAACGCGCATCGCCCCGACGTGTTCGGGTGGTCCCGCTTCGACGAGGCGCGCAACGTCGACTTCCACGGCTGGGCCTGGCTCCGCGCCGGCGGCCCCGGGGTGCTGATCGATCCCCTCCCGCTCTCCGAGCACGACGCCGCCCAGATCGAGGCGCACGGCCCGGTCTCGCACGTCGTCGTGACCAACTCCGATCACACCCGGGACGCGGCCGCGCTCGCGGCTCGCTGGGGCGCCGAGATCGTCGGCCCTCGCGCCGAACGAGGCGCGTTCGAGGCGCACCGCTGGGTCGACACCGGCGACGAGATCGCCCCCGGCCTCTACGCGATCGCGCTCGAGGGCAGCAAGACCCCGGGCGAGCTCGCGCTCCTGCTCGAGGGCACCACGCTCTTCTGCGGCGACCTGATCCGCGGCCACCACGGCGGCCGGCTGAACCTGCTCCCGGACGCGAAGCTCTCGGACCCCGAGGCGGCGCGCGCCTCGGTCCGCGGCCTGCTGGACTACAAGATGGTCGAGGCGGTGCTGGTCGGCGACGGCTGGCCGGTCTTCCGCGACGGCCACGCCCGCCTCCGCGAGCTCTGCGGCTGAGACTCCCTCACGCCTCGCCGACGGTGTGCACGTTGGAGCGCACGTCGAAGAGGCCGCGCTGCTTGGCGGCGGCGAGCACCCGGAGCGCCTCGCGGTAGCCTCGGGTGAGCAGCTGCCGGGCGTTGCCGCGGCGCACGAACGAGAAGTGCCCGAGGTCCGCCGACACGTTCAGGATGGTGACGTGCGGGTAGAGCTTGTGGATGAGGTCGATGCCCCGCTTCTCCTTCTCGGAGAGCATGACGTTGAGGGTCTGGTTGAGCATCGACGGCGCGCCGCCGTGCACCAGGGACCGCTCGCCGGGACGGGTCACGTGCGGCCGGTACACGTTCGAGACGACGATCACGTCCGCGCCCGCCTCGACCGCCAGATCGATGCTCAGGGTGCGCACGACCTCACCGTCGATGTAGTAGCGGTCGCCGATCTTGTACGGCCGGAAGAGGAGCGGCACGCAGCAGCTCGCCGCGACCGCCTGGCTGATGGGGACCCGCTCGCGGTAGCCCTGCCCGAACACGACCCGGCCCCGCCCGTCCACGTCGGCGGCGCTGATCATCAGCGGCCGGTCGAGCTGCCGGAAGTCGTTGACCGGGAGGCGCTTCGCCAGGAAGCGCTCGAAGCGATCGATCGAGAGCAGGCCGCTGGTCAGCCAGCCCGGGCTGGTCAGCTGCTCCCGGGTGGGGAGCCCCAGGAAGTAGCGCCCCTTGAGCGCGGTCTTCGGGTCCTGGCGCCGCCAGGTGGGCCGCATCCAGTCGATCATCTCGTCGGCGGTGACGCCCTGGGCGAGGAAGGCGCCGGCGATCGCGCCGGCCGACGCGCCCACGAAGATGTCCGGCCGCAGCCCGAGCTCTTCCATCGCCTTGATGGCGCCGATGTGGGCGAGCCCTTTGGTCGCGCCTCCCGATCCGACGAACGCCACGCGGGGTCGAGCCATGTCCATCACTCCCTTGTCCCCCGGCCGGATCCTCCCATCATCGGCCTCCAGCTGTCACCCCCACGCAAGGTGACGAGGACCGGTCGGGGACATCCCTTACCTAGACCCCGCCGGCCGGACGTCAGCCGCCGCCACGGCGTGGGCAGGGCCTGCCTCTCTTCCTCCCTTCCGACCTTCCTCGCTTCCGGGGAATGGGAAGCTCCGACGCGGTGGCAGGCGAGAGGCTACTCGCGGCGGGCGCCGACCTGACCGCGCATGACGCGACGGTTGAGGTCGGCGAGGTGGCGGCGCACGGACACGGCCTCGGCGGCGCGGGGCCAGCGGCGGAGGAAGGTGCGGAGCGCGTTGCGGGCCTGGTCGATGTCCTCGAGGTCCTCGCTCGCGGCCGCGTAGAGGAGGAGCGCGTCGTCCTGGAGCTCGCGGTCGATGGTCTGGTCGACCACCTGCTGGGCGAGCACCCGGGCCTCCGGCTGGCGGCTGAGGCGCATGAGCGCGCGGGCCAGCTCGTACTTCACGCGCGGGATGTGGGCCGCCTCCTCCTTGAGGCGGATGGCCTCCTGGAGGGCCTCGGCGGCCTCGGCGTAGCGGCCGGTGCGCATCAGATCGAGGCCGTGCTGGTAGGCCTCGAGCGACAGATCGAGGTGGAAGCGGTCCACCGTGTCCCGGAAGAACGCCGCCTCCGCGCGGGTGAGCTGCTCGCGGCGGAGCTCCGGCCAGCGCTCGACGACCTCGGTGCGGCGGCGCTCGCGGATCAGCCGGTAGAACTGGGCGGCCGCGGTCTCCGCGCGGGCCCGGCGCTCGGCCTGGGCGCTCGCCTCGTTCAGCTCGCGGCGCACCTCGTCGAGATCCGCGTCGAGGCGCTCCTTCTCGCCCTCGATCTCCGCGATGCGGTAGTTCGTGGCCAGCCAGAGCCCGACGAACGAGAGGCTCGCGAAGAGGATGTAGGCGATCCAGCTGTTCCAGACGAAGCGGCGCTCGTAGCCGGCCTGGCGCTTGGCGATCGACTTGATGTCCGCGGCGAGCGCGTTCGTGAGGTTGTTCGTCTTGATGATGAGCCCGCGAGACTCGATGATCTCCTTCTTGATCTCGCGGATCTCCTCGTCGACCTCACGCATGACGGGGCGGCGTACTCCGTCGGGCCGGCTCGGGCAAGCACACGACCCGGTGAAACATGCCGGCGGGCCGCGCGTCGAAGCTGGGCGGCGCCGTGCTTGACGGTTCCCAGCCCCCGGCCTACAAGCGGGCCGGATCCCGAGAGGAGCAGCAATGCATCGAAACCTGGTCGTCCGTCTCCTGTTCGGCGCGCTGGCGCTCGCCTCCATCGGCCTCCTGGCGCCCGGCTGCGGCGGGGGCTCGTGGGCCTACGACGTCGTGGGCACCCAGCGCGATCCCGGCGCCGAGGGGCGAATCCAGGTCGAGCGCATCGAAGGCGGCAACCGGCTCGTCACCGCGTCGCTCCGACACCTCACCCCGCCGGAGCGGCTGGGCAGCGGGCTGAGCACCTTCGTGATGTGGTTCCGCGACGCGCGCGGCCAGAGCACCAAGGCGAGCCTCCTCGAGTACGATCCCGACTCGCGCACCGCCCGCGCGACGGCCACCACGCCGATGAGCCGCTTCGTCGTCATCGTGACCGCGGAGCGGAACGGCAACGTGGTGGAGCCCTCCGAGAACGTCATCTACAACCAGCGCATCTCGGCCGAGTAAGGCCTCACGGGACCCCCGATGTACGACACCTCCGACATCCGCAAGAACCTCAAGATCGTGATCGACGGCCACCCCTACACGGTGGTGGACCATCAGTTCGTCAAGCCCGGCAAGGGTCAGGCGTTCACGCGCACGAAGCTGAAGAACATGATCACCGGGGCGGTCCTCGAGAAGACCTTCAAGAGCGGCGAGAAGCTCGAGAAGGCGGACATGGAGGAGCGCCAGATGCAGTACCTCTACCCGGACGCCGACCGGTGGGTGTTCATGGACACGACCACCTACTCGCAGCTGCACCTGGGCAAGGACGAGCTCGGCGACACGCCCGACTACCTCCAGGACGGCATGATGGTCGACGTGCTGTTCTTCGCCGACAAGCCGATCGGCGTCACGCCGCCCACCTTCGTCGAGCTCGAGGTCACCGAGACCGAGCCCGGCTTCAAGGGCGACACCTCGTCGAACATCACCAAGCCCGCCACCGTGACGACCGGCAAGACGATCAACGTGCCGATCTTCGTGAACATCGGTGACGTGCTCAAGATCGACACGCGCACCGGCGAGTACGTGGAGCGCGTCAAGAAGTAGCCAGGGCGAAGCCCGGCTGCTTCTTCCCGTGCCCGTGCCCGTGCCCCCGCCCGAAGGGCCCCACGAGACGAGCGCCGCGCGCGGCCGCGTCATCGACGTCGACGACGCGGGCGCGGTGATCCTCACCGAGCACGGGCCGCGCCAGACCCGGGGGGCCGCCCTCCCCCCCCTCGGCGCCTGGGTCGTCGCCTCCGGCAGGCCCGACGCCGAGGCCCTCGTCGACTGCGCCTACGAGGTCCTGACCGCGCCCGCCCGCTTCCCGGTCCCCGGCGGCGAGGCGATGCGGTTCCAGGGCCCGTCGAACGTGCTCGAGAACCTCCGGTCGCGCGCCACGATCCTGCGGGCCCTGCGCCGCTGGCTCGACGGCGAGGGCTTCCTCGAGGTCGAGACGCCGCTGGCGGTGCCGAGCCCGGGGCTCGACCTCCACCTGGCCGCCTTCGAGGTGCGGGGCCTCGGCGCGCCGCGCTGGCTGATCACGAGCCCCGAGTACCAGATGAAGCGCCTCCTCGCCGGCGGCGCGCCGCGCCTCTACCAGCTCGCCCGGTGCTTCCGGCGCGACGAGCGGGGCGCGAGCCACGAGCCCGAGTTCACCATGCTCGAGTGGTACCGGGCGTTCGCGGGCGCCGAGGAGATGATGGCCGACACCGAGGCGCTGGCCGCGGCGGCGGCGCGCGCGGTCCACGGGCACACCCGGGTGCCGGCGCGAGGGCGCGAGATCGATCTGGCGCCGCCCTGGCCGCGCCTCACGGTCGAGGAGGCGTTCTCGACGCTGGCCGGGGTCTCTCTCGACGAGGTGCTCCCCGACGAAGAGCGCTTCTTCCGCGTGCTGGTGGAGGCGATCGAGCCGCAGCTCGGTCACCCGAAGCCCGTGTTCCTGACCCACTGGCCCGCCTCGATGGCCTCGCTCGCCCGCATCCGCGAGGACGGCTGGGCGGACCGCATCGAGGCCTACGTGGACGGCCTGGAGCTCTGCAACGGGTTCGGCGAGCTGACCGATCCCGCCGAGCAGCGGGCCCGCCTGGAGCGAGACCGCTCGGAGCGGCGGCGGCTCGGCCTCGACGACTACCCCATCGACGAGCGCTTCCTCGCCGCGCTCGAAGAGGGCATCCCGCCGAGCGGCGGCAACGCGCTCGGGGTCGATCGGCTCGTGATGCTGGTGACCGGCGCGGCGCACATCGAGGACGTGCAGGCCTTCCCGCAGTCGCGCCTGTGAAGCCCGGGCCGAACGGCCCTATGCTGGAGAGGTGCGGGGCGTGACGGGCCAGCTGATCGGGCTGCTGCTCTTCCTCGGTGGATGCAGCGGTGCGCTGAGTGTGCGCGGCGAGATCGTGCAGCCGGCGCGGGTGCCCGTGCGGGCGTTCCCCCGCATCCTCGTCACGGCGGACGACGCGCCCGAGGCCGCGCGGCTCGCCGACGCGATGGCCCGACACCTCGCGGTGGGCCGCTCCGCGGTGCGCCGCCTCGCCCCGACCGAGGTCGACGCGATGCGGTCGGCCGGCCGCCTCCACCGCGCGACCGGGCTCGTGCACGTCTCGCTGACCATGTCGCGCCGCGACCGGCCCGCCTGGATGCGGCGGGACACCCTCGACTGCGGCCCGCTCGGGTGCATCGAGTCGCGGCGCCCGTACGTGGAGGACGTGCCGGTGGTGCGGGTCGAGCTCGTGCTCACCGTGCGGGACGCGCGGAGCGGGCGGCTCCTGCAGCGCGAGCGGGTCGAGGAGGAGGAGTCGGGCATGGACGTGCTCGGCATGCGGCTCCGGGTGCTCGAGCGGGTGGAGGAGAGCGCGCTGGCGCTGCTCGATCAGCGGCCGGAGCCGGTCACCGTGGAGCTCCACCCGGTGGACGCGCCCGCGGTGCGCGCCGCGCTCGCGCACATCGCCGAGGGCTCCTGGAGCGAAGGCCGCGCGCGCCTGGAGCGCTTCGTCCGGAGCGACGCCTTCGAGGCGCTGCCGGCGGCGCAGCGCGCGGTGGTGCTCTACGACCTCGGCCTCGCCCGGCGCTTCGACGCGACCATCCCCGCGGCGCGCCGCTTCGAGGCCGCGGCCCGCGCCCTCCGCGCGGCCATCCGACTCGTCCCCGAGCCCCGCTTTGCGAGCGCGCTCGCGGAGCTCGAGGCGCACCGGCGCAGCCGGGCCCTGGTGCGCGAGCAGCAGGAGGCGACGGCGCACAACTTCAGCCTCGCCCGGGCGGACGAGACCGAGGCGGGCCTGCCGGCGCCGCCCCCCGCCTACCGCTGAGAGTTTTTGGAGGGTTTGGTGCAAACCCTCCCCCCATTGGGCAAAGCGCCAATGGGGCCCCCCTCCCGACTCCGCCGGCGCCTCGCGCTTCGCGCTCGCGCCGCGACCCCAGCGACGGGGCGCTGGGGGC
>JAYZQJ010000276.1:0-4113 GCA_036149055.1 Myxococcota bacterium | reverse complement strand
GGGCGGGCCCGGGGGCGGACCGGCGGCCGGGGCGGGCGCCGGGGCGCTCGGCTCGGGCATCGGCGCCGAGGCGGGCGGGCCGGGCGGCGGCGCGCCGGCGCCTGCTCCCGCGCCCTCCTCGAGGGTGAGGATGAAGTCACCGATGTAGATCTTGTCCCCCGCCTTCACGACGAGCGGGGACGTGATCTTGCGGCCGTTGACGTACGTGCCGTTGGTGCTCTTCAGATCGACGACGATGAACCGGTTGTCCTTCAGGACGATCCGGGAGTGACGCTTGGAGACGTTGCCCTTGGGCAGGATGATGTCGTTGCCCTGAACGCGACCGATCGTGACTTCGTTCTTGTCGAAATCCAACCGTCGCTGGGCGCCACCCTTTTCCGTGATGACAACTGCGAACATGGGCTCCTCTGCCGCCTCTCTGGGGTGAATCGCGTGATGGGACCGCGATTTGTGGGGAAGCCGGGGCGCGCCGCTCCCGGTCCGAGCCTGGCTCGGGGCCGTATTGAACGGGGCCGAGGGCGTTTTCGTCAAGCCTCCTGCGCGACTTCTCGCCCCGCGAGGGCTGGACAGGCCGCCCGGCCTCGCTCATCCCAGGGTCCGTGCAGGTCGAGATCGAGAGCGCGGAGGCCCTGGAGACCCACCTGAGCGAGGTCGGGCACCTGAAGAAGGTCGTCGTCCAGGGCCTGGATCTGGAGCCCCTGAGCGATCGCCTCCTCCGGGTGAGCGGCGCGGGCGCGGTCTTCCTGGGCTGCCGGATCGCGGCCCCGGTGGCCGAGCACCTCCGGGCGAGCGGCGCGGTGCTCTTCCCCGCGCTGGCCGACCGCCCCTACCGGCCGTACCGCCCCAGCCTCTACAGCCCCGAGGAGCTGATGGAGGGCTACGAGGAGGGCCGGCCGGCGAGCTTCTGGGAGTCCTCGCGGGACGCGCGCATCTACGACCGCTACGTCGCCTTCCGCGAGAGCGACCCGCCGCCGATCCTCGAGGCGCTCGCCCAGCGCCTGCACGACCACGCCATCGACGACGCCAAGCACGAGCTGCTCCGAGGCCGGCGCCCGGTCGCGGTGATGGGCGGCCACGCGATGGCGCGCACCGAGCCGGCCTTCCGGGAGGTCGCCCGGATCGCCTGGCGGCTCGCCCGGCGCGGCTACTTCCTGGTCAGCGGCGGCGGCCCGGGCGCGATGGAGGCCTGCAACCTCGGCGCGTGGCTCTCCCCGCACGACGAGCCGGCCCTCGACGACGCGCTCTCGGTCCTGGCCGAGGCCCCCGGCTACCGGGATCCGGGCTGGTTCGACACCGCGCTCGAGGTGAAGCGCCGCTACCCGGGCGGGGCCGAGAGCCTGGCCATCCCGACCTGGTTCTACGGCCACGAGCCCACCAACCTGTTCGCCACCCACGCCGCGAAGTACTTCTCCAACAGCCTCCGCGAGGACGGCCTGCTCGCGATCGCGACCCACGGCGTGATCTACGCGCCGGGCAGCGCGGGCACGATCCAGGAGGTCTTCATGGACGCGGCCCAGAACCACTACGGCACCTTCCGCCTGGTCAGCCCCATGGTCTTCCTCGGCCGCGAGTACTGGCGGACCGAGCGCCCGGTCGCGCCCGTCCTGGAGCGCCTCTCGGCCGGCCGCCAGTACGAGCGCCTCATCGGCTGGTGCGACGACGCCGACGAGGTGGTCGCCTTCCTGGTCGACCACCCGCCCGTCCCCTACGAAGGGGGCTAGCGGCCGCTCAGCCGGCCCCTTCAGTCGAGGGCCCCTCCCAGCATCACGCTCGCCGAGGAGAGCGTCGGGTCGGTGTTGTCGAGCGCGACCGCGAGCTCCGCGAGCTGGCGGCCGATCGTCGACGCGAGCCCGCGGTCGTGCTCCTCCGGAGAGCTGCCGAAGTCCGACGCCGAGCGGCGGCGCGAGTCCTCGAGGCGGTCCAGCGAGTTGAGCGAGACCTGGAGCCCGAGCAGCCCGTTCCGGGCGTTGTAGTGCAGCGTCTCGTCCTCGCGCAGGTAGTTGTACAGCGCGAGCCAGCCCTCCCGGTTCCCGAGCCCCGACCACCCGTCCAGGAAGCGTCGATGGACCTCGCCGCTCGCCCCCGGCGTCACCAGCCGCGGGAGGTGTTCGCGCACGACCGCCTCGATCAGCTCGAGCATGCGTGCCGCGAACGCGGCGTCGAGCGCGGCGTCGGGGAGCGCCTCCGCGAACGCCTCGAAGGTAGGAGCGCGATCGCCGAGACCGCGCGCGGCGTCGCTCGCGAACGTCCGGGCGAACGGCTGTCCTCCACCCTCGCAGGCCACGCGGATCGCGAGGCCCGCGTCGTCGACGTCGCAGGCCGCCGGTCGCCTCGGCTCTGGCGTCGGTCGGGGCGGTGCGGCGGCGCTCGTCGGGTCCGGAGCCGACGTCTCGCCCGTCGTCTCGGGACGCGCCTCGCGTTCGACCTGCCCGGAGGGGCCGCAGCCGAGGACGGCGAGCGCGAGCAGCGTCCGAGCCGCGCGGGGGTGTGCTCTGTCCAGCGTCATCTCTTCTCCCAGCGCCGGGAGAGTGCGCGCCCGGAGGCCTGGTGTCACCCAGCCTCACGAGCGACGACGATCGGGGCTCGTGACGCCGCGCCTCCGGCCCTAGAGATCGGTCGTGAGGCGCGGGCTCGCAGCTCTGCTGACGGCGACGGTCCTGACCGCGGGCCCGCTCTGGGCCACCTGCGCCAGCGGCTCGCCGCTCGCCTGGGCCGCGCTGTTGCTCGGCGCCCTCCCCGCCGCCCAGCTCCTGACCGCGACCACCTCGGCTTGACCGAGTCCGCTGCAGGAGCTCGTCGAATCCGCTCACGTGGCGTGCACACCGCGTGAGGCGGCTCAGCCGGCGGCGGCGAGGCTCGGCAGGACGCGGACCGGGCCGGGGTGCGCGGCGGCGCGGAGGGCGGCCACCTGGGCGACGATGTCTTCCGCGCGATAGAGGGCACAGCCGGCGGCATGGCCGCGGCGCTCGAGCCACTCGGCGGCGGTCGGCACGCTCGGCGCGACCCGGTGCGGGAACGGGGGGCGGGCGAGCAGGTTCAGGCCGGTGGCGATGCCGCGCACCATGGAGGCGCGGAAGCCGGTGCCCTCGCAGACGAGCGCCGAGGAGTGCACGAAGCCGCCGCCGCCGGCCAGCACGTCGGCGAGCGCCGCGCGCGCGTCCGAGTCGGGGGGCGAGGCGCCCTCGCAGACCACCCCGAGCAGGATGCCCGGCTCGCCGGCGGTCCGCGCCTCGTCGAGGAGCCGCCGGAGCCGCCGCGCCGCGGGCACGGTGGTGGCCCCGCGCCACACGTAGAGCACGGCCCCGCCGCAGCGCCCGAGGGCGTGGTCCGGGGTGGTCTCGGCGATCTCCAGGAGGGTCGTGGTCGTCATGATGCCGCGTCCGCCCCGCCAGGTACGGCCGGCGACGCCCCGGATTGAGGAGCGGCTCCGAATTCGCGCTCGTGGACGCCACCACGACGGGATCTGCGAAAAAACGCAGCTCGGGTCCGCCTTCGCAGAGAAAACGCTCCAAGAACGCAGCTCGGTTGCGACGGAAGAAGCTTCGAAGCTGCCTGGACGCTGCGCGACAGCGATTTCGAAGCTTTTTTGCTTCTGGAACGCAGCCAGCCAGCGATTTTTCGGCTTCGACGCTTCGGAATCGACGTCGGCCAGCGATTTCGAAGCGTTTTTCCTTCTGGAGCGCCTCCCGCCAGCGATTTTTCGCGATTCACCAGGAAACCGGCCGTCGCGAGCCTCGATGAGGGTGCCGAACGCGTCGTTCGGGGGTCGGCACGAGGTCGGACCCCGGGCGGCGCCCGCACCGAAGAGGTCCGAGATGCCGGCTCCGAACTACGCACACTACGTCTCTCCCACCCGCTTCAGCGCCGCCGACGGCGTCGTGCTGGGCATGCAGCTCATCACCGCCGGGAGCCCGATCGAGGCCCCGCGCCCGCGCCGGGCGCTCCGGCGCATGCGCGACGAGGTCGTCACCCTGCAGGAGATCACGCGGGGCCGGCTCCGGCCGACCGGCTCCGGGCTCCGGGCCCTCGGGACGCGGCTCGGCGGGGCGTACGTCGGGGGTCGCATGATCCTCGACGGCCTCGCGCGCGTCACCACCGGTGAGAAGCAGGAGC
>JAYZQJ010000275.1:0-45002 GCA_036149055.1 Myxococcota bacterium | reverse complement strand
CAGCGTGGCGACGAGGCGTTCTGGGCGTTCCACGACCGGGTGTTCGCCCGGCAGCGCGAGCTCGATCCGGAGACCCTCGCCGCCCACGCCGCGGCCGTGGGCGCCGACCCCGACGAAGTCCGCGCCGCGATCCGCGAGGGCCGGCACGCCGCGCGCCCGGCCCGCCTCGCTGTCGGGGTCGATGCGCGCGTCGTGCCGGCCCTCGCGGAGCGCGGCGCGGACTTCGTCGGGGTCGGCGCCCCCGGCCTCGGCGTGGGCGGCGCGGGTCTCCGGATCGAGCTCGCGCTGCCGGGCGAACACCCGGTCGTGGAACGCCCAGAACGCCTCGTCGCCACGCTGCCGCTGGACCTCGAGCGCGGCGTTGGCGGCCGGCCGGGCGTCGCGGTGGAAGGGCAGCGGGTAGTGCCGGAAGACGAGCTGCAGCTCGGGGTGCGCCTCGAGCAGGCGCTCGAGGGTGGGCGTGACCCGGGCGCAGAACGGGCACTGGAAGTCGCTGAAGACCTGGACCACCAGGGCGGGCTCGGCGGCGCCGCGGCGGGGCGCGTGGGCGGGCGCGGGCAGGCTCAGGCGGTCGGGCGCCGCCGGCCGGCGCTCCGGCGCGCGGAACACCGCCTCCGCCTCGGCGCCCTCGAGCAGCGCGTCGTAGACCGCGTCGGCCGCCACGCCCTCGGCCATCGCCGCCTCGGCCCGGGCGAGCCCGTCGTCGATGGCCGCGGCGAAGACCTCCCTCGGCTGCGCGCCGCGCACCAGCCGGCCGTTGACGTAGAAGGTCGGCGTCGAGCGCGCGCCGAGCTGGGCCGCCAGGCGCTGATCGGCTTCGATGGCGGGCAGGTGCGCCTGCGAGCGCAGCGCCTCCCGGAAGCGCGGCAGGTCCAGGCCGAGCTGCGTCGCGTAGCCCTCGAGATCCGCGCCCGACAGCGCGCGCGGGTTGGCGAAGAGCAGGCGGAGCATCTGCCAGAACCCCTCGTCGCCGCGCTGCGCGCCGGCCTCCGCGGCGGCGAGGGCGGCGGGCAGGGCGTCGCGGTGCATCGGGAGCGGGTTGTGCCGATAGAGCAGCCGGATGCGCCCCGGGTGTCTCGCCCGGAGCGCGTCCAGGGTCGCCAGCGCGCGGGCGCAGAACGGGCACTGGAAGTCGCTGAACATCACGACGGTGACCGGCGCGTCGTCGGGGCCGAGCCGGGGGGCGTCGCCCGCCGGGACCGCGTAGAGCGCGTCCTCGTCGAGCTGTCGTCGCGGGCGGGCGGGGCGGTCGGGCGCGGGCTCGGCCGGCGGGCGCTCCGAGGCCTCGCGCATCGCCGCCGCGTAGATGAGCGACCGGGGCACGCCCCGCTCGATCGCGGTCTGCGCGAGCGCGCGCTCCTCTTCGAAGATCGCCGCGAGCTCCGGGTAGGGCACGGCCCCGCGCACCGGTCGCCCGTTGAGGAACGCGGTCGGGGTGCCGCGCGCGCCCACCCGGTCGGCGAGGTCGAGGTCGTCCTCGATCGCGTCGCTGTGCACGTGCCCGCGGAGCGCGATCTCGAACCGCTCGACGTCCAGCCCCAGCGCCTCGGCGTGCGCGATCAGGTCGCCTCGCGTGAGCGCGTCGGTCTCGAACAGGCGGTCGTGGTAGCGCCAGAACGCCTCGTCGCCGCCCTGCGCGTAGGCCTCCGCCGCCGCCTCCGACGCGAGCAGCGCGTGCTCGTGAAAGGGCAGCGGGAGGTGCCGGAACACGAGCCGCACCTCGTCCGGGCGCTCGGCCGCGAGCCGCGCCACCGTCGGCGCGAACGCGCGGCAGTAGGGGCACTCGAAGTCGGTGAAGACGACGACGGTGACGAGCGGCGCGTCGGCGCCGAGGGCGGGCGCGTCGTCGGTGGGCACGCGCAGCCGCGGCGCGCGGTGCTCCGCCCAGGGGCCGCGCACGTCCGGCAGGCTCGCCGCCTCGTGGGTGGGCGGCGTCTCGGCCGCGCCGCAGCCGAGGAGCAGAGCGAGCGTGGCCGGCAAGAGATGTCTCACCCGTGCGTGATGTCATGGGGGCGCGTCGTGGGCC
The DNA here is from genome assembly GCA_036149055.1 of Myxococcota bacterium. Classification (GTDB taxonomy): domain Bacteria; phylum Myxococcota_A; class Polyangia; order Polyangiales; family Sandaracinaceae; genus JAVJQK01. The sequence goes on along the minus strand of JAYZQJ010000275.1, from coordinate 42,976 downwards.
AGGATGCGCCGACGTGCGCGCGGCCGCCTCCGCTCTCTGCTTGCTCTCCGTTCTCGTCGCGGCCGGACCGGCGCGCGCGGACGCGGTCGGGGCGACGGGCCCGCGGTGGTCGACGCCGGGCCCGCGCGAGGTCGGTGACGTCGCGGGGCTGTCGCCGCGGGTGACCGGGCTGGCCGCGTCGCTCGGCGGTCGGCCCCCCGAGCCGCGGGACGCGCGCGTGGCGCTGGTGCGCGAGCGGGTGGACGTCCGGGTGCTCCGGAACGTGGTCCTGACCGAGATCCACCTGACCCTGCGCGGCGTCGAGGACGCGCCCGACTTCGTGCTCGCGTTGCCCGAGCAGGTGCGCGGGTCGCGCGGCGCCCCGTTCCACTTCGTCGAGGCCGAGCGCGACGGCGCGCCGTTGGAGGTCGCCCGGCGGGTCGCCGGGCCCGAGCGCTGGTGGGCGCTGGCGGCGCCGATGGCGCCCGGACAGACGAGCGAGCTGCGCGTCCGCTACCTCGTCTCGGCGCCCTGGCGACCGGCCGACGCCGCCGGGCGACCGCTGCGGGGCGACGATCCCGGCTCCGGCTGGGCGCTGCGCCTCCACTACAGCCGCTTCCTCGGCGAGCGCTTCGCCGAGCGCGGCCCGACCACCCTGAGCCTTCGCACGGAAGGTTACGCCGCCCGCGTCCGGAGCCCGGGGCCACGCGGCACCCTGGAGGACCTCGGCGTCGCCCTCGAGGACCACCTTCTGCGAGGCGACGGGGCCGAGCTGATCCTCGGCTGGTCTTCGCTCGCCCCGCCCCCTCCCGCCGCCGAGGTGGAGCCGTGGCTCGCCCTGCTCGACGCCGGCGTCGACGCCTTCGGCGTGCGCCCTCCCGCCTACGCGTCGCTGGTCCCTCGGCTGCGCGCCGCCGCCCTCGGCCCCGATCGGCGCGAGGCCGCCGTGGCCCGAGGGCTGCTCGCCGCGCTGAGAGAACGGCTGCGGACGGAGGCTCCGGGCGAGCGGGGGGTGAGCGAGTGGTTGTCGGTGGGTTCGGATTCGGATTCGGTTTCGGGCTCGGATTCGGATTCGGATTCAGATTCAGATTCGGGCTCGGCACGGGGCGGGCACGGGCACGGGCAGGGGCACGGGCAAGGGCACGGGCAGGTGGGTGGGGACACTCGTGTGGACGTTCGTGCCCTCGCATTGGAGAGTCCTCTGCCGTTCGGGCGGCCGAATCGGCTCGTCGCGGCGTATCGGAGTCAGCGGCGCAACCGATGGGCGCGGGTGGGCGCGATCGCGACGATGGGGCTGGTGGCTGGCGGGCTGCTCTGGATGCGGCGCCGCGATCGTCGGGCCTGAGGAGGGCCCGTCACTCCAGCTCGCGGAGCGCAGCCTCGGCGTCTCGCGCGCTCAGACCGAGCGCGTTCATGAGGAGGCGCACCGCCGCGCCGCGCCGTCCGCCCTCGAGGGCGCGCGCGATCTTCCTTCGAAGCTTGGGATCGTCGAGCGCCGTCCGCCGCGCTTCGCCGCGGGACGACGCCTGGACGCGCCGGAACACCTCGCCGACGAGCGACTCCGAGACGCCGTAGCGGATCGAGAGGACGCGCACCGCGCGCACCTCGGCCTCCACGTCGCGCCGCTGCGCCGCCTCGAGCAGCTCGGGCTCGGCCTCGATCCGCTGCAGCACCTCGTCGTCGGGGCGCTGGGACCGGTCGACCAGCTCTCGGCCGAAGCTCCCGGGCTCGAGCGGGATGGCGACGCCCTGGTAGCGGAAGTACGTCGGCGCCGGGGTGCAGAGGACCCGAAAGCCGGGGGGCAGCCCGAGCGCGACCGCCAACCCGGGGCGGTGAGCCCAGAGCGCCTCCCAGCCGTGGACGCCGAGGTCGCTCTGGTCGTGCACCGGATCTCCGCAGCGGAGTCGCCAACCCGAGTCCGTGCCACCGCCCTGCTCGCGCTCCAGCTCGAGCTGCGGGTGGGTGGTCCACCGACCGCAGGCTCGGAACGTCTGGTCCGGACCCGGCACCGAAGGCTGCGGCGGGACCTCGAGGCTCTCGCACAGATAGCGCTGACGCGCCGCGAGCAGGATGGGCGCGTCGACCGAGCGGCCGTGTCCCGGCGTCTCCACGGTGAGGCGCTCACTCCCCGCGTCGACCACCCGCATGCGCATCATGCCCAGCACCAGGCCGTCTCCCGCGGCGAACCGCTCGCCGGCGTCCCACCGCGCCTGGAGCTGCGCGGCGAACGCTCGCACCAGCGGCGCCGGGGCGCGCTCGTAGGCGAGCTCGAGGGTGGGGCCCGGACCGCCGACTCGCTCCACGTGCATCGCGCTGCACCGTATCTCCTGCGCGCTCCCACATCGAGCGGCGGCTCAGCGCGCGCAGGTGACGTCGACCTGGACGCGCTCGCCGTCTTCGAGGCGCAGGCGGTCGGCGCCGCTGCCGGGGTGGGCGTCCGGGTCGTCGGTGAGGTCGTCCGGTGGCACAAGCGCGGGGCCGGTCGCGAAGTGGGCCGTGCGGCCGATCGGCGCCGCGGTGCCGTGATGACCGACGCCGTCGACCTCCACGCGATACACCGCCGACGGCTGGCCGCCGCGGGCGAGGCCGTAGCCCTCGGCCCACCAGTCCCAGGCGCCCTCCGGCTCGCTCGGGACCGGCGGCTGCGGGAAGGCGTCGTTCCAGTCGAGCTCGGTGTGGGCCTCCACGTACACCGACACCGGCCGGTCGGCGGGGATCCGCGCCTCGTAGCGCGCCGGGAGCTCCGTGCTCGGCGTGGCCACCGTGATGGCGTCCAGCTCCGGCATGATCGCCAGCGCGTCGGCGGCGAAGCGTCCGACGTCCGCGTGCTCTTCGCCCTCGGGCGCGGTGCGGTCGCGGCGCGGGGGGTAGGGGGAGGTGGGCGGCACCGGCCGCATGCGGGCGCCCGACGCGTCGACGAAGGGCTCCTCCACGGCCTCGCCGTCCCCGAGGTAGCGGCCGGCCTCGCCGGCCCAGTAGCTCGCGCAGCTGACCGCGTCCATCTGCTCCACCTGGCGAGCGTCGAAGGACATGCAGTAGAACGGGTCGTGGGGGCCCGGGGCGTGCCCGGAGGCGAAGCCCTCCGGCCCCTCGAGGAAGACGACGGACCGGAACGGGCGCCCGCCGGTCTCCAGCCGCCGCCCCGCCCAGCGAGGGAGCACGTCGAGGCGCCGACCCATCGGCCACGCGAAGCCGGTGTTCATCTGCTGCGCGCCCGGGCGGTTGCCGAGGCCTCGCAGCGACGTCGCCTCCGTGACCGCGACCGTCTCGAGGCGCGCTCCGTCGTCGTGCTCGATCCAGACGGCGAGCTGGGCCCTCGCCCTCGGCACGAAGCCGATCTCGAGCGCCCAGGCCTCGCACGGGGGCGGGGGGGCCGCGTCGACTCCAGCGTCGGGCGCCCCGGTGTCCGGGAGGCCGACGTCGGGCGCGCCGGCGTCCGTCGGCTCCATCGGGTGGCTGACGCTGCAGGCGACGAGCGTCACGGCGAGCAAGGAGAGTGAACGCATCTCGCCACTCATCTTGCCGGGTCGGCGCGGCCGCGGCGAGCGAGAGACGGAAAAAAGACGGGCCGCCCCGAAGGACGGCCCGTCGATTCACACCCCGGGGGGTGGGGCTCAGTCCGCTTCGAGCGCCTGGTCGATCGCGGCCTGGAAGGCCGGGAACGGCTGGGCGCCCTGCACGAGGCGGCCGTTGATGAAGAACGACGGCGTGCCGATGCGCGCCCCCGCCTCCGTCACGGCCTCCATGTCGGCCTGGACCGACGCGCGGTGGGTGTTGTTGTCCAGCGCCGCGCGGAAGCGCGTCATGTTGATGCCGCCGACCTGCTGCGCGAAGCGCTCGAGGTTCTCGCGGTTCAGCTCACGCTGGTTGGCGAAGAGGAGGTCGTGGTAGGCCCAGAACTTCTCGCTGCCGCCCTGCGCGAAGACCTCCATCGCCGCCTCGGCGGCCGGCATCGCCTCCTGGTGGAAGGGGAGCGGGTAGTTGCGCCACACGATGCGGACCTGGCGCGGGTAGCGCTCGACGATCTGCTCCACGGTCGGGTTCACCCGGCTGCAGAAGGGGCACTGGAAGTCGCTGAAGATCTGGATGGTGACCGGGGCGTTCGCCGGGCCCTTGCTGGGCGCGTTGCGGGGCACCGCGATCTCGTAGACCTGGTTCGGGTCCGGACGGGCCGGCTCCGAGGGCGCCGCCGCGCCGGCTGGCGGGTCGATGAACTGCGGGCTGGTCGCGCCGTCACGGATGAGGTGCTCGTAGACCGCGCTGCGGGCCACGCCGCCACGCACCGCCTCACGCGCCCGCTCGAGCTCGGCGTCGATGACCGCCTGGAACGCCGGGAAGGGCTGCGCGCCGCGGAGGTTGCGGCCGTTGATGAAGAACGACGGGGTGCCGCTGGCGCCGAGCGACTGCGCGAGGCGCTGCTGCTGCTGGATCGCCTCCTGGTGCTCGTCGTTGTCCAGCGCGGCGCGGAACTGCGCCATGTTGATGCCGCGGAGCTGGCTCGCCCACTGCTCGAGGTTCTCGCGGGTCAGCTCGCGCTGATTCTCGAAGAGGGTGTCGTGGTACTGCCAGAAGGCGCCGTCGCCGAGCTGCTCCTGCACCTCCATGGCGGCCTGCGCGGCCGGCATGGCGTTCTGGTGGAACGGCAGCGGGTTGTGCATGAACGCGATGCGGACGTCGTCGCCGTAGCGCTCGCGGATCTGGTTCACCGTCGGCAGCACGCGGCTGCAGAAGGGGCACTGGAACTCGCTGAACTCGACGATGGTGACGAGCGCGTCGTCGGGGCCCTTGGTCGGGGCGTCACCCACCGGCACGCGGTAGACGGCCTCGGGGTCGGGCTGGCGGCGCGCTTGCGGCTGCTGCTTGCTGGGCTGGTTCGGCTCGGGCGCCGGCTCGGTGCGCGCGCCCGCCATGAGCGAGGCGTACACGCGGTTGGCCGCGGTGCCGCCGCGGACGAGCTGACGCGCGGTGGCGAGCTCGCGGGTCACGACCTCGTTGAAGCGCTCGTAGGGCTGCGCGCCCATGAGCTGCACGCCGTTGATGAAGAAGGCGGGGGTGCCGCGGGCGCCGAGCTGACCGGCCGCCTGCTGGTCCGCCTGGATCGCCGCGCGGTGCGTGTGCTGGTCCATCGCCTGGCGGTAGCGGTTCATGTCGAGGCCGAGCTGCTGCGCGTAGCGGTCGAGCGCCGGGCGATCGAGGGCCCGCTGGTTCTCGAAGAGGAGCTCGTGCGCCTCCCAGAACTTGTCGTCGCCGCCCTGGGCGTACGCCTCACGCGCCAGCTCGGCGGCCGGCATCGCGTTCTGGTGGAAGGGCAGGGGGTTGTCACGCCACACCACGCGCACGTCGTCGCCGTGCTCGTTGACGATGCGCGAGATGGTCGGCTCGACCCGCGCGCAGAAGGGGCACTCGTAGTCGCTCCACATCACGATGGTGACGAGCGCGTCGTCCTCACCGCGCTGCGGCGCGTTCTCGGGGACCTCGGCGCGGAAGCGCTCGACGTCGGCCGCCTCCCCCTGGAGGTTCGCAGCCGCGACGTCACCCTCGGGACCGATGTCGGCGAGGGTCTCCTCGCCGCTGCCGCCCGTGCCGCCGATCAGGTTGCCGATGGCCAACCCCGCGACGAAGGCGATCAGGATCGAAATGATCGCAGAACCTTTGCTCATGACTAGAAACCTTTCCATCGACGGACCCGCGTGGCGTCCGCCCTTCGCTATCGAAATCTGAAACTCGTCTCGTTCGGTTCGACGGACCCTCACGGGCCGGACGACGCCGCGCGCGCGAAGCACACCCGCGCGTCGCCCTCGAGAGGCGATGGGCGCAGGTGTCCCTCACGGGAGCGCGAGCGTGTCCCTCAGCGCCGCGGAGGTCGATCGAGGCGAGACGCGTAGCCGGCCGACGCGCCCAACAACGCGGCGCGCGGCGACGAGGCAGCGGGCTCGGGCTCCGGGAGATCCGGCAGCGAGCCAGCGAGGGCGGCGCCCTGCGAGGCGTGACCGTCGAAGACGCTCTGCCCCGGGGCGGGATCGCCGCCCGAGCAGCGAGGATCGTTGGCGTCGACGCACCAGAGCACGTCGACCGGCGGGACTGTACCCCGACCGACCCGGTGGCCCTGGACGAGCGCGGGCACCCGCGACGAGAGCAGCGTCCCGTCCGAGCTGAAGAATGGGCCGATCTCGATGCTCTCGTCGAACACCGTCTCGCCGAACACGGGAGTCTCCCCCTCCGAGCTCTGGATCAGCGCGAGGCGATCCGAGAGGCTCGTGCTCCACGAGAGCTCCGCCGGCAGGCACATGCAGTCGTCCGCCGCCGCCGATCCTGCCGGAGCGAGGACGAGCGTCGCGAAGAGCATCGCGATGGGCGTGAGACGAAGCATGCGAGAAGCGGGGGGAGTCTACCCGTCTCCCCCGAGGGGGCAAGACCCCGCCCCCGAGCTTCGGGCCCGGGACGGGGACCCGCAAGTGCTATGACTCGGCCGTGATCTTCGACCTGGACCGAGACGCGGGCGTGATCGACCGCTTGATCGAGGCGATGGGCGCCGAGGTGCCGGACGCGCGCCGGGCGCGGCTGGCCGACTTCGCCCACCTGACCGCGACCTGGAACGAGCGCTCCAACCTGATCGGGGCCAAGACCCCGGAGGGCGTGGCGGAGGTGCTCTTCGCCGACGCGCTGATCCTGATGGACGAGGCGGTGATGCCGGCGGGGGCGCGCTTCGTGGACGTCGGGGCCGGGGGCGGGGCGCCGGCGCTCCCGCTCCTGCTGCTCCGGGACGATCTGCGCGCCACCCTGGTGGAGCCGCGGCGCCTCCGGGTGGAGTTCCTGCACGCGGCGACGGCCGAGCTGGGGCTCGAGGAGCGGGTGACGATCGTGGAGTCGAGCCTCGGGAGCGCGACGCTCGAGACGCCCTTCGACGCGGCGATGTCGCGCGCGACCTTCCCGCCCGAGAAGTGGCTGAAGAAGGGGCGGGCGTTGAGCGAGCGGGTGATCGTGCTCGCCGGGCGGGCGGGCCTGCCCCCCGGCGACTTCGCGCACGCGGTCGACTACGCGCTGCCCTTCGGCGGCGCGGCCCGCACCCTCGGCGTCAGCCTGGCGTAGTCTCAGCGGCGACGGCGACGTCCGCCGCCGCCTCCACCGCCGCCCCCGCCGCCCTGGCTGCCGCGGGAGGGGATGATCTGGATGCGACGGCCGAGGCCCTCGCCGCTGCTCTTCGTGGTCACGCCGGAGAACTTCGCCAGCGAGAGGTGGATGAGCCGGCGGTCGCGCGCGGGCATGGGCTGGAGCGTGATGGTCCGGCCCTGCTGCACGGCGCGCTTCGCCTCGCGGCGCGCCATGTTCACGAGGTTCTTGTCGTGGCGCTCGCGGTAGTCCCCGCTGTCGACCACGATGTAGCGGCGGTTCTCGGGGAAGCGGTTGACGACCTTGTTCACGATGAACTGCAGCGCGTCGAGGGTCTGACCCTTCTTGCCGATCGCGCGGCCCGCGTCCTCGCCGGTCACGTCGAGCACGACCTGCTCGTCGTCCTCGCGGATCTCGACCTCGGTCTCGAGGCCCATGCGATCGAGGATCCCTTCGAGGATCTCCTTCGCGTAATCCGCCTTGCCATCTTCGTCGAACGCGGCGTCGTCGTCCTCGCGCGCCCCGTCCACCAGCAGCGCCCCGTCGAGGGGGCCTTCGTCTCGATCATGCTCGTCCACGGCGAACCCTCCGCTTGCGCCTCGGACGGCGCTTCTGCGGTCTGTCGGAATCCGGCTCGTCCGCCTCGGGGCCCTCGTCGTCCCCGTCGTCGTCCGCGTCGCCGCCGGCCTCCGACGTGGCGACCGCGGGCTCCTGGTTGAGGCGGTACTCGTTGAACTTCTGCTGCGCGATGCCCAGGACCGAGTTGGTCAGCATGTAGAGGCACAAGCCGCTCGGCAGGAACAGCATGAAGACGGTGATCATGATGGGCATCATCCACATCATCATCTTCGCCTGGGCGGGCTCCATCGCCGTCGGGCTGAGGCGCTGCTGGAGGTGCATCAGCGCGCCGAGCATCAGCGGCAGCACGAAATAGGGGTCGGGCGAGGAGAGGTCCGTCCACCAGAGGGCGAACGGCATGTGGTACAGCTCGATGTTCGTCGACAACGAGGTGTACAGCGCCCAGAAGACCGGCAGCTGGAACACCATCGGCAAGCACCCCCCCAGCGGGTTGATCTTGTGCTTGCGATAGAGCTCCATGACCGCGGCGCCCTTCTTCTCCGGGTCGTCCTTGAAGCGCTCGTTGAGCTTGTCGATCTCCGGCTTCAGCTGCCGCATCCGCGCCATCGACTTGAAGCTCAAGTTCGTCAGCGGGAAGAGCGCGAGCCGGATCATCAGCGTCAGCAGGATGATCGCGAGGCCCCAGTTCGGGACGAACTCGTGGATGAAGTGCAGGAAGCGCGCGAGCTGGCCGGCGATGGCCGAGAAGAAGCCGAGGTCGACCATCTCCGGCAGCGAGTGGCCGGCGGTCTCGAGCGCGTCGCGGTCCTTCGGGCCGACGTAGGCGAGGGTCCGGTAGGTGATCTCCTCGCCGGGGTCGAGCTCGATCCAGGGGTAGATCAGGTCGGCGCGGAAGAGCGAGCCGTGCTCCTCGCCGTCGACCTCGAAGTCCTCGGCGACCATGGCGCAGCGCGCCGCATTCGCCGGGTCGTCGGCGGCCATCGCGATGGTGAAGTAGACGTTCTCCACCGCGGCGACCTCGACGTCGCCCTGGCCGTAGCCGTGTCGCCCCTCCTCGGTGAGCTTGTCCCGGGCCTTGCGGTCGGTCTCCTCGCCGTAGACGCAGACCGCTTGGCTGATGCCCGGGCTGCGGCTCGCGAACGGGATGAAGCTGCCGCCGCTCTCCTCGTCGCGGGTCACGTAGTGCCACGCGCTCATCTCGAGCCGGGTGGTGCGCTCGAAGTTGGCCTCGTTGACGACCCGGGTGGTGCTCCAGAGCTGGTAGGGGCCCTCGCCGGCGAGGAAGCTGCGGGTGACCCGGACGCCTTCGCCTTCCCAGGTCATGCGCACCTCGCGCTCGGAGACCTGCTCGAGGTCCCAGACCGCGTCGTCCGGGATGCCGATCTCACCGAGGTCCATGCGTAGCGGCGCGAACCGCTCGAACTGGGTGGTGACGACGTCGTGGGGCACCCGCTCGCCGGCCTCGCTCTCCTCGAGGAAGCGGTCGTCGCCGATCAGGCGGAAGCTGCGGAGACCGCCGCCGATGTTCTGCAGCTCGGCCTCGTAGAGGTCGGTGCGCACGGTGGCGACCTGGCGGAGCGCCTGGCGCTCGTCGTCGGTCAGCCCCGCCGGCTCGGTGGCCTCCTCGGGGCTCGACGCCTCGGAGACCTCGGCGCTCTCCGCCGCCTCCGGGTCGCCCTCGGGCGCCATGTACTGGGCGAAGAAGTAGTAGGCGACGCCGACGATGCCGGCGATCGCGACCAGGGTGAGGCTGCGCTTATTGGCGTCCATCAGTCGTCTCGCCCGAAGGGAGCTCTGGAGGTGGGTCGAAGCCGCCCGGGTTCAAGGGGTGGCATCGGCAGATGCGCTTCACGCCGAGCCAGGACCCCTTCGCCGCGCCGAAGCGCTCGATGCAGGTCGCGGTGTAGCGAGAGCAGGAGGGATGGAAGCGGCAGACGTTGCCGATCAGGGGCGAGAGCGTCCACCAGTAGATGCGGATCAGCACGAGGAGCGCCCGCGAGAGGATCCCCGCTCGCTGGCCGCCGGACGTGGTGCCCTCGCCGCTCATCGCTTCTTCGGTCGCTTCGCACGCTCACCCTTCGGCTCCAGGGGCTTCTTTCGGGCTGCGGCGGTCAGGGCGCGCTCCACTTTGCGGATCTCGGCCAGCACGTCGGCGTAACCGAGCAAGGGCGCTCCTGATTTCGCGATGACGACCACGTCGCAGCCTTCGGGGAAGAGGGGGCGGTGGGTTCGAAAGACCTCTCGGACGACCCGCTTCACCCGATTGCGGCCGACGGCCTTCGCCACCTTCTTCGTGACGGTGATGCCGACGCGGCGCAACCGCTCGCCGTCCTCCCGGGGCAGGACCACCAGCACGAAGTGCGCGGTGTGCACCCGCCGGCCGCGACGCTGTACCCGCAAGAACTCCTCGCGCCGACGGAGTCGGTGCGAGGGCGGGAACGTGAAGTCGGGCCGATCGGGGTGCGCCTCCGTCTCGAGGCCGCCCCCGGGGGACATGCCCGCAGCTACTTCTTGTAGACGCTGACGGCCAGCCGCTTGCGCCCCTTGGCGCGGCGGCGCTTGAGGATGGCGCGGCCGGTCTTGGTCTTGAGGCGCGCACGGAACCCGTGCTTTCGCAGGCGGCGGGTCCGGTGGGGCTGGTAAGTGCGCTTCACGGCAGTTCTCCTGAGGGGGAATGAAATCGGCGGCGAGCCCGACCGAGGTATGCGGTGGCGTCGCCCGTTCAGTGCGCGGCGGGACGGACTGGGGACCCGGCCGAGCGGGAAAGCGCCGGAAGTAAGCATCGGGGTCGGGGCCCTGTCAAGCCGACCGCGCGATCACCGTGTTCGGGACAGTAAACCCGCGTCCAGGAAGCTGAAATAGCCCTCGCGTCCGATGATGACGTGGTCGAGCACTTTCACGCCGAGCAGCTCGCCCGCGGCCCGGAGCCGCTCGGTCAGCTCCACGTCCTCGGCGCTCGGGCTCGGTTCGCCGCTCGGATGGTTGTGCACGAAGACCACGCCCGCCGCCGCCTCCTTGATCAGCGCCCGGAAGACGTCCCCCGGCGACACCGGGCACGCGGTCAGCCCGCCGCGCGCCACCTCGACCTCTCCGATGGGCCGGTTCTTCGCGTCGAGCGCGATCGCCACGAACCGCTCGGCGTCGGCGTCGGCGAGGCGCGGCCGGAGCGCGGCGTCCACGTCCCTGCTCGAGCCGATGCGCGCGCCGCGGCTGAGCGGACGGGAGGCCACGCGCCGGCCGAGCTCGATCGCGGCGACGATGCGCGCCGCCTTCGACGGCCCCACCCCGGAGAGCGCCTCGAGCGCGCCGGCCCCGATCCGGCGAAGCCCCGCGATCCCGCCCAGCTCGTGCAGCACGCGGCTCGCCAGCACCGACACCGGCTCCCGGGCGCTCCCCGTCCCGAGCAGGATGGCGAGCAGCTCCGCGTCGCTCAGCCGCTCCGTCCCCACCGCCCGCATGCGCTCTCGCGGCCCCTCCATCGACAGTCCTTCCATGTCGCGAAACCTCCGCCCGACGGCATCGCAGGCCGCGTGCCGGAGCCCGCGCACGTGATCTCGGGCACTTACGAGCGCGAAACGGCGGAGTGGCGGGCGCAGGGGGTGGCGGCCGCCACCCGTACGGTATCCTCTGTCGGTGACTCGACGACGGACCGCCGCCTTCTTCTGGCTGCTCCTGCTCTCCGGCTGCGCGAACGAAGAGGGCACGCTGGTCGTCGATCTCGTGACCGATCTCCGGCCGGGGGTGGAGGTCACCGCCAGCGCGCTCACCGTCTACGCGGGCCCGGACCGGGCGACCGCGCTGCACGTCGGCGCGTCCCGGGCGCTCGGCCCGGGCGACGATCTCCTGGGCGGACAGCGGATCGGCGAGGTCGACGGCGTGCCCTACGGGCCGCACCTCGTGCGGGTGGAGCTGCTCGGGCCCGACGCGGAGCCGCTCGTCGAGGGCCTCGCCCTGGTCGATCTCGACGGGCCGGCGGAGGCGGTGACGATCCGCATCACCCGCGACTGCGTCGGCGTCACCTGCCCCGGCGACGGGAGCCCCACCGCGCTCGCGTGCCTCGGCGGCGAGTGCGTCGAGCCGTCTTGCACGCCCGACACCCCGGAGCTCTGTCCGGCGCCCGAGTGCGAGGCCGACGCGGACTGCCCGGGAGACGGGTGCCTGCAGGGGAGCTGCGAGGCCGGCGTCTGCTTCGCGCGACCGGACGACCTGCGCTGCGACGGTCGGATCTGCGCGCCCGACGGCAGCTGCGTGGGGCCGACCCTGCGGGTGGGGGCGTACGGCGCCTGCGTCCACGACACCTCCGAGGTGCGGTGCTGGGGCCGGGTCGGCGGCGTGAACCGCGCCACGCCGATGCCGATCGCCGGCCTGACCGCGCCGATCACCCAGCTCGACGTCGGGCTCGGTCACGCGTGCGCGGCCGCGGACGGACAGCTCTTCTGCTGGGGCCGAGGCACCGACGGACAGCTGGGCGACGGCGCCGATCGCGACAGCCCCGTGCCGGTCGCGGTGCCCGGGCTGCCCGCGCCGGTCACCCTCGTCTCGGCGGGGACCGTCAGCACCTGCGCGGCCGCGGGCGGCGAGCTCTTCTGCTGGGGCACGGACCTCGTCGGGGTGCTCGGCAACGGGGCCGCCGGAGATCAGCCGGAGCCGGGCCGGGTGACCCTCTCGATGGAGGACGCGTCGCGCGTGCGGACGATCGACACGTGGGGCGACAAGTCGTTCGTCGCGCTCTCGGACGGGCGCGCGCTGGGCTGGGGGCACAACGACGAGGGCGTGTCGCTCGGGGTGGCCGACGTCGAGCGCGGGGCGAGTCAGGATCCGATCCCGCTGGTCGCGACCGACGTGCTCGCGGTCCGGACCGCCGGCTACGTCGCCTGCGCGCTCGGGCGGGATCGCGCGGTGGCCTGCTGGGGCGACACGAGCCGAGGGGCGCGCCTCGGCGACGGCACCGAAGTCGGCGGCAACGTCCCGGTGCAGCCGACCGGTCTCGACGGCGGCGTCAGCGCCCTCTCGGCGTCGGCGGTGCGGGACGGCGCCGACAGCGTGTGCGTGGTCCAGCGCGGCGCGGTGCGTTGCTTCGGGGACAACGAGCTCGGCCAGCTCGGCGGCGGCCCCTCGCCCCCGCGCCTGACCCCGACCGACGTCGAGGGGCTGCCGGCGCCGGCGGTGGACGTGGCGGTGGGCGAGGGCTTCGCGTGCGCGACGCTGCTCGACCAGACGGTGTGGTGCTGGGGCGGCGGCGGCCTCGGGCAGCTCGGGGACGGCCTCGAAGCCGACTCCGACGTCCCCGTGCGCGTCGCCTGGCCCTGACGCGCCTCTCGACCGCTCCCCGGTGCGCTGCTAAGCGGCGGCCATGGCCGGTAGCAGGCGGCGTGCGCTCGTGGTGGGCGGGATGTGGGCGGTCGCCATCGGCGCGATGGCGCTGATCTACTGGCGCCTCGAGCCGGGGGGCGACGACGGCCGCACCCGGACGGTCGACGACGCGCCCGTGTACCGGGCCGGCGAGGACATGGTCGAGGGGCCGTCCCGCGCCGAGCTCGACGTGGAGGCCGACGCGCCCTCGCCGCGCTTCTACCGGGGCGGCCGCCGGAACACCGGCCGGAGCGATCTTCGCGGGCCGGCCAGCGTCCGCCGCGTCTGGCGTCACTTCGTCGGCGGCCGGATCACCGCGCAGCCGGTCGTCGCGCCCGACGGCACGATCTACGTCGGCGCCCACGACGAGCAGCTGCACGCCGTCTCCCCGGAGGGCGAGGCGCGCTGGACCGCGCCGGCGCACGCGCGGATCTGGAGCGCGGCGGTGGTGCTCGACGACGGCGCCGTGCTCGTCGGCTCCGACGCCGACGCCCTGTTCGCGTTCACCCCCGAGGGCGAGACCCGCTGGCGCATCCGGCTCGAGGGCGACGCCGACGGCCCGGTGGCGGTCGCCCCCGACGGCTCGCTCCGCTTCGCGGCCGGCAACCGGCTCCACGCGGCCAGCGTCGACGGCGAGGTGGCCTGGGCGTTCGAGGCGGCGGGGCCCTTCCTGCTCTCGAGCCCGGCCATCGACGCCGACGGCACCGCCTACCTGGGCTCGATCGACGATCACCTCTACGCGGTCGCGCCGGACGGTCGGCAGCGCTGGGCGTACCGGACGGAGGGCGACGTGAGCTCGAGCCCGGTCCTCGGCGACGACGGCACGATCTTCGTGGGCTCCGACGACGAGCACGTGCACGCGGTCACGCGCGACGGCGAGCGGCGCTGGCGGACCGATCTCGACGGCTTCGTGCGCGCCCCGGTCGCGCTCGGACGGCGCGGCGACGTGGTCGCGGCGGTCTACGGGCCGGACCCGCGCGTGGTCTCGCTGGACGCCGAGACCGGGGAGATCCGCTGGAGCTTCCCGGTGACGCGGAGCGACAGCGCCGAGCTCGGCGTGGCCTCGGGGCCGCTCGTCGACGCGGAGGGCAGCGTCTACTTCGGGGCGCACGACGACTTCGTCTACGCGCTCAGCGCCGACGGCGCGCTCCGCTGGATCCACGAGGTGGAGGGCGACGTCGACTCCGCGCCGATCCTGGCCGCCGACGGGCTGCTGCTGGTCGGGAGCGACGACGGCCACCTCTACGCGCTCGGCGAGGGGGAGCCCGAGGTCGACGCGGGCGCGCCGGACGCGGGCGCCCCAGAGGAATGACGGGAGTGACGGGAGTGACGAGACCGCGGGATCTGGCGTAGCGTCGCTGGATGCGCGAACGCCGCCTCCCGCTCCTCGCCCTGGTCCTCCTCTGCCTCCCGATCGGCTTCGCCTGCGACGGCGCGGTGGACCCTCCCGACGGCAGCGCGCCGGGGCGCGACGGCGCGATCGACGCCGCGGCCTCCGATGGCGCGGTCCCGGGCGACGCCGCGGCGCCCGACGGCTGCGTGCCGATGTGCGAGGGTCTCTCCTGCGGGGACGACGGCTGCGGCGGGAGCTGCGGGACCTGCGGCGACGGGCTGGGCTGCGACGCGGGCCGCTGCCTCGCCGACTGCGATCCCGGCTGCACGCGCGACTGCCCGCAGGGCTGCTTCGATCTCGGGGCCTGCGCCGACACCGGCGGCGCGCTCGACCTGCACGGCAACGTCTACACCGCCGGCGTGGTGCTCGCGCCCTCCGGCTCGCCGGACGAGGCGCTCGTGCACTACCGCGCGGAGGGCGAGGCGACGTGGTGGCAGGCGCCTCCCTCGGCGGCATTGCCCGACGGGCGGCTGGCGACCTCGCTCTTCTCGCTCCGGCCCGACACCGCCTACGAGATCCGCGCGGAGGCGGGCGGCGCGGTGGCCTGCGGATCGGTGCGCACCCGGCCGGTCGACCCGCTCCACGCCCGGACCCGCACCGTCTACGTGGACGCGGCCGCCGCGGCCGGCGGGGACGGCTCCGCGGGCGCGCCGTTCCGCACCGTGCAGGAGGGCGTCGACGCGGCCGGGCCCGGCGTCGACGTCGTGGTGCGCGCGGGGATCTACCGCGAGGAGGTCCGCGTGCGCTCCGGAGGAGAGGAGGGCGCCTTCCTCCGCGTCGTCGGCGAGCCCGGCGCGGTGCTCGACGGGACCGACCCGGTCAGCCCCACGTGGACGGCGGACGGCGCGGGCGTCTGGCACACCCCCTGGAGCGGCGACCCGCGCTACGCGGGCGCGGACGACCAGCGCCTCTATCACTTCCTCTCGCTCGCCGGGCTGCGGAGCGGCACCGGGGACGACGGCGAGCCGATCGACGAAGGCTTCATCGTCGATGGCGGGCGCCTCTACGTGCGCAGCGCCAGCGATCCCTCGGCCCGCACCTTCCACCTCCCGGTGCGCAACACCGCCATCGCGGTGCAGGCGGACCACGTGTGGATCGAGGGCCTCGAGATCCGCTGGTACGGCGAGGGGGGCTTCGCCAAGGGCGTCGACATCGACGGCGCCGACCACGTGGTGGTCCGCGGCTGCCACATCCACGAGCTCCCCTCGCCGGTCTGGTCGCGGCGCGGCTCGAACGACGTGTGGGTGCAGGACAACCACATCCACCAGTCCCGGATCTACACGTGGCCGTGGGCGGCGGTGAAGGGCACCGACCACGAGAACTCGGCCATCACCCAGGGCGGCGGTCGCGGCTTCATCGCGAGCGGCAACCGGATCCACGACATCTTCAACGGGATCTACGCCGGCAGCTTCTCGAACGACCGCGACCCGTCGATCGCCTTCGACGTCGACGTCTACGCGAACCGGATGGAGCGCATCGGCGACGACGCCCTCGAGCCCGAGGGCGCGTGCGTCAACCACCGCTACCGCGGCAACGTCTCCGACGGGGTGCACAACGGGTTGTCGCTGGCGCCCATCACCTTCGGCCCGGTGTTCGCGCTGCGAAACCGTTTCACCGACTACGAGCGGAGCGGCTTCAAGCTGAGCAACGGCTCGAGCGGGCGCGTCTGGCTGTTCCACAACACCTGCTGGACCGACCGCCCCGAGACCAACGGCCTGAACGTGAGCAACCCGATCACCAACATGGTGTTCCGGAACAACATCGTGCGCGGCACACGCTACGCGCTGGAGATGACCGCCGAGGTCTCCGGGAACGATCTCGACCACGACAACTGGTACACGCCGCGCGGCGCGCCCGAGATCAAGTGGAGCAACGTGCGTTACGACGACGTGCCCGCGTGGTGCGCGGCGACCGGGCTCGAGTGCGCCGCCGTCCTCGGCGAGCCGGGGCTCTCGGATCCGGCGGGCGGCCGCTGGGCGCTGGGCCCGGAGAGCCCCAACGTCGACGCCGCGGTGCGCATCTACGGGATCAACGACGAGTACGCCGGCGCCGGCCCCGACCTCGGCTACGTGGAGCTCGGCTCGCCCGAGCCCTGAGGCGGGAAGGTCACGAAGAAGGTCGAGCCGGCGCCCTCCTCGGACTCCACCCAGATGCGTCCGCCGTGCGCGTCGACGAGGTGCTTGGACACGAAGAGGCCGAGCCCCGTGCCCACGCCGCGCCGTCGACCGCCGAGCTGGGTGAAGGCGCGGAAGAGGCCCTCGCGCTGGGGCGCCGAGAGGCCGGGGCCGGTGTCCTCGACCGAGAGCTGCACGCCCTTGGGGCACGCGGACAGCCGCGCGGTGACCGCGCCTCCGGACGGGGTGAACTCGAGCGCGTTGGCGAGGAGGTTGACCAGCACCTGCTCGGCGCGATCGGGGTCGAGCCTCGCCGGCACCGCGCCGGCCGGGATCTCGCAGCGCAGGTCCACTCCCCACTGCCGCGCCAGCGGGCCGAAGGTCCGCGTCACCCGCCGGACGAGCGTCACCACGTCGAGATCGCGCGGGCGCACGGTCAGCTTCCCTTGTTCGATGCGCGCCATGTCCATGATGTCGCGGACGAGGTGGCTCAGCCGCTCGGCCTGCTGGCCCACCAGGGAGATCGCGTCGGACTGGGCCTCGTCGAGCGGGCCGTAGTCGCCCGCCTGCAGCATCTCGAGCATCAGCACCATCGGGCTGAGCGGGTTCTTCATCTCGTGCGAGGTGACGCTGAGGAGGGTGGACTTCCACTCCGCGTCCCGCTCGAGCTCCTGGATGCGCATGAGCCGCGAGGTGGCGAGGGCGTCGGCGCGCTCGGCCCGCTCCACCGGTGAGAGATCCTCGAAGAGGAGGAGCAGGTGCGGCACGGCGCCCGTCGAGAGCGGCGCCGCGGTGATCCGGACCCACGTCGCCTGATCCCCGCGCGCGAGCCGGACCCGGACGCGAGGCAGCGGTCGGTCGGCGTCGTAGGCGCCCGAGAGGAAGCGCGCGTAGCGGTCGGCGTCCTCGGGGTGGAGGCGATCGGCGATGGGCGTCCCGATCAGCGCGTCGGTGGAGACGCCGAGGAGCCGGGCGAGGGCGGGGCTCGCGTCGACCACCTCACCGCGCTCGCGCACGGTCGCGATGCCGATCGGCGACGCGTCGAACACCGCCCGGAGGCGCGCCTCGAACTCCTGCCGCTCGGCCTCCGCGAGCTTCCGGTCGGTGATGTCCTGGCACACCCCGAGGAGCCGCACGAGCTTCCCGGTCGCGTCCATCACCGGGTGCGCCCAGGTGTGCAGGTAGCGGAGCTCGCCGGTGGAGCGGAACACCCGCTCGTCGTGATCGTAGGGCTCGCAGCGCTGGAACACGCCGTTGGTCGCCTCGACGACGCGCTCCCGGTCGTCGGGGTGCACGCGGGTGAGGTAGTCCTCGTAGCTCGGCACGTGGGAGCCAGGCTCCAGCCCGTAGATCTGATAGAGGGCCTCGGACCACTCGGCGGTCGGCTGGCTCAGGTCCCACTCCCAGACGCCGAAGTGGGCGACGTTCTGGGTGTCGATGAGGAGCTGCTCGCGGCGGCGGAGGCGCGCCTCCTCGCGGGCGAGGGCGGTGACGTCGCGGGCCAGCGCCACCACCGCCTCGGCCGGCGCCGGCCCGAGCGGCGCGAAGTCGAGCTCGATCGCGGGCGCCTCCGTCTCGCCCTCGAGCGCGGTGAGGAGCGCGCGCAGGGTCGTGGCGTCGCCCCGCCGCGCGCGCGCCGCCGCCTCCTCGACCGGCCCGCGTGACGCCTCCTCGCAGAGCGCCGCGAGCGGCCGATCGATCCAGGCCTCGGCCGCGCGCCCGGCGAGCGCCTGGGTGCACGCCCGGACGACCCCGCCGTCGTCGAGCACGAGGGTCGCGCCCGGCAGACGCTCGAAGTGCGGCGCGACGTCGTCCCACGTGGCTCGCCAGCTCGTCATCCATCCCCCGTCCCGGTGTGCTCTCCAAAGTAGCCGGCGGGGCACGGCTCCGGGAGGGCGAGCGCGGCCGTTGCGAGGCCGAGCTCACCGAAGCGAGCGCGCGAATTCGGCGAGCGCGCCGAGCTCCGCGTCGGTCCGCCCGAGCTGCGGAGCGAGCCAGCCGATCGCCTCGTCCAGGGTCGCCAGCACCGCGATCCGCTTGTTGCCGCGAATGAGCAGCCGCGCGACCGAGCGCGCCAGCGACGCGCCGACCCCCTCGCCCGGCGTGACCACCGCGACGTGGTTGCGCCCGTCCCGCATGAGGTCGCCGATGACCTGCGACTGGCGCCGCCGCATCTCCAGGCTCGAGACCGGCGCCTCCGGCTCGATGATCGAGAGCGCGCCGCTCGGGCCGTCGTACCGCGCGTTCACCGACCGCACGATCGACGCGACCTGCGAGAGGGTCGCCTCGGTCATCGGCCCACGTCGGACCTGCACGAGCACGTTCTCCCAGCGCGCGAGCACGGTGTCCTCGTCGCAGACGTGGACGGTCACCTGTTCCGGACGGAACGTCACGGCTCGAACCGTACGGCAGATCCTCCCGTCGATTCAGCCCTTGACATCAATTGGTTGGTTGACCAACTTACTCGCGTGGCCAGACCGACCAACACCGACGCGCGCCGGGCCGAGATCGTCGAGGCGATGCTCCGGGTGATGGCGCGGCGCGGCTACGCGCGAGCCTCGATCGCCGCCATCGCCGAAGAGGCGGGGCTGACCGCGGGGCTCGTCCACTATCACTTCCGCAACAAGCAGGCGATCCTGCTCGCGCTGGTCGAGCGCATCGCCGGGGTGGCCCAGGCGCGGTTCGAGGCGCTCTCGGTCTCCGCGACGAGCCCGCGGGCTCGCCTCGACGCCTTCATCGACGCGCACCTCGCGCGGGGGGAGGGCGCGGATCCCGACGCGGTGGCCTGCTGGGTCGCGCTCGGCACCGAGGCGCTCGCCCAGCCCGAGATCGGCGCCGCCTACGGCCGCGTGATCGCCGGGCAGCTCGAGGCGCTGACCCAGCTCGTGCGGGACGCCGGCGCCGCCCCCGGAGACGCGCCGCGCGTCGCCGCCGGGCTCCTCGCGGCCATCGAGGGCGCCTTCCGGCTCGCCGCGATCGTGCCCGGCGCGATCCCCGACGGCAGCGCGGCGGCGACGGTGCGCGCGATGGCCTCCGGCCTGCTGGGAGGGGAGGACCGATGAGGCGTCTGCTCGCGCTCGGCGCGCTCTACCTGGCCCAGGGCCTGCCGTTCGGATTCTTCACCCAGGCGCTGCCGGTGAAGATGCGCGCGGCCGGCGTGTCCCTCGAGCTGATCGGCCTCTCCTCGCTGCTCGCGCTGCCGTGGGCGCTCAAGTTCCTGCTCGCGCCCACCCTCGACCGCGCGCCGAGCCGCCGCGCGTGGATCCTGCCGCTCCAGGCGGCGAGCGCGCTCGGCCTCTTCGCGCTCTCGTTCGCGCCCGACGACGCGTGGGCGCTCCTGCTCGCCGCCTTCTTCGTCACCAACCTGCTCGCCGCCGCGCAGGACGTGGCGACCGACGGGCTCGCGGTGGACGTGCTCGACCGCGCCCAGCGTGGGCTCGGCAACGGCGTCCAGGTCGCCGGCTACCGGGTCGGCATGATCCTCGGCGGCGGCGTGCTGCTGGTGGCGATGGGGGCCCTCGGCTGGGCGGTCACGCTGCGGCTTCTGGCGCTCGCCCTCGCGCTCACCACCCTGCCGGCCCTCGCGCTCCGCGAGCCCCCGCGCCGCCCTGCCGCCGCCGCCCCCGCGCGCCGCGCCCTCCGAGAGGCCCTCCGCCGCCCCGGCGCCGCCACCTGGCTCGGGCTCTTGATCGTCTACAAGCTCGGCGACGCCCTCGCGACCTCGATGCTCCGGCCGATGCTGGTCGACCGCGGGCTCGACGTCGCCGAGGTCGGCGTGGTCCTCGGCGAGGTCGGCTTCGGCGCCGGGCTGGTCGGGGCGCTCCTCGGCGGCGCGCTGGTCGGACCGCTCGGTCGCGGCCGCGCGCTCGCCGGCTTCGCGGCGCTGCAGGCGGTGGGCCTCGGCGGCTACGCCTGGCTCGCGACCCAGCCCGACACGGCGCTCCTCCACGTCGTGGTGGGCGCCGAGCACCTCTTCGCCGGCATGGCGACGGCGGCGCTCTTCACCTGCATGATGGACGCGTGCCGCGCCGATCACGCCGCCACCGACTACACGCTCCAGGCGTGCGCGGTCGTGATCTCCACCGGCGTCGGCGCCGCCCTCGCGGGGGCGCTCGCGGCCACCTTCGGCTACGCGGGCCTCTTCACCCTCGCGGCCTTCGTCGGCGCGCTCGCGGCGCTGCTCTCCACCGGGCTCCGCCGCCGCGCCTTCGCGTCCCTGAACCCCGGAGCCTGTCCATGACCATCGCCATCTACGCCGGCACCTTCGACCCGATCACGACCGGGCACCTCTCGGTCGTGAAGGAGGGGGTGCGCCTCTTCGCGCACGTCCGGCTGCTCATCGCCGTCCACCCGGACAAGGAGCCGCTCTTCTCGCTCGAGGAGCGCGTCGCCCTCGCGCGGGAGGCGGTCGGCCCGATGCCGACGGTGAGCGTGGACGGCACGAGCGGCTACGTCGTCGAGTACGCCCGGGCCATCGGGGCCACCGTGCTGGTGCGCGGCCTGCGCGGCGCGGCCGACGCCGCTTACGAGACGGAGCTGGCCCAGCAGAACCGGTCGCTGGCCCCCGAGATCACGACAGTGATGCTGCCGGCCGAGCCTTCGCTCTCGATGGTCTCGAGCAGCGAGCTCAAGGAGCGCGCGGCCCGGGGCGAGGACATCGCGGCCTACGCGCCCCCGGTCGTGGCGGCGCGGCTCGCGGAGAGGCTGGGCGCGTGACCCTCGAGTTCGTCCCCCTCGGCGTCGGCGACGCCTTCAGCGCGCTCTACTACTCGAGCTGCCTCGCGGTCGGCTTCGAGGGGCGCTGGATCCTCGTCGACTGCCCGCACCCGATCCGCAAGATGCTCCGCGAGGCCGACGTCGACCTCGACCTCGACCGCGTCGAGGCGGTGGCCCTGACCCACCTGCACGCCGACCACGCGTCCGGGCTCGAGGGCTACGGCTACTTCAACCACTTCGCGCTCGGCCGCCGGGCTCTCATCGCCGCCAACCCGGCGGTCAGCGAGCGGCTCTGGCAGGGGCACCTCGCGGCCGGCATGGAGCGCCTCTGGGTCCCGGGCTCCCGCGCCCCGGCCCGCCGCAGCCTGGGCGACTGGTTCGAGCTGCTCCCGCTCCACGTGGGCGAGCGCGCGGCGGTGGGCCCCTTCGAGATCGAGTGCCGCATGACGCGCCACCACGTGCCCACCACCGCGTTCCGCATCCACGCGGGCGGCCGCACCCTGAGCTACAGCGCCGACACCGCCTTCGATCGCGACCTCATCGACTGGCTCGCCGAGGGCGACCTGGTGGTGCACGAGACCAACCTCGGCGTGCACACCCCCTACGAGGACCTCGCCGCCCTCGAGGCGCCGCTGCGCGCCAAGATGCGTCTCATCCACTACCCCGACGCGTTCGACCTCGAAGCCAGCGTGATCGAGCCTCTCACTCAAGGGCGCCGCTACGTCGTGTAGGGCGTCTCGTGCGTCGTGTTCGGAGAGTGATCTCGCGCAAAGACGCAAAGGCGTCAAGAGCCGCGGGGTGGCGGCTGGCCGGCGGTGACTGGATCGCCCTCGGTTCGTTCGGTGGGTCGTTTGGGGAGAGTAATTTCACGCAGAGGCGCAGAGTCGCAGAGGGCAGCGGGGTGGCGGCTGGCCGGCGGTGGCCGGGTCGCGGGCGGCTCGTACGATGGGTCGTTTGGGGAAAGTAATTTCACGCAAAGACGCAAAGGGCCGCGGGGCGACGGCTGGCCGGCGGTGGCCGGGTCGCGCTCGGTTCGTTCGGTGGGTCGTTTGGGGAGAGTAATTTCACGCAGAGGCGCAGAGTCGCAGAGGGCACCGGGGTGGCGGCTGGCCGGCGGTGGCCGGGTCGCGCTCGGTTCGTTCGGTGGGTCGTTTGGGGAGAGTAATTTCACGCAGAGGCGCAGAGTCGCAGAGGGCCGCGGGGTGGCGGCTGGCCGGCGGTGGCCGGGTCTCGGGCGGCTCGACCGAGGGGTCGTTTGGGGAAAGTAATTTCACGCAAAGACGCAAAGACGCAAAGGGCCGCGGGGCGGCGGCTGGCCGGCGGTGACCGGGTCGCGGGCGGCTCGACCGAGGGGTCGTTTGGGGAGAGTAATTTCACGCAGAGGCGCAGAGTCGCAGAGGGCAGCGGGGCGGCGACTGGCCGGCGGTGACCGAGTCGGACGGCTCGGCGACGGGTGGGTGAGGCGAGCCGGCGGCAGGCGACCGTCCCGCTGCCGCGTGCCTCTTTGCGGCTTTGCGGCTTGGCGAGAGCCCATTGCCCCGCGAAGCACGCGACGACGAGCCGGCGAGGTCGGACCCTGGCGGCGAGCCTCCATCCCGCGGCCACCCACCCCTCTGCGCCTCTGCGCCTCTGCGCGAGATAAATTGCCCCCGAATCACGAGGGCGGCGCAGCGAAGGCGAGCCGGCGGCGAGCGACCGTCCTGCTGCCCCGTTCGTCTTTGCGGCTTGGCGGCTCTGCGAGAGCCATCGCCGCCGACGAAGGCTCAGCGGACCGAGAGAGGGTAGGCGCGGGAGGCGGTGACGCGGGCGAAGGCCACGTCCATGCCGGCGGCGTCGAAGGGCGTCAGGCGCACGCGACGGACGGTCAGGCGGGCGCCCGCGTCCTCGAGCAGGGTGGCGACGTCGGCGGCCGGGATCCGGAAGGAGCCCTCGTCGCGCGCGAGGCACGCCAGGGTCTGGCCGGCCGTGGTCAGCCCGATCTCGACGAAGTCGCGCGGGTCCTCGCCGTCCCAGAGCAGGGTGAGCTGGTCGGACGGGGCGATCTCCGCCAGCCGGCCGTCGAGGTGGGCGTAGGTCCCGTCGGCGCCGAGCAGCGCGACCCCGGAGGGGGCGGCCGGCGCGGGCACGATGACATCGAAGGCGCCGACGTCGGCGCTCCCGTCGGCCCGGAAGCGGTACTCGTCGACCGCGAGCGAGGGCGCGGGCAGGTTGGCGTCGCCCGCATAGAAGACCCCGGCGAGCACGCTCGCGAGGTCAGGGAAGGTGCGGGGCGTCAGGCGGGCCTCGGTGTCCGCGACCCCGACGTGAAGGGCGCCGACGTCGACGAGCTCCACGTCGGCCTCGTCGACCGCGCCGGGCAGCGCCGAGCCCGGCAGCGCGCCGGTCGGGTCGACCACGGTGCACGCGCCGAGCGGGGCCGCCTCGTGGCTGCCGAGCAGCCGCAGCACGGAGTCGCCGTCGATGCCCTCGTACCGGGCGAAGGCGGCCTGGAGCGTGGTCCGGCCCTCGAGCTCACGACCCAGCTCCGCGCGCTCGACGTGCAGCACGCCCACCGAGCCGCTGAGCGCACCCGTCTCCATCCCGGGAGCAGGCTCCACGGTGCTGCACCCGACGAACGCCAGCGCGAGCAAGAGGACGGAGAGGTGCCGCATCATCGCTGCGCAGTATAGGAATCGGAGCGCGTCCCCACAAGCAGCCGTCTCGAGAGGCCTCACGCGGGGGCGAGCTGGACCCGTCGGACGGTCTCGGCGTAGTCCACGGTCGGCCGCCGAGCGGGCACGGGCGGGGGGAAGCCGGCGAGGCGCACGAGCAGCTCGTGGCGAGCCTCCCGGTCGAGCTCCGCGAAGCGCACGCCGGCGCAGAGGCCGAGATCCTCGCTGCGGCGGTCCCAGACCACGCGCGCGACCTCGCCGACCACGTCGATCCACGGGCCGCCGGAGGGCGCCTGGAACGAGAGGACGACCTCGTCGCCCGGGTGGGCCGAGCCGTCGGAGCTCACGAGCGCGCCGCGGGGCGACAGGTCGAGGATGTGGTCGCCGAAGAGGCGGAATCCGTCGAGGCGGACGGCCTGGCAGCGAGCGCGGAAGGAGCGCCGCAGGCTGCGGCGGCGGCGGGGGCGGGCGAGCTGGAACATGAATGAAATGCTACGGACGCCGGCCGCGGGCCGCGAGAAACCGGCGCTACTTCTTCTTGCCGCCGAAGAGCTTGCCGAAGAAGGAGTCGCCGCTGCCGCCGCCCTTGCTCGGAGGCGTGGAGCCGCGCATGTCGAGGAGCCGGACCTCGCGCACCGCGTCGATGTTCTTCGGGTTGAGCTCGGCCGCCTTGCGGAAGTGCTCCGCCGCCTCGGCGCGCTTGCCCGTGCGCTTGAGGACCATGCCCTTGTAGTAGTGCGCCTTGTCGTGGCTGTCGTTCAGGGCGAGCGCGGCGTCGAGGCCGCCGAGGACCGCGGGGCCCGGGCCGCTCTTCTGGAAGAGGATCCACGCGCGGGTCGCCTGGTAGTCGGGCTCCTCGGCGTTCACCTCCAGGATCGGCTCGAGCAGCGCCAGCGCCTCGTCCCACTCGCGGCGCCGCATCAGGACCTCGACCTTCCGGAACTCCATCGCGGCCTGGATGATCAGCCCGAGCTGCCGCTCGGCCTCCGGCGTCCCGCCGCCGTCCTGCACCGTCGCGAGGTACTTGCCGCGCGTCTCGTCGTCCGAGAGCGTCTCCTGGGCGCGGGTGAGGTAGCGGAAGATGCGCTCCACCACCGGGCGCAGCGGCTCGAGCTCGCGCGGCAGCCGGTCGGGGTGCCACTTCTTCACCAGCCCGAAGTACGCCTTCTGGATGGCGGCGGTGGACACGTCCTTCGTGATGCCGAGCATCTCGTAGTAGTTCTCGGTCTCGATGGCCTCGGCGCGCTGGGCGATCTCCTGCCAGAGCGCGCGGTGCTCGCTCGAGAGGCCGGGCGGCGGAGGCTCGACCGCCTCGGGGGCCCCGGCGGCGCGGGTCTCGCTCTTCGCCGGCTTCGGCGTGCGCGGCTGCGGGCGCGGCGGGGTGGGCTGCTTGGGGCGGCTGCCGCTCGCCTTGGCGTCGCTCCCGTCCCACGGCTCGACCGACTTCGTGATCGCCAGGAGGTACACGATGCGCTGCACTTGCCGCGGCTCGAGCGGGCTGAGCTCGGTGAGCTTGGCGACGCTCGTCGGGTCGGCGCGGAGGAGCTGCACGGTGGCTCGCTCGTCCGGCAGCAGCTGGAGCGCCTCGATGTCGGCGTCCCGCCGGAGGCGCAGGCGCGCCTCGCCGAAGCCGGCCACCACCTGGGCCACCACGTCGTCGCGCGAGCTGCCCCGGAGCGAGGCCGCGATCAGCATCGGCACGTCGGCCGGGCCGTCGATGACCCCGCCCCCGTCGCCCACCAGGTCGGTGTCCGCGTAGAACGCGTAGGGGCCGTCCGTCCGCGCGAAGAGCGGGAGCATGCCGCGCTCCAGCCGGGACGCGCGCTCGATGAGCCGCCCCGCCTGCGGGACGCCGCCGGAGAACCGGATGCGATCTTGACGGGGCTTGTCCTGCCCCGGCTCCGGCTTCCAGATCACGAGCGTTCCGTCGAGCCCGCGGCCCTGGATGTAGAGCAGGAGATGCGCGAACGGGGTCCGCTCGAGATCCCCCTGCGCGAGCGGCTCGGGCAATTGCGCTGCACCCGCCATGCGCCGGCATCATGGCACATCCGGGCCGGTCGTTTCGAGCCGCTCCATGCGCTATGAGATCGGCGCATGTTCCCGATCCACGACCGAGGCACCGACGCGTACGACCGAGCCCTGGCCGTCCTCGCCCATCGCGGCGACGCGGACCTCGAGCGGGTGGAGCCGGCGGTCCGGGAGATCCTCCGCGCGGTGAAGGAGCGCGGAGACGACGCGGTCCTCGAGCTCACCGAGAAGTTCGAGCAGCGGCGGCCCGAGGCGGTCGTGGTCCCCGACGAGGTCTGGCGGGCGGAGGCGGCGAAGGCGCCGGCGGAGGTGCGGGAGGCGCTCGCGGCGGCCGCCGATCGCGTCCGCCGCTACCACGAGCACCAGCGCGAGCCCGGCTTCGTCTACGAAGAGGACGGCGTTCGGCTCGGGCAGCGCGTGCGCCCGGTGAAGGCGGCCGGCGTCTACGCCCCGGGCGGCAAGGCGCGCTACCCGTCCTCGGTGTTGATGACCGCGGTGCCGGCCTCGGTGGCCGGCGTGCCGCGCATCGTGCTCGCGACCCCGCGGCCGACGCCCGAGGTCCTCGCCGCCGCCGAGATCTCCGGGGTGACCGAGGTGATCGACGCCGGCGGCGCGCAGGCCATCGGCGCCCTCGCGTACGGCACCGCCACCGTGCGGCGCGTCGACAAGATCGTCGGCCCCGGCAACATCTACGTCGCCTGCGCCAAGCGCCTCGTGTTCGGCCTCGTCGACATCGACGGCATCGCCGGGCCGAGCGAGATCCTCGTGGTCGCCGACGACGAGGCCGACCCGGAGGTGGTCGCCGCCGACCTGCTGAGCCAGGCCGAGCACGACGAGGACGCCTACGCGCTCCTGGTGACCCTCTCCCAGGCGCAGGCCGAGGCGGTGCGCGCGGCGGTGGAGCGCCAGCTGGCGGAGCTGCCCCGGCGGGCGGTCGCCGAGGCCTCGGTGCGCGATCACGCGGCGTGCTTCGTGGCCGGAGACCTCGAGGAGGCGGCGCGGGTGGCCGACGCGCTCGCGGCCGAGCACCTCTCGCTCCAGGTGCGCGAGCCGGAGGCGCTGCTCGAGCACATCGGCGCCGCGGGCGCGGCCTTCCTCGGCGACCACACGCCCGAGGCCGCGGGGGACTACGCCGCGGGCCCGAGCCACGTGCTGCCCACCGGCGGCGCCGCGCGCTTCACCTCGCCCCTCGGCGTCTACGACTTCGTGGTGCGCACCTCGCTGATCCGCTACCAGCCCGAGGCGATCGCGGCCCAGGCCGATCTGCTGGAGTCGCTGGCGCGCCTCGAGGGCCTCGAGGCCCACGCCCGCGCCGTCGCGATCCGGCGCGGCTGAGCCTCACATCTCGGCGCGGAGCGCGGTCACCGCGGCCTCGACCTCGTCGCGCATGCAGCCGTAGCAGTCGAAGCGCTGGAAGAGGCGGCGGCAGCCGTTGCGCGGGGCGGCGTCGATGCGCTCGAGGGCGGGCAGCGCGCGCGGATCGCCCAGCTCGCCGAGGCGCTCGACGTGCGGCTTCTTCCGCGCGCAGGTGCTGGCGCGCTCGAGCTCGGCGGCGACCACCAGGAACTCCGGCACCGCGTCGCGGGGCTCGTGATCGAGGATCGTGCGCGCGGCCGTCCGGCGGGCGCGGCGGCTCTCCGAGAGCAGCAGGTCGGCGTGGGCCTGGGTGAGCGCCTCGGGGATCGGGTCGGGCACCGGGAGGCTCGGGATGAGGTCGCCGGGCGCCTCCTCCTCCGGCTCGACGACCACCGGCTCGTCGTGCTCCTGCTTCACCAGCTCGGAGCCGTCGCCCGCGAAGATGGCGACCGCGATCAGGGTGACGGCGAGGAGCGCGAGGCCGGCGCACCCCGCGCCCATCAGGGGCAGCGGGAGGCCCTTCTTCTTCACCTGCTCGAGCGCGTCCATCGCCGAGGCGCGCGCGGCGCCGGCGGTCTCGCGGATCGGGGTCGGGATGGCGAGGCCGGTGGCCGCGGTCGGGGCGCGCGGGGTCGGCGCCGGGGTCGGGGCCGCCATCATCGTCGGCGCGACGGCGACCGGGGGGCGCTTCGGGTCGCTCCTGGGCTCGAGCTTCACGCTCAGCGGCGTCGGCTCGCGGCCGCTCGCGCCCGCCAGCTCGGTGGTGCCCAGGTTCGGCAGCTCCTGCTCGCCGCTCGCGACCGCCTGCAGGGTCGCGCCGAGCACCAGGCTCCGCAGGGCCTCGCGGACCTCGCCCGCCGACCCGGGGCGCGCCTCGCGGTCCTTCTGCAGCAGGCGCGCGATCAGCTCGTCGAGCTCCGGCGGCACGTCCGCCACCTCGTCCGAGACGCGCGGGCAGTCCTCGGTGAGCTGCCGGGTCACGATCGCGGTGAGATCGTCGATCTCGAAGAGGCGCTTGCCCACGATCATCTCGTAGAGCAGCAGGCCGAGCGCGTAGAGATCGACCCGGTAGTCGACCGGCTCGCCGAGCGCCTGCTCGGGCGCCATGTACCCCGGCGTCCCGATCACGGTGCCGACCCTCGTCAGCGCCTGGCCGCTCTGGGTCAGCTTCTCGTCGGCGACGCGCGCGATGCCGAAGTCGAGCACCTTGACCAGGCGGCTGCCGTCGTCGCGCGGCTCGAGCATCACGTTGTCGGGCTTGAGGTCGCGGTGCACGATGCTGCGCTTGTGCGCGTCGGCCAGCGCGTCGGCGACCTGCGCGCCGACCTCGCAGGCGCCCACCCAGCCGAGCGGACCGCGCGCGGCCAGCACGTCGCGCAGCGACTCGCCGCGGATGAGCTGCATCACCAGGTAGGCGCCGCCCTCGTCGAGGGTGCCGTAGTCGGTGGCGCTCGCGACGTGGGGGTGCTCCATCTGCGCGCTCGCCATCGCCTCGCGCACGAAGCGCTTGGCGACCTCGCCGTCCCCCGCGAACTGGGGGTGGATCACCTTGAGGGCGACCCGCTTCATCAGCTTGAGGTGCTCGGCCTCGAAGACCGCGCCCATGCCGCCCTCGCCGAGCATGCCCTCGATGCGATAGCGATCGTCGATGACCCGCCCGACCCAGTCGGCGTAGCTCCCGCCGTCGTCCCCGGGGTGGCTGGACTCTGCGCTCGCCGGCGTGGTCACGCGGAGGCCTCCGCGAAGCGCGACGCCGCGAGCAGCTCGTAGAGCGCCGAGGCCTGAGCCCGGGACAGATCCCCGAACGCGACCCCGAAGGTGGCGCCCTCGACCCAGCGCACCGTCGCCGGCAGGTCGAGCGGGTCCCACGCGGAGGGCGCCGACAGGGTCAGCCGGACCCGCTCCCCTTCGCCGGGCGGCAGCTCGCAGCGCACCTGCGCGCCGCCCATGCCGAGGTCCACGAGCCGTCCACCGTGCTCCAACGCCGCGTCCTCCGCGTCCCGTCTGAAGCGCACCGTCAGCTCGACCGGCTCGCGGGCCGTCCGCCGAAAGTGCGCCGGGTCGTCGCCCATGGGCGGGACGATAGCATCGAGGCCGGCCGATGGGTGGCCCGCCTCCCAGACGTTGCTCGTCACGCGGCCGCCGGCTACGTCGTCGGCCATGAGCGAGAAGGACCGCCTCGAGAAGCAGCTCGCCCGCGCCGTCGGTCGGTGCGTCGCCGAGCACGCGCTGATCGAGGAGGGCGACCGCGTGATGGTCTGTCTCAGCGGCGGCAAGGACAGCTACACCATGCTCGATCTCCTCGAGCGCGCCCGGCGCCGCGCCCCGGTGCGCTTCGAGCTGATCGCGGTGCACCTCGACCAGGGGCAGCCCGGCTACGACGGTCGGCCGCTCGAGGCGTGGCTCGAGGCCCGCGGGGTGCCCCACCGCATCGTGCGGGAGGACACCTACGCCATCGTCACCGAGAAGCTCGACGCGTCGAGCACCTACTGCTCTCTCTGCAGCCGGCTCCGGCGAGGCATCCTCTACAACCTCGCCGAGGAGCTCGGGTGCACGAAGATCGCGCTCGGCCACCACCGCGAGGACGCGCTCGAGACCCTGCTCCTCAACCTGATGTACACCGGCTCGCTCAAGGCGATGCCGCCGCGGCTCGAGAGCGACGACGGCCGGAACGTGGTGATCCGGCCGCTGATGTACTGCGACGAGCCGACCATCGCCCGCTACGCGGAGCTCGCCGAATATCCGATCCTGCCGTGCAACCTCTGCGGATCGCAGGACGGCCTCCGCCGGGAGGAGGTGAAGCGCCTGCTCGGCGAGCTCGAGGGGCGCGCGCCGCACGTGAAGGAGAGCATGCTGACCGCGCTCTCCAACGTGTGCGCGACCCATCTCCACGACCGCGGCCTCCGGCGAGAGCCGGTCTCGGAGCCTCGACGACGCCTTCCGCTGCTCCCCTGATTCCGGTGAGGTGAAAAAGATACTGGGTTGCACTGGAACGAGACAGTGCGCAGGGTTCGTACAGTCCAATCCTGGGGAGGGAGTTTGGAATCGAACGATGCGTGTGGTTTCGATGGGTTTCGTGGTCGCGCTCGCGGTCGGGTGTGCTGCGGATGTGGGAGATGTGGGGTCCAGTGAGGGCGAGCTCCGCCGCGGGCGGCTGGTGGATCTCTGCCTGGTGCCGCGCCGGAACCTCGACCGGGAGATCGACATCCGGGTGCCCCAGCGGGTGGCCGACCGCCTCATCGCTCGCACCGCCTCCTACCCCGGGCCCTGCTACGCCTATGGGGACGCGGGCGACCGGGGCGACGGCTACTTCCAGACCTACGCGCAGTACGACGACGCGGGCGTGCCGCTCGCGGTCGGCGTGAGCTTCCCGGCGAGCACGCTGCAGAACCTGCCGACGGCCATGACCGACGGGAACCACTGCTACGACGTCAACGGCGACGGCGTCATCCAGAACGACATGATGGGCATGGAGTGCATGGGCGGACACGAGTCCGTGCTCTTCCTGCCCGACGTCGCGGTCGACGACCCCGACATGCCGTTCGAGTGGATGCTCATCAACTGGAACACCCACGGGCACCCGCCGGCGGACGTCTACACCTACCCCCACTTCGACTTCCACTTCTACAGCCTCGATCTGGCCACCCGGAACAGCATCGACGCCGGCCCGTGCTCGCTCCTCATCGACTGCGCGGACTACGACGTCGCGACCCGCCCGATCCCGCCGCAGTTCATGCCCGTCGACTACCAGAGCGTCGGCGCGGCCGAGGTGGCGATGGGGGACCACCTGATCGACCTCGGGGGCCACGAGTTCACCGACCCCGGCTCGTTCGACCACACCTGGATCTACGGCGCCTGGGACGGCTCGATCGCCTTCTACGAGCCGATGATCACCCGCCAGTACCTGCTGACCGAGCCGGATCTCTGCGTGCCGCTCAAGCTGCCCGCCGAGTGGGAGACCTCGGGCTACTACCCGCTCGAGTACTGCATGCGCTACCGGCCGAACCGCGACGACTACACCATCTCCATGGAGAGCTTCGTGTACCGGGCGGCGCCGGGCTCCGGAGACGCGCCGACTCCCTGACGCGGTTCGCGTGGCCGTTGCATCGCGAGGCCGGATCCGAGAGGATTCGGCCTCGCGCCGTGCTGGGGGCGAGGCTGAGGAGGACAGATGTCGATCGAGATTCTAGGGAACACGTTCTCGCACAACGCCCGCAAGGTCACGTGGGCGCTCGAAGAGGTCGGGGCCGACTACACGCACACGCAGGTCGACCTGATGAGCGGCGCGCAGAAGAAGCCCGACTTCCTCGCGCTGAACCCCAACGGCCGCGTCCCGGTGCTGAAGGACGGCGACCTCGTCCTCTACGAGTCGAACGCCATCCTCTTCTACGTCGCGGACAAGCACGGCAAGCTGCTGCCCTCCACCGCGGAGGGGCGCGCCCAGGTCTGGCAGTGGCTCGCCTGGCAGGCCGCCGACCTCGCCGCCACCTGCCTCGATCCGTGGCTGATGAAGCTCTACGCGTCGATGGGCCAGCCCTTCGACGAGGCCGCGCACGCCGAGAAGGTCGCCGCCGCCGCCGCGCCGCTCGGGGTGCTGAACGGCTGCCTCGAGGGCAAGAAGCACGTGGTCGGTGACTCGCTGACCATCGCCGACATCGCGGTCGCGGAGTCGATCGGCCTCTGCGAGTTCGCGGGCATCGATCTCGCGCCTTACCCCGCCATCCGCGCGTGGTTCGAGCCGCTCAGCAAGCGCGAGGGCTTCCAGAAGACGAGGCCGCCCCAGGCTTGAGCGGATGGGGTCCGTCTACGCAGAAGGCGGGAACTATCGCATCGAGCTCGACGCCGGGGTGGCGACGTGCACGGTCTGGCGCCGCCCCGACGTCGACGGCGAGACCGGCGCCGCCTGGGCGCGGGAGAAGATCGACCACTTCGCCGCGCTCGCCCGCGGTCCGGCCCGGGGGCTCGTCTTCGATCTCCGCATGGCGCCCCCGGTGACCGGGCCGAAGACCCAGGAGGCGCTCGGCCAGATGCTCGAGCACTTCGAGCGCGCCGGCCGGCCGGTCGCCGTGCTCGTCGGGGACCACGCCGTCCAGAAGCTGCAGCTGCAGCGGGTGGTCGCCAGCGTCTGCCCGAAGGCGGGGGCGGTCCACACCGACGAGGCGGCGGCGCGCGCCCACGCCGGCTGAGCCGTGGACTCGATCACGCAGGGGCTCCTGGGGGCCACCATCGCCGAGGCCGGCTTCCGCGGGAAGCTCGGGGGGAGGGCGCTCGCGTGGGGCGCGCTCTGCGGGGTGGCGCCCGACTTCGACATGGTGGCGGCGCTCGCCGGGGAGTGGGCGGCGCTCGTCCATCACCGCGGCGTCTCGCACTCCTGGATCGCCCACACCCTGGTCGCGCCCCTCCTCGGCTGGCTCGCGTACCGCTTCATCGGGCGTGGTCGCGAGGGCGCGTCCTCCGCGGAGGGGACCTGGTGGCGGTGGACCCACCTGACCTGGTGGGCGCTGGTCACCCACCCCGCGCTCGACGTCTGCACCGCGTACGGCACGCAGCTGCTGGCGCCGCTCAGCACCGAGCGCTTCGCGATCGACGCGGTGGCGATCATCGACCTCGTCTACACCCTGCCGCTCCTGGTGGCCCTCGTCTGGGCGTGGCGCGGGAAGGAGCGGACGCGGAGCCGGCGGGTGGCGGCCGGGGCGCTCGTCTTCACCACCGCGTACCTGGCGTTCGGCTTCGTCCAGTCGCAGCGCGCCCTCGCGATGGCGCACGACTCGCTGCGGGCGGAGGGCTTCGACGCTGTCGAGGTCCGGGCCCTGCCGACGATGGGCAACGTGTTCGTGCACCGGGTGGCCGCGCGCGACGGGAGCGGGAGCTTCCGGATCGCGATGACCAGCCTCTCGGCGCCGCGCGCGCTCGCGTGGTCACGGGCCGACGACGAGGACGACCCGCTCGTGAGCCGCGCCCTTCGCACCGAGGAGCTGCGCATCTTCCGCTGGTTCGCGATGGGCTTCGCCCAGACCGAGCTCGAGCACGTCGACGCGGGCTTCGACGTCGTGGTCTCGGACCTGCGCTACGGCTCCGTCGTCGAGCCGACCCGGGCGCTCTGGGGGGCGACCGCGCGCTACGCCCGGGACGGAGAGCTGCTCGGCGTGGAGCGCTGGCAGCGGCGGAAAGAGCTCGACCTCGAGGCGGAGCTCGACGCGCTCTGGGCGCTGTTGACGGGCGCTCGATTGGAAAACGCGCGGCCCTGACGCGACCCACCTCCGAGCCCCGGCCGAACGTCCGGCCGAGGGCGGATTCGGAATCGGAGGTTCTTCCATGCGATGGAGCGCGCAGCTCTCGTGGGTGACGTGCGCGTCCTTGGTGCTCTCGGGGTGTCTCGAGCGCAAGGGCGTGGCGATCGGCCCGAACATCGGCTTCGGTCAGGAGGTGCAGGTCGGCGAGCTCGGCGTCACCAGCGTCGACCTCCTGTTCGTCATCGACAACTCGGGATCGATGAACCAGGAGCAAGACAACCTGGCGGTCGAGATCCCGGCCCTGGTCCGCGACCTCGTGTCCCCGCCGGACGCGGACGGCGACGGAGACCCGGACTGGAGCGCGGTCGAGTCGCTCCGGATCGGCATCGCGACCACCGACGTCGGCACCGGAAGCGTCATGTATCCGAGGAGCGGTTGCCGGCCCGGGGGGGACGACGGCCAGCTCCGCGAGCGGCTCTTCGAGTGGGGCACCGGCGACGATCCGGACGCGCTCGCCGCCGAGGTCGAGCGGGTGGTCGCGGGCCTGGGCACCACCGGCTGCGCCTTCGAGCAGCCCCTCGAGGCCGCCGCGCGGGCGGTGGATCGCGCCCGCGCCGAGCACGGCTTCCCGAGCGAGGAGAGCCTCTTCGCGCTCGTGGTCGTGACCGACGAGGAGGACTGCTCGGCCGAGAACGACGACGCCTTCTTCCACGACATCCAGGCGACCACCGCCAACGTGCACTGCTCCCGGCGCTGGGACCGCATGACCCCGGTGCCGGAGCTGCTCTCGGCGATCCGCGGCGAGCGCGAGCCGGAGATGTTCGTGTTCGCGGCGATCGCCGGGGTGCCCACCGACTGGGAGGGCGGCGACCTCGGCGCGCTCCTCGATCGCGAGGACATGCAGTACCGCGAGTACACCGACTCCACGGGCCTTCGCCTGGTGCCGGTCTGTCAGGAGCAGACGGCGGAGGGGGAGGACCTCGGCCAGGCGGATCCGGCCCGGCGCCTCGTGCAGATGGCGCAGCAGGCGCCCGACTCGGTGGTCACCACGATCTGCACGGAGGACTTCGGGCCCGCGGTCGCGGAGATCGGGGCCCGCATCGGCTCCCGCCTCGAGGGCGTGTGCCTGGTCCGCGCCCTGCCGGTCAGCGAGCGCGACGGAGTCCCCTGCCGGGTCCAGGTCACCCTGCCGGCCGGCGCCGCCTGCGCGAGCCACCCCGGCTACGCCGAGCTCGGGCGGAGCGGCGAGCGGGAGATCTGCCAGATCGCCCAGGTGCCCTTCGAGGGTGAGAGCGGCTTCCGCTACCAGGAGGGAGACGACGGGACCTGCCCGCAGCTCGTCCTGACCGAGGACGCGCATCCCCCGGTCGGGGCCGAGCTCCGGGCGGAGTGCTTCGCCGAGATCCTGCTCGAGGAGGGCGAGCTGTGCGCCCGCCACTCGCAGTGCGCGACCGGCTTCTGCGATGGGGTCACCGACTCCTGCGCGCCTCGCCCGACCCTGCCGGGCGAGGATCCGCCCCCGATCGGAGGCTGATCGTGCCCGTGCTCCCCCTGCCGCCTCCAGACGAGCTGCCAACATCGTTGGCGGTGAGGCCAACGCCGCTGGCGGCGGGGGGAGTCGAGGGCGACCGAGGGCCACGCCGCCGCATTGGATCCCCGCTTGCTACTCGCAGGTGGGGTTTCCTCGGTTCGGGAGGCCTAGGTGATTGATCATCCGGCGCCAGCGCGGCTAGAGTACGCGCCAGCTTCGGCCGCCGCCAAAGAGGGCGGCTTCTTGGAGGAATGATGAACATGCGGATCACGAAGTGGGCCGTGCCGGGGATCGCCCTCGGCGTCCTGGCCTTCGGCTGCATCGAGCGCGAGGGACGGCCGGTGAACCCGTGCACGAACGTCACCGTCGCGCGAGCGATTCAGGTCACGAGCGTCGACAAGGTCGACCTTCTGTTCATGGTCGACAACTCGAACTCGATGAGCGAGGAGCAGACCTCGCTGGCCTCGGAGCTGCCCTCGATGGTGCGCATCCTGGCCTCGGGCGACTTCGACCAGGACGGCGACGGCGTCGAGGACGGCGAGCCCGACGATCCGGACTTCGAGGCGGTGCAGGACCTCAACGTCGGCGTCATCACCTCCGACATGGGCACCGGCGGCTTCACCGTCCCGACCTGCGCCCGCTCCGACTTCGGTGACGACGGCATCCTCCGGACGACCGGCCGCACCGACATCATGGGCTGCATGGCGTCCTACCCGCCGTTCCTCAACTTCACCCCGGACGGCGGCCGCACGGCCGACCAGTTCGGCACCGACGTCGGCTGCGTGGCCACGGTCGGCACCGGCGGCTGCGGCTTCGAGCAGCAGCTCGAGGCGATCCTCAAGGCGGTCAGCCCCTCGGCTCCGACCTCGTGGACGGCGGACGGCTACGCCCCGCCGATGTTCTTCCGCGGCACCTCGGGCCACGCCGACGACCAGAACGACGGCTTCGTGCGCGACAACTCGGTCCTCGCCATCATCCCGGTGACGGACGAGGAGGACTGCTCGGCCCTCGACCCGGAGCTGTTCAACCCGTCGAGCGCGACCTACGGCGCCACCGACCTCAACCTCCGCTGCTTCGCGCACGCGGACATGGCGCTCCACCCGATCAGCCGCTTCGTCGACGGCTACCTGCAGCTCCGCCGCTCGGCCGGCCTGCTCATCTACGCGCCCATCGTCGGCATCCCGGTCGACCTCGCGCCCGGCCCCGGCGAGTCGCCCAACTACGACCAGCTCGTCGGCCCGCCCGGCACCCGCGACGAGCGCATGGAGGAGCGCGTCGACCCGGCGACGCCCAACCGCCTCGTCCCCTCGTGTGACATCCCCGGCCGCGGCCAGGCCTTCCCGCCGGTCCGCATCGTGCGGGTCGCGCAGGAGCTCCAGAACCGCGGCGCCGGCGTGACCGTCCAGTCGATCTGCCAGGACGACTACTCGGGCGCGCTCCGCGAGATCATCCGCCAGATCGCCAGCGCGCTCGGCGCGGCCTGCCTGCCGCGTCAGCTCAACGTCGAGGCGGACGGCTCGGTGGACTGCGACGTCGTCGCCGAGATGCCCGAGGGCGTCGGCTGCGAGGCGCTCGGCGCGGCCGGCGAGGTCCGGCTCGACACCGACGGCAACGCGCTCTTCACCGAGGACGGCAACTCCATCTGCACCATCTTCCAGCGGGTCCCGACCCGCGAGCAGAAGATGGCCGGCACCGAGCCCTCGGAGCCGGGCTGGTACTACGACGACTACACGATGGACGTGCAGAGCAACTGCGGCACCGACGTCATCCAGGGCCAGCGCGTCGCCTTCACCAGCGAGCCGCCCTCGGGCGCGACCGTCCGCCTCGAGTGCTTCCAGTCGGTCCAGTCCGGCGGGGAGAACGTGATGCGGGCCCAGGTCGGCACCTTCTGCGACCCGGAGGCGCCCCCCATGGCGGAGTCGAGTGCCCCGAACCCCTGCGGCGGCGGCGTCGACCCGGCCGGCCGCGACAACGTGGTCGAGTGTGACCTCGTCACCCGCGCCTGCGGCGTGCCCTGCACCAACGACTCGGACTGCCGAGCCGCCGGCCTCGTCGGCTTCGTCTGCGACACCCGCCCCCTCAACGAGGTGGACGAGTCGCTGATGAGCCCCGAGCCGCACAACTTCTGCGTCAACCCCACCTGCTGACGTAGAGACCGACCGAGCGAGACGGCCGACCCCTCCCCGGGGCCGGCCGTCTCCAATTCAGGCGGCCTTCTTCTTCTCACCGGCGTCCTTCGGGCCGAGCACCGCGGCATGGATCGCGGCGCGCAGCTTCCCGTCCTCGAGGAGGCGGGCCCGGGCCTTCTCGCGGCCGTGGCCGACGCTCTCCTTGCCGTAGGAGAAGTAGGCGCCGTTCTTCGTCACCACGCCGGCGGCGACCGCGAGGTCGAGCAGGTCCATGGTGCTGTCGAAGCCCTCGCCGTAGCGCACCTCGAGCTCGGCCACCCGGAAGGGCGGCGCGAGCTTGTTCTTCACCACCTTCACCCGCACCTTGTGGCCGGTGACGACGTCGCCGTGCTTCACCTGGCCGATGCGGCGCACGTCGAGCCGCTGCGAGGCGTAGAACTTGAGCGCGTTGCCGCCGGTGGTGGTCTCGGGCGAGCCGAAGGTCACGCCGATCTTCATGCGCAGCTGGTTGATGAACATGATGCAGGTGCTCGAGCGGTTCGCGACCGCCGCGAGCTTGCGCATGCCCTGGCTCATGAGCCGCGCCTGCAGGCCCACGTGCTGGTCGCCCATGCTGCCCTCGATCTCGGCCGCGGGCACCAGCGCCGCCACCGAGTCGACGACGATCAGCTCGACCGCGTTGGAGCGCACCAGGGACTCGACGACCTCGAGCGCCTGCTCGCCGTTGTCGGGCTGGGCGACGAGGAGCGAGTCCGCCTGCACGCCGATCGCCTTCGCGTAGCGCACGTCGAGCGCGTGCTCCGCGTCGATGAAGGCGGCGGTGCCCCCGGCGCGCTGGCACTCCGCGATGGCGTGCAGGGTCAGCGTGGTCTTGCCGCTCCCCTCGGGGCCGTAGACCTCCACGATCCGCCCGCGGGGGTAGCCGCCGCAGCCCAGCGCCTTCTCGAGCGAGGGCGTGCCCGGCGGGATGGCGGGGACCCGGCTCACCTCCTCGTCGCCGAGGAAGCGCACCAGCTTCTCCTTGCTCCCCTGGTTGATGGCGTTCAGCGCGGTCTTCAGGGCCGCGACCTTGTCCTTCGAGCTCATGATTCGTTCTCCATGTTCCGAGCGACGGGACTATCCCGCCGCGAGCGTCTGACCCTCGTCGCCGAGGTCGAAGAGGCGGAAGCCCAGCGCCTCGGCGACGTGGGCGGGCCCGATGCAGGCGGCGCCGTCCAGGGCCGCGATGGTGCGCGCGACCCGGAGCGCGTTGCCGAGGCCGCGCATGCTCAAGCCGAGCTGCTCCGACGTGTCGATCAGGAGCTCCCGGGTGTCGCGGGGCAGCGCCTCGAGCGCCTTCGCGATCGGCGCGCCCTGGTCGCGCGGGCCGAGCCTCGCCGCCGCCGCCTCTACCCGGGCGCGCACCACCTCGCTCGGCTCGCCGCGGTGGTGCGGCTCGAGCGAGCGGAGGGCCACCGCCGGCAGCCACACGTGGAGATCGAAGCGGTCGAGGATCGGGCCGCTGATCCGCCCGCGGTACTGCTCGATGCGGGCGGGGGTGCAGCTGCAGAGCCGGGTCGGGTCGCCGTGGAAGCCGCACGGGCAGGGGTTCATCGCCGCGACGACCAGCGGGCGGGCCGGCATCGAGACGCGCTCCCGCGCCCGGGCGACGACCGCGCGGCCGCCTTCCATGATCGTGCGGAAGGACTCGATCGCGACCCGGCCGAACTCGGGCAGCTCGTCCAGGAAGAGCACCCCGCGGTGGGCCAGCGTGACCTCGCCCGGCCGGACCGGGTCGCCGCCGCCGACCAGCGCCGCCGCGCTCGCGGTGTGATGGGGGGCCCGGAAGGGCCGCCGGATCGGCGCGCCCGCGACCCGCGCCCCGAGGCCGGCCGCGCTGGCGATGGTCGCGATCTCGAGCGCCTCGTCGCGCGAGGGCAGGGGCAGCAGCCCGGGCAGCCGCCGCGCGAGCATCGTCTTGCCGGCGCCGGGCGGGCCGATGAGCAGCAGGTGGTGGTCGCCGGCCGCCGCGATCTCGAGCGCCCGCTTCGCCTGCGCCTGCCCCTGCACGTCGGCGAGGTCGGGCGCGCCGCGGCTGGCGATGCGCGGGCCCACCGCGTCGGCGATCGGGAGATCGAGCTCGCCGTTGAGGTAGGCGAGCACCCCGCCGAGGTCGTGCGCGCCCCGCACGTCCATCTCGGTCACCAGCGACGCCTCGGGCAGCTGGCTCACCGGCACGATCGCTCGCGACAGGCCGCGCTCTCTCGCGTGCATCAGCTGCGGCAGCAGCCCGCGCGACGCCCGCAGCGCGCCGCCCAGCGAGAGCTCCCCGAAGAGGAAGGTGTCCTCGAGCCGGTTCGGCGCGCAGGCGCCGGCGACGTGCAGGACCGCCACCGCGATCGCGAGGTCGAGGCTCGCCCCGCGCTTGCGCAGATCCGCAGGCGCGAGGTTGAGCACGATCCGCCGGTTGGGCAGCTGGACCTTCAGGTCCGAGATCGCCGCGCTCACCCGGACGCGGCTCTCTCGCACCGCCGTCTCCGGCAGCCCCACGATGTCGATGCCGGGCAGCTTCCCGGCGACGTGCGCCTCCACGTCGACCGCCCGGGCCTCGACGCCGACGACACACCCTGCGCGTGTTCTCACCATCATGCCGGCGAAGCACGTCAAGGCGTGTGCCGGACCTCGCCGACGTGATTCCGCGGACTTACGGGCGCCGATCGGCGGAGGTGGCGGGCGGAGGGGTGGCGGCCGCCGGTCGCGAGGGGGGTCCGAGCGCTTTGTCGTCGCCCCCGAGGCGTGGAATCCTCCGCCGGATGGCCCAACCCGAAGGCGAGCTGAGGACCTACGGCGGCGCGCTGCGTCACGGCGAGCCGCGCGACATCCCGAGCCCACGGAGCGACTACGAGCGGGTCAACATGCCGCCGGTGGTGCCGCACTACCGGAGCCGCTACGGCGGGCTCTGGACGGATCTCTCATCCGCGCACGACCTGTTGACGGGCAAGCGGCAGCTCGGGCTGGTGACCGAGGCAGAGGAGACCCTGCTGCGCCGCTGGATCGACGACGGCTACGTCATCCTCGAGGGCGCGGTGCCCGAGGCGCTCGTGGACGAGGCCCTCGACGAGCTCGACCGCACGCTGCGAGGAGAGCTGCCGCCCCGGAAGGCGGAGTGGTGGACCGACGCCGGCAAGCACTTCGGGGTGGCCGGCCCGGACACGATGACCTTCCACGCCGCCAAGCTCCTCGACCTGCATCTGACGAGCCCGGCGACGCAGCGGATGATCTATCACGCGCCGCTCGCGCGCTTCCTGAAGCTCATCTTCGAGCGGCCGCCGCTCGCCTTCCAGAGCCTCTCGATGGTGCAGGGCACCCGGCAGCCGGTCCACGCCGACACCGCCTTCGTGCGGGTCAGCTCGGCGCTGGAGTTCGCCGCGTGCTGGATCGCGCTCGAGGACATCGAGCCCGACTCGGGGGAGCTCGAGTACTACCCGGGCAGCCACGCGCTCGAGGAGCAGCTCTTCGACGGCCGCTACAAGTGGGTCCCCGAGGACACCACCGTCGTCCCCGACTACAGCGAGCGCCTCCACGCCGCGGCCCGGGCGGCGGGCCTGGAGCTGAAGCGCTTCCTACCGAAGAAGGGCGACGCGCTCTTCTGGGCCGCCGACCTCTTCCACGGCGGCCGCGATCACGTCGCCGAGGGCAAGACCCGCCGGTCCCACGTCACGCACTTCTGCCCGCTGGACCGCGCGCCGATGTACATGGTGCGCGACCCGAGCATCCCGAAGCGCGAGGTGCACGAGGGCGGCTGGGTCTGCGGCGACCGCTAGCGCCCGCAGTCCTCGAAGGCCATGCGGGGCGGGCGGTCGTCGCAGTCGAGGGTCGACAGGTCCAGCTCGAGGGTGAGCGGGCCGGAGTCGGGCGCGGTCGCGCTGGTCTCGCAGCGGGTCGCGCCGTCGCCGATGGCGAGCTCGATGTTGTGCACCCGGCCGGCGTCGATGACGCCCTCGAGCTCGAAGGCGATCGTGCCGCCCTCGATGGCGCCGAGCACGTAGATGCCGGGCACGGTGTCGGCCCGGATGTCCATCTCGGGGTCGATGAGGTCGCTGCGGATCACGCTGGCCACGACGCGCTGGCCGTCGAAGGCGCCGGCGCCGGTGACGGTGAGCTGGAGCGGCTCGCCGATGAACACCGCCGGCTCGTCCTCGCCGATGTTGGTGAAGTCGACGTCGTGCACGTAGAGGAGGCGACCCTCGTCGTTCAGCCGGAGCCGCCAGGAGTGGTCGGTCGGCGCCTGGTCGAGCACGCCGTTGCCGTTGAGGTCGGCGAAGAAGTCGACGCGGTCGGCGAAGGCCTCGGCCCCGCGCGGGAAGAAGAGGTTCGCGCAGTCGCTCGGCAGCGCGTCGATCACGGCGTGCGCGAGGGTGCCGTTGGTCTCCGGGTTGACGATCTTCACGTCGACGAGCTGCCCGACGTGCGGCGTGAAGTCGCGCAGATCGACCCGCACGTCTCGCTTGGCGTTCTGGTTGGGGCGGAGCTCACCGACCTCGCCGTCGACGACGAGGGTGCAGCCGCCGAGGGCCAGGAGGGCGAAGAGGGAGACGAGACGTCGCATCAGAAGCTCCCGCGGAGGGTCGCCCCGCAGCCGGTCGGCCCGCAGCCGGCCCCCGCGGAGACCGGAGCCTCCTCGCCGTCCCCGAGGCCGAAGATCAAGGAGAGGACGAGCCCGGTCGCCGCGACCACGCCGCCGCCGATCAGGAGGCCGTCCGCGACCCCCGCGAGCAGCTGCGCGTTGCCGCGTCGCTCGTCGAGGTCGACGGTGGGCGGGCAGAGGTTGTCGGGGCACTCCCCGGACAGGCTGGTCGCCTGGTCGAGCGCGAGCACGCCGATGATGGCGCCGGCGATCACCGCCGCGCCGCCGACGCCGAGCACGATCCAGGGCCAGATCTCGGGCTGGGAGACCGCCTCGCGGCGCGCGCGCTCCGCCTCCTCGGCGGCGATGCGGTTGGCCTCCGCCTCGCGCTCCGCGTCGGTGAGGCGCTGCTCGCGCTCCTCCTCCGCGGCCACCGCGCGCCGCAGCTCCACCAGCCGGGCCTCGAGGTTCACGCGGTCGGGCGCGTCGGGGGTCTCGGCGAGGTAGCGCTCGAGCGCGTTGGCCGCCTCGGCCGAGCGGTGCGCCTCGCGCCACGCGATGTAGGCGTTGTAGAGGAGCTGCGATCGCCGCGAGAGATCGTACGCCTCCTGGAACTGCTCGGCCGCCTCCACGAAGCGACCCTCGTCGTAGTAGGCGGTGGCGACGCGGAAGTGCTCGCGGGCGCGCATGTCGTCGAGCTGCCGCTCTTCGGTCATGCCGCCGCCCTGCATCGCCTCCTGGGCGTTGGGCTGCGCGTCCTGGGCGATCGCGGCCGCCGGAAGGAGGACGGCGAGCGCCGCCGCACCCACCGCCGTTCCCACGATGGCCTTCGCTGAATCAAGGCTGAGCAAGGCTGTCCTCCCGGTGCGCATCCTACCGCACGCGGCGGCGACCGAGGGAATTACGCGGGGAATCCGCAGGCGGTTCGCTGCGGTTTTCTTGGAGGGTTTGGGGCAAACCCTCCCCCCATTGGGCAAAGCCCAATGGGGGCCCCCCTCCCGACTCCGTCGGGACGTCGCGCTTCGCGCTCGTCCCGCGACCCCAGCGCGGGGCGCTGGGGGCCCTGCGGCACGCGCTGCTTCTTGCTGGAGGGTTTGAGGCAAACCCTCCCCCCATTGGGCAAAGCGCCAATGGCCCCCCTCCCGACTCCGCCGGCGCCTCGCGCTTCGCGCTCGCGCCGCGACCCCAGCGCGGGGCGC
>JAYZQJ010000274.1:0-17429 GCA_036149055.1 Myxococcota bacterium | reverse complement strand
TGCGGCTCGCGCTCGCGCTGCGCGCTCGCTGGCCGCCCGCTGCCGCGGGATCGAACACAGGTGGTTGTGGGTGCGGCGACCTCGCTGCGCTCGTCGCCTGCCGTCGTCTCGGGTCATGTCGTGGAGGCGGGCGGGGGTGCCCCGGCGCCATTGTTTGCCACCTCTCGAGTTGTTGACTCGGGCAGGGGCGGGTCCGCCCCCGCCCGGGGGTCAGAGCGTGAGGGAGTAGACGAAGGAGGCGCGGGGGTGGCGGCGGTGGCGCTCGACGACGACCTCCTGGGGGACGACGTCGCCGTCGACGTAGCGGTTGGCGAGCTCCTCGGCGGCGGCGCGATCGGCGGTGGCCTTGATGCCCATCACCCGGGTCATCAGCTCGTTCACCGCCTGCGGGTAGGCCTCGTAGTCGAGGTCGAACGCGCCGGTGTCCTCGCCGTTCGCGGCCGTCGCCTCCGGATCCCAGCGCAGCACGCCGCGGTCCATGAGGAAGCCGACCTGCACGGCGGCGAGCTGGCTGTAGGCCTTCCGCTGGCCGCTCGGCGTGTACATGCCGCGCGAGACGTGGCCGAGCGCCCAGACCATGCCGTCGAGGTAGACCTGCCGCGCCTGGGCGTCGGTGAGCACACCCTCCTCGCGCAGCATCTCGACGAAGTAGAGCGCGCCGCTCTGCGCCTTGAGCTCCTCGAGCATCGACGACAGCCCGCCGCCGAACGCCTCGGTGTCGGTCTGCCCGTTCACCCGGTACTCGTGGCTCGGGCCGAGGTTGTGGGTGGCCTCGTGCAGGATGGTCGAGAGCAAAGCCGGCGTGGTGTCGTCGGTGTAGGACTGCATCGCCGCCTCGGTGAAGAGGCTCGCGGCCACCTCGCGTCGGCGCGCCAGGCTGTCGGGGTCGGTGTAGAGGTTGGTCATCGCGACCGTGCGGCCGCGGCCCTCCTCGGCGACCGGGCCCCAGTTGGGCAGGCTCTGCCCGATGGTGGCGCCGAACGGGTCGCGGTCGTCGCCCGCGTTGAGCACGATGTCGATGAAGTCGGGGAGGTGGAAGCTGACGTCGCGCGGCTCGTAGGCCTCGGAGAGCGAGGCGAGCGAGCGCTCCATCTGCTGCTGCAGCGGGGTCAGCCGGTCCTGCCACTCGAGCGAGCCCTGGTTGATGCGCGCGAAGGTGAGGTGGAAGCCCGCCTTGTGGCTGCAGGGATCCCAGTAGACCTCGTCCGGGCCGACGCGCACGTACCAGCGGCTGTTGCGCACGTTCATCGACGCCCAGGCCTCGTTCGCCGGGTCCCAGTCGTCGTCGAGGAAGGACTGCGCGGCCGCGCGGAGGTAGCGCCGGAGCGGCTCCTCCTCCGGGTCGGTCATCGCCTCGGCCGCCGCGCGCAGCTCGGTCGCGATCGGCTGGACGTGGGCGGCGTACGCCTCGTGATAGGGCACCGCGACCAGCTCGCCCTCGCGCTCCCGCACCACGGTGAAGGGCTCGAGCAGCGCCGAGGCGTTCTCACGCCCCTCGAGCGCCTGGCAGAAGTCGTCCTGCGCCTGCAGGGCCGTCGGGTACACGTCGACCGGCTGATCGGGCGCGCCCTCGATCGCGCTGCACGCCTCCTCGTTCTCGGTCTCCGGCGCCCGGCAGCGGGGGCCCCAGTTGCGGCGGAAGAGGCTGCGGCTCGCCGGGTCGTCGGCCACCCGGTCGGCGAGCGCCGTCATGCCGACCTGTTCGGCGTAGAGCGCGTCGATCATCGCCGCGACCCGCACCATGTGCCCGGCGAAGGCCCGGTGCGCCTCCGCCATCTCGGCGAGGTCGGTCTCGACGATGGTGGGCGCGATCGAGTCGAGCTCGGTGAACACGAGCCGCTGCCGCTCGTCCCCGGGGGACGCGCTCGCCGCCTCCACGATCGCGGCGTAGGCGCGGTCGAACGCGGGGGTGAAGGCGTCGCCGTCGACCCACGCGCCCTCGGACGGATAGAAGCGCAGGCTGCGGACCTCGGCCGGGTCGAC
Source organism: Myxococcota bacterium (assembly GCA_036149055.1). Classification (GTDB taxonomy): domain Bacteria; phylum Myxococcota_A; class Polyangia; order Polyangiales; family Sandaracinaceae; genus JAVJQK01. The sequence continues at coordinate 15,446 of JAYZQJ010000274.1, read as the reverse complement.
CGCGCCGTCGCCGTCGTCGTCCGCGGCCCAGAAGAGCGGCAGGTCGAGGCGCACCGCCAGCTGGTTGAAGCGCAGCCGGGGCAGCCGGTCGTAGCGCGCCTCCGCGGCGGGCGTGTCGGGGGTCGGGGTGGTGCTCGCGCTCCCGCCGCAGGCGATCAGGAGGCAGGAGAGGCCGTGGATGAGGTGTCGGGCTCGCATGGCGGCGAGACCCTAGCAGCGGGGGCGTCGGCCCGCGATGGCTCCTCGAGCGAGTAGCCCATCAGCGGGAAGTACGGGCCCAGGCGCGCCTCGATCCGGCGCCGATCCCCGTCGCTCAGCTCCGACTGCCACGCGTTGGTGCGCTCGAGGGAGTAGCTGTCCTCGGGGTAGTCGGCCCGCGCCGCTCCGGCGGAGAACAGGACCGCGCGCATCCCGGCCGCGGGGTCCGCGGCGATGTCCTCGACCTTGAGCTCGAGGTAGCGCCGGCTCGACAGGTCGTAGTCGCCGGCCCGGAACCGGGCCCAGCGCACGTAGTACGGCTCCAGCATGTCGATCGCCGGATCGATGGAGTCGAAGTCCCACTGCTTGCGGAGCGAATGGGCCACGCCGCGGGGATCGCGCTTGATGTGCACCACCAGCGCGTCCGGGTAGAGCTCCCACAAGAACGGCATCGAGAGCAGGTTGAGAGGGGTCTTCTCGCACCAGAAGCTCTTGCCCCGCTCCCTGGCGGCGGCCGCGAAGAGCCCGTCGATCAGCTGCCGGCAGAGCGCGAGGAGCGGCTCCCGGTCGGGGAAGAATCGGCCGATGGTCCGGCGGTGGCGCTTCTGCTGGGAGGGCCAGTGCTGGGCGTGGGTGCCCGTCCATCGATCGCACGGGACGTTCTCGTCGAAGTCGATGGCGACGAGCTGACTCATCATCTCGTTGAGCAGCCGGTACCAGCGCGCCTCGCCGAAGTGCTGATCCAGGTACCAGTTCTTGAAGACGGTCTCGGTGCGCCCGGTGAGGGTGTGGCGCATGAGCTCGTCGAGCTGCTTCACCGCCTGATCGGCGTGATAGAAGGTGTAGCGCTCGGTCAGGCACGCCACGAGGTCCTCGAGGCCGCCGGGATCGACGATGAAGCGCGCCTCGGTGGGCACCGCCCAGATCTCGGGGTGCTTTCCGAGCAGCCAGGCGAGCCGGGTCGTGCCCGAGCGCCCGGTGCCGGCCACGAAGATCCGGCCCTTCATGCCGTGTTCGTCGGGGGTGTACACGCCAGGGGGTACGGCGGCCGCGCCGCGCGCTGGAGCCCCTACTCGTGGTCGATGACGAACTCGTCGAGCTGCACGACGTCCTCTGCGGGCTCGGCCTCGGCTTGGTCGTCGGCTTGCTCGGGCTCCGCCACCTCCTCCGCGGCTGCGACCTCCGCCTCGACCTCGGCTCGAGGGGCGGCGGCCTGGGGCGCCGGGGCGGGCTGTCCCCAGCCGAGCACGTAGTAGCCGATGCCGAGCCCGGCCCCGGTCATGAGCAGCACCACGGCCACGCCCGCGATCCAGGCGCCCGCGCCGGCCTTCTTCGGGGGCAGGGGAGGGGGCGCGGTGCCGCGGGGCAGGTCGGCGAGGCCGCCCACGTCCGGGACCTCCTCGAGGTCGTCCACCACCGCGTCGAGCTGCATCGTCGCGCCGCCCGTGGCGACCGGCTTCTTGCGCTGCCCCCCTTCGGTCATGTCCCCACTGTATCAGATGCGACTGCGCGCGGCTGCTCTCGTGCTACCTCCAGCGCGTGCCGCTGCCGGACGCCGAGGTGTCGATCGACGAGGCCCGCGCGGCGGCCCTGATCGCCGCCGCCTTCCCGCGGCTCTCCGGCCGGCCGGTCCGCGCGCTCGGCTCGGGGTACGACAACGCGGCGTTCCTGGTCGATGAGCGGACCGTGTTCCGGTTCCCGCGCCGGCGCGCGGCGGTCTTCTTCCTCGAGCGCGAGCTGGCGGTGTTGCCGTCCCTCGCGCTGCCGGTCGCCACGCCGAAGCCGCGCTTCGCGAGCCCGCCGCGGGACGGCTTCCCGTTCCCGTTCGCCGGCTACCCGCTGCTCGAGGGCGCGCCGGCCGGGGTGATCGCCGCCGAGGCGCAGCCCGGGATCGCGGAGGCGCTCGGCGAGACCCTGCGCGCGCTGCACGGGCTGTCGCTCGACGTCGACGGGGCGCCGGCCGAGGGGCTCGACAAGACCGACCGGGCGCGCGCGCTGCGTCGGCTGCGGCTCCGGCTGCGCCGCATGGAGCGGCAGGGGAAGGTGCGCGGCGCCGGGCGCATCTTCGAGCTCGCCGGGCGGCTCGCCGAGGGGCCCGACGCCGTCGACGCGCGGTGGGTGCACGGGGACCTGTACCCGAAGCACCTGCTGCTCGACGAGGGCGGCCGGCTGAGCGGCGTCATCGACTGGGGCGACGTGCACGTCGGGGATCCGGCGATCGACCTCGCCATCGCCTACGGCGCCTTCGATCCGCCGGCCCGGGCCCGGCTCTTCGCGGCCCTCGGGCCGGTCGACGAGGCCGCCCACCGGCGCGCGCGCTTCTTCGCCCTGTGGTACGGCGTGGTCCTGGGGGACTTCGGCGCGGCCGAGGGCATGGACGATCTCGTCGCGATCGGGCGGGAGTGGCTCCGGCGCCGGCTCTCCGAGGAGGAGGAGGACAGATGAGTCTCGCGAAGAAGCTGCAGATCAAGGCCGGACACCGGGCGCTCGCGCTGAAGAAGCCGAAGGACCTGGACCTCGCGCTCCCGGAGGGCGCCGCGCTCTCCACGCGCGGCAAGGGGCCATTCGACGTGGTGCTCGGCTTCGCGAAGGACGCGGCCCAGGTGGCGGAGCTCTTCCCGAAGCTGCGCGACGCGGTCGCCGAGGGCGGCGTGCTCTGGATGGCCTACCCGAAGAAGAGCTCGGGGGTGAAGACGGACCTCGGCCGCGGCCAGGGCTGGGAGCTCCTCGCCGCCGAGGGCTGGGCGCCGGTGAGCCAGGTCGCCGTCGACGCCACCTGGTCCGCGCTCCGCTTCCGGCACGCCCCGGATCTGATCGCCGAGCGAAAGGCCCGCGGCTTCACCGCCTGAGCGGCGTCACGCGAACAGGACCCCGTGCAGGGTGGAGACCGCGGCCGCGATGTCGGCGTCGGCGATGACCATCTGCAGGTTGATGCTGCCCGACGCGTAGCTGATCATCTCGACGTTCACTCCCGCGCCGCTGATCGCGCCGAGCACCTCCGCCCCGAGGCCCTTGCGGCTCGAGAGGTGCTGGCCGACGACCGCGAGGATGGTGTGGCCGCCGGTGATCGTGCACTCGCCGAGCTGCTCGAGCTCCGGCCGCGCGCCGCGCAGGGCCTCGGCGTCGTTCGCGGTGAGGGAGACGCTGACCTCGGAGGTGGTGACCACGTCGATCACGACCTCGTGGCGGGCGAGGATCTCGAAGACGCGGGCCAGGAAGCCCGACTCGCCGAACATGCGCGTCGAGCTCACCTTCAGCACCGCCTGCCGCTCCTTGTAGGCGATCGAGGTGACCCGGGCCGGGTTCTCGGGTCCCATCTCCTGGATGACGGTGCCGGGGTGCTCGGGGCGGTTGGTGTTGAGCACCCGCACCGGGATCTTGGCCTCGATGGCCGGCAGGAGCGTCGACGGGTGCAGCACCCGGCTGCCGAAGTAGGCGAGCTCGGCGGCCTCGTCGAAGCGCATGTGGGGGATGTTCCGCGCGCCCGAGACCACGCTCGGGTCGGCGGTCATCACGCCGTCGGTGTCGGTCCAGATCTGCGCCTCCTCGGCGCCGAGGGCCGCCGCGAGCAGGGTGCAGGTCAGGTCGCTGCCGTTCCGGCCGACGGTGGTGATCTCGCCGCTCGCGTTCTTGCCGACGAAGCCGGTCACGATCGGGACCCGGCCCTTCGGCAGGGCGCCGACCTTGGCGCGGGCGTTCTCCTCCCAGCCGGCGATCGGGCGCGCGCGACCGAAGCGCGAGTCGGTGACGAAGCCGAGGTCCCAGACGTCGTGCGCGTCGGCCGGTAGCCCCTCGCGGGTGAAGAAGTCGGCGATGCAGCGCACGCTCATGCGCTCGCCGAAGCTCGAGATGTAGTCGAGGCTGCGGGGGCTCAGCTCCTTCACCAGCGAGATGCCGCGGAGCAGATCCCGGATCTCGCCGAAGAGCGGCTCGAGCAGCGCGTCCGGGCAGCCGAGGCTGGCGGCGATGGCGCGCTGCCGGTCGATCACCGGCGCGGGATCCCATTCGCCCGACGCCGCGCGCTTCGCCGCGCCGACCAGCGCGTCGGTCACCCCCTTGTGGGCCGACGACACCACGACCACGCGGTCCCCCGCGGCGCGGGCGCGCATGATGGCGAGCACCTTCTCGATCTGCGCCCGGTCCGCGACCGAGCTGCCCCCGAATTTCATGACGCGCACGCCGCCCTCATAGCACCGGCCGCGCGCCGGTGGGAGGCGCGTCGATTTCCTTCACGGAACCGCGCCCGGTCGGCCACGCAGGAAGTGAACGTCGCCGGTCGACGCGCCCGAGAGCCTCGTGACTCCCCAGGAGCCACGCGCGCCGAGTGAGCGTATCCCGGTGGTCGCGACGCGTCTTTCATCAATTGAAGGTGATCGGTCAGTTGCGTTTGATCGAGACACGGCGCGCCGGGGGCGGACGCCGTGGCAAGGGGTGGCACAGCGCTGTGGATGGTCGTTCTGTGTCGTGTTTTGCTGGGTGAGGTGGATGTTGGTGGAGTTGGCAAGGCTCGTGCAAAGCGCTTCGGTTGCGACACGGGTCGAAGGGAAACTGGAAAGGTAGAATCGATGAAGATGGCTTCGAACAGACATGCATGGTTGGCGCTCCTCGCCGTGGTCACCGTCCCGCTCCTCGGCGGCGCTCGGGAGTGCAACCCCGAGCCCGAGCCGCCCGGCTGCGTGTGCGCGGACATCTACGCCCCGGTCTGCGGCGTCGATGGCGTGACCTACGGGAACCGCTGCGAGGCGGACTGCGCCGGCGTCCCGATCGCGCACGAGGGCGAGTGCCGCCCCGAGCCGCAGCTCTGCTTCGGTGACGACGAGTGCGGCGCCGGCGAGCGCTGCAACCACGACGAGTGTCACAGCGGCTGTCCGGCCGGCGAGGTCTGCCCGGCCGTCTGCTACGGGATCTGCGAGCCCGAGCCGCCGCGCCCCGGGTGCTGGACCGACGACCAGTGCGGCGCTGGCGCCCACTGCGTCTTCGACGGTTGCCCCGAGTGCCCCGAGGGCATGGCCTGCCCGGCCATCGCCTGCGAGGGCGTGTGCGAGCCCGACCCGGAGCCGTGGTGCTTCACCGACGAAGACTGCGGCGCGGGAGAGATCTGCCTCTACGACATGGACCCCTACTGCCCCGAGGGTGAGCCCTGCGCCTACTGGGCGCCGGCCACCGGGATCTGCGTGCCGGTGCCGGGCCCGAGCGAGTGCCGCTCCGACGCCGACTGCGGGCCGGACGAGGAGTGCGCCTTCGACGCCGGGGAGCCGTGCCCGCCGGGGGCGATGTGCGAGGTGCCGGGCGGCCCGATGAGCGGCGTCTGCGTGCCGCGTCACGAGCCGGGCGGCTGCGTCTCGGACGGGGACTGCGCGCCGGGCGACTACTGCCACCACGAGATCTGCGACGAGACCGGCGCCCCGGGCGATGGCGTCTGCCTGCCGCGCATGGCCTGCCTGCCGGTGGCCTGCGAGATCTACTGCGAGTACGGCCACGAGCTCGACGCGCACGGCTGCCCGCTCTGCAGCTGCGCTCCACCCCCGTCGGACCCGCCGCCCGGCATGTGCCCGCCGCTCGCGTGCGACATCGACTGCGTGCTCGCCCGCGACCCGAGCGGCTGCGAGATCTGCGAGTGCGCGGCGCGCTGACGGATTTCGATCTCCATCTCACCTCATCACACCCACAGGCGGGGCTCGCCCATCTCTCCGGGCGGGCCCCGCCGCCTTTCCGTCGCCGCCGCTCCGCTGGTCGAGGGCCCGAGGTGGCCTTACCCTCTCCGGCATGGCGAAGCGTGCGAAGACCCTCCTCGGCCTGTTCGGCCAGTACGTGAAGCTGCGCTGGACGCAGACCCACCCCCGCACCCGGCTGTTCGCGTTCGCGGTGCTCGTGCTCGGCACCCTCACCGCGCTGCAGCTCGGGGCGTGCTGGCTCGGCGGCTGCCCCTCGTCGGCGTCGCCGTGCTCCGGCGCGGCCCAGCAGACCGAGCCGTGCCCTTACTCGAGCCGAGCGCCGGCGGAGGCCACGCCCGAGCCGGCGGCCGACGTCGCCGACGCTCCGCCCTGCCACCGCTGACATCGCTGCGGACGGGCGGCGCTCGACGGCGGCCCGGGTGGGTGCCACATCTCCGAACACGTGCAGACCTCCGACGCCGCCGACGCGCTCTGCGCCGCGCACCCGCACGCCCGGGCCCACGGGACCTGCGCGCGCTGCGGCGACAACGTCTGCGAGCGATGCCTCGACCCGGCCGCGCGAGGTGACGCCGCCGGCGCCTGCGCCGCCTGCCGCCGCAAGACCGGCAAGGATCGCATCGAGGCCTGGCAGGGCGGGGTCGCGCTCGTCGTCGGGGGCATCGCCGCCCAGCTCGCCGGCGCGGCCGCGTTCGTCGCCGGCGCGGTCTGGATGGTCGCGAGCGGCCAGGGCACCGACCCGGTCACGATCCAGGCGGAGCTGCTCGGCTCGTTCTGGGTGCTCGGACCGTCGATCTTCCTCACCGGCCTCACCATGTTCCTGGTCGGGGTCGGCACCCCATGGCTGGCCAAGGCGCGCCTGAAGACCGCCCTCGGGCTCCGCGGGGCTCCCTGGCCGGTGTTCATCGCGGCGCCGCTCGGCATCCTCGCCCTCGGGCCCACCAGCGACCTCGCGCGCACCCTGATGCAGGAGCTGGCGCCCGGCTGGACCTTCGGGAGCCTCGAGGCCCTCAACGAGGTGGCGCGCTCGGCGCCGCTCTGGGCCATCGTGCCCGCGATGGCGTTCGTGCCCGGCATCGCCGAGGAGACGCTCTTCCGGGGCATGTTCCAGCGCAGCATCGCGGCCCCGCGGCTCGCCCTGGTGCTCTCGGCGGTGCTCTTCGCCGCCTATCACATGGACCCGCACCACGTGGCGGCCGTGCTGCCGCTCGGCTTCTACCTCGCGTGGCTGGGGTACCGGACGAACAGCCTCTACGTGCCCGTCGTCGCGCACATCGCCAACAACGCCGCCGCCGTGCTCGGCTCGCGTTACCTGCCCGCCGAGCAGCCCAGCGTGCTCGAGGAGTGGTGGTACGTGCCGATCGGCTGGGCGATCGCCGCCGGCTGCGTCGGCGTCGTCGTGTGGGCCACGCGCCGGTCCATGCACGCCGAGGCCCCGGCGCTCCAGCCCGCGCTCGCGCGCGATTGAGGGTGGCCGCGCCGGGCTCCGGGCCTTAGCTCCGGCCCATGCGACGACTCGCCTTCGCCCTCCTCCTCGCCGGCTGCGGCGGCTCCAGCGCGACGACGCCGGCCGCGAGCGCCTCCCCCGGGGCCGCCTCACCCGCGGCAGAGGCCGAGGATCCGCGCCTCGAGGTCGTGGCCGAGTCCGACCGCCAGTGGACCGGGGTCGCGGTCACCGAGGGCGGGCGGGTGTTCGTGAGCTACCCGCGCTGGTCCGACGACGTGCCGGTGTCGGTCGCGCGGATCGAGGACGGCGCGCCGCGGCCGTTCCCGGACGAGGCCTGGAACGCCTGGAGCGAAGGCGAGCCGGTGGCCGAGCGCTGGGTGGCGGTGCAGTCCGTGGTCGCCGACGGGGCCGGCCGCGTGTGGGTGCTCGACACCGGCAACCCGCGCTTCGGTGGGGTCATCGAGGGGGCCCCGAAGCTGGTCGCGTTCGATCCCGAGTCCGGCGCCGAGCTGACCCGGATCGCGTTCGCGGCGCCCGCGATCACCGCGAGCTCCTACCTCAACGACGTGCGCTTCGACGTCGACGCGCGGCGCGCGTACCTGACCGACTCCGGCGACGGCGCCCTCGTGGTGGTCGACCTCGAGACCGGCGCGGCGCGGCGGCTGCTCGACGGGCACGACTCGACCCAGGCCGAGCCCGACCTGACCCTGCGCATCGACGGCGAGCCGTGGCTTCGCGACGGGGAGCCGCCCCGGATCCACGCCGACGGCATCGCGCTCGACGCCCGGGGAGGCGTCCTCTACTACCAGTGCCTCACCGGCCGGCGGCTCTTCCGGGTGCCGGTCGCGGCGCTCGCGGAGGGTGACGAGGCGGCGGCGGCGGCGATCGAGGTCGTGGCCAGCGCGGGGCCGGCGGACGGGCTGCTCTTCGGCCCCGACCGTCGGGTGTGGATCACCAGCCTGGAGGCGGGCGCGCTCCTGGCGCTCGATCCGGCGAGCGGCGCGACCGAGACGCTGGTGCGCGATCCGCGCCTCGCCTGGCCGGACAGCCTGGCCGCCGCGCCCGACGGCTCGGTCTACGTCACCACCTCGCAGATTCATCGCACGCCCGACCCGCCGGCCCCCTACCGGTTGCTGCGGTTCCGCCCCTGAGCCCATAGTCCGCGCATGTTCACCGGCATCGTCGAGGAGATCGGCCGCGTGGCCGCCATCGAGAAGCGGGACGCGCTCGTGCGCCTCACCACCGAGGGCGCCGTCGTCCAGCACCGCGCCCAGATCGGCGACAGCATCGCCGTCAACGGGGTCTGCCTGACCGTGGTCGCCATCGAGGACGCCCGCCTGAGCTTCGAGGCGGTGCCCGAGACGCTGCGGCGCACCAACCTCGGGCAGCTCGAGGTCGGCTCCCCGGTGAACCTCGAGCGCGCGGCCACCGCGGAGCGGCCGATGGGCGGGCACTACGTGCAGGGGCACGTGGACGCGACGATCACGGTGCGCGCGGTCGCGCCGGACGGCGACGCCAGGGAGATGTGGTTCGACGCGCCCGAGGCGCTGCTGAAGTACGTGGTGCCCAAGGGCTACGTGACGGTGGACGGCGCGTCGCTGACCGTGGTGGAGACCGACGCGGCCGGCTTCAGCGTGACCCTCGTCCCGCACACCCAGGACCACGTGGTGTTCGGCGCCGCGTCGCCCGGCTACGTCGCGAACTTCGAGGTCGACGTCATGGCCAAGTACGTCGAGCGGGTCGTCGGGCCCCGGCTCGACGCGCTCGAGCGCCGGCTCGCTGCCCTCGGCGGGTGACATGGCACGGCTCGTGTTACTGGAAACCCAGGGGGGTCCCGTCGACTCACCCTGGCACACCCATGCTCTCACGACGCCTCGCCCTCTCCGCCCTCCTCCTCCTCGCCGGCTGCGGTCGGTCCTCCCTCGACCGGCCGCCGATCACGTGCGGTGACGGGGTCGTCGACCCCGGAGAGGAGTGCGACGACGGCAACCGCGTCGCCTTCGACGGCTGCGACAGCGCCTGCCGCGTGGAGTCGGTCAGCTGCGGCAACGGCGCGATCGAGCCGCCGGAGGAGTGCGACGACGGCAACCGCGTCGGGGGCGACGGCTGCGGGCCGACCTGCCGGCTCGAGCCGAGCGCGTGCGGGGACGGGACGCTCGACCCCGGCGAGGAGTGCGACGACGGCAACAACTTCGCCGGCGACGGCTGCGACCCGTTCTGCGCCGTGGAGATGATCGGCGACTGCGGCAACGGCGCGATCGAGCCCGGCGAGGAGTGCGACGACGGCAACACGGTCGACGGCGACGGCTGCAGCGCGTTCTGCCGCATCGAGAGCGAGTGCGGGAACTTCTTCCTCGAGCCCGGCGAGGAGTGCGACGACGGCAACCTCCTCGCGGGCGACGGCTGCGACCCCTTCTGTCGGCGGGAGGCGCCGGTCACCTGCGGCAACGGCGCGATCGAGCCCGGCGAGGAGTGTGACGACGGCAACACGATCCCGGGCGACGGCTGCGACGAGCGCTGCCGCCGGGAGGCCCCCGCCTTCTGCGGCAACGGGCGGGTCGACGTCGGCGAGGAGTGCGACGACGGCAACAACTTCCCGGGCGACGGGTGCGACCCGTTCTGCCGCGTCGAGGCGCCGGTCACCTGCGGCAACGGCGCGATCGAGCCCGGCGAGGAGTGCGACGACGGCAACACGATCCCCGGCGACGGCTGCGACGCGCGCTGCCGGATCGAGGCGCCTCCGACCTGCGGCGACGGGAGCGTCGACCCGGGCGAGGAGTGCGACGACGGCAACACCCGCCCCGGCGACGGCTGCGACGACCGGTGCCGGATCGAGGCGCCGCCGGTCTGCGGCAACGGCGCCGTCGAGGTCGGCGAGGAGTGTGACGACGGCAACACCACGCCCGGCGACGGCTGCGACGAGCGGTGCCGACGCGAGCCCCCGCCGCGCTGCGGCAACGGCGTGCTCGATCCCGGCGAGGGCTGCGACGACGGCAACACCACCTCCGGCGACGGCTGCTCGGCGACCTGCCAGCGCGAGCCCCGCTGCGGGGACGGCCGGGTGGATCCCGGCGAGGAGTGCGACGACGGCAACGTGACGCCGGGCGACGGCTGCGACGCGATGTGCCGGGCGGAGATCCCCGCGTTCTGCGGCGACGGGAGCGTCGATCCGGGCGAGGAGTGCGACGACGGCAACATGCGCGACGGGGACGGCTGCGACGGCCTCTGCCGGATCGAGCGCTGCGAGCCCGACCTCGTGCTCGGCGCGCTGCCGGTCGGGGTGACGGTGACCCGGACCGTCGATCCCTCGCTCGAGGACGACGACCAGGCCGGCTGCGGCATGGGCAACGACGTGGTGCTCGCCTTCTCGCTGCCGGTCGCGGGCGACGTGGAGCTCGAGGTGCTGCAGCTCGGCGATCATCGCTACGGCCTCTACGAGGACGTCGGCTCGTTCACCTGCACCGCCGCGCCGGTCCGCTGCTGGGATCCCGGCGGCGCCTCGAGCGGGCAGACGGTCTTCCGGATGCGCGGCCCGGGGCGCTACTTCCTCGTGGTGGAGGAGGACGCCGCCGGCCGCGGCGGCCCCGCGAACGTCGCGCTGACCCTGCTCGGTGCCCCGCCGGCGCGGTGCGGGGACGGCGCGCTCGACATGGGCGAGGTCTGCGACGACGGCAACACGGTCAGCGGCGACGGCTGCCGCGGCGACTGCCTGAGCGACGAGACCTGCGGCAACGGCAGCCTCGACGTCGCCACCGGCGAGGTGTGCGACGACGGCAACACGGTCAGCGGCGACGGCTGCAGCGGCGACTGCCGGAGCGCCGAGGTCTGCGGCAACGGGACGCTCGACGCGGGCGAGGTGTGCGACGACGGCAACCGCAGGAGCGGCGACGGCTGCAGCGCGGACTGCCAGAGCGACGAGACCTGCGGCAACGGCACGGTCGACGGCGCGGTGGGCGAGGACTGCGACGACGGCAACACGGTCCCGGGCGACGGCTGCGACGGCATGTGCCGCGCCGAGGTCGGCATGTGCCTGGTGGACGAGGATCTCGGGGCGCTGCGCCGCGGGATCCCGGTGAGCCGCACCCTGGACGTCGCCAGCGCCGGCGACATGTGGGACACCGACTGCGCGACCATGGGCCCGGAGCGCGTGCTCGCCTTCAACCTCCCGCGCCCCGGCAACGTGACCGTGCGCATGAGCCAGCGCGGCCACCACAACATCGGCATCTACCAGGAGGGCCAGGTCACCGATCGCTGCGTGGCCCGCGCCGGCATCTGCGGCAGCACCAGCCCGGACGGCCCGCTCGGCATCCGCTTCCTGCGTCGCCCCGCCGGCCGCTACTTCGCCATCGTCGAGGCCAACGGCGCGGCGCGGGCGGGCAGCGTGGACCTCTCGCTCCTCTGGGAGGGCTGCGCGCCGGCGGAGGACGTCGGCACGATCGCGCCCGGCGGCTCGGTGATGCGCACCTTCGACACCCGCATCGGCACCTCGCGCAACCGGGCCGCCTGCGCCGGGGCGATGAGCGGCTCCGAGCACGTGATCGCCTTCAACCTGACCGCGAGCGCGACCCTCGAGGTCGGCTGGGACCAGGGCGGCGACCACGTCTTCGGGCTCTTCCAGGAGCTCGGCGGCAACTGCGACGAGCACCCGGTCGCCTGCCACGACCCGGTCGGCGCGCCGATGGGCGCGACGAGCTTCCCCCGCCTCGCCCCCGGCGACTACGTGCTCGTCGTCGACGCGCACGACCCGGGCGACGAGGGCCGGGTCACGCTGACGCTCAGCGCTCGCTAGCGTCGCGGGGCGCGCAGCCCGGAGGCGGCCCGCCGCCGCACTCGCAGTCGCAGTCGGGGAGCTCGTCTCCGTCGGCGACCGCGGTGCGGCCGGCGCCCCGGCACGCGCAGTAGCAGGGGCCGTCGCGCCAGAGGCAGCCGGTCCGGTCGGCGCAGCGGTCGGCGTCGTCCTCGAGCTGCCGGAGACCGACCTCGCAGTTGCCGCTCGCCGGCCGGCAGACGTAGCGGTCGGCGGCGGCGGCGCGGGGCGCGTCCAGGGTGCAGACGAGGGAGCGTCGGCAGGCCTCCCGACTCAGGGTCTCACACGGCGCGTCTCCCGGGTCGACCACCGGCGGGGGAGGGGGCGGCGTGGGCGCGGGGCCGGCGCCGACCTCGATCGGGTCGCAGCCGGCGAGCAGCAGGGCGACGAGCAGGAGGGGCCGCATGGGCCGAGGATCCCCGGCTTTGCGATCCCCGGCCAGTCCTGTGACACTGCCCGCTCGATGTTCGTCGCAGTGAGACGCACGGCCGCTCCGCTGATCGCGCTCGCGATCGTCGGGCTCCCCGCCGCCGCGGGCGCCCAGACCGTGCTGACGTCCACCGTGTCCGAGCCGCAGGTGGCCCAGGAGAGCCGGGACGAGGACGGGTCGCCGAGCCACTCCATCGGGGTCCCGGACCGGGGCCGCCTCCGGGACTCGGTGCAGCTCGAGCCCACGCCGCACCTCTTCATCCGCGAGAGCCGGCGCGCGGCCCAGCACGGGACGGCGGAGCTCGTCGGGCTCATCCAGCGCGCCGCGGCCCGGGTCTCGCTCGCGCACCCGGGGCCCCGGCTGGTGGTGGGCGACCTCTCGCGAGAGCGGGGAGGGCGACTGCACCCGCACCGCTCCCACCGCTCGGGGCGCGACGCCGACCTGGGCTTCTACCTGCTGGACGAGGACGGCGAGCCGGCCGAGCCGGACCGCTTCGTGAACCTGCGCCGCAACGGCTGCGGGCGGATCGGCGAGACGCGCTACTGCTTCGACCCGGCCCGGAACTGGGATCTGCTCGCCGCGCTGGTGAGCGACCCGACGACGGTCGTCCAGTACATCCTCGTCGCGCCCGACATCCGCCGGCGCGCGCTCGAGGAGGGGGAGCGGCGCAGCGTCGACCCGGCGCTGCTGGAGCGAGTCCGCGTCGCGACCGAGCCGCATCGAGGGAGCCGCTCGCACCGCAGCCACTTCCACGTCCGCATCTACTGCCCGGTCGACGACCGGCCGGAGTGCGTGGACGAGCCGCCCTACCACGACTGGTACGTCGGCGATCCGGCGCCCCCCACGCCGGGGATCCGCCGCATGCGAGCGCGGCAGCGTCGCGCCTATCGTCGTCAGGCGGCCCGTCAGCGGGCCCGGGCGGCGCGGCGCGCCCGTCAGCGTCGTGCGCGCGCTCGCCAGCGACGCGAGAGGATCCGAGCTCGTCGCGAAGCGCGGCGCGGATCCGATTGAACGCTCTGGTGGAGCTCAGCCGAGGTCGGGAAAGAGCATCGTGGCCTCCTCGACCGACCCGTGCGCGGCCCGACGGGAAAGTGATCAACGCGATCCCGAGTGGCGTGAGCGGCCTCACTTCCGACGCACCGGCGTAACGCGCGCCCTGGATCCACATAGGTCGATGCGATGCGACGCTCGTTGATCTCGGTCCTCGTCCTCGTGCTCGGCGCCTGCTCGAGCACCTCCACCTCCGCCCAGTCGGGCGGCCACACGCCACGGGCGCCGGCGCTCGCCGACGGCCAGGCGGAGGCCATCTTCGCGGGCGGCTGCTTCTGGTGCATGGAGCACCCGTTCGAGCGGCTCGACGGCGTCGCGAGCGTGACCTCGGGCTACATCGGCGGCCGGGTCGAGGGCCCGAGCTACGAGCAGGTCTCGCGCGGAGGGACCGGCCACGCCGAGGCGGTGCGCGTCGTCTACGATCCCGACGTCATCGGCTACGAGCGGCTGCTCGAGGTCTTCTGGCGCAACATCGACCCGTTCCAGCGCGACGGGCAGTTCTGCGATCACGGCGACCAGTACCGCACCGCCATCTTCCCGGTGAACGCCGAGCAGCGGCGCCTCGCCCAGGCGTCGCTGGAGCGCCTCCGGCGCGAGCGCGACCGGCCGATCGCGACCCGCATCGAGCCGAGCGCGACGTTCTGGGTGGCCGAGGACTACCACCAGGACTTCTACCGGACCCACCCCGTCCGGTACCGTACTTATCGAAGTGGATGCGGAAGAGACGCCCGCCTCCGCGAGCTCTGGGGCGAGTGAGAAGATCTCGTACGGTCTCACGTGTCACCCCGGGGTCTTGCCGCTATGTTGTCGCCCATGCTGCGCCACCGATGGCTCTGGGTGGCGGCTCTGTGTGGAGTCGCCTTTGGCTGTGACGACGGGCGAGTCCCCGATGGGGGCGACGGCTCGACGCCACCGCCGGCGATGTGCGACCCGGTGGAGCCGGTGGAGTGCGCGGCCGATCAGATCACGTCGGTCCCCGTCCGCATGACGGCGACCACGGTGGGCGCCCGCGACAGCTTCGGGCAGACCTGCGCGGCCGGGCCGGGCGGGCGCGACGTGACCTTCATGTTCACCGCGCCCGAGGCCGGGTTCTACGAGATCGACACCCTCGGCTCGGACTTCGACACCGTGCTCTCGGTCCGCACCGACTGCGGCGGCGCGACGGTGATGGAGTGCAACGACGACATCTCCCGCGGCGAGGAGAACCGCTCGAAGGTGAGCGTCGAGCTCGAGGCCTGTCAGACGGTGCTCATCGTCGTCGACGGCTACAGCGAGCGCGAGATGGGCAACGTGGTGCTGAACATCGGCACCCAGGAGCAGATCTGCGACGACGGCATCGACAACGACCAGGACGGTCAGGCGGACTGCGACGACCCGGACTGCTTCAGCATCGACTGCAGCGGGGACGACTGGCCGGCGCCCTGGCAGGACTTCGAGTGGGAGGTCCTCGAGCTGACCAACCAGGAGCGCGCGGCGGGCGCGACCTGCGGCGGTGAGCCCTTCGAGCCGGCCGGCCCCCTCGAGATGGACGCGCTCATCCGGCAGGCGGCCCGCGCTCACAGCTCCGACATGGGCGAGCTGGCCTACTTCGAGCACGACAGCCTCGACGGCGCCCCCTGCGACGGCGCCGCCGATCCGTGCACCTTCGCCGACCGCATGCGCTACGCGGGCTTCGCCGGCGACTCCCCCTGGGGCGAGAACATCGCCGCCGGTCAGACGACCCCGGCCGACGTGGTCCGCGCCTGGATGGAGAGCCCCGGCCACTGCCGCAACATCATGAACCCGTCGTACCGGACGATCGGCGTCGGCTACGCCTTCGTCGAGGGCTCGCCCCTGGGTCAC
>JAYZQJ010000273.1:0-6550 GCA_036149055.1 Myxococcota bacterium | reverse complement strand
GCTTCGCGCGAGCTGGCCGCCCGCTGCCGCGGGATCGAAGAGGGGGGACGGAGTGAACTTGTGAACTTACGTAGTCCACTGGCCTACATGTTCCGTCGGCTGAACGGTGGGTCGGCCGGGGGACGGTGTTTCCTTGTTGCCCAGCGCGGCTGCGAGGCCTCGGCTCGTCCCCGCTCCAGGACGCTGGGACGGAGTTTCCTTGTTGCCGAGTCGGGCGGCGGCCGGTTCGGGGCGGCAGACCTGGAGCCACCCGGGTGCGTCGCCGAGCGTCGGCGGCCCGTTCGCGCCGCTCGGGACTGGTTGGCCCCGGCCCCGGCGCCCGGTGCAGGATTGGGAAACGAGGAAACTCCGTCCCGGTGTCACCTTCCGGGGTCAGCGAGCGGCTCCGGAGGGGCGTTGGGAAACAAGGAAACTCCGTCCCCATGCCCGTTCGCATCCTGGCATCGGGGGCCTCTCCCACCGCCGCCCGTGGGCCCCTGGGCTGTTCCTCCTCGCCTCCAACCTCCCTGCTCCCTCTTCACGGAGGGTCGCAAGACGGGGAGCGAATAGGGGAGGGGGGAGTCTCGTCGGAAGGGTATGGACCCCCGACCTACGAAGCATCATCCGCCTCCGTGGCAGCCTGCCCCGGTGGCTTGCTCGGACTGTGGCGAGGCGCTGCCGGAGGACGCGTTCTTCTGCGGGGCCTGTGGCGCGTCGCGGCACGAGGATCCGCGGCTCGGGCAGGTGGTGCTGGAGCGCTACCGGCTGGTGGAGGAGATCGGCGCGGGCGGGATGGGCTCGGTGTACCGAGCCGAGCAGCGCGTGGGGCGCTTCACGCGCGAGGTGGCGGTGAAGGTGCTGCACGCGAGCTTCGCGGAGGCGCAGGCGGTGCGGGCGCGCTTTCACCGGGAGTGCGAGCTGGTGACCCGGCTGTCGCACCCGAACACGATCCGCTTCTACGACTTCGGCGAGCTCGAGGACGGCGCGCTGGCGATCGTGATGGAGCTGGTGGAGGGGGAGCCGCTGTCGGCGCGGGTGGAGCGCGGGCCGCTCCCGCTCCATGAGGCGTTGTCCATCCTCGGGCAGATCGCCGGCGCGCTCGACGAGGCGCACGCGGCGGGCATCGTGCACCGCGATCTCAAGCCCGACAACGTGCTGCTCTTCGAGCGGCCGGGGGCGGAGGGGCCGGACGTGAAGGTGCTCGACTTCGGGGTGGCCAAGGCGCCGGAGCTGGACCCGGACGCGCCGGCGCTCACGTTCCGCGGCGAGGTCATCGGGACGCCGGCCTACATGAGCCCGGAGCAGATCGCGGGGCGGCCGCTCGACGCGCGGAGCGACGTCTACGCGTTCGGCGTGCTCGCGTACGAGCTGCTCACCGGCGCGCTGCCTTTCGAGGGCGCCGACAGCCTGCTCGACTGGGCCGAGCGGCACCTGGTCGAGGCGCCGACGCCGATCGCCAGTCACCCGGTCTCGCTGCCGCCGCAGGTGCAGCTCGCGGTGATGCGCGCGCTCTCCAAGGAGCCCGAGGCCCGGCCGGACGGCGTGAAGCAGATGATGCGCGAGATGCGCACGGCGCCGTCGAGCAGGAGGCGCTCGAGCGCGCCGCTCGAGCCGAGCGAGACCGGCGAGATCGTGCTCCCGCTCGCCCGCACGAACCGCCGCGTCGCCGGCTGGGCCGCGGCCGCGCTCGCCGGTCTGGTGGCGCTGGGCGCGAGCCTGGCCGGGGAGCCGTCGATGCCGAGCGCGAAGGCGCCGGAGGCGAAGCTCGAGGTCCCCGCGGCGACGGTGGCCGCGTGCGAGGCCGACGCCGAGACCGCGTGCTGACCGGCCTCGGTTTCCGGAGGGGGCATGCGCCCCTCCCGCCCGACCGGCAAAGCCGGCTCGGTCGGTCGCCCCATCTCACGCGCTGCCGCAGCTTCAGTCCCGCGAGGGGCGCAGGAGCGGCAGCAGCAGCAGCGGGATCAGGCCGAGGGCGGCGGCGGCGAGGAAGGCGACCGGGTAGCCGGCGGAGGTGACCAGCGCGCCGACCGCCCGGCTCGACCAGGCCTCGCAGGCGTTCGTCAGGCCCATGTAGGCGCTGAACTGAGTCGCGCCGAGGCGCGGGTCGGTGAGGTCCATGAAGAGCGCGAACACCGCGGCGGTGAAGAAGCCGACCCCGAGGTAGAACACGACCAGCGCCGCCCAGCCGGCGAGGGGGAGCGCGCCGGTCCCGCACGCGGCGAGGATCGCGACCGACACGCCCACCAGCAGCTGTCCGGCGGCGATCACCCGGCGTCGCCCGAAGCGATCGGCCAGGCGGCCGCCGGCGAGCGCGCCGACCACCATCGCGCTCACCGAGCCGACGCCGAAGAAGATCCCGATCGCCTCCTCGCCCACCCCGGCGTCGACGAGGAAAGGGCCGATCACCGCGCCGACGCCCTTGAAGGTCACCTCGGCCGTGCCCGCGAAGAGCAGCGCCAGCCAGGTGATCGGGCGCCGCAGCATCGCCTTCGCGTCGGCGACGAATCGCCGGAGGCGGCCGCCCTCGGTGGGGAGGTCGGGCAGCGTCACGCGCAGGAGGGTCAGCGGCGTGATCAGGAGCACCGCGATCATCGCCGCCGCCATGGCGCGCAGATCGAGCGCGCTGGAGAGGACCAGGGCGCCGCCGCCGAAGAGCGCGCGGCCGAGCAGCATGCCCGCCTGCATCCACCCGTTGAGCCGGCCTCGTTCCTCCGCGGGGATGGTGGCGATGGAGAGCGCGTCGATGGCCACGTCCTGGGTCGCGGCGGCGAAGGCGTGCAGGACGAGGAAGAGGGTGATCGCGCCGAGCGCGGCGGCGGGGTCGGTGACGAAGAGCAGGGGCGCGAGGGTGAGCGCCATGAGCAGCTGAGCGGCGACGATCCAGCCGCGCAGCGTGAACCGCCTCGAGGTCAGCACGTCGACCAGCGGCGCCCAGGCGAACTTGAGGGCCCAGGGGATCGTGACCCACGCGGTGAGGGTCGTGATCGCGTCGACCTCCACGCCCGCGCCCCGCAGCAGCGTCGGCAGGGTCCACCAGATGAACCCGATCGGCGCGCCCTCGGCGAAGTAGAGGAGCGCGAAGAGCAGGTGGGGTCGTCGCGGCACGCCGGCCTCATCCTAGACCCCGGCCGCGGACGTGACAGGCGACCGGACGCGCGTGGTACACCGAGCCCATGCTGGTGGAGACGCGGCTGGGGAAGCTCTTCGTGGAGGAGCGGGGGGAGGGCGCGCCGGTGCTGCTGTGGCACTCGCTCCTCTGCGACGGGGGCATGTGGCGCTTCCAGGTGCCGGCGCTGGCCGAGCGCCATCGGGTGATCACGCTCGACGCGCCCGGGCATGGCCGCAGCGCGCCGCGGCGCGAGCCGTTCAGCCTCGAGGACTGCGCCGAGGCCGCGCGGGAGGTCATGGACGCCCTCGACGTGGAGCGCGCGCACTGGGCGGGGCTCAGCTGGGGCGGCATGACCGGGATGCGCTTCGCGCTCCGCCATCCGGAGCGGCTCCGGTCGCTCGCGCTGATCGACACGAGCGCCCACCGGGAGTCGCGGCGCAAGCTGCCGAGCTACCACGTGATGGCGTTCATCGCGCGTCGCGTGGGCGCGGTGGGCCCGCTCCTCGACCGCATCGAGCCGCTCTTCTTCACCGCCGAGACCCGCCGGAATCGGCCCGAGGTGGTGGCTGAGTTCCGCGAGCACCTCGCGCGCATGGACCCGGCGTCGATCGGGCGCGCGGTCGACGCGGTGATCTTCCACCGCCGGGATCTGCGCGAGCGCCTCGGCGCGATCCGGATCCCGACCCTGGTGCTCGTCGGCGCGGAGGACGTGGCGACGCCGCCCGCACGCGCCCGGGAGATCGCGGCTGGCATCCCCGGGGCGTCGCTCGTGGAGATCCCGGGCGCCGCGCACCTGAGCGCGCTCGAGCAGCCCGAGGCGGTGAACGCCGCGCTGCTCGGCTTCTTCGAGGAGGCCGAGCTCAGATCGAGCGGAAGAACGGCACCCGACGCATGAGGCGCAGCGGCAGCGGGCCCTCGTCGGGGCGCAGCCGCGTGTTCCAGCCCAGCCGGAGGCGCACCCCGCGCCACTCGATCGAGCGGCTGAACATCGCGTAGGGCCAGATGGCCATCATCAGCACGTCGCGGAGCGGCGTCAGGAAGCGGTGCCAGAAGCGGAGCGGGACGCCGCGGGTCCGGCGCACCAGGAACATGTCGCCCCACGCCTTCAGCACGGTGATGACGGCGAAGGCCGCCCCGATGCGGGCGTCGAAGCCGCTCGTCAGGAAGGCGAGCAGCGACAGCCCGGTCGGGTTCGCGAACAGGTCCGCGACGAAGCCCGGGATGTGGATCACCGCGCGCATCTTCAGCCAGCGCGCGTGGCGCCCCATGAAGTGCTCGACGCTCGACACCACGTTCACGTTCTGAGCGGTGGTGGTGCTCAGGATCACGTGCTTGCCGGCCTTCTGGAAGGCGCGGCCGAGCACGTAGTCCTCGGCGAGCACGTCGCGCACCAGCTCGAGGCCGCCGACCTCCTCGAGGTCGTCCTTGTAGAACAGCATCGACTTGCCGATGACGCAGACGATGCCGGCCAGGCGCAGCGCGAGGCAGCAGCCGGGGGCGGTGAAGGCGCTGAGCTGGAGGTTGTCGAGCAGGGCGCCGACCCGCTCCTCGCCCACGCCGACCACCATCGAGCTGAGCAGCTTGCCGTCCTCGGCTCGCAGCTCGCTGACGATGCGGCGCAGGTAGTCCGGCTCGGCCCGCACGTTCGCGTCCGACTGGAGGACCAGCGCGTGAGAGGCGGCCCGCAGCGCCCCGGCCAGGTTGGCCACCTTCGGGTTGAGGCCGAACTCCGGATCCGAGCGCACGAAGCGCGTGGGCACGTCCGGGTAGTCGGCGGCCACCCGGCGCGCGACGGGGAGGGCCGGGTCGTTCGGCTCGGTGGTGGAGAACACCACCTCGAACGACGGGTACTCCTGCTCGTAGAACGAGCGGAGGTTGGCCTCGAGGCTCTCCTCGGCCCCCTTGATGGGCTTGAGCAGGGAGACCGGCGGCAGCTCCGACTCCGGGAGCACGGGCGGCTTCCGGCTCGTGTGCTGCACCGTCGCGATGACGCCGAGCCCGTAGACGAGCAGAGCGACGGCAGCGCAACCGAGCAGGATGAAGGGCAGTATCACCATGACGACTCCTCCGTGCCCGTGAAGCTGAACGCCCTGAACGGCGATCCAGGGACGGAGGCGCGGCGACTATGTCACCGAGGGTGCCGATCTCGCAAACCGCCGCCCTTCACAGCAGCTCGAGCTGGCCGCCGCCGACGCTGACGCCCTCGAGGGCGAGGAGGAACCGCTTCCGCTCGGATCCTCCGCCGTAGCCTCCGAGGGTGAGCCCCGCGCCCAGGATGCGGTGGCAGGGCACGGCGATGGCGACCGGGTTGGCGCCCATCGCCATGCCGATGGCGCGCGTCGCCCGCGGCGATCCGACGTCTTCGGCGAGGCCGGCGTAGGTGCGCACCTCGCCCCGCCGGACCCGGCGGAGCGCCGTCCAGGCGCGGCGCTGGAACCGGCTGCCGCCGACGCGGACCGGCCAGGTGGCCGGATCCTCGTCCTCCCCCGCGAAGTATCGCGTCAGCGCGTCGCGCAGGGGCTCCGGGATGTCTCGCGGCGCGAGCCCCTCGCCCTCCGGCCAGAAGCGCGCGCGGTCCGCCTCGGGCGGCTCGGCGCCGAAGTGGAGCACGGTCAGGCCGGCCGGCACCCAGGCGATCCAGAGGGGGCCGACCGGGGCGGGCGCTGCAAACACGCCACAGCCCGTCTCCATCGAGCCCGTGTCCATCGGAGGTGCTTTCGAGGCCCCGGGCCGGGTGTTACCTTCATCGTGCATGCGGCGCGTCGCGATGGCTCTGGTGATGGCGGGGGTGGTCCTCGGGTGTGGACCCAGCCTCCGGCGTGTCCAGCAGAGCAACGTCTACTTCGAGCGCTGCTACGCCGCCGACTTCGACCCGCGGGTGCCCCTCGCCGAGAAGCATGCCTGCTGGTCCGCTTGGAGGGAACACTACGCCGCCGGGCAGCCGCAGGAGCGCCTGGAGTACGCGCAGGCCCGCATCTACGCGATCGAGCACTCCGAGAGTGTGCCCCGGCTCCCGGGCCTCCCCGAGGCGGCGATGGGTCCCCGGCGGGTGACCGCGGTGACCGCGGCCAGCACCACGGAGGCGCCCCCCGAGCCCGACCCGCCCGCGGTCGCCGAGCAGGAGTCCCTCCGCGATCGCCGGGCGCGTCGCCCGCGTCATCGGCGACACCCCCTGCCGCGCACCTCGAACCGGATCTGCGCCACCGCCGCCTGCGAGCCCGCCTACCGCGAGTGTCTCGACACCTGCGCCCGCGGCAACGAGGCCTGCGAGACCGCCTGCGAGGTCGAGCTCCAGGCCTGCGCCCGCGGCTGTTTTTAGTTGGGCAGGGGCGGGTCCGCCCCCGCCCCCCCGCTGCGGCGGCACAACGATGTTCGCTCCGGGCTACGCCCTCCGCAAACATCGCTGCGCCTCCTCCGCGGGGCCCCCCCACCCACTCCGGGACCTCGCTCCGCTCGGCCCCG
>JAYZQJ010000272.1:0-36353 GCA_036149055.1 Myxococcota bacterium | reverse complement strand
GGCAGCGGCAGCGAGGGCGGCGGCGGGGCCGGAGGCGGTGGCGGAGTCGCGGGGCGGCGGGGGGCTGCGGGGTCGGCGGGCAGCCGGCGCCTCGGGCGGGTCGACGAGGTCGGTGGCGACGTCGGCTGCGGCGTGGCGAGCTCGGGTGGCTATTCCCTCCTCGCCTCCCACCTCCCGACTCCCCTCGCCTTCGTGCCGACGAATCGAACCTCACCCCCTGGATCGACCCGAGGGCTCGGGGACGGCTCAGCCGCGGGGTTGAATCGCTCCCAGGGCCAGGCGCTCGAGGGCGCGGCCGAGGCGGTCGTGGGGCGGGCGGCCGGCGAGGCGCTTCTCGGCTTCGACGTAGGCGGGGAAGCGGGTGAGGCGGGAGGGCGCGAGGCGGTGGGCGGCGCGGAGGAGGGGGATGGAGCGCGCGTGGAGGGCGCGATCGACGGGGCCCCAGGAGAACTGGAGCTGGGTGCGCAGCTTCGGGGGCAGGAGGCCGGCGGTGAAGGCCTCGTACCAGCGGGTCAGGGGCGCGAGCGCGGGGGTGGGCGGGGTGAACAGGAAGCGGCGCATGTCGAGGGCCGGCGCGCCGACCGCGATCGTGTCCGAGGCGATCTCGTCGGCGTAGTAGCGCTCGAAGGCCTCCCAGGTGGGCGGGAGCACGGCGTCGGGGATGCCGAAGAGGTAGGCGAAGAGCTTGGACTCCTCGTAGTACGCGTTGCGCTCGTGCGGGTGCAGCGGGGTGACGATCCGCTCGTAGACTTGCAGAGCGGTGTCGACGAGGGTGGCGTGCACCCAGAGGAGCGCGCGCTCGTCGTTGGCCTGGTAGCGGTCGCCGCGCCGGAAGCGCCCGACGTCCTCGGTGATGCGGCCGCGGATGGTCTGGTGCAGGGCGTGCACCCGGCGGGCGGCGGAGAGCGCGTGGTCGAGGTCCCCGAAGACCATCGCGAAGACGTGGCGGAAGGTGCGCTGGAAGCGGCCGGCCGGATCGTTCCGGGTGTGGCTGTGCTGGTCGACCGCGTGGGCCACGAACGGGTGGGCGAGCTGCAGGAGCGCCGCCGCCCCGCCGCCGAGCATGATCACGCCCTCGCGGTTCACCTCCCACGAGAGGGTGCCCGGCCCGTAGATCCCCGCGCGCCGGTTCTGGACGCGCGCGGAGAGCGCCGCGAGGTGACGCTCGAGATCGTCGGCCGAGACGGTCACGCCCTCAGGATAGCGGCTACCCTCCCCGCATGCGCGGCGTGATCTTCGATCTCGATGGGACCCTGGTCGACAGCCTCGACGACATCACCGCGGCGCTCGGCGTCGCGTTCACGGCGCTCGGGCTCGCGGCGCTCGAGCGCGAGCGGGTCGAGCGCTGCGTCGGCGACGGCGCCCGGATGCTGGTGCGCCGGGCCCTCGGCGCGCGCGCGGAGGAGGCGGGCCGAGCCCTCGAAGACGACGCCCTCGAGCGCTTCCGCGCCGCCTACGACGAGCGCCTCGTCGTGCACACCCGCGCGTTCGACGGCGTGGAGGCGCTGCTCTCCACGCTCGCCGCCCGGGGCACGCCCACCGCCGTGCTGTCCAACAAGCCCCACCCGATGACCCGCCGGGTGGTCGAGGCGCTCTTCGCCGATCACCCCTTCGTCGAGGTCCTGGGGCAGCGGCCCGAGGTCCGCCGCAAGCCCGACCCCGCGGCCGCGCTCGAGCTCGCCGCCCGCCTCGAGGTGCCGCCCGCGGAGCTGCTCTTCGTCGGCGACACCCGGGTCGACGTCCGCACCGCGCAGGCGGCGGGCATGGTCTCGGTGGGCGTCACCTGGGGCATGCGCCCGCCCGCCGAGCTCGCCGAAGCGGACCACCGGATCGATCACCCCTCGGCGCTCCTTCGCCTCCTCGAATGAGCTCCAGCGTTGGCGACGACAAAGCGAGGTCGCCGCACGCAGCACTCCCCAGGTTCGATCCCGCGGCAGCGGGCGGCCAGTTCGCGCGAAGCGCGAGCGCGAGCCGCAGGGGACCCAGCGCCCCGCGCTGGGGTCGCGCGCGAGCGGAGCGACGCGCGCGGAGTGGGTGGGGGGGCCCCGCGGAGGAGGCGCAGCGATGTTTGCGGAGGGCGCAGCCCGGAGCGAACATCGTTGTGCCGCCGCAGCGGGGGGGCGGGGGCGGACCCGCCCCTGCCCAGAAAGGTCAGCGGCACTGGAGGGGGCGCTCGCCTTCATAGGACACCCGCGGTGAGCTCGGAGTGAAGAAGGCGTCGGGCGCGAGCGCGCCGCCTCGCTCCGTCAGCGCCTCCGCCACCCCGTCGCGCACCGTCTGCGCGTCGTGCACCGTGATCTCCGACGCCGGGAATCCGTCGCCGCCGGTGGCCACGTAGTCGGTGGTGACGAGGGTGATCGTCTCGTCCGGGGCGATGACCTCGCCGCCCTCGCGGGTCAGGGTCACCGCGAGCGCGCCGTCCTCGCAGCGCGCGGACGCGCGGACGCCGGAGAGCGAGAAGAAGCTGCCGTCGTCCTGGAGGTTGGCGGCGACGATCGCGGTGAGCTGCGCGCCGGTGAGCCGCACGACGGCGAAGCGGTTGTCGAACGGGAACGAGAGGTAGAGCGCCCCATAGGTGAGCGGCCCGGCGGGCAGGTCGGCGCGCAGGCCGCCGCCGTTGGTCAGCGCGACCTCCGCCTCGGGGTGCGCGGCGCGCATCAGATCGGTGAAGAGGTTGCCGAGCGCGTTCTCCCGCTCCCGCGCCTGCGCGAACGCGCCGGTGAGCGTCACCCCGAGAGGTCGCTCGCGCGCCTCCCGGGCCGCCTCGATGGCGGGCTCGGTCACCGCGGCGACCGCGGGATCCGGCGAGACCGCGCGGCCCTCGTACTCGGACGGCGCGCAGTCGTCACCGAGCTGGCCGGTCGCGCAGAGATCGCGAGGCGGATGAACCCGTCGATCCACCACGCCGCGCGCCGGGTCGACCACGAGATCGACGCGGCCGAAGGCGCGCCCGTAGGCGTACGACTCGATGATCGGCGTGCCGTTCACCACATGGGCCACGCCTCGGTGGGTGTGCCCGCCGACGATCACGTCGACCGCGCCGGCCGGCAGCGCACGGGCCACCGCGAAGATCTCCTCCTCGGGGTCGCAGGAGCTGAGGTCGTTCGGATCGTCGAAGCGCTCGCACCGCCCCCCGGCGTGCGCCGCGACGAGGATCACCTGCGCGCCGCGCGCCCGCAGCGCGTCCGCCTCACGCGCCACGCTCTCGGCCAGCGGGGCCATGCGGAGGTCGGCGACGTTGGCCGCGATGGTGGTGGTCAGCGTGTCCTCGGTCGTCACCCCGATCACGCCGATCTTCACGCCCGCGCGCTCGAGCAGGACGGACGGCGGCGCGTTCTCCCACGCTACGCGCGCGCCGGTCTCGTCGACGAGCAGGTTGGCGGTGAGGAACGGGAAGGCGGCCTCGCGCGCCCTCGCCCGGAGCGCGCCTCGCGGATCGTCCTCGGGCGACTCGGGGATGGGCGAGGGGCCGAGAGGTCCGAAGTCGAACTCGTGGTTGCCGATCGTCACCGCGTCGTAGCCGAGCGCGGCGTAGGCGGCGACCACCGGCGCGCCCTCGGCGAGGTTCGACTCGAGCGTGCCCTGGAACATGTCGCCGCCGTCGAGCAGCACCACCGCGCCGTCCTCGGCCCGGGCCTCGCGGAGCGCGCGCAGGTAGCCGCCGAACAGGGGCAGCGCCTCGAGGTGGCCGTGCAGGTCGTTCGTGCCGACGACGCTGAGGACGACCGGCGCTGGCGCGGGGGCGGGGGCGGCGCCACCGCAGCCGGCGAGCGAGAGGGCGAGGAGCAGACCGAAGGCGAGGCTGGCGCGTCTCGACATGGCGCGACCATAGCCCCGAGGATGGAGCGTCGCCCAAGGAGGGCGGCCCGATGAGCGTCCGACCGTCACCGGATCGAGAAATTCGGTCACGGATCATCGGCACGTCGCCACACTCGAGGGAACCTCGAGAAGATCGGACACTGGGGGAGTGATGAGACAGCTCGCATGGGTCGCCGCCGCGGTCGCCCTACTCGCGCCGACGGGGGCCAGCGCCTTCTGCGGCTTCTACGTCGGGGGCGCGGAGACCTCGCTCTACAACGACGCGTCGATGGTCGTGCTGATGCGCGACGGCACCCGCACCGTGCTCTCGATGCAGAACAGCTACCAGGGCCCGCCCGAGCGCTTCGCGATGGTGGTGCCGGTCCCGGTGGTGCTGCAGGAGGACGACGTGCGCACCCTGCCGCGCGAGGTCTTCGCCCGGATCGACCAGCTCGCGGCGCCCCGCCTCGTCGAGTACTGGGAGCAGGACCCCTGCCGGCCGCGGGTGCGGGAGCGCATGGTGCGGAGCCGGGCGCGTCCCTCGATGGCGCCGCGCGCCGGCGGCGGCTCGAGCGCCGGGCGGCTCGGGGTGACGGTCGAGGCCCAGTTCTCGGTGGGCGAGTACGACATCGTCATCCTGAGCGCGCGGGACTCGGGCGGCCTCGACACCTGGCTGCGGCAGGAGGGCTACCACATCCCCGCCGGCGCCGAGCGAGCGCTCCGCCCGTACGTCGAGCGCGGCACGAAGTTCTTCGTCGCGCGGGTCGATCCGGCGCGCGTCACCTTCCAGAACGGGCGCGCGATGCTCTCGCCGCTCCGCTTCCACTACGACAGCGACACCTTCAGCCTCCCGATCCGGCTCGGCCTGATCAACTCGAGCGGGACCCAGGACCTCATCGTGCACGTGCTCGCGCGCGGCCAGCGCTACGAGGTCGCGAACTACCCGAACGCCTTCATCCCCACCAACGTCGAGGTGCGCCCGAACGCGCGGCGGCAGTTCGGCGCCTTCTACGCGTCGCTCTTCGACAAGACGATGGAGGTGAACCCCGGCGCGGTGGTGACCGAGTACAGCTGGCAGGCGGGCTCGTGCGATCCGTGCCCGGGGCCGACGCTCACCGGCTCGGACATCATGACCCTCGGCGGCGACGTGGTCGGCGCCGGACAGGCAGCGCCCGGGCGCGGCCGTCGCTTCCGGGGCAACCCGGCGAGCGAGTTCACGCTGACCCGCCTGCACTACCGCTACGGCCCTGGGGCCGCCGACGCCGACCTCGTGTTCCGCGCGGCGCCCGGCGTGGTCGGCGGCCGGGGCACCCCCGACGCGCGCGGCCGCTTCGAGCGCGAGGTGCAGTCGTCGTCGGTGAACAACTTCCAGGGTCGCTACGCGATCCTGCATCGCTGGCGGGGCCCGATCGCGTGCGACAACCCGCGCCGCGGCGAGTGGGGCGGCCCCCCGAGCGGCGCGGCGCCCCGCGCCGAGGCGGCGCTCGACCTCGCCACCCAGCCGCGCCGCGGCGTGCGTCTCCAGCGCTTCCTGCGGCGGAGCGTGCCGGAGCTGGCCCAGCCGCGTCGCCGTCGGCGCGGAGGCGCCGGGCGCGCGCCCGAGCCGCTCGACCGCGGCGCGTGGAAGGCCGCCGTGACGCCGCTGCCGGCGCCGACCTCCGCCACCCGCGCGGCGGCGATGGCCTGCGCTGCGCTGCCCCGGAGCACGGCGCACCCCCGGAGCGCGGCGCCGCCGACGCTGCTCCTCGCCGCGCTCGGGCTGACCCTCTTCCTCTTCCGTCGTCGCGCTCGATGAGCCCCCGCGCCGCCGCCATCCTGCTCGGCTTCGCCGCGCTCCTCTCGGGGTGCGGGGAGGCGGCGGCGCGTGACGACGGACGGGCGCCTCGCCCGCGCGCGCCGGAGACCGACGCGGACCCGGATCGCGCGCCGCTCTACCCCGAGACCCAGCTCCAGCTCGCGAGCGGCGATCCCCGGGACGCGGCCCGCCTCGCCGACACCGAGACCTGCGGCGCGTGCCACCCGGACGCGCTCCAGACCTGGCAGGCCAGCGCCCACGCCCGCGCGTCGTTCGACAACCCCTGGTACCGCCAGGCGGTCGACGCGATCCGCGACGAGGTCGGGCGCGAGGAGAGCCGCTTCTGCGCCGGCTGCCACGACCCGGTGCTGCTCGTGGCCGGCGCGATGGAGGAGGAGGTCGCGCCCGAGGACCCGCGGGCCCACGCGGGCGTGACCTGCATGGTCTGCCACGGCGCCCAGGAGGCGCGGCCCGACGGCAACGGGAGCTACACGCTCTCGACCCGCGCCGTGCCTCTCCCCGACCCCGCCGACCCCGAGGAGATCCGCGCCCACGTCGAGGCGCTCACCCCCGAGCCGCTCCGGACGGCCTCGCTCTGCGGGAGCTGTCATCGCGGCTTCCTCGGCTCCCACATGGGCAACCCCCACCACCTCGGCGGCATCGACGACCTCACGGCCTGGTCCCGGTCCGGCTACGCGGGGAGCGCCGCGAGCCGCCTCGACGAGCCGGTCGAGGCGGCCACCTGCCAGGGCTGCCACATGCCGCTCGAGCGCGTGAGCGGGCGGGACTTCGCCGCGGACGACGCCGGCCGGGTGCACAGCCACCGCGTCGCCGGCGGGCACAGCGCGATGGCCGCCGGCGACCCGGCCCAGGCCCGCGCGATCGAGGCGCGGCTCACCGGGGCGGCGCGGATCGACGTGGCCGCGCTGACGCGAGACGGCCGCACGCACCTGCCCGCCGACGGAGCGCCGGTCCGCGCGGGAGACGCGGCGTCGGTCGACGTCGTGGTGCGCAACCTCGCCACCGGGCATCGCTTCCCCGGCGGCACGCTCGACGCGCAGGACACCTGGATCGAGCTGTCGATCGAGGACGCGGCCGGTCGGCGGATCGCGGCGAGCGGCGCGGACCACGCGGCGAACGACGAGGACGGGGCGCACCGGCTCGAGGCGGTGCTCGTGGACGACGAGGGCAACGCCCAGCGCGCGCACCACGTGCATCGGTTCCGGGCCAAGGTCTTCGATCACACGCTCGGCCCGCGGGACGCGGCCGCGGTGCGCTACGCCTTCGAGGTCCCGGCGGGGGCGACCTTCCCGCTCCGCGCGCGAGCCCGGCTGCTCCATCGCCGTCACCCCGAGGCCCTCCGCCAGGCGGCTTGCGATGCCCAGCGCTCGGCGCGCGGCCGCGCCTTCGCGTCGGCGAGCGAGGCCCTCGGCCGCCGAGCGCTCGACGCCTGCGCGCCCCAGCCGATCACGGAGATCGCCGAGGCGACCGTCTGGCTCGGGGCGGGTGCCGACGGACGCGAGCCCACCGGCGGCGCGACCGAGCGGGCCTGGCGCCGGCACTTCGATCACGCGCTCGCCCTGATCGGCGACGTGCAGGAGCGGCTGGACGACGCCCGCCCCGTGCTCGAGGCCGCGCTCGCCGCGGCGCCCGACGATCGCGCCCGCGCGCAGATCCTCGCCCAGCGCGCGCGTCTCGAGGGTCGTCAGGGCCGCCTCGACGAGGCCCTCGCCGAGCTCGACCGCGCCGAGGGCCTGATCGGCTCGCACCCGGCCATCGACCGGCTCCGGGGCGACGCGCACGCGCAGGTGTGGCGTTGGCCCGACGCCGCGGCCGCCTACGCGCGCGCCGCCGAGCGCGCCCCGGCCGACGAGTCTCGCTGGACCGACCTGGCCCGCGCGCTCGGGAGCGCCGGCGACGACGCCCGCGCCCTCGACGCCGCCGACCGAGGCCTCTCGCTCGCGCCGCGCGACGAGTCGCTGCTCCGGAGCCGCTACCTCGCGCTCGAGGGGCCGTCGAGAGAGGCCGCTCGCGCGCGCTGGCTGGAGCACCGCGCGCCCGACGCGCTGGATCTGCTGCGCCGCCGGTGCGCGACGCGGTCGCCCTTCTGCGCCTCCGAGCGAGCCCCGGTGCACACCCACTCGATGTGAGCGTCAGCGCAGCCGCGCGAGGCGGGCGCGGGCGGGCCCCCAGCGGGGCTCGAGCTCGACGGCGCGGGTCCAGGCGCGGCGGGCCGCGGTGGGGTTGTGGCCGAGCTCGAAGGTGTCGCCGAGGAGGACGTAGTTGCTCGCGAAGGCGGGCCGGAGGCGGACGAGCCGCTGGGCGAAGAGCACCGCCTGCCCCGCGTCGCCGCGCTCCATGTAGAGGCGGGTGAGGCCGGCGGTGGCGCGCGGGTTCTCGGCGTCGAGGGAGAGGACGCGGCGGTAGAGCTCCTCGGCCCGGCCGAGCTCGTGGCGGTTGCGGAGGATGTTGGCGGTGCGGATGAGCTCTCGGATGGTGCGCGCGCGCCGGCGTCGACTCCGGGGCGGCGGCGCCTCCTCGATGCCGAGGGCGGAGAGCGAGAAGTCGTCCGAGCTGCCCTCGATCGGCGAGTCGTCGAGCGGACCGTGGACCGCGTCGGGGGCCGGGGCGGGCTCGGGCGGCGGCGCGGCGCCCGCGACCGGCTCGTCGGGCGGCTCCTCGACCTCCTCGACCGGATCCGGGGCCGGGTCCGGGGCCGGGGCGGGCGCGGCCACCGCGCTCGGCGGCGTGGGCTCGGGCGCCTCGGCCACCCGCGGGGTCGGCGAGGTCACCTCGTCTTCGGCCGCCGCGGTCTCCCCCGACGAGGCGAGCCAGGCGGCCGCGCCGGCACCGACGAGCAACAGCAGCGTCCCGGCGGCGCCCACCGCGATCCACCGCCCGGTGCTCGAGCGGCGCCCCGGCGGCGCCTCGCGCGGGAGCATCGGCAGCTCGGTGTCGGACTTCCACGCGTCCGGCGTGCCGAGCCGCGCGGTGGACTCGTCGCCCCGCTCGCCGAGGGCCGGCGCCATCGCGTCCAGCGAGGCGGGGCGGGCCGGCGCCCGCGCGGTGATCGCCGCCGCGTCGAGCGACGAGGGCCCGGGGGCCTCAGCCGGGCGCGGCGGCGCGGCCGGGGCGCTGCGCGGCGGCGGCGCGGGGATCGACGGCGCCGACACCTGCGCCTCGGGGAGCGGCTCGGGGACCGACGGCTCGGGGATCGTCGGCGCAGACGGCGGAGCTTCCGCGACTCGGGCCTCGGCGGCCGGCGACCCGGGGACAGCGCGCGCCGAGGTGGGGGGCGCCGGGGTGGGCGGCGCCGCGTCGGGCGCGGGCGGCGAGGGCGCGGGCGGCGCCATCGAAGGAGGCGCGGGAGGCTCGGGCGACCGCGAGCGGGGCGGCAGCCCCGCAGAGGGCCGGGACGGGAACGCCGCCGGACGGGGAGGGAGCGCCGCGGACGGCGGCGAGGGACTCGCGGGCGGGGCCCTCCTGGCGACGGCCTCGGCCTCGGGCAGGATCTCCTGCAGGCGGGACAGCAGCGTCTCGAGCTTGTCGTAGGGATCGTCGCTCGAGGGCCCCCGGTCGCGCGGGAGCGCGGGGGCCCGGGGGATGTCGACCGCGGGGGCGCCGGGCGGGAAGCTCGGCGGGAGCGAGGGGCGGAGGAGGGACTCCTCGGCGTCCGCCGCCGCGAGGGCGTCCGACGCGGGGGCCATGATGTTGGTCGAGGCGGGCGCCTCCTTGCGCTCCACCTTCACGCGGCCCGCGCCGAGCGCGCAGAACGTCGCGAGCGCGACCGGGCCCTGGGCGCGCGGCGTGGCGCTCCCCGGGCTCCGGGCCACCGCGCCCGCCACCAGCCCGTCGGCGAGGTCGATCTGGAGCTGCACGCTCGGGTGGTGCACCGTCAGTCGGAGCCCCTCGCCGGTGTCGGCGAGCGCCCGGAGGAGCCGGACCGGGCCGACCAGCTCCACCCGCACGTCGAAGGCGTCCTCGCGCCGCGCGCGGCCGGCGACCTCGCGCTCCCCCTCGACCAGCGGAGCGACCGCGCCGGCCAGCGCCGCCAGGTCCGGGCGACCGTCCGGGCGCCGCCAGAGCTGCTCCTCCCGCACCACCAGCAGCGACGCCCAGCGGAGGTGCACGTCCCGGCGGAGCGCGCGCAGGGCGCCGAGCGCCCAGCCGTCCTCGCCCGCGCCGTCGAGCACGACGACCTGCGGATCGAGCCGCTTCGCCCGCTCGAGGCCCACCCCGGCTCCGTCGGCGACGACCACCTGCGTGCCGGCGGCCCGGAGGTCCTGCGCGAGGCTGTCGGCGCGGTGCGCCCGCTGCTCGACCAGCACCACCCGGACGCCGTCGAGCGCGTCGACCCCCTCGTCGGGCTCGAGCTCGAGATCCAGGGACGCGAGCCGCGGCGCCGCGCTCTCGAAGAACTCGTACCGCAGCGGTCCCTGCGCGCGGCCGATGAGCGGACGCAGCCGCTCGACGAGCTCGCCCACCACGTCCTCGACCGGCTTCTCCGCGTGCAGCACCACCTGCGCGCTGACCTCGTCGCTGCCCGCGGCGACGCTGAGGATGCCGGTGCGGAGCTGCTCGGCGAAGAGCGCGACGAGCTCGTCGACGCTCGCCTCCGTCCCGCCGCGCGTCACCTCGCCGGAGCGGTCCGGCACCTCGCGCGCGATCTCGGCGATGCGCTTGGCCATCTCGTCCGCGCTCGCGCTGCGCTGCACGACCGCGACCACGCCGTGCCGGAAGGCGTCGAGGCGCTCGCCGAGCGCTCCGTCGCGCACGACCACGACCGGGATCGAGGCGGTGGCGCGCTTGGCGGCGAGCTCGGCCGCGGCCCGCTTCCCGCCGTCGGCCGCCGCGTCTCCCAGGAGCACCACCAGGTCGGGAGCGAGCACGTAGGCCTGACCGACGAGCGCGCTCGCGTCGGTCGTGTCCACCGACACGCGCCGCCGCTCGAGCGCCTCCACCAGCGCCTCCGTCAGCCGCTCCCCGCTTCCCGCGAGGAGCACCGCCTTCGGCGCGACCCCTGATTGCCCGTCCGCCACTGCTCCCGTCGGGAAGGATAGTGGGTGGCGCCCTCGATTTCCCCTTTCCGCGGGATCAGCGCCGACGGCGCCGGATCAGGAGGGCGAGCCCCGCCAGCGCCCAGAGCGGCGCGCGCGAAGACCCGGCGGCCCGGCAGCCGCAGCCGCCCTCCCCCGGCGCGCCCCCGCCGGCGTCCGGCGCGACCCCGGCGTCGCTCCCCGTCGACCCGTCGGCCGCGACGCCCCCGTCCCTCGCCACGCCGGCGTCGGCCGCGGCCGGATCGTAGAGGTAGAGCGAGCCGTCGCTGAGCGCCTCGCTGCTCGTGCCGTCGGGACCGATGGCGCGCACGGCGTAGAAGTAGGTCACCCCGCGCTCGAGCCCCGCGCGATGCTCCGCGCTCGTCGCCGTGGTGGGGATGAAGGGGTTGGCCTCGTCCTCGGGGTTCCGGGTGACGGGGCTGCCGCCGATGGTGAAGACCGCGTACTCGTAGCTCTCGGCGCCGTCGACCGCGCTCCAGCGCGCGCCGAGCGTCGCGCCGCGGGTCTCGTCCACGTCCTCGGTCGTGAGCCCGAGGTCGGGGTCGATGTCGAGCACGCCCTCCGGGGCCGGCAGGGCCTCGGTGTCGACGCCGTAGAGGAAGCCGTCGGCGGCGGACACGACCAGCTCCTCCAGGCCGTCGCCGTCGGTGTCGGCGAAGATCGCCTCGCCGACCGGCGCCCGGAAGTTGAGCGACCAGATCTTGCGGAGGGGGTCGGCGCACGGGTCGATGGCGTAGAGGTAGCCGTCGGTGCTGCCCACCAGGATCGCGGGCCGGTCGCCGCCGAGGTCGGCCGTCGCGGTGACGTTGCCGACGATCCCGGCGATCGCCCCCGACGCCGCCAGGGCCTCGGTGGACAAGAAGAGGTTGCCGTCCCCGAGGTAGACGTCGCGCCGACCGCCGCCGTCCTCGGCGCGCGCGACCGCGAGGTGCGCGGAGCCGAACTCGGTGGCGGCGAACTGCAGGCCGCCGGCGCACTCGACGACCGCCCCGAACTGACGCGTCGCGGTGAAGTCGAAGCTCCAGGTGTCGGCGCTGCCGGAGAACGGCTGCGCGAGGGTGATGCCGCCGGGCGGGGTCACCGCGCCGGACCAGAGCGTGGTGGTGGCGCCGGCGCGGCCGCGCACGTCGATCGGCATGGTGGCGTAGCCGCCGCGCGTCGTCCCGAGGAACGCGCCGGTGCCGCCTTCGATCGCGTAGAGCGGGCTGGCCATGCTCATCAGCAGGTCGTCGCCGCCGTCGCCTTGCAGATCATCGACCATCAGGAAGCCGAAGCCGCTGCCGGCCACGCGGACGGGGTCGGTGCGCCAGGCCGAGGCGCCCCCGCGGGTCGTCGCGGTGACGTAGCCGTTGCCGTCGCCGCGGTCGAAGACGCCCGCCGCGAACCCGCCGTCGAAGGGGACCACGTCGCCGTGCGTGGCCTGCTGACCGGTGGCGATCGGGGTGGTGAAGAGGACCGTCGCGCCGTCGGCCGCGCGGGCGTGGAGCCGGGTCTGGTCGAGGGCGACGACGTCGGTCACGCCGTCACCGTCGACGTCGCTCAGGAGCGGGTGGAACACGCCCTGCCAGCGGAACACCTGCTCGGGCGGCTGGGTGAGCGTCGCCCCCGCGGTGGCGAGGCGGACGAGGCCGCCGCGCGAGTCGACCACCACCACCTCCTCGGCCGCCCGCCCGAACGACGCCGCCACCGGCACGTTGCCGAGGCCGTGGTCGCCCGAGTAGTAGCCGCCCGTGCGGATGCCGGGCAGCGGGATCTCGACGCCGCCGAAGTTGATCGGGGCGAGGCTGCGGTCGAGCACGACGAGGAAGCCGTCGGACCGCACGAGCAGCGCGCCGGGGCCGGGGCGAGCCGCGTCGACCTGAGAGGCGACCGCCACCACCGAGACGTTCGCGGGCAGCGCGTAGCTCCCCACCTCGGCGGGCGCGGCGCCGGACAGATCCCAGAGGCGCATCGTGTCGCCCTCGAGCGTCACGAGGCCGCGCGTGCTGCCGGGCAGCGGGACGGTGAGGGGCGCGGAGGCGAGGCTCTGCTGCGCGTAGAGGCCGCGATCGAAGCGACGCAGCAGGGACGACCCCGGCAAGGTGAAGGCGGGCGCCGGCACCGACGAGAGATCGGTGAAGCGGTAGCCCTCGAGGTCGAGCCCGACGTCGACGATGACGGTGGGAGGCCCGGTCTCGTCGAGCCGGAGGATGCCCTGGAGGCGGCCTTCGATCGTCGCGCGCACCGTCCCGTCGCGGCCGTCGCGGACCAGCGTGCGCGCCACCCCGCCCTCGACGAAGGTGCTGGTGACCTCGACCACGCCGTCGCCGTCGAGATCCGCCGCGCCCTCGTCCACCCAGCCGTGCTCGTCGGCGGTGATGTCCGCGACCTGCGCCACCCAGCGGACGTGGAGGCGCTCGCCCTCGGCGCGGCTCGCGTCCCAGCTGACCACGAACACCGCCCGCGAGTTGATCGACGGGGTGTAGGAGTTGTTCGTGTACCCGACCACGTCCATCGCGCCGTCGCCCTCGATGTCGGTGACCCAGGTGCGGTTGGTGCCGTAGGGGATCGAGAAGCCGGTCGGGAAGCCGCCCGACAGCGAGGCGTCGCCGCTGTCGATCTTGCGGCCGGTGGCGGCGTCGAAGAGGTACATCTCGTTCGACGCCCAGGCGATGATCTCGAGGTCGCCGTCGCCGTCGACGTCGAGCACCACGTCGTTCTGCCCGCACACGTAGCGACGCCCTCGCTCGAGCTGCCAGAGCCGCTGGCTTCCGTCGTCGAGGCCCGAGCCGTAGCCGTCGCCGAAGCTGAAGGCGAAGGCCACGTCCCCGAGGCTGCCGGTGCTACCGCAGGCGTTGTCGGCGACGTAGAGATCGACGGTCGCGTCGCCGTTCAGATCCGCGAGGCGCACCGCGCCGATGTTGGGGCCGAGCGTGCCGGGCGCGGTCCGCCACTCGAGCGCGCCGTCGGTCCCGCGGAAGATCGCGATCCGGCCCGGGCTCCCGCTCGCGACCACGTCGAGCACGCCGTCGCCGTCCATGTCCCGGATGGCGTGGATGGCCCGCAGGGTGAGCGGCCGCGTCTCCCAGACGAGGCGGTCGTCCGGCCGCTTGGCGACGATGCGACCACCGGACACGTAGAGGATCTCGACCTGCCCGTCGCCGTTCACGTCGGTCGCCGCGAGCTCGCGCTGGCCGACCGATCCGCCCAGATAGGTCCGCCACTGGACCGCGGGCACGGCGAGATCGGAGCGCCCCTCCGCGGCGCCGGTGCGGCCGGGGTTCTGGCGGTGCATCGGCCAATCGGCGGAGGCGGGAGCGGTGAGGAGCAGGAGCGTGCAAAGCAAAGGCGTACGAAAGCTGCGCATGATCCGAAAACCTATCACGACGGCCGGGTGACAGGTCCGCGGGGCGTGCTAGCTCAGCCGCGTGAGCCTGGTCGTCCTCGAGCACCTGTCCCTGCACTTCGGCGGCAAGCGGATCGTCGACGACCTGTCCCTGCGCATCGCGCACGGCGACCGCATCGGCCTGATCGGCCCGAACGGCTCGGGCAAGACCACGCTGCTGCGCCTGATCGCCAGCGATCAGCAGCCGGACGGCGGCACGATCACGATCGCGCGCGGCGCCCGGGTGGGCTGGCTGCCGCAGGACATCGAGGTCGAGGGCGGGCGCACCCTGCTCGACCTGGTGGTGGGCTCGGTGCCCGGCCGCGAGCAGGCCGAGGCGGAGCTCGAGCAGGCCGAGGCCGACTACGCCCGGACCCTCGAGGCGGGCGACGAAGAGCAGATGATGGAGGACGCCGAGCGGCTGGCCGAGCTGCACGAGCGCCTCGCGCACTTCGACACCCTCTTCAGCGAGCACCAGGCCAAGAAGATCCTCGCCGGCCTCGGCTTCGTCGACGAGGACCACGGCCGCGACGTGAGCGAGTTCTCCGGCGGCTGGAAGATGCGTGGTGTGCTCGCCTCGCTGCTCTTCCAGCGCCCCGACGTGCTGCTGCTCGACGAGCCGACCAACCACCTCGACATGCCGACGGTCGCGTGGTTCAGCGACTTCCTCAAGCGCTGGTCGTCGCCGTTCATCCTCATCAGCCACGACCGCGACTTCCTGAACGAGCAGATCAACCGCGTGGTCAGCTTCGAGGTCGAGGGCGTGCGGCAGTACCCCGGCGACTACGAGCGCTACCTCGTGCAGCGGGCGGAAGAGGCGGAGATCCTCGAGAACAAGGCGGCCAACCTCGAGCGCGAGCGCGAGAAGGCGCTGCAGTTCATCAACCGCTTCCGCGCCAAGGCGAGCAAGGCCAAGGCGGTGCAGAGCCGGATCAAGGCGCTCGAGAAGATGGAGAGCGCCGAGACCTACCGGAAGCGCAAGGTGATGAGCTTCTCCTTCGCGCCGACCGACCGCGCCGGCCACGAGGTGGTCCGCTGCGTGGGCGTGCAGAAGGCCTACGGCGGGCGCGTGGTGCTCCCGGACGTGAACGTCACGATCTATCGCGGCGACCGCATCGGCATCATCGGCCCGAACGGCGCCGGCAAGACCACGCTGCTCAAGATGATCGCGGGCGAGCTCGAGCCGACGGGCGGCGAGATCGAGCTCGGTCACAACATCAAGCCCGGCTACTACGCCCAGCATCACGCGGAGCTCCTGCACCCGAAGAACACCGTCTACGACGAGGCGGCGCAGGTGAACCGCGAGCTCGGCCAGACCCGTGTGCGCAGCGTGCTCGGCAGCTTCCTCTTCAGCGGCGACGACGTCGACAAGCTCGTCGGCGTGCTCTCGGGCGGAGAGCGCGCGCGCGTCTCGCTCGCGAAGCTGCTGCTCGATCCGGGCAACCTCCTGCTGCTCGACGAGCCGACCAACCACCTCGACCTCGAGAGCTGCGAGAGCCTCATCGAGACGCTCGACACCTACGACGGCACGATGCTCTTCGTCAGCCACAACCGCGGCCTCATCCGCCGGCTGGCCACGAAGATCTGGAGCGTCGAGGACGGTGAGGTGACCGAGTACCCGGGCAACCTCGACGACTACATGCGCCTCTGGCAGGCGCAGGAGAACGGCGCGCCCGCCGCGGAGGAGCCGGCGCCGAAGGCGGCCGAGGCGCCGAAGGCCAAGCCCCCGGAGCCCAAGCGCAGCCGCGAAGAGGAGAAGAAGCGCAAGCGCGAGGAGGCGCAGCGCCGCCAGCAGCGGAGCAAGGCGCTGGGCAAGCTCGAGAAGAAGGTCGAGCAGCTCCTGACGCGCATCGGCGAGCTCGAGGCGCTCCAGAAGGAGCGCAACGACCGCCTCTGCGACCCGAACGGCTTCGCCTCCGACCAGGAGCGCTTCGCGGTGCTGACCGAGCTGCAGAAGGACGCCGAGAAGATCGAGGAGCTGACCGCCCGCTGGGAGGGCGCGCAGGAGCAGCTCGAACGAGCGCAGGCCGAGCTCGAGGCGTGACCCGTTCGCCTTCGATCTACCGCGAGGGCCTCGCGCTCGCGCTCTTGCTCTCTGGCTGCGGCGGCGGCGCCCCTCCCGTCGAGACTCGGGCGCCTCGAGCCAGCGAGCCGGCGGTCCCGACACCCACGTGCCGCTTCGAGGGCTCCTGGAACATCGGCACCGTGCGGGCGGCGCGAGGCGGCTTCGAGCTGGCGCTCGTGAGCGGCGGCGACGTGCGCGCGGACCTCGTGTCGCCCGACCGCGTCGTGCTGACGGTGACGCGCGGCGGCTGGTCGCTGCGCGGCGCCGCGGATCCGGGTCGTGACCGCACGCTGCGCGTCCAGGCGGCCCGTCCGCTCGGCGCAGGCGTCGCTCTGGCCGCCGGCCGGGCGGTGAGGGTCTTCGCGATCGAGGCGGACGGTCGCCTCCGCGTCGGCCTGAGCGACAACGGCCCCGGGATCTCCGACGGCGTGCGCTGGGTCGTTCAGCCGACGGCCGTCGTCGCGTGCGACGCGCTGGGGCTGCGCTCGCCACACCGGGGCTCGGCGTGGGCGGAGCTCGGCCTCGACCCGGCGTCGATCGAGCGCTCGTCTCTCGCGCCCTCCACGGAGATCCCCCTCCGGGAAGCCCCGGGCGGACGGACGCTCGCCCTCCTCGACGGTCCACGTCGCGTCGGCGTGGTGGAGCGGCGCGCGGGCTCGGCGCGGGTGGCGTTCGAGGTTCGCGGCCACCTGATCGCCGGCTGGGTAGACGTGGGGGCTCTGCAGGAGACGTCAGGTCGAGGCGGCTTCGGAGGACTCGGGCAGAGAGGAGCCGAGCCCTCGCAGACCGTCTGTAGGTCTCGCGAGCCGCTGGCCGTCCACGCTCGAACGGAGACCAGCGCGCCCGAGCCGGTCGGCGGCCTGGCGCCGGGGACTCGCTTCGTGAGACTCGGAGAGCTCGAGGACGGCGGGCTCCAGATCGCACCTCACCCGGAGGATCACGTCAGCCTGGCCCGGGGCGTGGTCCTGTCGGTGACCCCGACCGGACCCGTGACCTGCGCGATCGACGCGCCGATGGACGGCGGCGAAGGAGTGACGTCAGCCCCATGAGACGCCCGTTCGTGATCTCTGCTCTCGTCTCGCTGCTGATCGGGTGCGGCGCCGCGGCGCCGGCTCCCGAGGCGGCGCGGGTCTACCGCTACGAGGCGCTCGTGGAGTCGACCGTGCTGCGGACGCTGACCACGGAGGGAGGCGTCGCGCTCGACGAGGGCTCGCTCGCCGCGGTGCGGCGGGAGGCGGTGCGAGAGATCGCGGCGGCGCTGGACGCGATGGCGGAGCCCGACGTGGCCGATCTCCGGCTCGACGTGAACCTCGCCGAGCTGCGCTCGACCCCGCGCGGCACCCGGGCGCGCTGCCTCATCACGATCAGCACCGCGGGGCCGCCGGAGCGGACCCGCTCGATGCTGCAGGGCGCGGCCACCGTGCCCGCGCACGCGACGCCCGAGGTGGCCGCCGCGCAGGGGGCCATCCGGGCGGCGCTCCGGGGGCTGCCGCAGGCGCTCGCCGCGCTCTGATCAGGCGTGCCCGTTGATCTTCGGGCGGCGGGCGTAGAGCAGGAAGCTGTCGAGGCCCTTCTCGTCGGCGCCGTCGGGCTTGCCGAGGTGGGCGATCTCGAAGCCCTTCTCGGTGAGCAGCCCGCCGATGACGTCGAGACGACCGTCCCGGTCGTGGCCCTCGAGCACGATCTGCTCGACCAGCGGCCAGTGCGCGTCGGAGATGCCGAGGAGCACGCGGAGCTCGGCGCCCTCGACGTCGATCTTGAGCAGGTCGATGCGGGTCACCTGCTTCTCCTGCACGACCTTGGAGAGCGTGGTGGTGGGCGCGCGCATGCGCACGTGGCCGGTCACGAGGTCGCTCACCGCGCGGCCGAGGCCTCCCTTGGGCATCGTCGTCACGAGGTGGCCGACCGCCGCCGCGACGGTCTGACCGACGCGCGGAGCGAGGGCGGCGCGGAAGGCGGTGCCCTTCTGCGCGAAGAACATGTCGAAGTCGCGCCGCTTCTCCTGGATGTCGCAGGTCGAGTCGGTCGGGAAGCGGCGGAAGAACGCGAGGTCGGTGTGATCGGGGTCGCTCTCGGCGACGACGGCGCGGTCGAAGAGGTGGGTCCGGGCCTGGCCCAGCCAGTCGTTGCGGCTCGCGTTCGCGCTCAGGGCGCTGAAGATCGGAGGGACCGGCTCGAAGCAGTAGAGGGAGACGTCGCTCTGGGCTCGGCGCGCGGTCTCGATGGCGAAGGCGCCGACGTTGGCGCCGACGTCGAAGACCGTGTCCCCCGGCCCCACCCGCGCGCCACAGTCGAAGTACTCACCGACCTCACCCATCAGATCCGGGAGGTCCCAGCGGGAGCGTTTGGGGACGCTCATCAACCCATATGGAGCAACTTCTTCCCAGATTAGATTCTTCATCGTTCCCGCTCTGTGACCAAGGAAAGGCCGACCGTTGCACGCAAGAGTCTCCAGACTGCGACCCATGTCAAGCTGGCCCGGCCCGACGGGTGCGGGACGTCACGTCACGAAGAGGTCCGGCAGGGGGCGCCCGACGGTCGTCTCGTCGTAGTCGCGGGCGAAGCCGTCGCCCTTGCCGACGGTGCGATATTCGCCGTATCCGCGGCCCGGCTCGCGCTCGTATTCGTCCGGCGTCAGCCCCATCGCCTGCATGATCGTCACGAGCAGGCGGTTGAACTGCACGCCCTCGACCACCGAGCCGTCGTGCTGACGGAACCGGATGGGGCGGTCGTGGTCGACGTAGTCGATGAAGCGCCCGGTCCGGAGCTGGCCGCCCGCGCTCCCCCACATCGCCGTCGGGACGCTGTAGTTCAGATGGTTGAAGCTGAGCTCGTTGCTCCACATGACCATGGAGTGATGGAGCACCGAGGTGCCGTCGCCGGCGGAGGCCTCGGCGAGTCGATCGAGGAGGGGCAGGACCACCCGATCGGCGACCCAGCGCCCGCCGAGCCCGAGCCAGCGCCTGGCGTTGTCGTCCCACTGATGGGCCTGGAAGTGCCAGTTGTCGCGGCCGGCCGAGTCGGCGTTCTCGGAGTCGCCCATGCCGAAGATGTCGCCGCCGTCGTTCACGACCATCTTGGTCACGTCGAGGGTGACGATCCGGGTGGCGTCACACGCGAGCGCCGCGGCCGTCATGTCGACGAACGCGTCGAAGAGATCCTCGATCTGACCGACGTCGACGCTGAACTCCCCGCCGGTGTCGAGGTCGCCGGGGCGCGTGGGATCGCAGAGCACCGCCTCCATCCGGTTCACGCGCGCCTCGAGCTCGCTCAGGTAGGTCATGTGCCGGTCGAGCACGTCCCGGTCGTCGCGCGACAGGTGCGGGCCCTCCCAGGCGCGGCGGTAGTCCTCGCGCACCCGGTCGACCAGCCGGGCCGAGACCCCCGGCGGCTCCCCCATCGGGCTGGGCGCCATGGCGAAGACCGCGTCGAACGCGGCGCGCGGGTTCACGAAGGCCTGGGCCTGCTGGATCGCGTCGCGACCGATCGCGAGCACGTCCGACGGGTTGGTCGGCGCGTAGGACGAGGTGTTCCGGCGGCTGCCGAGGTGGAGCACGCGCGGGCCGAGGGGCGGCGCGGCGTAGACGCTCGGCGACGCGGCCATGACGTGATCGATGGTCGCGTTGATCTGCGCGCCGTCGACCGGGCCGCCGGTCCCGTTGGTGTTGAGGCCGAGGTTGCCGAGGTAGCCGCCGTAGTTGTGGTTGAGCCCCGGCATGAAGTCGAGGCCGCGGAAGAGCAGCATCTCGTCGTGGTGCCGCTCGAACTCGCTCGAGAAGACGTTCGAGAGATCCCGGCCCGCGAAGTCGCTCAGGGGGGCCTGGGTGCCGAAGTACTCGGCGCCGCTCGCGTGCCGACCGGTCGCCTCGGGCAGCGGCGCGCTCAGCCGCACGGTGCCGTCGACCGAGTGGGTCTCGTAGCCGGAAGGCGGGTTGCGCGGATACCAGTCGAGCACCGGCATGCCGTTGTAGGTCTTGATCGCGATGAACCGCTTCGGGCAGTCCGGGCCGGCGGCCTTCGCGATCGGGCGGAGCTCCCGTGGGAGCAGCGAGGGCAGGAGCGGCACGGCGAGCAGCGCGCCCCCGGCGCCGGTGAGGAAGAGTCGGCGAGAGAGTCGGTCGAAGCGCATGTCAGTCCTCCCTCTCGAGGCGGCGCAGGCGGAACGAGGGGTCGAGGGCGACGGCGCGGAGCGCGTCCTCGAGCGAGAGCCCGTCCTCGACGCGGGTCGCGAGGTCCTCGATGAGGCAGAGATCCGCGTCCTCGTGCTCCTCGCGGCGGTGGGTGAAGCGGAAGTACTGGGTGACCAGGCAGAGGTTCGCCTTCGGGCTGTCGGCGATGCGCTGGCTGACCTCGACCGGCCCCTCGGCCGGCGTGAGGTCGCCCCACTCGATCTCGGGGACGACGGCGGTGTCGACCGGGGCCATGCCGTGATCGACGCCCTCGGTGCTGACGAGCCACTCGGCGGCGCGGTACCGGCCGAGCCCGTCGTACGCCTCCATCGCGTAGCCGAGCGGCGAGAAGCGCGCGTGACAGCTGGCGCAGGGCTCGTTGGTCACCTTCGCCGCGAACGCCTCGCGGGTGGTCGTGCCCGGCGCGGTCGGCGGCGGCGTCAGCGCGTCCGGGTCGAGGTCGCTCGGCGGCGGATCCACCCGGTCACACAGCACCATGCGCCGCAGGAACGCGCCCCGGCGGAAGGGGTTGGTCGAGCCGTCGGACGTCTGGAGCAAGGCGGCCCGGGTGATCAGGCCCGAGCGCTCGCCTTCCGGGAGGCGGGGCGGCTCGCTCGCGCCGTCCCAGGCGGGCACGCCGTAGATGCTGGCGAGCCGCTCGTCGCGCGCGAACGAGTACGGCGAGGTGAGCACGTCGCCCCAGCCGTCGCCCCGCTCCATGTGCCATCGCAAGAGCTGGTGCACCTCGTCGCGCATCTCCGCGGTCAGCCCGTCGGTCTCGAGGCCCTGCCGCAGCACCTCGAGGCGCGGCCCGTCGGTGAGCTCGCCTCCCTCGAGGTGGAGCCACTCGCCGAAGAAGACCTCGAGCATCGCGTCGGTGCGCGGATCGGCCAGCAGCCGATCGACCTGCGCGGCGTAGCCCTCGTCGGTCGCGAGGGAGCCGTCCTCGGCGGCGGCGAGGAGCGCGTCGTCCGGCGGGCCGCCCCAGAAGTGGTAGCTGAGCCGGCTCGCCAGCTCGTGGGGCGTCAGCGCGATCACCCGCCCGCTCTCCGGCGCACCGCGGTTCTCGAAGCGGTAGAGGAAGTCGGGGCCCATCAGGGTGACGAAGACCACGGCGTGCAGCCGATCGAAGCCCTCGAGGCCGTCGGCGGCGCCGAGGGCGCGGGCGAGCTCCTCGTCGCTGGGCGGGTGGCGGAGCGCGCGGCGCAGGAAGGCGCCGGCGAAGTTCCGGAGGCACGCGTCGTCGACCCCGTCGGCGGCGCAGTCCCCGGCGAGCCGGATCCGCAGCTCCCGGTCGGCCCCGAGCTGCGAGGCGAGGGCGTCGGCCGTCCGGTAGTACGCGTCGATGTGCTGCTGCGAGAGCCGGCGGTCGGTGCGCGCGAACGGGACCTCGGTCTCCGACTGCTCGGTCGGCACGCCGGCGAGCGCGTCACCGACCGCGTCGACCGGTCCGTCCCCGAAGAGCGCGCGGAGCGAGGCCTCGTACTCGTGCCGCCCGAGCCTCGCGAGCGGCGCCGCCACCGCGGGCGAGCCGTCACACTCGATCGGGTCGAGCCCTCGCGGCCGCAGCGGGCGTTGATCGTCCAGCTGCCCCTGGCACCCCATCAGGAGCGCCAGCGACAACCCCGTCACCCATCGTCGTCTCTCGCCCATCGCCACCACCCCAGGGTCGCCATCATAGCGGCCCTCGAACGGGCGTTCGAGACGTGTGATTTTCCCGTCAGGCCGCGGAGTCGGACGCCTCGCCGCCCTTGCCGCGGGAGCGCTTCTTCTTGGGCGGCGGGGGCGGCTTGGAGGGCGTCGCCATGTCGTGGCGCTTCAATTTGTCCAGGAAAGTCGTGCGCTTGAGGCCGAGGAGCCGGGCGGCTTCGGACTTGTTGCCGTCGGCCTTCGCCATCGCCGCCTCGAGCGCCCGGGCCTCGATCTCGGCGTAGGTGCCCGACCACGGATCGGCGGCCACCGGCTCGGCCAGCGCCGGCAGGTCGTCCGGGGTGATCTTGTCGCCGGTCGCCGCGGCCACCGCCCGGTCGACGACGCTCGCGAGCTCGCTCGCGTTGCCCGGCCAGTCGTGCGCGAGGAGCCGCTCCTGGGCGGCGGCGTCGATGCCGATGACCGGCCGGCCGCTCACCCGACACGCGCGGTCGAGGGCGAGCAGGATCAGCGCGGGCAGGTCCTCCTTGCGCTCGCGGAGCGGCGGCACCTCGAGCACGAGCGGCTCGAGCCGCCGGTGGAGCTCGGCGTCGAAGGTGCCGGCGGCGACGAGGGGCCCGAGGGG
Source organism: Myxococcota bacterium (assembly GCA_036149055.1). GTDB lineage: Bacteria > Myxococcota_A > Polyangia > Polyangiales > Sandaracinaceae > JAVJQK01. The sequence goes on along the minus strand of JAYZQJ010000272.1, from coordinate 13,830 downwards.
GACCCGGCTGGTCGCGATCAGCCGCGCCTCGAGGAGGTAGCTCCCGGTGCCGTCGGCGAGCGGCGCCCGGTGCGTCGCGAGCGCCTCGGCCAGCTTCGCCTGCGCCTCGAGGGAGAGCGCCGGCACGTCGAGCAGGAGGCAGGTGCCGCCCGAGGCGAGCCGGAGCCAGCCGGGGCTCCCGCTGGCCTCCCCGAAGAGCGTCGCCTCGGTGCGCTCGGGGCGGACCGCCGCGCACTCGGCCACGACGAAGGGGCCTCCGCGCCGGCCGCCGGCCTGATGCACGAGGTGCGCGACCCGGTCGAGCGGCGTGCCCTCCTCGCCGCGCAGGAGCACCGGCGCGTCGACCGGCCCGACCTCCTGGACCCGGCGGGTGAGCTGCCGCATCGGCGGGCTGTAGGCGATGGCCGGCTCGGTGAAGCGCTCGGCCGCCCCGCCCGCCTTGAGGATGCGGGTGTCGGCGCGCAGCTTCTCGAGCTCCTCCTGCGCCTGCTCGAGCTGCTCGGAGAGCTTCTCGCGGGCGACCACCGCGTCGCGGGTGCGCCGGCGCCCGCGCTCGTGCTGGGCGAGCATCGCGACCTGGCCGCCGAGGTGGCGACCGAGCTTCTCGAGGCCGTGGATCTCCTCGAGGGTGAGCGCGGCGCGGCGACGCCCCCGCGGGACGACCAGCGCGCCCTCCACCTCGAAGTCGACCGAGAGGGGCACCACGCAGGCGGCGTCGAGGCGCTCGAGGGCCTCGGCGAGCGGCCTCAGGTCGGCGCGCCGCACCACCTGCTCGGCGAGGGGCGCGGCGATCACCACCTCGCCGGGCTTCTCCTGCAGCCGGGCGACGAGCGCCGGCGAGAGCTCGCGGGGCTCGACGTGGGCGATGCTCGCCGCGTCGACGCGGACCTCGCGCGGCGGGTCGAGCAGGAAGAGGTAGGGGTCGGCGTCGAGGCTGCCGGAGGCCCGCCGCAGCGGGGGCAGGATCGCGGCGCCGAGCTGCTCGAGGTCGGTGGCGCCGACCGCGCGGCGCAGGGCCTCGGCCGCGCCCTCGATGAGGCGGCCGCCGAACGGCGCGAGGAGCCGGCGCACTCCCGCCAGCGCGGCCCGGTAGAGGAGCGCGGCGGCGATCGCGCAGGCCGCGACGCCCACCCCGATCGCGACCGGGTCCCGGGGGAGCTCGCCCACCCAGAGGGCCGCCGCGATCGAGACCGCGCCCACCGCGAGCGCGCCCGCGATCAGGCGGCGGGTGCTGCGGCCGGCGTGGACCTGACGGCGCGCGCCGAGCATGGCCACGTGCCCCGCGAGCAGCGCCACGAGCGACAGCGCCCAGAGCCCGCGGGCGACCCGGGGGGCCAGCGCGTCGCCCCGCACCAGCGCGAGCCCGGCCACCCCGGCGACGACGGCGACCGCGACCCCGAGGGTGGCCGACCCGTTGCTGGCGAGGGCGTCCGGCGCGCTCCCGAGCCGACGGCGCGCCACCCGCAGGGCCCCGGCGATCACCGCCCCGACGACGGCCGAGATCGGCGCGGCCCAGGCCCAGCGCTGCGGCACGATCAGCACGTCGCCGCCGACCGGCATCGCGGGGGCGTCGGCGAGGAGCGCCCCGACGCAGGCGCCCGCGGCCCCGCCCCAGACCAGCCAGACGAGCCCGCGCCGGTCGAGCACCTTGGGCCGGTCGGGCACGTCGAGCGCGAGGTGGGCGGTGAGCGCGCCGGCGAGGGGGAGCCCGACCGCCGCCGCGAGGTCCAGGTAGGGCGAGGCCAGCGAGGGCGCCGCGGCCCGCACGAGGACCGCCCCGCAGGCGAGCCCGAGGAGCGTCACGCGGCGCACGCCGGGGCTCTCGACGCCGCGGAGGAACCAGGCGGGCGCCGCCGACACGAGCAGCGCCAGCGCGCACAGGCCCAGCGCGCCCAGGTCGAGCGCCTCGCCCGACGCTGCCACCTCGGCGATGAGGTAGAGCGCGAGGAGCGGTCCCACCAAGGGGAGGATGCGGCCCTGACTCACGAAAACCCTGGGAACGACTCTCGATTCTGGAACGACGACGGCGCCCTCTCGGGGCGGCCCGGACCGGCCATCTTATCAGTCGGGCCGGGAGGGGCCACCGGAGCGCCCCCCACGGAGCGGGACGGGGTATGCTCGCCTCGTGGTCCGCAAATGTCCGCACTGCGGCGCCCGTCATCCCAAGGGGACCCTGCGATGCACCGCCACGGGCCGGCCGATCGCGGGCGATCCGGAGATGGTCGGGCGGCTGATCGCCAACCGCTACCACCTGGTGCGGCTCCTCGGCGACGGTGGCATGGGCGCGGTCTACAAGGCGGCGGACCAGGTCCTGCGGCGGTTCGTGGCCATCAAGCTGCTCCACCCGGCGGTGGCCGAGAACCCGTCGTCGGTGGAGCGCTTCCAGCGCGAGGCCCGCGCCGCGGCCGCGATCGGCCACCCGAACATCATCGACATCCTCGACTTCGGCACCGAGGGCGCGCGGCCGTACATGGTCATGGAGTACCTGCGCGGCCGGAGCCTCTCGCAGGTGATCGCGATGGACGGCCCGCTGCCGGTGAAGCGCGCCGCCACGATCGCCATCCACACCCTCGCCGGCCTCCAGGGCGCCCACGACCGGGGCATCCTCCACCGCGACCTCAAGCCCGCGAACCTCATGCTCGTGGTCCGCTTCGGCGACCGGAACTTCGTGAAGGTCTGCGACTTCGGCTTCGCGGCGCTCTTCCAGGGCAAGAAGGACGCGAAGTCGCTGACCCCGGAGCGCACCCTGGTCGGCACCCCGGCCTACGCCGCGCCCGAGCGGCTCCGCGGCGACGACCGGCGCGACCCGCGGCTCGACGTCTACTCGGTGGGCGTGGTGCTCTACGAGATGCTCGCCGGGCGCCGCCCGTTCGACGCGCCGACCTTCCGGGAGCTGGCGCGCAAGGTGCGCAAGGAGCCGCCGCCGCCGCTGCGCCAGCGCCGCTCGGACCTGAGCCCCGCCCTGGAGCAGATCGTGATGCGCGCCCTCGCCAAGGATCGCGAGGAGCGCTGGGCGAACTCGGAGGCCTTCGCCGAGGCGCTCTTCCCCTTCGGCGGGCTCCGCGTGCCCTTCCGCGACGATCAGCCGAGCGACTCCTTCACGATGGAGATGATGCGGATCAAGGCGCGCGAGACGCGCCACCGCTCGAGCACCGGGCCGATCCCCAAGCCCTCGACGCTCCCGCCGCGCGCGCTGCCGCCCCGCCCGGTCGCCAAGCCGAAGAGCGAGCCGTCGAGCGACGCCGACATGACCCAGCGGATGAGCGCCGAGGAGGCGCTCGCGATGATCCGTCAGCTCGACGCCGAGGCGGCCCGGCGCTCGGGGGAGACCGCGGTCGCGCCCGAGCCGGAGATCGACGAGATCCCGGTCGAGGTCGAAGATCCGATCCACGTCTCGGAGGAGACCTCGACCCAGGAGCACGGTCGGGTGCGCGCGCCCTCGCCGGGGGAGCGCCGCGCCTTCGCCCAGGCGAAGACCACCGAGAAGATGCCGCAGGGCGGCTACTACGCGGGCGCGGTGGTGCTCGCGGTCCTGCGCTTCGTGGCCCGCAAGTTCGGCGAGCGATCGCTGAAGGACGTGCTCGACGCGATGCCGGAGCAGGCGCGGCTCCCCTTCGTGCAGGGCATCGACGCCGACAGCTGGGTGGACCTCTTCGCGGTCCGCATCCTGGTGGAGACCATCGACAGCCGGCTGGGCGACGACGACCTGCACCTCGTGCTCGAGGCGGGGCGCGCGGCCGCCGAGGGCGCCTTCGACGAGATGCGCGCGCTGCGCCCGCCGGCCCCGCCGCCCGAGCTGCTGGTGGCGGAGATGCCCGCGATCCTGAAGAAGGTCGTGCGCGGCGTGGACGTGGAGGTGCGCCGGGTCGGGCGCGGCTACGGGCGCCTCGAGCTGGTGGAGCGCGACGAGCCCTCCCTCACCCTGGCCGTCGGCCTGATCGGCTTCCTCGCGCGCAGCCTCGAGCGCTTCGGCGCCGACGACGTCGAGGTCAACCTCCTCAGCGCCCGCGCCCTGGGTGACCCGCAGACCCTGATCGACATGAGCTGGTTCGCGTGAAGCGTAAATCACGCGACGCCGAGACCGTCAGCCGGATTACACCCCCGGACCCGGAGGCGCCGCGCGCTCCGGACGCCGCCCCTGGTCACGACCTTGCAGAGGGTCCACCCGTGGAGGCGGCGCGGCGTTTGGACGGGGTCAGGGGGAGCGAGCCCTTCGGGGCGGTCATCGACGAGCTCCTCGAGCTCCACCGCCAGGCCGCCCGCGCCACCCGCTTCGTCTTCCTCGACGGCCCCGAAGGCGTCGGCATCCCCCGCATCGCCGAGCGCCTCGCCGAGCGCCTCGACGCCCCGCTGGTCCAGGGAGCCCTGGACGGCCGCGCCTACGGAGGTCTCACCCACGTCATTCCCACACTCCTGGCGCGCGCGCGGCGGTTCCCCGCGCGCCGCTTCGCCTCGGAGCGCGCGTTCGAATGTGCCGGCGGCTGCTGTCCGCTCTGGTTCGAGCACCAAGACCGCGACGCCGCGCTGCCCGCATGGACGGATCTGGCGGCGAGGCGCGCCGGATTCTTCGAGGGCACGGTCGAGTTGCTGGCGGAGTTGGGCGCGCGGGAGCCAGCGACGATCTGGCTTCATGGGCTCGAGCGGCTCGACGCGCAGACGACCGCGCTCCTGGAGTACGTGCTGGACGACGGACGCCTGGGAGGCCATGGCGGCAGCCTGTGGATCGCCCCGTTGCCGCCGGCGGATCGGCGCGGCGTCTTCGTCGACCGGCTGCTCGAGCATCCGTGCAGCACGCGGCTGACGGTCGCGCCGATGGACTACGAGGAGATGCGCGCCTACTTGGCTCAGCCCGACGTCATCCGGGCGCTCCTCGGTCGGACGGGCGGGCTCCTCGATCGCGTCGACGAGATCGTGATGGGCGCGCAGTCCCGGGCCAGCGGCGTGGTCCGGACCTTGCGGCGAGTCGCCGAGGCGGCACCAGCCGAAGTGCCCGCAGAGGCCGCCGTCTCGACCGCCAGCGACCTCGCCCACCGCCACGATCTCGACGGGGCCGCCGCGGTGCTCGAGGCGGCCGCCGGCGAGACCGCGGCCCCTCCCGCCGAGCTCCTCGAGTCCCTGGTGGATCTGCACGCCACCCGCGGCGACCTGACGCAGGCGCTCGAGATCGCCGAAGGCCTCCTCGACGCCGCGCCGGACGACGCCGCAGCGTTGACGCGCGTGGGACGCCTCGCGCGGAGCGCCGGCCGCCTCGAGCGGGCGGAGGAGACATTGGCCCACGCGGTCGAGTCATCGGACACGGCCTCCCGGGCGCGTGCGCTCTCCGAGCTCGCCTTGGTGCACCTGGAGCGCGCCGAATATCGACTCGCCCGGGAGCGCGCGCTGGCGTCCATGGCGCTGGATCCGTCCGGCGAGTCCGCGCTGGAGTCCCGCAACACGATCGGTCGCGCCGCCTGGTCGGCTGGCGACCTCGAGGCAGCGGAGGCGTCGTTCGCGGAGAACGAAGCGGTGGCGGAAGGCCGGGGCGACGTCCGGTTCCGGATGCGGTCGCTGAACAACATGGCGCTCATCCGCATGTCCCAGGGCCGCCTCGACGACGCCCGAGGGCTGCTGCATCGAGTCGTCCAGCTGGCGGCCGGACAGGGCGCGGCCCTGCACCGGGCCATCGCCCTCGAGAACATCGGCGTCGTCGATCGACTCGAAGGTCGATTTGCAGAGGCGATCGCCTCCTACCGCGCCGCGGCACGCGTGCTCAAGGCCTACGAGGACCAAGGTCTGCTCGTCCGTGTGACCACGAACTTGGCCGAGGCTCATGCGACGCTCGGGTGCACCCGTCGCGCGCAGGAGATCCTCGCCCTCACCGCGAGCTGGCGCGCTGACGGCGATCGTCCCGAGCGTCGGGCGGACCGCCTCGCCATCGAAGCGGACGTGGCGGAGCAGATCGGTGACATCGCCACCGCGCAGCGGCTCTCCGAGGAGGTGCTCGCCCTCGCTCGAGCCGCGGGATACCGCCGGACCGAGGTCCTGGTGACGCTTCGGCTCGCTCGATATCGCATCGCGAAGGGGGACACGCCTGGGGCGACCGCGATGCTGAACGGCCTCGAACCCGACGGTTCCCGGAACGCCTCGCGCCTCGCGCTCCTGCGGTCGTGCCTGGAGCCCGACACCGAGCAAGCGATTCGGCGCGCGCGGCACGCCCTCCGACTGGCACGTGACGGAGGCGATCCGCTGCTGGAGCTGCGGGCCCTCGTTCGACTGACCAGCTGCCTGCTCGCATCCGGCGCCAGGCTGGAGGCCGAGAAGCGCGTGACCGAGGCGCAGACGCTGATCCGCCGGCTCGAGCTCGCTACGCCGCCGGACCTGCGCGAGGGGTTCCGTACGCTGGAGCCCGTGCTCGACGTGCAGCGCCTAATGGAGCGAACGACGGCGACGCCGGAAGAGGAGGCGCCGAAAGCCGAGCCTCGTCACCTCGAGCGGCTCATCGGCTCTTCTCGCGCGATCGAAGACGTCCGGGCCTGGGTGCAGCGCGTCGGGCCGAGCGCGACCACCGTGTTGCTGACGGGTGAGAGCGGCACGGGAAAGGAGCTGGTCGCATCGGCCCTCCACGATCTGTCGAGGCGTCGAGGTCAGCCCTTCGTGAGCGTCAACTGCGGCGCCATCGTCGACACGCTGCTCCTCTCCGAGCTGTTCGGCCACGAGCAAGGTGCGTTCACCGGCGCGACGAGACGAAAGCGCGGGCGCTTCGAGCTGGCCGATGGCGGCACGCTCTTCCTCGACGAGGTCGGAGAGATGTCGCCGTCGACGCAGAGCGCGCTCCTCCGCGTGCTTCAGGAGCGCGCCTTCGAGCGAGTCGGCGGCACCGAGACGATCACGGTCGACGTCCGCGTCGTCGCGGCGACGAATCGCGATCTCGAGTCCATGGTCGAGGAGGGGCGCTTCCGCGCGGATCTCTACTACCGCCTCCGCGCTCTGCACCTTCACCTCCCGCCCCTCCGCCACCGGCCCGGCGACGTCCCCGAGATCGCCCGCGCTCTCCTCAGGCGCGAGCACGGCGACTCGGTGGTGCTCGCGCCCGAGGCCACCGAGCTGCTGGAACAGCACGATTGGCCCGGCAACGTGCGCGAGCTGCAGAACGTGCTGCGCGCGGTCACGGTGCTCGCGCAGTCGAGCGTCCTCGGGAGGCGAGAGCTCGAGCGGCACGCGCCGGTGCTCGTGGGGCGACCGCCGGGGCCGAAGACCGGAGACCTCTCGGACCTGTACTACGACGCGCTACAGAGGCGCGGCTCGATCTACGAGATCCGAAAGGACCTCGAGCGCGCCGCGGTGGAGCGCGCGCTCCAGGAGACGAACGGCAACATCTCGCGGGCGGCGGCTCTGCTCGGGATGAAGCGACCGCGGCTGTCCCAGCTCGCGTCCGAATACGGGCTCAAGAAGAACGGCAGGGAATCATGAAGCGAACGATCCTTCTGGCCGTGATGGCCTACTTCGCGTTGACGGGGTGCGCCGGTCACGAAGCCGTGGAGGGGAGCTCCGCCGCGCTCGAGCAGCGCCCGGCTCAGCTCGTACCGGAATGGCAATGGCGGGTCGCCGATCCATGCGGCGAGCAGCTGCCCGCCGGGGTCGTCTGGGGCACCGCGGGGGAGGCCGGGCTCGGCGCGGTGGTGGGGCCTCACGGCGCCGTGCTCTGCGTCGACGCGCTCTTCCGGCTGCAGCCGGAGGCTCCAGCGCGCTGGCAGCCGACGTCCGGCACCTTCGGCGAGGAGCCGACGCCCGAGCCCATGTAGCGGGCGGGCGCTTCAGCCGAAGCGCTCGTGGCCCTCGCGGTCCCACCACTGGCGGTAGCGTCGGGCGACCAGGTCGCGGTCGCGCTTCGGGCTGCCGGGGTGGTAGCCGTAGTACTGCTGGGTCGTCCGCTGCAGCTCGTCGCCCGCGAGGCGGCGCACGCGCTCGTCGGCGTGGCCGAGGCCCTCGATGAGCCACTCGACGCGGTGACGCGCGCGGTTGCGCTCCCACCAGGAGGCCCACTTGCGGTGGGTGCGGCCGACGTCGTTGCCGGTGATGGCGATGAGCGCGCGGTGGGCGTGCTCGGCGAGGTCGTCATCGTGGTCCTTCAGGTGCTCGATGAGCTTGGGCACCATCTCGACGTCGCGGAGCGCGGCCACCGCGTCGATGGCCTGGAGGCGGCGCGACGGATCCTTGCCGCGCAGGCGCGCGGTGCGTCGGACCACGGTGCGCACCTCGTCGAAGCCGCGGAAGCTGGCGAAGCGGGGCAGCAGCTGGACGGCGAGGCGGCGGACGCCCTCGTCCTCGTCGTGGATGCGCTCGGCGACCGCGTCGGTCAGGTCCGGGTGCACGAGCTCCGCGGCCACGAGGATCGCGTAGAAGCGCACGTCGGGGTGGGCCGAGCTCAGGAGCGAGGCGGTGTAGCTCGCGGCCCGCTCGCCGAACGCCACGAGGGCGCGCGCCACCGGGGAGAGGTCGCGCCCGCGAGGCAGCCGCCCGCCCTTCTGCCGCGTCCAGACGAGGGCGCCCGGGAAGGCCTGCACGAGCGCCGGGAGCGCGGCGTCGCCGAGCGCCAGGAGCCCCTCGACGAGGTGGTCCCACTCCCGCTCGCTCTTGGCCTCGGCCAGGTCCGCCACCTGCGCGTGGACCTGCTCGCCCATGTCGACGATGACCGAGCGCGTGTCGGCGTCGAGCCCGCGCGGCGGCTCGGAGTGGATGCCCTCCGGGACCCGGACGACCTCCGGACGTGGCTCGTCGTCGCCTTCGTCGCGGCGCGGGTCCTTGGGCGGGCGGACCGATCGGGCCCGCGGGCGGTCGGAGCGGCGATCCGGGCGCACGACGTCGACGGGCGCGTCGCGGACCTGGTAGGTGCCGGCCCGAGGGTCGCGAGGCGCGCTCGACGCCGGCGCCGGGCTCGGCGGCTCCTCGACCTCTTCGTCGCCCCAGTCCTCGTCGTCGTCGTCGCCCATGTCGATGACGACGTCGGGCTCGTCGTCGTCGTCCGCGTCGAACGAGAGCTCCGGCTCGTCGTCGTCTTCGTCGAGCCCGGCGAGGGCGGTGTGGGCGAGATCGAACTCGGCCGAAGGCGGCGGGGGCGGCGCGGCGCGCGGGATGCCGAGGATCGCGGAGGGGGGCGCGTCGGCCGGGAGCGGCTTGCGCGGCCGAGCGGGCGGCACGGCCTCGCGACCCTCCGGCTCCTTCGGCTCGCGGGCCGGCTCGACGACGGCCCCCGGGGGCGGCGTCGGCGCGCGCGAGCCTTCGGGTCGGAGGGGCTGCGGGGAGCGCGCCACCGTGTCCCAGCTGTCCTTGGAGTGGGCCTCGGCGGGCGGCGCGAACCCGGGCGAGCTGCGACGCCCCGGGTGCCACGAGGTGCGCCCGCGCTCCCTCCGCTCGGAGGTCGGCCGCGCGGTGCCCGCGGTCGAGGCGACGTTCCGGGCCGCCTCCTTCAGCGTGACCCGCTCGGCCTTCGGCGCCGGCTTCTCGGGCGGCGGCGCCGAGCCGTAGCCGCGCTTGTTACGCAAGATCAGCTGCTCGAAGGCCTCGACCACCCGCGGCCCGAAGCGCACGAGCTCCATCGCGGCGCCGATGTCGAACGTCTCCCCGTCGCGGTCGCCGTAGACGAGCACGACGACCCGCTGCCGGATCGCGATCGGCATCACGAACGCGGGCGGCGCCTCGGGACGGCGCAGCCCCACGGCGATGTCGCGATCGCCCTCGGCCTGGTCGAGCCGACGGACCTGCGGCGAGAGCGTGCGCCGGACCTCGGCGAGGATGCTGGGCCGCGAGAGCGGGAAGCTCAGCGCCTGCACCTCGAGCGTGGGGGCGCCGGGCCCGTAGGCGGCGCGGCCGTCCGCCTGATCGTCGTGCACCACGAAGAGCGCGGTGTAGTCGAAGAACTGCTGCGCGAACCCGAACAGGACCTCGAGGATCTGGTCGCGGTCGGCGGCCTGCCGGAGCATGCGCTCCCCCGCCGCGAGCGTCATCGGCCCCCGGAGGCGACGCAGATCCGCCGGCGGCGTGTGCTCCGCGGTCTCCTTCACCGCCGCGGCGGGCGGCGGCTCCGACTCGGGCGGCGCGGGCTCCAGGATCATCGAGCCGAAGCTCTTCGTGCGCCGGAGGAACGCCGGCTCGCCCGACTTCTCCGGGATGTCCGCCTCGTGCCCCTTCAGGGCCTCGGGCACCTTCTGCTCGACCGCGGGCAGCTCGCCGCTCTGCCGGCTCCGCACCTTGTCGATGAGGCGCACCATGCGCGGCGCCAGCTCCGCGCCGTAGTGCAGCGAGAGCGCGGCCGCGAGCCGGACCTCGCACACGATCCGCGGCGAGAGATCGTAGCCGAGCAGGAACCCGACCCGCTCCTCCTGCTCCGGGGTGAGCGCGCCGGCGACCGCGACCTGCAGCGTGCGCCCGTCCACCGCGAGCGGCACGAGCCGCAGCTGGACCGCGACGTCCGAGGGCACGAGGCTGAGCACCTCGCCCGTCACCGCCATCACCTCCTCGCGCGTCGCGGCGGTCACACCCAGCAACGCGGCCTTGTACGCCGCCAGAGTGTTCTCCGGCACGGCGTTCATCTCGAGGAGGAGCGTCTCCATGTCCCCGCCCGAGATGACTTGGCGCTGGAGCGCCTCCTCGATCTTGCGCACGGGGACGACGCCGTCCCGAACCAAGAGCGAGGTGAGGGCGGACATCGCGAGCGTCGAATGTTCGCCGTCCGAAACCCCCGGTGTCAACGAGGACGCAACGATCCCGCGGTCTTCCACGCTCCAAACCGTCTCTCGCGATTTTTCCATACCCACGACCAGGGACTCCCCGGGCGGCTGTGAACCGTCGCGCCGGGCCTAGGTCGCCGGTGATGAGCGAGCGAGAAGGCGAGAGTCACCCGTTCACCGTGCTGGCCGCGATGGCGGCGAACCTCGTCATCATGGTCGCCAAGTTCGTCGCCGCCGCCTTCTCGGGCAGCGCCGCCATGTTCGCGGAGGGGGTGCACTCCGCCGTCGACACCGCGAACCAGGGGATCATCCTGTTCGGGGTCAAGCGGAGCCGGAAGCCGGCCGACGAGGACCACCCCTTCGGCTACGGCAAAGAGGTCTACTTCTGGGCGCTGATCTACGCGGTGCTCCTCTTCGGCATCGGCGGCGGGGTCTCGGTCTACGAGGGCGTCACCCGCCTGCTCTCCGGCCGGGGCGAGGTCGCCGAGTCGTATCTCTGGAGCTACGTGGTGCTCGGCGTGGCCCTGGTCAGCGAAGGCACCAGCTGGGTGATCGCGGTCCGGGCGGTGAAGCAGGAGGAGCGGGGCAACGGCTTCCTCCAGAAGCTCTTCCGGAGCAAGGATCCCAGCCGCTTCATCGTGGTCGGCGAAGACAGCGCGGCCCTCTTCGGCGTGCTGATCGCCGCGGTCGGGCTCGGCCTCACCCAGTGGACCGGCTCGCCCTACCCCGACGCCATCGCCTCGATCCTGATCGGCCTCATCCTCGGCGCGGCCGCCATCTACCTCGTCGCCCAGTCCCGCCGCCTCCTGGTCGGCGAGTCGACCGATCCGGAGGTCATCGAGGCGATCGAGGCGGTGACCGCGAAGCGCGACGACATCATCGAGGCGGGCCGGCCGTTCACCATGCACTTCGGCCCCGAGCGCATCCTCGTCGCCCTCGACATCACCTTCCAGCGCGACCTGACGGCCGACCAGGTGGCGCGCGCGGTCGACGAGATCGAGGCCGGCATCCGGGAGTGCGACCCGCGCGTGCGCCGCATCTTCATCGAGGCCCAGCGCGTCCCCTCCGACATCGAGCAGCCCGCGGAGCCCACGCCCGCCCAGTGGTGACAGCCCCGACAATGGCGTTGGCGCACGGGGAACGCCCTCCCCGCTCCGCGACGCGGCGTCCTCCTTGCTTCGGCCACCCTCCGTGGGGAGAGGTCTGCGCTGCTGGCTCGTCCTGCTCTGCCTCGTCGGGTGCGGCGACGGCGGCGCGAGCCCCGCGTTTTGAAGCTGCGGCAAATGCCGCAGCTTCCACGCGCATCAGCGCGTGAGATGGGGTGGGAGCCCGAGCCGGCTTTGCCGGTCGGGCGGGAGGGGGCGCATGCCCCCTCCGGAAACTGCGTCGAGGGAGCCCGCCGGCTGCCTCTCGAGCGGCACCCGGCGGCGCCCATCGATCTCGTCATCGTCTTCGACTCCGTCTCCTTCGACCCGGCCGAGCGCGCCCGGGTGGCGGACGAGACGGTCCGCCTCGTGCGGGCGTTCGCGAGCGACGAGGGGCGGGGCGTCGACGTCCGGGTGGCGGTCACCTCCGCCTGCGCCGACGGAGAGCTGCTGCGCTGTGAGGGCGCGCCGCCCGTGCTCCGCTTCGGCGCCGGTGAGGGTCAGCCGTGGGACGCCCTGCGCTGCGCCCTGGACGCGCCGCCCGAGCCGTGTGCGCCGCGCCCGCTCGAGGCCGCCGGGCGCGGGCTGACCGACGACGCGCTCTCTCGTCCGGACGGTCGCCCGGCCGCGCTCCTCGTCGGGCGCCGCGACGCGTGCGACGGTGACCCGTCGTGCGTCGACCGGCCACCGACCTCGCTGCGCGCGCCGGTCCTCGTGGTCGCGAACGACGTCTCGGCCGAGGAGCCGGGCGCGCCGATCCGAGAGGGCGGCTGCGGGGCGGGCGAGCCCGAGGGTCTGGTCGAGGCCACCGCGGCGCTCGCCCAGCGCGGCGCCACCGTCGTCGCCCAGCCCGTCTGCGCCGCGCGGTTCGACGCCGCCCTCGCCGGCCTCCGACAGGTCGCGCGGTCCCGGCTCAGGCGTCCGTCGACTGGCTACCGGTCGCGTCCCGAAGGCTGCCGGGGGCTGCTCGAGCTCACCGAAGAGGACCCCGACGCGCTGTGCCTGGAGATCCCGGACGCGCGCCTGCGTCGCTGGGCCCACGGGCGCCTGTGCGAGCTCCCGGAGCTGCACCCGACCGCGCTCGACCGGCGGCGCGGCTGGCTGCCCGAGGGCGCCGGATTCTTCTTCGACGACTACACGGCCGACGCGGGACACGAGGGCCTCTACCGCTTCCACGCCCGGGCCCTCGCCCGCCCTGCGTTCGTCGCCTGCGCGGGCGGCGCCCACCACAGCTCCGTCCACGAGTGCGCGACGGAGGGAGACTGCCCGCACGGCCGCTGCGATCCGGTGACCGGCCACTGCCGACGGTCCTGCGAGACGAACGGAGACTGCGGAGCGCAATCGATCTGCCTCGCGCGGCAACCCCTCGAGTCGACGGACGCGCTCTGCGCCTCCATCTGCGAGCCCGTCTGGTAGCTCGATCCGCGCGCGACCCACGTGTCGGCCCCAAGACCACGGCAGGCGACGAGCGCAGCGACGTCGCCGCACGAGTACCCCCCAGATCAGGTCCCGCGGCAGCGGGCGGCACGCAGGTCGAGCCCCCGAGACCACGGCAGGCGACGAGCGCAGCGACGTCGCCGCACGCAGCCCCCCAGGTTCGATCCCGCGGCAGCGGGCGACACGCAGGACGAGCCCCCGACACCACGGCAGGCGACGAGCGCAGCGAGGTCGCCGCACGAGTACCCCCCAGGTTCGATCCCGCGGCAGCGGGCGACACGCAGGTCGAGCCCCCGAGACCACGGCAGGCGACGAGCGCAGCGCGGTCGCCGCACGCAGCCCCCCAGGTTCGATCCCGCGGCAGCGGGCGGCACGCAGGTCGAGCCCCCGAGACCACGGCAGGCGACGAGCGCAGCGATGTCGCCGCACGCGGCACTCGAGAGGTTCGATCCCGCGGCAGCGGGCGGCCAGCTCGCGCGAAGCGCGAGCGCGAGCCGCGTGGCTCACGCGCGGAGCGCGGGACACGCGGATTCGAGCGAAGC
>JAYZQJ010000271.1:0-13103 GCA_036149055.1 Myxococcota bacterium | reverse complement strand
GTCTTCCCGGGGGCGTCGCGCCCGGAGGCGCTCTTCGAGCTCAGCCGGGAGGGGCGCACCTCCTTGCGCCCCAGCCCGGAGTCGCGGTGGCGTCATGCCGCCTTCCCCGACGCGAGCCCGCGCGGGCTCGACACCAGCTGGGCGCCGGCCGGCGCGTTCCTCGACGACTTCGAGCGCTTCGCGTCGGCGTGCTTCGGCATCGCGCCCCGCCGCGCCGAGGTGATGGATCCGCAGCATCGCTTGCTGATCGAGGCGACGCGCTGGGCGCTGCAGGACGCGGGGCTCGAGCGCGGGGGGCTCGAGCGCGCGCGGACCGGCGTGTTCGTCGGCCTGTCGGTGAGCGAGTTCAAGAACGCGATGATGGCGCGGATCCGTCTGACCCAGGCCATCGCGGGCGACTTCGGCGCGGCCCTCGACGGCCCGGACGCGGCGCGGCTGCTCGGCGCGGTGGACCGCGTGGCCCGCACCCAGAGCTTCTCGCTCAGCGGGTCTCTCCAGGCGCTGGCCGCGGCGAGCGTCGCGCAGACCTTCGACCTCGGCGGCCCCGCGTTCACGATCGACGCGGCCTGCGCCTCCGCCAACGTCGCGATCCACGACGCCGTCACTCACCTCCGGGCGGGCGCGCTCGACGTCGCGCTCGCGGGCGGCGTGTACCTCAACCTCTCGCCCGACAACCTCGTGGCCTTCACGCGCATCGGCGCGATCAGCCCCTCGGGGCGCTGCCGGCCCTTCGACGCCGACGCCGACGGCTTCGTCCAGGGCGAGGGCGTGGCGACCTTCGTGCTCAAGCGCGAGCGCGACGTCGACCCGACGCGCGAGCGGGTGCACGCGCTCATCCTCGGCAGCGGCTGCAACAACGACGGGCGCGGCGAGGGCCCGATGACCCCGCGCGTCGAGGGGCAGGTCGCCGTGCTCCGCGCCGCCTGCGAGGACGCGGGCCTCGACCCGCGCGAGCTCGACTACGTGGAGGCGCACGGGACCGCGACCGCGGGCGGCGACCGCACCGAGACGCGCGCCCTGGCCGAGGTCTTCGGCGACCGGGAGAGGCCGCTCTGGATCGGCTCGGTGAAGGGCAACATCGGGCACGCCATGTCGGCCGCCGGGGCCGCGGGCCTGGTGCGCGCCATCGGCGTGCTGCGGCGAGGCGTGGTCCCGCGGCAGGCCGGGCTGGAGCGGCTCCACCCGGAGCTCCCCCTCGGCGACGGGCGCCTCGCGGTGCCGACCGACAACGTCGCGCTCGACGCCCTTCCCGGCCGGCCGCTCCGCGTGGGCGTGAGCGCGTTCGGCTTCGGCGGCACCAACTCGCACCTCGTGCTCGCCGCGCCGCCGCCGCCGCGCCGCCGCGCCGAGCCGGTGGCCGAGACCCTGGTCGTCTCCGCGGACACGGCCGACGGCGCGCGGCGAATGGCGCGGGAGGTCTCGGAGGCGCTCGCGCGCGACGGCGCGGGCTCGCTCGCCGACGCCGCCTGGACGCTCGGCGTCACGCGGACCCTGGCCCCCTACCGCGCCGCGCTGACCGGGTCGCGGGCCGCGCTCGCCGCCGCCGCCGGCTCCCTCGAGCTCGTCGCGCCCGGCGCGGCGCCGCCGTCGGTCGCGTTCTGCTTCGCGCTCGACGAAGAGGCGCCGCCGCGCTGGCTGCCGAGCGCGCTGCGCCGCTTCCCCGCCCTCGCCGCGCGGGTCGACGAGCTGGACGCGGCCCTCGCGCGCGCCGGCTCCAGCCGCCTCGACGACACGAGCGCCGCGTCTCCGGTCCCGGCGCGGGCCGCCGCCTCGCTGGCCCTGTCGCTCGCGCTCGCGCGCTGGCTCGGCGACCGCGGCGTGCGCCCCGACGCGACCTTCGGCGCGGAGCTCGCGCTCTCGGCGTGGACGGGGGAGCTGACCGACGAGGAGGCGCTGCGCCGCGCGCTGTCGGGCGACGCGCCGGCGCCGGACGCGGACTTCGTCGTCGAGGCGGACGTGGTCGTGGGGCTCGGCGGGCCGCGGGCGCCCGGCCTCGCGTTCCACGACCGGCCAGAGGACGAGGCGGCGGAGGCGGTCCTCCGGGTGGTGGGCGCGCTCGTGGCGCGCGGCGTCCCCTTCGACCTGGCCACGACGCTGCGCGAGGACCCCTTCGAGCGAAGGGTGACGACCCTGCCCGAGACGCCGGTCACCCGCGAGCCCTACCCGGCGCTCCGCCCTCGCGCTCGCCCCGCCGAGCCCACGCCCGCGCCTGCCCCGCCGGCCGACGTCCGCGCGCGGGTGCTCGAGGCGGTGGCGCTCGTCTGCGCGATGGACGTCTCGCAGGTGAGCGAGGAGCGGAGGCTCATCGCCGACCTGGGCATGGACTCCATCCTGCTCATCGAGCTCGGCGAGGAGCTCGCGCTCGACCCCGCGGTGGCCGAGTCGCTCTTCGGCGCCGAGGCCACCGTGGCCGAGGTCATCGCGCACGTCGCGGCCTGCGAGGCGCCCGCCGCCTCCGCCCGTCAGCACGCCGACCCGGAGCGCTGGCCCGAGGTCGATCGGCTCGAGGAGCAGCTGGCGATGATGCGCGCCTTGCAGCTCGAGGCGCACCCTGCCCGCGCGCGCCAGCCGGGCCTCACCTTCGCCGCCCACGACCCGCTCGGCTTCGCCCGCGACCCGCGGGTCATCGCGGCCGCGCGAGAGGCGATGGGCGCCGGCACCGTCTCGTCGTTCGCCCCGGCCACCGCGCGAGAGACCGAGGCGCAGCGCCGCCTCGAGCGACGCCTCGCCGCGGTCTTCGAGGCCGAGGCCGCCCTGTCGATCGGCGCCGGCGGCTGCCCCTTCGCGCCGATCACCTCGACCTTCGCGCGGGCGGACGACCTCGTCGTGCACGTCACCCGGCTCGCCGCTCCCGAGCCCCTCCACACCGCCGCGCGCGTGCACCGCGCCTCCCCCGACGACCTCCCCGGCCTCGACGCATGGCTCGACGCGCACCGCGATGCCCACGAGCGCGCGCTGCTCTGCGTCGCCCGGACCTGCGACGTCGACGGGACCGCGCTGCCCGTCGACGCGCTGCGTGAGCTCGCCGAGCGGCGAGGCGTGGTCCTCGTCGTCGACCACACCCGCTCGCTCGGCCTCGCCGACCCGAGCCCCGGCGCCGCCTTCGACGTCGCCCGGCTCACTCACCTCGGCGCGTCGGGCGTGGTCGTCGCCGGGCGCGAGCGGGCCCTCCGGCTCCTCCGCCACCAGACGCGCCACGCGCCCCCGGCGGAGTGGGTGATCGCCGCGCTCGACGCGGCGCTCGACGGGCTCGACGGGGCGAGGACCGCGCGCGTCGGCGAGCGCGTCGAGGCCCTGCGCGCCCTGGCGACGAGCGCCGGAGCGCGCGCCACCGCGTCTCCCGCGAGCGCCACCGTCTTCCTGCGCGTCGGCGACACGCCGGAGACCCTGCGCGTGTGGCGAGCGCTCCTCGACCGCGGCGTCGAGACCGCGCCCATCGGCTGGCCCAGGGTGGCCGAGCGCGACGCGGGCCTGCGCCTCGTCGTCTCCGTGCGGCACGAGGACGCCGACCTGCGGGCGGCGGCCGACGCGCTCCACGCCGCCCTCCGCCCGAGCCGAGAGAAGGAAGAAGGGACGCCCCCATGCGCACACGCAAGCTGAGCTCCGCGCGCGACTTCGACGAGTTCGCCACCCGCTACCGCGCGCTCACCCCCTGGGGCATCGACGCGGCGACGCTCGCGGCCAGCCACGCGCGCGGCCTCTTCGACGACGCGGATCGCATGGTCGGCGGCTATCGGATCACGCTCGGGCCGAACCTCCCCTCGCTGGCGGCCGCGGCCACCGACGAGAACCTGCTCGGCGACCGCGCCCCCGAAGACTGCGCCGACTGCGGCGCGCTCTGGCTCCTCGACGAGGTGACGGCGGACGCGCGGCGCCTCCTCTACAGCTGGATCTGGGTGGACCACCTCGCGCTGGGTCGCCGCTGGCTCCTCGGCGCCGGCGTGCGCGACGAGGTCGTGCGCCAGCAGCTCCGCGCGCTCCCCGAGTGGCTCTACGAAGGCCCCGGCCACAACAACGGCCACCCCGTCCACATGTGCCTCTACGTCGGCGACCGAGACACCGCGTGGCGAGACCTGGTCGCGAGCGGCGCCCCCGCGCCCTGGCCCTTCAGCTGACCCTCGGAGGTCGTACGTCGTACGATTCGAGGCGTCCCCATCGAGATCCAGCGGCGTAGCCTCGAGGCATGAAGCCCCTCCACGTCCTCGTCGTCGCCGGCCTCGTCGGCCTCCCTCTCGCTGCCTGCGGCGACGGCGCCCTCGACCCCGACGCCACGGTCGACGCAGACGGAGGCGTCGGCGCCGACGCGCACGCGCCCCTCGACGCGGCGCTTCGCTGCGAGCCCGATGCGACGCAGGCCTGCGACTGCGAGAGCGGAGTGCCGGGGACCGCAACCTGCAGCGCAGGCGAGTGGGGGGCGTGCGCGTGCCCCGACTACGGCCGTCACGTCTTCGTGTCGCCTGGCGCGTCCGGAGGTGACGGCACCCTCGACGCGCCGCTCGGCACCCTCGAGGAGGCGCGAGACCTCGTCCGGGCGCTCGAGGGGCTGCCCGCCGGCGGGGTGGCCATCTGGCTGCGCGGCGGCGTCTACGAGCGCCGCGAGACGCTGCGCCTCACGGAGGAGGACGCTGGCGAGGCCGGCGCGCCGATCGCCTGGCGCGCCTTCCCGGGCGAGACGGTGCGGATCACCGGAGGCACCAACCTCTCGGGCGGGGACTTCCGTCCCGTCGACAGCGACTCGCCGGTGTGGGACCGCCTCGACGAGAGCGCGCGCGGCCGCATCGTCCAGATCGATCTGGGCGCCGCGGGGATCGCCGACTTCGGCGCCCTCGCCCGCCGCGGTTTCTGCCGCAGCGAGGCGAGCTCGCCGCTCGAGGTGTCGGTCGACGGCGAGATGATGACCCTCGCTCGCTGGCCGGACGCGGACGCCGCCGCCGTCGACGCGACGGGCGAGTCCATCGAGGTCTTCGGAGCGCTGACCCCGGACGTGACCGGGACCTACATCCGCGTCGGCGAGAGCGACGGTGTCTCCGCATACCGGCGCGATGGGCTCGTCGACGGCCAGCAATACTACCTGCGCCGCGTCGCCTTCGACCGCGTGGGCGACGACCCCTCGGCGTGGTTCCTCAGCACCGCCGAGAGTGGGCTCCCTACCGCGGACGCCCCCTGGTGGGCGCGCTACCACGCCGACCTCGGCGTGATGAGCCCGGGCAACGGGGCGCGCGGCCTCCCCGACTTCGTGCCCAGCGGAACCCGCCCTCCCGAGCTCGCCTACGTCGCGAGCGGGGTCTCCTCCACGGCCTTCACCTACGAGGGCGATCGACCGAGCCGCTGGACCGAGGCGACCGACCCGTGGTTCCACGGCTGGTGGAGCCGCTCCTGGGCCGACTGCCGGCTCGGCGCCGCGAGCATCGACACGGCGACCCGCACCGTGACGCTGACCGGCGAGCCCAGCTACGGAGAGTTCCGCGCGGGTCAGCCCTACTACGCCTTCAACCTGCTCGAGGAGATCACGGTCCCCGGCGAGTACTACCTCGACCGCAGCAGCGGCGTCCTCTACCTCTACCCGCCCCGGCCGCTCGCCGGCGCCGAGGTGGTGGTCTCGGAGCTCGACGACTACCTGCTGGACCTCGACGGCGCAAGCCACGTGGAGCTCCACGACGTGACGCTCGAGTCGGGGCGGACGCAGCTGGTCCGGGTCCACGGCGGCAGCGACAACCTCCTCGTCGGAGTCACCCTGCGCAACGGCGGGGGCATCGGGGTCGCCCTCTCCGGCACCCGCAACGGGATCCGCGACTGCACCGTGCACGACACCGCGACCATCGGCGTTCGGATCTCGGGCGGAGAGCGAGCGAGCCTCACCCCGTCCGGGAACTTCGTCGAGAACTGTCACATCCACCACTTCGGCCGCACGGAGTGGACCTACCGCGCCGGCGTCGCGCTGGGGGGCGTGGGCAATCGGGTCGAGAACAACCTGATTCACAGCGCGCCGCACTCGGCCATCCTGTTCGACGGCAACGATCACCTCATCGCGCGCAACGAGATCCACGACGTCTGCGAGTACTCGAGCGACGCGGGTGCGGTGTACTCGGGCCGCAGCTGGAGCAAGCGCGGCACCCTCATCGAGCACAACTTCATCCACCACCTCACGACCCGGGTCGAGGGCCACGGCGTGCACGCCATCTACATGGACGACTGCCTCTCCGGAAACCTGGCGGTGGGCAACGTGCTCTACGCGGCCACCAACTACGGCATCCTGCACGGGGGCGGCCGGGACGTCGTGATGGTGAACAACCTCATGGTCGGGACCGCGGCCGGCGTCGGGGCGGACGACCGCTGCTTCAGCTGGCGGGTGCCCCACGGTCGCCCGAACACGACGCCGGGAGACAGCTGGAACCTGCTCGAGGACCTTCAGCGCTTCTCTCCGCGCGAGGAGCCGTGGGCCTCGACCTACCCCGCCGCCGCCGCCATGCCGACCGAGTGGAGCGAGTACATCGCGGAGGGCTCCACCTGGCTCTACCCCGAGGGAAGCCGGCTCGAGCGCAACCTCGGTTTCAACAACCGGACCTGGGTGCGCGAGTCGGGCGAGCCGCTCTCGCACTACGCGTCGGTAGCGAACAACGTCGAGGACGCCGACCCGCTCTTCGTCGACGAGCCCAACCTCGACCTGAGCCTCGCGCCGGAGTCCCCCGCGAGGGCCATCCCGGGGTTCGAGGAGATCCCCTTCGACGCCATCGGGCTTCAGCCGAGGCGCTGAGCTACGGCGTCGGGCAGAATGTGCAGCTCACCGCTGCGCCTCGGCCTGACACGCGATCTCCTGGATGAAGAGACCGGGCGGCTCACTCCGTCGATCCAGGTAGGACACGGTCGCGGTCAACTCCTCCGCGTCGGCCTCCTGGGGTCCGACCCACAGGCTCGTCAGGAGCGGCAACAGGAACGACCGTGACGGCGCCACCGTCGACGCGGCCTCCAGGGGGCTCGCGAAGATCTGCTCGCTCACCAGCCGGCCGTGCTCGTCCAGCAGCACGAACGCGGCCGCCGAGTCGTACCGCGCGTCCTCGAGGGTCGTGCTGTCGTCGGTCACGTAGACGATCGAGTACAGGATGCCCACGTGGTCGCCCATGGCCTGCACGTGGAACCAAGTTGCGGAGCCGCAGGTCGGCTGCCAGCTCGCGTCTCTGGCGCCCGTGCCGTCCTCGTTCATCACGCGGATGCGCGAGCAGATGGAGTCCATCACATCCCCCTCGACGAAGATCACGTGATCTCCCACCCGGGCCGCGCGTCCTTGCGGGTACCGCCGGCGGGAGTCGCGAAAGATGTCGGAGCCCACCACGCGAGGCGGATGAATCACGCGACCCTCCGGAGAGACCACGACGTAGCGCCGCGGCGTGACTCCGTTGGGGTTGCTGTAGAGGATGCCGAGGTTTCCGTCCGAGAGCGCCACCGCCCAGGGTGAATCGACGAGGATCTCCACCAGGTTCGGCGTGGTGAGGGTCGCGCACTCATCGGCGAGGTGGACCGGAACGGACGTGCCGTCCTCGAGGTCCACGATCCGCAGGACGCGGCTGAGCGCGGTAGCCCCGATGGCCACACACCTCGGGTCGGCCGTGGCGATCACCGCCAACCGCCGCCCCCCGACGCTCACCGCCGAGTGCCCGCCGTGCGCGCCCCCGCCGCCCTCACGCACGCAGCGGTCGCAATCCGAAGGGACGTCCAGCGGGACCGGCACGCGACTGCTCTCACCGATCCCGACCCGCCAGACTCCGTAGTAGTCCTGCGCGTCGAGCGGTCCGGGGCCGACCGTGGAGTCGAGCACGCCGACCAACCCACCAGCGCCGTCCGGCAACCAGAAGGGTCTCGAGCCATCTCCGCTGCCCATGTCGAGCGGCGCGCTCAGCGCTTCCCCGCTGGACGGATCGGCCCATTGGCCAGTCCAGGACTCCGAGCCCGCCTGCGTCCAGAACAGCGCCCCGTCGGCCTTCGCGATCTGATGCGTGCCGAGATCCGACCCCACTCGCACCGGCCCACCCACCGTCCGGCACACGTACCGCGCAGGCGCGTCGCAGCCCGAGAGCGCCACCAACAACGCGCTCGCCCAGCCCAGCGCGGAGGCGTCGCGACGTCGGCGGCGGGGAGGAGGCCGTCGGCGCGCGCCACTCACCTCGAATCCGTCGACATCGTGCATCGCCACCGAGCTTGCCCCCGAACGCGCCGAGACGCCATTCCGAGTGAGCACGCTGGCTCGCGCCCGAGTCCCGCTCCGGCGTGCCGTGGCGCGAGCGGCGCCAGCTCGTGCGCAGCTCCGCTACGCCTCCTGGTCGTCGAGCCCCGCGAAGCCAACGAACTTCGCACCATAGTCCGTGGGTCGAGCGCGACGGACCGATCCCGCTTCGACGCCGGCGATCACGTCCTCACGCACGCGGATCAGGAGGAAGACGGTCAGATCGCAGCCGTGGCAAGAGGCCCAGGCAGCGCCGCGCATGTTGCCTCCCTCGGGTCGCCTCCCGTTGTGCATGGCCTTCCCGCGGAACCATTCGACGACGTCTCCGTCTCGATACTCGCGAAGCCCTGGCGCTCCGAACTTCGTCTGCGCCCTTGGGCTCCGGGGAGAACGGGACGACGGTTCAGCGGGCGTCCTGAGTCTCAGCCTCAGAACGGGTCTCTCATTGTGCCTGAGGCGCGCTCACTCGCTGCGGTCCGACACGGCCACCCGCGGCGGGAACTCCGTGACGAGCTCGACGCAGTCCTCGTCCGTGAATATCGCGTAGTGATGGAGTGTGACCGCATCGAGTACTCCTCCAGCCTCTCGACGGAGCCACTCGACCCAGTCGGAGTGGTGGACGCGCAGAAGAGACGACCGCTCGTGTTCTCCGAGACGGTTCCACGTTCGAAGCCGGTAGCTCTCGTTGATGTTGCGATTTGCGACCGGTGACTCGAAGAGAAGCGTGAGAACCCGGCCTTCGCCGACCTGATGCTGGAGGAGAACCCGCACTCCTTCGTCAGTATGGCTGAGGCCAGCGAGGTTCATCCTGGCGGCAATACCGGGCAACGGAATCCAGGTCTCATAGGTCTCAGCGCTGCCACTGTTACCTGGTGTGTCGGAACCTGCTTCTTCCATCGGGACCCTCCAGGGTAAGTGTTCTGCCACGAACCGCGCTCGGACCTCGGTTCGGGTTTCTCGTCGCTGGCGGCGCCCTGCTACGTCAAGAACAGCGCCCGCAGCTCGGACTCGTAGACTGCTCTCGGCCATGACAACAAACCCACCGAGCACACCCCCGTCCGATGGAACATGGCCGGCGACGATCCCACTCGACAGTGCCGAGTCGAGACGACTTCCACTTGCCATGCTACGCCGAACCTGCTCATTCCGTCCCCGATTCCTGCCCACTGAGGCTCCATGAGCTCCGCAGGAAGACCATGGTCACCCGCCGCGTGCGTCAGTCCATCGAACGCCAGAATCTGCGCCAGATCCGTCCGGTCAGGCAGCGCCGTGCGAGCAGTGTACGAGGGATGGGCTCCGGGGAGACCGGGACGACGGTTCAGCGGGCGTCCTGACGGGGAACACGCTCCAGCTCCACCCACCGGCGCGCCCCGTCCGGCTGCTCGACGAAGGCCCGGAGGCGGGACCACGCCGGACCGGTGAGGGTGCCGAGGCCGAGCTCCTCCTCGCCCTCCACCGCGAGGATGCGGTCGCCGGGCAACACCCGGTCGTCGGCGTAGGCCTTCAGCGCGGTGACCAGCAGGGTGCCGTCCTCGAGAGCGCGCACATCGAACGGGGGTGCACACGTCGAGGGGTAGGTCCGGGTCGGGCGCTCATGGTGTGCGATCCGGACGTCGACCACGCGGCCAGCGGTGAGGTGCACGACATGCTCCTCGCGCGCCCGGACTCGATACGTCCCCGGTGGGAGGGGTTCGCAGGACCACCTCGTTTGGGGCATTCCTTCGCGGCGAGGCGAGCCATCCTCCTCGGTGATCGCGAAGTAGCTGTCGTCATCGTCGGCGATGATTCGGATCACGCCGGTGTCGCCGTCGGGGACGAGGCGGACCGGCGGGAGCCAGGTCTCCGGGAGACGCACTTCGACCTCGCGCTCCTCGGACGAGCCGAGGACGCTGACCGTGAGGCGCGCGGGCCCGGGTGGGACTCCGCGGAAGACGAGGGTGCCGCTCGCCGCGTCCAGAGTCGCGCCCGAGCCGGCCGACGCGCCTTCCAGGCGCCCGAAGACACGAGTCCTGGGAACGAAGAACCCCTCCCACCTCGGTAGGATTGGAGCGCCTAGACAGGGCGCGAGCGCGGGATCGACGCTCACGTCGACGCGTACGGTGGCGCCTCGCGCCAGCTCGATCTCGTGCGTACCGACGCCGAGTGTCCGGCGCCCGCTCCAGACATAGCCCTCTGCGGACGCGCTGAGGTCGAACCGCGCGTCCGGGTGTTGCCCCTCCAGCCGGTAGTGGCCGTCGGGAAGAGGGATGGGCGGAAAGCGCCCGTGCACGTTCGTCGGGTGCACGACGATCTGCGCATTCTCCAGCGGGACGCCGCCATGAGTGATGGTGACGTCGAAGGCCCGCGCCGGCTCCATGCGAACCTCGGTCTCGTACGTCGCGCCCGGGCGCCCGGCGAATGGCCCGCTCCAGGTGCGCGCGTAGCCGTCGTGCTCGGCGCCGACCTGAAAGGTCTGCTGCCCCAGGATCCGTACCTCGAATCGTCCCTCCGCGTCGGACCAGGTCGGCTCTGCCGCCCAGACCGGGGAGGCGTCCCTCGGGAGGTAGCTCGGTCCGCCGTCCCTGCCGCGGAAGAACGATGCCACCGTGATGCGCGCGCCTTCGAGGGCGCGGCCATCGGGATCGAGCACCCGCCCGCGGACGCGCGCGAGCCCCGCGACCGGCAGCGTCAGCACACGACCCTGCCACTCGCTGGGATACAGGATGAGCGCTCCGCGCTGACCCTCGTCGGTGCGGGCCCTCAGCAGAAGGCTCGCCCCCTCGACCGCGCAGATCTCGACGTGGCCCTCGGCGTCGGCCCGACGCGCCGGCCGCCGCGCCCAGGTTCCGTCGCTCGGCCTCACCGCGACTCGGATCCTCGCGGATACCCCTCGCCCGCCGCGCTCCCGCACGCGCACCTGCGCACACGCCTCGGGAGCGGAGGCCACACCACCGTCGTGAGCCATGGCGCGCGCAGCGTCGGCCGGGAGCTCGAGAGCCCCCGCGACCCCTGCGCGCAGACCCAGAGCGCGGCGCGGGGTCTGCCCCTCGGGGGAGTCGTTCGCCTCGGGCTCCGGCGCCAGCCAGCTGAAAAGCGCGAGCCCGGTCGCCAGCATCGCGCCCCCACCGATCCATCCGCCACGTCGCACGCTCCTCGACATCGCGGCGACTCCGACCTCCAGAGGAGAGAGAAGTTCCCCTTCCCCTCGCCGGGGTGAACGTCGACGGCGCGTTCGCTCCGCGCTCGCTCACCCGGCGAAGTGTCGGGTCATGAGCAACGGGCGGCCGAGGGGGACCGGAGCTCGCGTCTATTGCGCCCGCACGAGGCGCGGGCCATCCCGTGCGTGACCATGGCACGCGGAACCCCCTCATCGCCCATCCCCGGCAAGCTCCCGCTGGAGGATCCACGCTGGAACGAGCTCAGCGGTCCGTGGCCAGAGCTCTCAGAGACCCTTCCGGGACGAGTTCGGGAGCTCGCCAAGCAGCCGGAGCTCGAGCTCTCGAAGAGCTCGACTTGGGCGCACCTCATCGAGCTGATTTACCACCAGCACAGTTGCTACGAAAGCACCTATGCAGCCGTTCCGCATCTAGTTGAAATCGGCATGGAGCTGCCGCCCGATCGTTCGGCGGACCTCTGGATTTCGCTCGGATTCATGGCTGCCACCTACCGTGTATTGGGCGAACCGATTCCCGAGCATCTAGCGGCGGCCTTTCACGCCGCACTGTCCATTGGCGAGGTCCGGTGCTTGGACGCTCTATTGTCGGAGCCATGGAACCGTGACGAGAGCTCGTACCTCGCACTCGCTGCGCTCGCCTTGTCGGGCCATCGTATGGGGTTTCTGATCACCACGAACATCATGCTCGGCGAGGGTGAGTTGGAGGGCGTGTGCCCGTCGTGCAAGGAATACTTTGTGATCCTGTTCCGTGACGACGGCATCGCTACCTACGGCCTGGAGTCGACTGACCCGCCCGTCCATTCTGACGAAACTCAGCCGCGGCGCCTGTCTGCCCTCCAGTGCACGGGAAGCCCTCGGGAAACACCGTGGCGCCGTGTCGCCGAGCATCTTGCGTCTGACGACCTCCGACAACAGGTTCCCGAGGAGTTCCTCGCCGAGTGGCAGCGGGAGCTCGACGCAGGTCTACAGCAGTGCCGGATGGGACTCGCGAACGCCGACGATCGATGCGTCGCCTGCGTCGCTGGGGGCCTGCTGGCAGTCCGAGGAGAGGTCGAGAGCTCGAGCCGACTTCTCAGACTGTCGGGCGGCGTACGGTGCCCAGGATGCAGGCTCCATTGCAACCTCCTCGACGCCATCATGCCGGTTTGGCCGCATTTCCGCCGAAAGACATTCTGAGGCTCTATGGGCGAAACCCACGCGTTATCCGCCAAGAAGTGCCTTGGCCGCGCTTCTCCGTTCAGGCGTAACGGCGCCGCTGCTGGAGATCGCACGGGTCGCCGCGGGTCGAGGGCGGTGGACTCGATGAGACGCGAGACTACTCGTCTAGCTCACCGTCGCGTGCCGCGTCGAGTGGACGCCCCGCCTTCCCGCACCGTCGTCGCACGATTGCGGCACTGGCAGGGAGACCCACGAACAACGACAGAAGCGCAATGAGGGACACGATAACGAAGAAGCCGTCGACTGACACGACGTACTCGTCGTCGGGACCGGTGGTCCGCAGTGACAGCAACCCAAACACGACGACGCTGCATATCAAGAACAGCGAAGAGCTGATCACCAAACCCAGACACCCAGATACGAGCGCTCTTCGTAGCTGTCGCATCGTGACCGATCAGCGAAGGCGGGGTGCAGGGCGCGCGAGCGCGAGGGACGCCGTCGACGCGGAGCTCGCGCTGATTAGCTGAAGGTCGCCTTGAAGGCCGCGGGCGTCATGTCTTCGAGCGGGAGGGC
>JAYZQJ010000270.1:0-7230 GCA_036149055.1 Myxococcota bacterium | reverse complement strand
GGCGCCCGCCCCGGGCGTGCGCGGGCCCGCGTCGGCGCGCCGGGCCGCCCCACCCCCCCGGCGCCCCCGCCGCCCGCGGGCGGGGGGCCCGCGCCTCGATCACGCTCTCGGGGGGTCAGGGCACCACGTAGCGGAGCTCGAGCGCCGGGCGCTCGTCCCGGGTGCCGTGCTCGCGCGAGCGGTAGTTGGTGTCGTAGCCGGGGCAGTGGAGCCGGAGCGAGATCGCGCCGTCGCCGGTCGCCTCGGTCTGCACCGCGTCCCGCAGCTCGGGCGTGCTGAAGCTGCCCACCCGGGTCACGGGGGTGCGGTCGTACCAGAGCCACCAGCGCCCGAGCTCGGCCGCCTCGGCGGACGGCGCGTTGAGCCCGTTCAGGGCGGCCTCGGTCCAGCTGTCGTCGGTCACGAGGTGGGTGTAGACGTGACCGTCGCCGCCCCACGCGTAGCCGCTGTACGCCGTCATGGTGAGCCGCGCCGAGACGACCTCCGCGCCCGCCGGGAGCGAGGAGAGATCGAAGCGCAGGAAGACGCGGCTGCTGCTGCCCGAGCGGATCTGGAGAGAGGTGTCGCTGCCGTAGGTGGTGGCGATGCCGTTCCGCGCGTACGTGTCGGCCACCGGCTCGAGCGTGGTGGTCGAGGAAGGCAGGTAGCCGACCACGAGCTGCGGTCGCTCGGACGCCGTCGGATGCTCGCTCGAGCGGTAGCTCGTGTCGTAGCCGGGGCTGTGGAGGCGGAAGCTCACCCGACCGTCACCGTCGAGCTCCTGCTGCACGACCGGCACGAGCAGATCGCTGTCGTTCACGCCGAGCTGGTCACGCGGCGTGCGGTCGTACCAGAGCCACCAGCTGCCGAGGTTGGTGGGCTCGGCGGCCGGCATGTTGTCCCAGGTGAGCGTCGACTCGTCCCAGCTGTCGTCGGTCACGTGCCGCGTGTAGACGCTGCCGTTGCCGCCCCACGCGTAGCCCTCGAAGGCCTGCGCGCTGAGCCGCACCCCGCGCACCACCGCGCCGGCGGGCAGGCTCGAGAGATCGAACTTGAGGAAGGTGAAGTGGTCGCCGGGCCGCGACTCGGCCGTGACCTCGAGCGTCGGATCGCTGCCGTAGTTCGTCGAGGGGTTCAGCTCGTCGACGGTCGCGTCGTCGATGGGCGTCAGCGTCACCGTCGGGCACGGCGTCGCGCCGGTGCTTCCCCCGGTGCAGCGCCCGCAGAGATCGAGCGCGGCCGCGCCGCCCCAGTCTCCGGCGCAGTCCATCTCGCAGTCGTTCGTCGGGTCCGCGTCGCACGTCCCGCACATGTCGGTCGTCGCCGCGCCGCCCCACGCGCCCGCGCAGTCCATCTCGCAGTCGTTCGCCGGGTCGGCGTCGCACGTCCCGCACATGTCGAGGCGGGCCGGCCCGCCGGGCACGCCCGCGCAGTCGTTCGGGCAGTCGTTGGTCGGGTCGTCGTCGCAGACGCCGCAGCCGTCGAGGGTGGAGCTGCCGCCCCAGACTCCGGCGCAGTCGAGCACGCAGTCGTTCGACGGGTCGGCGTCGCACGTCCCGCACATGTCGGTCGTCGCCGAGCCCCCGGGCGTGCCCGCGCAGTCGCAGTCGTTCGCCGGGTCGGCGTCGCAGGTCCCGCAGTCGTCGACCACCGCGTCCCCGCCCCAGTCGCCCGCGCAGTCCTGCGCGCAGTCGTTCGACGGATCGGCGTCGCACGTCCCGCACATGTCGGGCATCGCGTCCCCGCCCCAGTCGCCCGCGCAGTCCTGCACGCAGTCGTTCGACGGGTCGTCGTCACACGTCCCGCACATGTCGGTCGTGCAGTCCGGCGGCAACACGCCTCCGTCGTCGTCGCTCGGCCCGCTGTCGGGGGTCATCGGGCCCGCGTCGGGCTCCCCTCCGTCGGGGTCGCTCGGCGACTCCCCACCGCAGCCCGCGGCGAGCATGAGCGCGCACAGCGCGGTTCCGGCCCACAGCCTCGTCGTCTTACACATACAAGTCTCCTGAATGAAAACGGGGAGGAAGGAGAGGCCGGAGGCCTCGACGAGCACGCCCTCCCCGGCGCGACCCATCACCCCGGAGCCGCTCCGGGACGACGACCACCCTGCCAACGCAGGCGGCGCGCACCATTTCAGGAGATTTCAGGGGGCGCGCTACATGACGTAGAAGCCCTGCGTCGGCAAAGGAGACGGCACGTCTTCTTCCCCGAGCAGCTGAGCGAGGTTGATGTGGATCGTGCGCGCGATGGCGGTCACCGATGTGTCCGTCGGTCGGTTCGCGAACGGGTCCTGCATGTGCCGCGCGGTCTTCTCGAGGAGGAAGAACGGCACGGAGATCACCGTGGTGATCACGATCTGCCAGAGGCCCTCGACCTCGGCGAGGGCGATCGAGAGCGAGCTGATGAAGAGGTAGATGAACGCATGAAGGAATGCGCGGTAGGTGCGCGGGAACACCGTGCTCCGGATGCGCTCGGCCTTGCCCATCGAGTCGGTCAGCCGGGTGAGCGTGTCGTCGAGCGCGACGCGCAGATAGTCGGTGAGGTGCCCGGCGTCGGCGAGCGCGGCGAGATCCCGCGCGTGGAGCTGCAGCATGCAGAGCGGCTTGTTCGCGTGGGCGGCGATCTCCGCGACCTCGCCCTCGTCGAGGTGCTCGACCGCCCCCTCCTTCCAGTCGAGCCCGCGGAGGCTCTGGCCGAGCGCGTAGCACCACGCGATCTGACGCCTGCCCAGGGCGCGCACCGTGCCGGGGTGCTGTCCGCCGAAGCTGAGCAGCTGTCGGACGAGGGTCCGCGAGTCGTTCACGATGGCGCCCCAGACCTTGCGCGCCTCCCACCACCGGTCGTAGCTCTGGTTGAGCTTGAACGAGAGGAGGAGCGAGATCGCGGTGCCGAGGAAGGCGGGGATCGCGGTCGGGATCGCGGGGAGGTAGTCGCGCTGGAAGTGGATGAGCAGCTCCACCGCCGTGCAGATGGCGAGCACGAAGAGCAGGTCGCGCCGGACCTTCTTGAAGACGTAGCCGGCCGGGATGGGGGTCTCGAGGAGCATCGAGAACGACGCTATGCGACCCCGCGGGCGATCGCGAGCGCCGCTTTCTTGGTATTCTCACGCCATGGCTTCACGTGGTCGCCTCGCGTGGGTGGGCTTCGCGCTCTCGCTCGCGCTCTCCGCCCCCGCTGCTGCTCAGGACACGCCCCCCGACGCGTCGACCGAAGAGGCGCGCGGGCTCTTCGACGCGGGGCGGGTCGCCTTCGCCGAGGGCCGCTTCGAGGCGGCGCTGCGCCGCTTCCAGGACGCCTACGAGGTGAGCGGCCACCCCGAGCTGCTCTACAACGTGGGCATGTGCCTCGAGCGCCTGCAGCGCGACGAAGAGGCGCTGGCCGCGCTGCGCGAGTACCTCGAGCGCGTGCCGGACTCTCCCCTGCGCGGCAACGTCGAGGGGCGCATCAGCTCGCTCGAGGCGTCGGTGGCCGAGCGCCAGCGACTCGAGGCCGAGGCCGCCGCAGCGAGCGAGCCGGAGACCGCCCCTGCGCAAGCCCCGCCGCCGGCCGAGCCCGAGGGCGAGGACCTCGCGAGCGCGTGGTGGCTCTGGACCCTGATCGGCGTGGTCGTGGTGGGCGCGGGGGTCGGCATCGGGCTCGGTGTGGCGCTGAGCGGGGGCACCCAGGAGCCGCTGCCCGGCGACAACGGCGTGGTCGTGACGACGCTCCAGGTCGCACGGTTCTGAGGCGAGCGGTCGTGAAGCGAGCAGCAGTGGTGAAGCGAGCGATCCTGTTCGGGCTGGTCCTCCTCGCGCTCGGGTGCGACGAGACGCCGCGGACCCAGGTGATGGTCTTCGTGCGCGCCGAGCCCGGCGTGATGACGCGGGGCGAGCGCCTCGAGGTCTCGATCCGCGCCGGCGAGGCCGGTCGCGCCCGCGAAGAGCGGAGCGCGCTCCTCTACACCGACGCCGCGAGCTCCGAGGGCTTCCCGCTGCAGTGGCCGGTGCGGATCGCCCTCGTGCCCGAGGCGGGCGACGCCAGCCGCACCTACGAGATCGTCGCCACCGTGTCCGACGCGGACGGCGCCTTCGCCCGCGCCCGGGTCGTCAGCGGCTACCTCGACCGGGAGACGCTGACGCTCGACGTCTGGCTCCGGGACGACTGCGTCGGCGAGCTCTGCGGCGACGGCCAGACCTGCGTGGCCGGCGCCTGCGCCGACGTGCGAGAGACCGACCCGTGCGCCCTGCTCCGCCTCGACGGCGGCCGGAGCGACGGCTGCCCGGCGCTCGACGCGTCCGTGTCGCGCGACGGCGGCGGCGACGACGCGGGCCCGGCCGACGGCGGCCTCGACGCTGGCGTCGATGGTGGCCTCGACGGCGGCCTCGACGAGGACGCGGGCGTCGACGGCGGACCGCCGGACCCGCTCGACGTCTACAACGTCGCCTTCGTGACCTCGACGACCCATCCGCCCGAGTCCTTCGGAGGCATCGAAGGCGCGCACGCCGTCTGCCAGATGCGGGCCGCCGCGGCCGGGCTCGCGGATCCGGAGAGCTACCGCGCGCTCCTCCCGACGACGGCGCAGCCCGCGGTCATGGTGCTCGGCGCCGCGCGAGGCTGGGTCCGCATGGACGGCCGCCCCTTCGCCGACGAGGTCCGGGACCTCCAGGCCCGGGAGCAGTTCTATCCGCTCGCCTTCTTCGAGACGGGCGGACGGATTGGCGGGATCCAGCGGGTCACGACGGCCATGGGCGGAGACCTCGGCCGCGCCAGCGGGACCTGCGGCGACTGGACCGGGGGAGGCTTCCTCGACGCGGTCGGCTGGGCGGGCCACGGCCCGGACGTGTGGGTGAACCGGATGGGCGCGGTCGGCTGCGGCGACGCGCTCCACCTCTATTGCTTCGGCACGTCGCGCGCGGTCCCGGTCGAGATCCCTCCGCGCCCGGACGGCTCCGGGGTCGCGTTCGTGACCGAGGGTCAAGTCGCCCCCCTGGACGGGCTCGCCGCCTTCGACGCGCTCTGCAGAACGGAAGGCGGAGACCCGTCGTACAAGGCGCTGGTCGCCCCGGACGACACCACCTCCGCGCTGAGCCGCTTCTCGTTCACCGGCCCGTGGTACCGCCCCGATGACGTCCTGGTCGCGGAGAGCCAGGCCGCGATCGCCAGCGGCCAGCTCGAGGCGCCGATCGCGGTCACGATCGGCGCCCTTCGCACCTACGGCAACCACCCGGTCTGGACCGGCGCGCCGGGGGCGGCGTCCACCGCGAACCGTACGTGCGCCGGCTGGACCTCCGACGCCGACACGGCGACCATCGGAGAGACCGGGCTCGCCGGCCTCTTCCAGGGCAACACGGCGCGATGCAACGCCTCGCGCCGCGTCGTGTGTCTCTCCGATGGCCCGATCGCGCTGCCCTGATCAGCCGCAGAGGCGGGACGCGTCGTCGCACTCGAGCGAGACGCAGTCGGCCGGCTCGTCGCAGGGCTCGCCCGCGGGGCGGCGGGCCTTGCAGTGCCCCGGGTTGCGATAGCCCTCGTCGTCGTAGCCGTTCGTGTTGTCACAGTAGAGCTCGCCCTCGCAGGCGTGCAGGTCGTCGCAGGGCTCGTCGAGCCCGCGCTGCGGAACGCAGTACCCACGGATCTCCGGGTCGGCGTCGACCCGGAAGTCGTTGCCCGGCTGGTCGCAGTACTCGCCCTCGGCGCAGTCGAACACGCTCCCGCAGTCGGCGCCGGGCGGCGTCACGCACACGCCGTCCTGGCACTCGAGCCCCGCCGCGCAGCGATCGCCCGCGCACGCCTCGCCTTCGCCGGGCGCGTCGCGACAGACCCCGAGCGCGCCCTCGCTCGCGGTGCACACGCTGCCCGCCTCACGACACTCGGCGTCGAACGCGCACTCGCCGCCGGGCGGCACGAGGGGGGTGACGAAGGGGCTCGCCGCGCACAGCGGGTGAGCGCTCGGCGGGTCGTGCACGAAGCGCTCGCAGGAGAGCGCCTCCATGTACTCGGCGCAGGCGGTCGCGGCGGGCATGTCGACGCCCAGCCGCCCCGCGTCGATGCTGATCGCGAGCTGCCGGCAGATCTCGCCGATGAACATGTCCTGCCGCATCACGCAAGACGCCTCGTCCTCGTGACCGAACGCGAGCTGGTCCTCCGCGAGGCGTTCCGGCGTCGCGCATGCGTACAGCCGTTCACAGTAGAGCTCGGGCTGTGAACAGAGGGCCTCATAGGCGTGGCCCACCGATCCGTCGCCCGGGGCGCTCGAGTCGGGGCCCGCGTCACCCGTGGAATTCGCGGATCCACCGCAAGCGACGAGGAAGAGAAGCGCAACACAAACCGAAAGCAAGCTTGGCACATGACGGCACATGGTCACTCTCCTGGATTGGGATGAGCGCTCCTCAGCATTCCGTGTGCCGCGGCTCCGGAGCGGCCGTATGCTGGCTGCGACCATTCGCCGCATGGTGAACCCGGTGGGGTCTGCCACGCTGCCGTCGGTCTGGAGGAATCGAATGCGAGGCTTGGGATCTCTTCTCTGCGCGGTGGCGCTGATGGCTGGGTGTGACGGCGCCGAATCGCGCCCCATGGGCACCGACGACGCGGCCGCGGTCGCGCTCTGCAACGGCTTCGGCGGCGCGGCGACCCCGCTGACCGCGGCGGCGACCGAGGCCGAAGCCGCGGACGTGGTCGTCACGATGGACGGGCTCTTCGAGGTGACCCTCCCCGACGGCGCCGAGAGCTACGCGATGGTCCGCACCGACGAGATGCACACCACGCTCGCGATCGGGGCGTCGCCCCAGGGCGCGCTCGCCAACCTCTCGGTCGGGCTGCCCGGCGCGACCGCGTCGGCGGTGTGCCCGGACGTCGTGATCGACGAGCACCGCGTGCACATCCACGAGCCCGGCGACTACCTGCTGACCTTCTCGGACGAGGGCCCGCGCACCGTGCTCCTGTTCACCACCGCCGCCGAGATCGGCCACCCGGAGGGTGACGGCGGCGCGCACCACGACCACGACGGCGGCCACCACCACGATCACGACGGCGGCCACCACCACGATCACGACGCGGGCACTCACCACGACCACGACGGCGGCGCGCACCACGACCACGACGCGGGCGCTCACCACGACCACGACGGCGGCCACCACCACTGAGCTTTCTGGAGGGTTTGGTGCAAACCCTCCCCCCATTGGGCAAAGCGCCATTGGGGCCCCCCTCCCGCCTCCGCCGGCGGGTCGCGCTTCGCGATCGCGCCGCGACCCCAGCGACGGGGCGCTGGGGGCCCTG
>JAYZQJ010000269.1:0-13997 GCA_036149055.1 Myxococcota bacterium | reverse complement strand
GCTTCGCTCGTCGCCTGGGCGGGCTGCGTTCGTTTTTCCGGCGACCTCGCTTCGCTCGTCGCCTGGCCGGGCTGCGTTCGTTTTTCCGGCGACCTCGCTTCGCTCGTCGCCTGGCCGCAGCTTCGGGGACGATCCTATTCAAATCATCGAAGTCGGAGCTCGCGCCTGGCCGCAGCTTCGGGGACGATCCTATTCAAGTCATCGAAGTCGGAGCTCGAGGAGCTGCGTTCGGACCGGCAGTCGGGCACGGACTCGGCGTCGGACTCGGGCTCGGGCTCGGGCTCCGGACTCGGACTCGGGCTCGGGCTCGGCGTCGGACTCGGCCTCGGCCTCGGACTCGGACTCGGGCTCGGGCTCGGACTCGGGCTCGGACTCGGGCTCGGGCTCGGGCTCGGAACGAGGGTGTGTTCTGGGTCTCACGCTCGGGTAGGTGCTGCGGCGCGCACGGAGCACATTGCTCGGCCGATTGGAGTGCGTAACTGGCCTCGACCGGGGGGGGCAGCATGGAGACGCGGGACTTGGGGGACGCGGCGGGGGATCTCGTCGTCGACGCGGACGTGTGCATCGTGGGGAGCGGTCCGGCGGGGGTGGCGGTCGCGCTCGAGGTGGCGCGGAGCGGCAAACGCGTGGTCGTGCTCGAGGGGGGAGGGCGGGCGCGGGAGCCGGAGACGCAGGCGCTCTATGCGCTCGAGTCGGTGGGGCTCCCCTTCGCGCAGGCCGGGGCCGAGCGGCGCGTCCGCGTCTTCGGGGGCTCGTCGACCGCCTGGTCGGGGCGCTGCGCCACCTTCGATCCCGTGGACTTCGCGCGCCGGCCCTGGGTCCCCGGCTCGGGCTGGCCGTTCGGGCCCGACGCGGTCTCTCCTCACCTCCGGGCGGCCGCGAAGCTGCTGCGGCTCGGGCCGCTCTTCGAGCGAGACCTCGGGCACGCGTGGCCTCTCTTCGGGGTGCCGCGACCGCGGCCCGAGCTGGACCCGGCGACCCTGCGGACGCAGCTCTGGCAGTGGAGTCATTCGCCGGACGGCGGGTACGTGAACGCGGCCCGCGAGCTCTGGCCTCGGCTGGAGACCGCGCGCAAGTTGACGGTCTATCTTCACGCCAACGCGACCTCGCTGCTCACCTCGGAGAGCGGCCGCGCGGTGGGCGTGCGGGCCTCGTCGCTCGGGGGGCGGAAGCTGTGGGTCCGCGCCCCGCGGGTGGTGCTGGCGTGCGGCGCGATCGAGAACGCGCGGCTGCTGCTCGCGTCCCGGGAGCGCAGGCCCGAAGGGCTGGGCAACACGCACGGGCTGGTCGGGCGCTACCTGCTCGATCATCCCTCGCCGGTGCTCGGCACCTGGCCGGTCGAGGTGGCGCCGCGGCTGCTCGATCGCTTCGGGCACTACTGGCTCGACGACCACCGGGGGAGGCACGTCTACGCCGCCGGGGTCGCGCTCTCGGAGCGCATGCAGGTGCGGCGGCGGCTCCCGAACGCGGCCGCCTACCTGCTCGCGGAGCCTCGCGAGGACGCCGGGTGGCTCTCGCTCCGGCGGCTGACCCGCGGGGGAGGCGGCACGCTCGATCGGGCGTGGGACGCGCTCAACGTGCTCCGGCGACCGGGCGAGATCGTGCGGGCCGCGATGCGCCGGGCGCGCCATCGCCCCGAGCAGCTGCCGCTCCGCCGGCTCGCGCTCGTCTGCAACCCGGAACAGATCCCCTCGGCCGACAGCCGCGTGACGCTGAGCGAGCAGGTCGACGCGCTCGGAGTGCCCACGGTGCGGGTGGACTGGCGGGCCGACGCGCGCGAGCGGGACGCGGCGCTGGCCATGCTGGAGGTGCTCGACCGGGAGCTGCCGCGGCTCGGGCTCCCGCGCCCCACGCCGAGCCCGTGGACCCGCGGGGAGGGCGACTGGCGGGAGGCCTTCGTCGATCACGCCCACCCGATGGGCACGACGCGCATGGCCACCGATCCGCGCCACGGCGTGGTCGACCCGGACGGCGAGGTGTTCGACGCGCCCGGCGTGTTCGTGGCCGGCGGCTCGGTCTTCCCCACCGGCGGCACCGCGCACCCGACGCTGATGATCATGGCCCTCTCGACGCGCCTCGGCGCGCACCTCCGGGCGGCCCTCGAGGCGGAGCGGCCGGCGTCGGTGGTCTCGGAGGCCCTCGTCGCGCGGTCGGCCTGATTGAAAATAGCCTCCTCCCGCGATACGTACGCGAGGGGAGCCGATGGGACTGAAGGACGGCGCGAAGACGGTGGCGGGCAAGGCGGTCGCGCTCCCGAAGGGGGCGGTGGTCGGCTTCTGGCGCGGCCTCGCCTACCCGTTCAAGGGCGCGAAGCTGGTCTTCTTCCAGCACCCGAAGCTCGCGCGCTTCTGGATCGTGCCGATCCTGATCACCTTCGTGCTCCTCACCGGCGCCCTCTGGGGCGGCTGGGCCGCGCACGAGGCGGTCACCGACTGGATCTGGCTCGATCCCACCGAGGCCGCCGACGCGGTGAAGGCGGTGGCGCTCGAGAGCCTCAAGGACAAGCCGCGCGACAAGCTCCTCGTCGTCACGCTCGAGCCCGGGTTCTGGGCCGAGGCGGGCCACTGGGCGCACTCCGCGCTCGAGGTCCTGGTGCTCCTGATGCTGTGGGCGGTCGGGCTGCTGACCGTCGTGATGCTCACCAACGTCGTCGCCGCGCCCTTCAACGACTTCCTCAGCGAGGAGGTCGAGCGGCTGCTGACCGGGCGCGCGGGGCCCCCCTTCTCCTGGAAGGTGATCTTCCGCGACACGGTGCGCACGATGGGGCTCGAGCTGCTGAAGCTCGTGATCTACGCGGCGGTGATGATCCCGCTGTTCCTGCTGGCGCAGCTCCTGCCGGCGGTGGGGCACGTGATCTACTCGATCTTCGCGTTCCTCTTCACCGCCCTCTACTTCGCGGTGGACTACCTCGACTGGCCCGCCTCGCGGCGGAACCGATCGATCACCTACCGCTTCGGCCTGCTGACCGATCATTTCCTCCCGATGCTCGGGTTCGGGACCGGCGTCTGGCTCTTCCTCTTCATCCCGCTCGTGAACCTGCTCTTCATGCCGGCGGCGGTCGCGGGGGGCACGCTGCTCTTCCTGGACGTCGAGGGACGCAGCCTCGGCGGAGCCAAGGACGAGCCTTCGGGCGTGTCCGAACAGGTCAGCTGAATCTTTCGGCTTTCGCCGCGTCGATGTCGGTCGAGCCCCGCTTGAGGGGGCGTCCGGCCACGGATATGCTCCCCGGGCGCCGGCGGGGGTTCGTGCGCAAGCCCCCACGTTTTCGGGCTGGGTCTTGGAGGACCTCATGAGGAGAAAGACCATCGTCAACCTCACGGTGATCGCGAGCTTGCTCTGCCTGCTCGCCGTCTCCGTGGAAGCGCAGCGCGGCCGCCGCCGTGGTCGCCGACAGGCCACGCAGCAGCCGCAGGCGGCTCCCAACAGCGCCGCCATCGCGGGCGCGCTCGGGGAGCTCCGCTGGGGCATGGAGCCTCGTGCGGTGCACACGTACTTCTCGAACCAGATCCAGGAGCGATACCGCCAGCGCCTCTCGAAGGCGCCGGGCGCGATCGAAGAGGATCGGATCCGGCGCGCGCAGTCGGACGAGATCCGCCGGCTGCGCGAGAGCTACGTCCGCTTCGACGGCGAGCGCACCGGCTGGGACCTCTCGTTCCTGCGCGGCGAGTTCACCCACGGCAACCGCGAGTCGATGCTCGTGTACCGCGACGAGAACTCGCAGAACTTCTACTTCTTCATCAACGGCCGCCTCTGGAAGTGGTTCAAGGCGTTCGACGCGAGCGTCTTCCAGGGCCAGAGCTTCGACCAGTTCGCGGCGGCGGTGCAGGGGCGCTTCGGCGAGGGCCGCGAGCGCACGGGTGAAGGCGAAGGCGGGCGCCAGGAGCACTGGCTCGAGTGGCAGGACGAGAGCACGCGCCTGCGCGCGATCGACCAGACCCGGTTCTACGGCTTCTACTGCCTGGTGTTCGAGGACAAGGGCACGCTGAGCCGACTCGACCAGCTGCGCACGAACACCATCGAGTCGGGCCAGGGCGACGGACACGCGCTCGTCGACTCCGTGCTCCTCCCGGAGGACGGGGACACGGGCAGCTCCGCCGACGGCAACGCGGACATCGCCGACCGGATCACCGGCCGGATCCGCCGCCGCCAGCAGGCCCCCGAGGGCTCCACCGGGGACCGCGGACGCGGCGCGTCCGGATCGTCCGGCTCCTCCGGATCGTCGGGCGCGAGAGGCTCGGGCTCCGGCGGAGGCGGGCTGGACCTCTCGGATCTCTGAGGCATCTCGCCTCGTCTCGAAGGAAGGGCGGCGCGTTGCGTCGCCCTTTCTCGTTTTGTCCGCGAATGGTTCTAGCCATTCCCTTTTCCGTGGTCGCAAACTGAGACGCAGTTCCGTACACTCCCGGTGGAGAGGAACGGTCTTGCCGCGCTTTCGACTGCGATTCCTGCTTCAGGAGTTCGATCTGGTGGGTCCGGAGGTGGTCCTCGGGCGCAGCCCGGACTGCCACATCACCATCGAGGATCCGCTGATCTCCCGGCGCCACGCCAAGATCTCGATCCGCGAGCAGGAGGCGAGCATCGTCGACCTCGGGAGCCGGAACGGCGTCCGGGTCAACGGCCGATCCATCGACGGCGAGCACGCGCTCACCGACGGCGACCGGATCCGACTCGGCACGCAGGAGCTCCTGTTCAGCGTGGTGCGGCGCAAGGATCGCCCGGCGCGCCCGACGGGCTACATGCGGGTCTGTCACTCCTGCGGCACGCCGTACCCCGAGGGCAGCCCGAGCTGCCCGCACTGCGGGGCCCCGGCGCTCGAGGAGGAGGACACGGTCAGCGGCATGATGGTCGAGCCCCGCCGGAACTGGACGTTCCAGCTCCTGGGCGAGGTCATCGAGCGCGCGCTCTCCACCGGCCGCGCCGCCGAGGCGGACCGGCTGATGCGCCGCGCCGCCAAGGAGGTCGACGATCGGCTCTCCGCCGGCGAGCGCCTCGACACCGAGCACATCTCGATGATCTCCACCTTCGCGGTGCGGCTCGCGCGCCTCGTCGGCGGGAGCGAGTGGGTGGCCTGGGCGCTCACCCTGCACCGACGCCAGGGCAAGATGCTCTCGGACGAGGTGATCGATCGCCTCGCCGAGATCGACCTCGGCTCGCTCCCCGACGTGCCGGTCGTGCTCGACAGCTACGTGGGCTGGTACAAGACGAACCCGCCGCCGGCGCCGAGCCCGGACCTCGCGCGGCTGGCGCGGCTCGAGCAGATGCTCGGCTAGCGCTCAGGCGCCCACGACGCGCTCGATCCCCTCCAGCCGCTGGAGCAGGAACCGCTGGCTGGGGGACAGGCTCTCGGCGCGGCCGCGCAGGTTCGCCATGTAGCCTTTGAAGTGCTTGCCGCCCGGGTAACGGATGCGGCGCACGAGGTCGTGCAGGCGACCGATGGCGTCGGCGTCGAGGAGCTTGTCGGAGGCGTCGTGGATCTGGAACACCCAGTCGAGCCAGGCCGCCTTCTTGGTGCCCTCGGCGAGCCTGAGGGCGTAGCTGGTGGCCGCGAAGAGGCGCTGATCGGAGGGCAGCTTGCCGGCCCTCGCCTCGTCGAGCATCGCGGTGAGCTTCTTGCCGAGCATGCGCTCGGCCTCCTCGAAGCGGCCGAGGGCGAGCGCCTTGTCGGCGATGCGGTCGAGCACCGACTCCGAGCGGTTCACGGTGGGCTCGTCGGGGAGCGCCGCCGGGTTGAGCACCGGGAGGTCGAGCGTCATGCCGGCGAGGGTGGGGCGGCTGCCGCGGTCGCGCGGCTCCTCGCCCTGCACCTGCACGAGCAGCAGCTCCTGCGCGCCGATCACCACGCGGTCGAGGTGGGAGAGCGCGCGCTGGCCGCTGATGGTCTCGCCGTTGACCTGGACGCCGTTGCGGCTGCCGAGGTCCTCGACCTTCACCGAGTCGGCGCCGACGTGGAACACGGCGTGACGCCGAGAGACGAGCGCGTCGTCGAGGGCGAGGTGGCAGCTCGATGAGCGGCCGACCACGAAGTCGCCCGCCGGCATCTCGAGATCGGTGCTCTGGTATCGAAGCCGAAAACGCGCCACGCGGCTCCTCTCCGCCCGAACGCTACCACCAAAGCACGACGGCCTCCAAGGATTGCTCCCGGGAGGCCGTCTTCGCGTTCCGCGGAACCGCGGGCTGGTGGGCTACTCGGTGCGCCGAACGCTCGCGCCGGCCTCGGTGAGCGCCGCGCTGATGGCCTGCAGGAGCCGGCCCTGGATCTCGACGGTGGAGTCGATCTTCAGCTTGAGGTCGCGGATCTTCATCAGGTAGAGGCCGAAGGCGCCGGTCTGCTCGGCGAGCACGCCGCGGCTGGTCTGGCCGTTGACGAGCATCACGAACTCGGGGCTGTCGGTGATCTCCTGATCGCCGCCGTTGAAGAGCGAGAACTCGCGGCCCTGACCGCCGCGGGTGGCGCGCGCCATGACGTTGCCGTCGGTGCCCTCGGACAGGAAGACGAGGCTGCCGAAGAGGCGGCCGTCCTCGGCCCGCGAGAGGACCGCGCCGTACTGGGTCTGCGACTGCTCGGCGGTGGCCGCGGCGGTCTCGTTCAGCTCCTCGCGGCGCGCCTCGGGGAGGGTCTGCGCCGCCAGGCTGCGGAACTCGCGCCAGAGCTCGTCGATGTTCAGCGCGTACTGGAACAGGTCGTTGACCGTGTTCGACTGGAGCGCGTTGTAGTTCTTGCCGGTGAACGCGCCGAGCTCGAACGGCTTCTCGAGCGCGCGGAGCGCCTCGATGGCCTCGTAGTTCACCGCGGGGGGCGTGCCCTCGGCCTGGTTGCCGGCCGCGGCCTCGACGAGCGCGTCGATGTGGCCCTGGGCGGCGGTGACCGTGCTGGCCGCGTCGTCGACCGAGGCGTAGACGTCCTGGGCGTCCGCGACCGTCTTGTCGAAGATCTTGTTGTTCTCGAAGGTCGAGCCGCCGAAGAAGCCGACGCCCATGCCGACCGCGAGGCAGACCGCGGCGACGATGAAGACCGCCATCCGCTTGCCCTTGCCGACCTCCTGGTCGGTGACGAGCTTGTCGTCGAACTCGAGCTTGACGACCTGCTGCTGCGGGGCCGCCGCGGCGCCGCCCCCGGCCGAGAACGGGTCGGCCGGCTGCGCGGGCGCGGGCTGCGAGGGCTGCGGCTGCGCGAAGGGAGGGGGCGCGACGTCACCGCCGGGGAGACCCCCACCGATGCCCGCGGGGGGGGCGGCGACGCCTCCACCCACGCCGGGCGGCGGGGTCACACCCTTGGGCGCCGGGGTGGCGCCCGCCGGGGCTTCGCTGGGCGCTCCGCCGAGGTTGGGCGGGGGGACCGCTCCACCGCCAGCGCCACCCGGGGCCGGAGCGCCGCCCCCGGTCTTGGGGGTGATGGTGCGCCCGAGGCGGGCTCTCAGATCCCTCTTCTTCTTGGGCTTGTCTGCCATGTGTGGGGCCTCGGCCTCATTCTTCTCTGGAGCGAGAGGACTCGCTCGTGGTCATCCCCACCGGACTGGCCTCGCCCCCCTCCGTGCGGGCCCCACCGACCACCCCTCGGGGTAGCGCAGCGGACCGCGTCGAAGGCTCGTCCGAGCTGGGATGGTGGACGTTTTTGGACGCCGGAACGTATCCGCGCGCCACTCGGAGTGTCAAGCCTCGGACGCGTATCACGATCTCCTCGAAAGCGCGAACGATCCAGCCTCAGCGGAGCCCCCCGCGAGGGCCGCGGTCTGCTACCTTCCCGCTCCCCATGAAGCGCCTCGAGGTCGAAGAGCACCGGGTCTCCTCGTTCGACGACACGGAGCTGGCCTACCACGAAGTGGGTGAGGGTCTGCCCGTGCTGCTCGCCAACGGGCTCGGCGGCAGCTGGCGGGCCTGGACCCACCAGCTCGAGTACTTCCGGGACCGCTACCGGTTCCTGTCCTGGGACTATCGCGGCCTCTACCGCTCGGGGCGGCCGGGCGACGCGGACGCGGTCGACGTCGAGG
This sequence comes from Myxococcota bacterium, assembly GCA_036149055.1. Classification (GTDB taxonomy): domain Bacteria; phylum Myxococcota_A; class Polyangia; order Polyangiales; family Sandaracinaceae; genus JAVJQK01. Next base: position 6,012 of record JAYZQJ010000269.1, on the reverse strand, counting down.
ACCACGCCGAGGACGCGCTCCGGGTGATGGACGCGGCCGGCGTCGAGTCGACGGCGATCTTCGGCTGGTCGATGGGCGTGCAGGTCGCCCTCGAGATCTTTCGGCGCGCGCCCGACCGGGTCCGGTCGCTGGTGCTCGTCAACGGGGTCGCCGGCGCGCCCTGGACCACCGCCTTCCGCTCGGCGCGGGTGGGCGCGCTGATCCCGCCGGCGCTCTCGGTGCTGCGCGCGCTCCCCGGCCTCACCCAGGCGGCCACCGCTCGCTTCGCGCGCATGCCGGAGACGGTCACCTGGGCGAAGCGGGTCGGGCTGGCCGGGCAGACCCTCGACGAGGAGGTCTTCCACCAGCTCGCGGGCTCGTTCGCCGACCTGGACATGGACCTCTACCTCCACACCCTCGAGCGGCTCGGGGAGCACGACGCCCGCGACGTGCTCGAGACCCTCGACGTCCCGGTGCTGGTCATCACCGGCGACCGCGACCTGTTCACGCCCCGGGCGGCGGCCGAGCAGATGGTCCGCGACGTGCGCGGCGCCGAGCTGCTCGTCGTGCCGGGCGGCACGCACTACGTCGCGGTCGAGTACCCGGAGCTGGTGAACCTGCGGGTCGAGAAGTTCCTGCGGGAGCGCGGTTATGCGACGAGCGGTCCTTAGCGCGCTGCTGCTCCTCGCCTGCGGGGAGGAGGAGGCGACCACCCCGGTCGACGTGGTCGCCGACATCGAGGTGCTGCGCCTGCTCATGATCGACGACCCCGCGGTCCAGCCCCTCGAGGAGGTGGAGCGGGTGGCCGAGGACCGGCCCTACGAGGCCGCGCGCCTGCTCCGGACCGGCGTGCTCCCGGGCGCCCGCCGTCAGGTCGAGCGCGCCGAGCGGGCGGAGGTCGGGAGCCGCGAAGGGCAGCGGCTCCGGCGGCGGCTGGTGCGCGGCTACCGCGACCGGGTCGCCGCGCTTCAGGACTACCGCGCGGTGCTCGAGGACGGCGCGCGCGATCCGGACGCGCTGCTCGGGGCGCTGCGCGCGCAGTCGGCCGCCGACCGGGCGCTGCTGGAGGTCGACGCCGAGATGGAGCGCCTCGCGCCCACCGGGACGCGCGAGCCCCCGGAGGCGCCGCCAGCGCGTTGACGCCTCCGCGCCCAGCCTCTACTCCGTTGGGGAGAGCCTCTTCATGATCCTCGTCGTCGACAATTACGATTCCTTCACATACAACCTCGTCCAGTACCTCGCGGAGCTGGGCGCGGACGTCCGGGTGTTCCGCAACGACGCCATCGACGTGGAGGGGATCCGGGCGCTCTCGCCCGAGGGGATCCTGCTCTCGCCCGGCCCCGGCACCCCGGACGACGCGGGCATCACCCTCGACGTCATCGGCGCGCTCGCCGGCGAGATCCCGCTCTTCGGGGTGTGCCTCGGCCTCCAGTCGATCGCCCAGTCCTACGGCGGCCGGGTGGTGCGGGCCGAGCGCCTCATGCACGGGCGCACGTCGCCGATCCTGCACGAGGGCGCGGGCGTCTTCGCCGCGCTGCCGAGCCCGATGACCGCGACCCGCTACCACTCGCTCATCGTCGAGCGCGAGACGCTCCCCGAGTGCCTCGAGGTCACCGCCTGGACGGCCGAGGGCGAGATCATGGGCCTGCGGCACCGGACGCTCGAGGTCGAAGGCGTGCAGTTCCACCCCGAGTCGTTCCTGACCGAGCGCGGCCACGACCTGCTCGACGCCTTCCTCGCGCGCCTCCCCGAGCGAGGCGGCCGCGGATCCCGGAGCGCGGCGTGATCCGGGAGGCGATCCGGACCGCGGTCTCGGGCGAGGGGCTGAGCGGCGCCGCGATGGAGGGCGCCATGGAGACGATCCTCGCCGGCGACGCGTCCCCGGCGCAGATCGCGGCGCTGGCCATCGCGCTCCGGATGCGCGGCGAGACGGCGGAGGAGCTGTCGGCGGCGGCCAGGGTGCTGCGCCGGCGCGCGGTGCCGATCGCGCTCTCGGTCGACGGGCCGCTCCTCGACACCTGCGGGACCGGCGGCGACCGGAGCGGCACCTTCAACATCAGCACCACCGCGGCCATCGTGGTGGCGGCGTGCGGCGTCGACGTCGCCAAGCACGGCAACCGCGCGGTCAGCAGCAAGTCCGGCAGCGCCGACGTGCTCGAGGCGCTCGGCGTGAAGCTGGACGAGTCGCCCGAGGGGGCGGCGGCGTGCCTGGGCCGCCTGGGCATCGCCTTTCTCTTCGCCCCCGCCTTCCACGGGGCGCTCCGTCACGCGGCGCCGGTGCGCAAGGAGCTGGGCCTGCGGACCTTCTTCAACCTGCTCGGCCCGCTCGCCAACCCGGCGTCGGCCACCCACCAGCTGCTCGGCGTGTACGACCCGAAGCGGCTGCGCCAGATCGCCGAGGTGCTGCGGGCGCTCGGGGTGCAGGGCGCGTGGGTGGTGCACGGCGAGGGCGGGCTCGACGAGGTCTCCCCCTGCGGCCCCACCCAGGTCGCGGTGCTGGCCGACGGCGCGATCGAGGAGCGCACGGTGGAGCCGGCCGACTTCGGGCTCGAGCCGGTCTCCTTCGACGGCCTCGTGGGTGGCGACTCCGCCGCCAACGCCCGCATCATCCGCGCGGTGCTCGACGGCGAGGCCGGAGCCCCGCGGGTCGCGGTGGTGATCAACGCCGCGGCTGCCCTGCTGGCCGCCGGCGCCGAGACGGACGCCCGCGCGGCGCGAGAGCGCGTCGAGGCGGCGCTGGACGGCGGCGGCGCCCGCGATCTCCTCGGGCGCTGGGCGGCTGGATGAGCGACCTCCTCGCGCCGATCCTCGCGCGCAAGGCCCGCGAGAACGCGCGGCGCCGCGCCCACCTCGGGCTCTTCGACCCGGCGTCGGTCCAGGCGATCCCGCCGTCGGCCCTGGAGGCGCTGCGACGCGTGGGCCCGCTGCCCCGGGTGATCGCGGAGGTGAAGTTCCGCAGCCCGAGCGCCGGCGCGATCCGCCCGCGCGCGGCCGGCGACGGGGTGCGCATCGCGCGCGGCTACGTCGACGCCGGCGCGGCCGCGGTCAGCGTGCTCTGCGATCGGAGAGGCTTCGGCGGCTCGGTCCTCGAGCTCCGCCGGGTCGCGGCGGCCGTCTCCGCGCCGACGCTCTTCAAGGAGTTCGTGCTCGACCCCATCCAGCTCGACCTCGCCCGGGCCTCGGGGGCGGCGATGGTGCTCCTGCTCGTCCGGGCCCTCGACGACGCGGCCCTCGGCGATCTGGTCGACGGCTGCCTCGCGCGGGGCCTCGAGCCGGTGGTCGAGGCGGCCGACGAGGCCGAGGTGGATCGGGCGCTCGCCACCCGGGCCCGCGTGGTCGGGGTGAACGCCCGCGATCTCTCCACCTTCCGGGTGGACCCGGCCGCGGCCGCGGGCGCGATTCAAAAAGTGCCCGACGACCGCGTCTCGGTGTACATGAGCGGAGTGTCGACGAAGGCGGAGCTTCTGGCGGTCGCGGAGACCGGAGCGGACGCGGTGTTGATGGGGACGGGCCTGATGCGGGCGGAGGATCCCGGCCGGCGCCTCGCCGAGCTCGTCGGAGGTGACGCGTGACGCTGGAGCGAGGGAGCACGGTGCTCATCACCGGCGCCGCCGGCACGGTGGGGCACTACGCCATCGCGCTCGCGGAGGCCGCCGGCTGGCGGGTGATCGCGAGCGACCTGACCGCCAAGGGCGTGCAGCAGCCGGTGCGCGGCGAGGTGCGGCCCGGGGACCTGCGGGATCCCGAGGTGGTCGCGCGGGTCGTGAAGGGCTGCGACGCGATCATCCACACCGCCGCCCTCCTCGACGTGGGCGCGCCCGAGGAGGCGCTCCGCGAGGTGAACACCGAGGTGGTCGCGCGGCTCTTCGAGGCGGCCACCGCCGAGAAGGTGCAGCGCTTCGTGCAGATCTCGACGGCCATGCTCTACGCGCAGGGCGCGCCGCAGCCGCTGACCGAGACCAGCGAGATCGCGCCGCGCGGGCCCTACGGCCGCAGCAAGCTCGGCGCCGAGGAGGTGCTCCGGGCGCGCAAGGGCGAGGGCCCCGCCTGGACCATCCTGCGCGCGGCCCCGCTCTACGGCCGGCGCGGGCGTCACTTCGCGGCCGCGATGCTGTCGGTGGGCCCGACGCTCCGGCTGGTCACCCCGATCCTGCCGCAGCCGTCGGGCGGCCCCACCGCGACGATGGCGCACGCCGAGGACGTCGCGCGGGCGGCGGTCTTCGTGCTCGGCCGCGAGGACACCAAGGACGAGATCTACAACGTGGCCGACGAGGACGCGTTGACCCTCGGCGACCGCATCACCGAGACGGTGAGGGCCTACGGCCTGCCCACCGTCGGCGCGGGCAGCCTGCCGCGCTCGGTGCTCGACCGGATCGCGAAGATCTTCGTGCAGCCCGGCGCCTACCACGCGGCCGACTCGGTCGCGCTCGGCATGTGGAAGCTCGTGGTGCTCCGCCACGGCCTCAAGCCCGCGCTGCGGGTCCGGCTCGACCGCGAGGCGCTCACGCTGCTCTACGACGACCTGATCCTCGACACCTCCAAGCTGCGCGCGCTCGGCTGGCTCCCGCGCTATCCTCGGTTCGCCGAGGGCTGGCGTCAGGTGTTGCGCTGGTACCAGGCGGAGCAGTGGGTGCCGCGGTTTGCGTGAGAGGCTGAGAGTCCTGGGTCGCGAGGCGAGCGCGGTGGCGCGCCAGGGCACCCTCATGGTCCTCGCCCGCCGCCGCCCGCGGCCCGAGCCCGACGCCCCCCGCGTGGTGGCCTTCGTGCATGGCTACGGGGCCGGCGGCGCGGTCTTCGATCCGCTGCGCCGCGCGGTGGAGGCCGAGCTCGAGCTGCCGACCCTGGACTTCAGCTACCGCTCCTCGTGGCCCTTCTCTCGGGTGCTCGACGCGCTCGACGCGCAGCTCGCCCGGCACGGCGACGCGGAGCTCGATCTGATCGGCCACTCCCTCGGCGGCCTCGTCGCGCGCTGGTGGGTCCAGGAGATGGGAGGCGCCGCGCGCACCCGCCGGGTCGTCACCCTCGCGACCCCCCACGCCGGCACCCGCAGCGCTCGCATCGCCCCCGGCCCGCTCCGCGCGGCCCTCGAGCCCCAGGGCGCCATCGTGCGTCGCCTCGCCGCCGGCCGGCACCGGGCCACCGCCGTCTCGCACACCGCGCTCGTCGCGGCCGCCGACCTGATGGTGACGCCGCCCTCCAGCGCGGCCGCCCTCGAGGACGCCGAGGTGGAGTGGTTCGACGGGCTCGGGCACAACGCCATGCTCTTCGACCCGGCGGTGCACGCCAGGGTCCTCGCCGCCCTCCGGTGACCCCTGCCCACTCGCAGGAAGCGAGGAAGGGCGGAAGGGGAAGAAGCCGCTCCGCGGCCAGCAGGGGGCGGGTCGAGCGCGCTCGCCGCCGGGTCCCCGCCCGCCCAGCACCCCGGCCGCGCCCCAGGTCTCGCCCCAAGAAGGGAGAGGGGAGGTGGGAGGCGGGGAGGAATCAGGTCATCGCGCGGCGGCGGCGGCGGCGGCCGTGGCGGGCGCGGGCCGGGTCCCGGTCAGCTGCGCGCCCGTCTCCTCCGGCCCACTCGCGGGAAGCGAGGAAGGATGGAAGGGAGGAAGAAGCCGCTCCGCGGCCAGCAGGGGGCGGGTCGAGCGCGCTCGCCGCCGGGTCCCCGCCCGCCCAGCACCCAGGCCGCGCCCCAGGTCTCGCCCCACGAAGGGAGAGGGGAGGTGGGAGGCGTGGAGGAATCAGATCATCGCGCGGCGGCGGCGGCGGCGGTGGCCGTGGCGGGCGCGGGCCGGGTGCCGGCGGCGATCCTCCAGCCCGCTGCCCCATGCCCCAGCCCCCGTGTCGCGCAGCGACACCTCCTCCTCGCCTCCCGCCTCCCCTCTCCCTGCCCGTCCTCGTCTCCGAGATTCCGACCTTCCTCGCTTCCCGCGAGTGATGACCGGGCGGCGGCGGCGGCCGTGGCGGGCGCGGGCCGGGTCCCGGTGGCGATCCTCCAGCCCGCTGCCCCATGCCCCAGTCCCCGTGTCGCGCAGCGACACC
>JAYZQJ010000268.1:0-74903 GCA_036149055.1 Myxococcota bacterium | reverse complement strand
GTTCGATCCCGCGGCAGCGGGCGGCCAGCGAGCGCGCAGCGCGAGCGCGAGCCGCAGGGCCCCCAGCGCCCCGTCGCTGGGGTCGCGGCGCGAGCGCGAAGAGCGACGCGCCGGCGGAGTCGGGAGGGGGGCCCCATTGGCGCTTTGCCCAATGGGGGGAGGGTTTGCACCAAACCCTCCAAAAAGCTCAATACACGACGGGGGCGGGCGCGTTCGAGGTGAAGACCTCGGCGCCGGGGGTGGCCGCGGGGACCTCGACCGTCTCGGGCTCCTCCTCCCGCGGGATGGCGACCCGGGCCCGCACCGGCTCGTAGGCGGACGTCTCGTAGGGGACGGCGGGGGCGAAGGCGAGGTCGGTCTCGGCGAGGCGGTTCAGGTCCTCCTGGAGGATGGCCATCGCCACCACCCAGGCCCAGCCGGTGAAGAGCCCGAGGCCGGCGATGACCCCGACCGCCACCGAGCGGTCCAGGTGCTTCTCGCCGCGCACCTCCATCTCCTCGTGCACGATCTTGGCGTTCCGGTAGCCGGCCCAGATGCCCCAGAGGCCCACGGTCACCACCGCCAGCAGCACGTCCACGGCCGGCCGCAGCTCCTCCCGGTCCGTCTCCTCGCGCAGCTCGCGGGTGGTACGATAGAGCCACCAGTAGGCGTACACGCCGAAGGTGAGCAACGTGAGGGCGACGACGGTGAGCGGGGAACGCTGGGTCACGAGGCGGAGAGCTCCTTCGCCCGGTCCCTACGCGGGAGCCGGTCGGTTCATTTCGGAGATGTTCCCCACGCCGCCGCGCTCAAGTCGAGAGGGGTGTCGCCGTATGCCCCGAGCGGGATGTCGAATGTCTACGAGCTCTTCCCGGACCGAGATCTCGGGGGCGAGGCCCCGGCCAGCGTGACCTCCTCGGGCACCCTCTCGGGCGACGCCGAGCGTCGACAGCTGCGCGAGGCCCTCGCCGAGCGCGAGGCGGAGCTGTCCCTGCTGGCGCAGGTGATCTCCCACGATCTGAGGTCGCCGCTCCGGGCCATCGCCGGCTTCGGCGAGCTGCTCCAGGAGGAGCTCGACGGCAAGCTCGACGAGACCCAGCTGGACTACATGCGGCGGGTCATCGAAGGCGCCGATCGCATGCACGAGATGATCGACGCGCTCGTCTCCTACCTGAGGCTCGGCCCGGCGGAGCTCCAGCCGGTCGAGCTCGGATCGCTGGTGGACGAGCTGATCGCCGAGCGCGCCGCGCGCGCCGACGTCTCCCGCGGCGAGCTCCCCCGCGTCGAGGCCGATCCCGCGCTCGTGCGTCAGCTGATCGACGCGCTCCTCGAGAACTCCCTCCGCTTCCGCGACCCGGAGCGGCCCCCCAACGTGCGGGTCGAGGCGCGCCGCGAGGGGGAGCGCTGGGTGATCGAGGTGCGGGACGAGGGCATCGGCTTCGACCCTCAGCACGCCGAGCGCGCGCGAGAGATCTTCGCGCAGCTCCACCCCCGGGGACGCTACCCGGGCCTCGGGGTCGGGCTCGCCTTCGCCACCAAGATCGCGCACCTGCACGACGCCGAGCTGTGGATCGAGAGTGCGCCCGGTCAGGGCACGGCCGTGCGCTTCCATCTCGCCAGCGCCAGCTAAAGTCACGCGGCCATCGTCCGTAGTCGGGGGAGATGCGAGAGCCCGGCAGACGCCCGCGGAGGCGACGACGCTCCGACCAGAACCTCACCGCCCAGGGCGTGGAGGGCGCGACCGAGCAGCCGTCCATCCTCTTCGTCGACGACGACGAGGCGCTCGGGCGCGCGTTCGCCCGCCGGTTCCGCCGCGAGGGCTTCGAGGTCGTGGTGACCAACTCGCCGATCGAGGCGATCAAGCTCAGCCAGCGTCGGCTCTTCTCGACGGTGGTGACTGACCTGCGCATGCCGGTGATGAGCGGCGCGGAGATGATCGAGCACGTCGCCGGCGTGCAGCCGGACGTGTCGTTCGTGGTCGTCACCGGGGTGCCCAACCTCGATCTCGATCGCAGCCCGCCGGCCGAGCTGTCGACGGTCGGCATCGTCGCCAAGCCCTGGGACGACGACGAGCTGCTCTCGGTGATCCGCCGGGCGGTGGAGCTCACCACCCGCCGCCGGGCCGAGACGAGCGCGAGCCGCGGCGTCGACCCGCTGGCGCTGGTGGTCGAAGACGACCCCGACGACGCGGCCCTGCTCGTGACCCGGCTCCGTCGGTGCGGCTGGCGCAGCCAGGTCGTGCACCGCCTGCAGGAGGCCCGGCTCGTCGCCGGCTCCGCGAGCTTCGACGCGATGCTGGTCGATCTCTCGCTCCCGGACGCCCGCGGGCTCGACGCGGTGGTCCGGCTCCGGCAGGTCGCGCCCCAGGTGCCGCTGATCGTCTTCAGCGGCATGGACGACGACACGACCGCGCGTCAGGCGATCCGCGCCGGCGCCCACGACTTCCTGGTCAAGGGCAAGGACGAGCCCCGCCTCGGCCGCGCGCTGGTCCTCGGGGTGGAGCGCTCGCACTACACGCGCCGCCTCACGTCGCTGGCGCACTACGACCAGCTCACCGGGTTGGCCAACCGGCTGACGCTGCGCGAGGCGGTGCGGCGCGCCCAGACCGCGGCCGCCGTGAGCGGGCACGCGACCGCCCTGCTCTACGTCGATCTCGACCGCTTCAAGACGGTCAACGACTCGCTCGGGCACGAGGCCGGCGACGCGCTGCTCCAGAAGGTGGCCGATCGGCTCCGGGCCAGCATCCGCGACGACGACACCGCGGCGCGCCTCGGCGGCGACGAGTTCGCCATCGTCCTGCGGCAGCTCGACCAGCCGGACGAGGCGTCGATCGTGGCCGAGCGGCTGCTCGACGCGCTCCGCGCGCCCTTCGAGCTGCCCCAGGCGACGGTGCGCGTGACCTGCAGCGTCGGCGTGGTCGTGAAGGAGGCGGGCGAGCAGGCGACCCTCGACGACCTGCTGCGGCAGGCCGACATGGCGATGTACGACGCCAAGCGGAGCGGCCGGAACCGCCTCGCGCGCCCGCGGCAGAGGAGCGAGCGCCCCGGGGTGGCGCGCATCGCGCTCGAGAACGAGCTGCGGGACGCGGTGGCGGAGGAGCGCTTCTCGCTCGTCTATCAGCCGCAGTTCGCGCTCCCCGGGCCCGAGCTCTGCGGCTACGAGGCGCTCCTGCGCTGGACGCGCCTCGACGGGACCCGGGTCTCCCCCGGCACCTTCATCCCGCTGCTCGAGGACATGGGCCTGGTGACGCAGGTCGGCCGCTGGGTGCTGCGCGAGTCGTGTCGCCAGCTCGCCGAGTGGCGCCGCCGCGGGCTGCCGGGCCACGTGCGCATGGCGGTCAACGTCAGCGGTCAGGACTTCGAGCGCGACGACCTGGTGGGGAGCGTCCGCCGCGCGCTCGACGAGCACGGCATCGAGCCCTCCGCGCTCGAGCTCGAGATCACCGAGAGCATCCTCATGCGCGACACCGAGCGCACCAACGTCACCCTCGAGGCGCTGAAGCGCGAGGGCGTGCCGATCGCGATCGACGACTTCGGCACCGGCTACTCCTCGCTCGCCTACCTGCAGCGCTTCGCGGTCAGCCGCCTGAAGATCGACCGCGTGTTCGTCCAGACCCTCGAGGGCGACGCGGAGGGGACCATCGCCGAGGCGGTGATCGCGCTCGGCCACCGGATGGGCATGGAGGTGCTCGCCGAAGGCGTCGAGACCGAGGCGCAGCTCCGGTTCCTGAAGAGCGTCGGCTGCGACATGGTGCAAGGTTTCTTGCTAGGTCGCCCCGAGGCCGAGCCCCAGATCGCCCTGGTCGCCTGATCGGCGTCGCCGGATCAGCGCGACTGGAGCAGGAGCGGCACGTAGAGCAGCGCGCGGCTCGCGTCGCTCAGGCGCGTCACCCCCACCTCGCGCTCGATCGAGATCACGGCCGGCGCGAAGTCGCCTCGAGCCGGGACGCGCCGCGCGTCCGGGCGGAGCGCTGCGGGGTCGAGCAGGGACGCGATCGGGAAGCGGTCGGGCTCGCCCTGCCCCGTCTCGTGCACGACGGTGGATCCGTCGCGGCGGAAGTGGCCGACCTCGCGCCCGTTCACGGTCAGCGCCCAGCGGGCGTCGTCTCCGCGGACCCAGACGAGGCTCTGGTCGGGGTGGGCCGAGTTGACCAGGGTCACCTCGCGCGCGTCGGCGGGCGCGAGGGTGGTGGCGACGGCGAACAGCAGCGCGAAGAACGCGTAGTCGAAGCCCATGCCGACGGGATAGCAGCTCCGCGCGCCTACTGGTACTTCACCGCGAGCGCCTCCTGGGCCATCTCGTCGAAGCTCATCGCGCTGTACCGGCGCACGTCCTCCTCGGTGTACAGCCGGTTGATGACCCGCGGGTCGAGGCCGATCACGCGCTGCAGCAGCGGCCCGAAGATCGCGCCCACGATGGGATCGTTGAACGCCGCCTGCAGGGTCCGGATGAACTTGGCGAACGGGCGGTCGCCCACCCCCGGCCGCTCCCCGAGCAGCTGGATGCGCTTGAAGGCCTCGAAGAGGCGGCGGCCGCCGGGGTCGGTCAGATCCATCGGCGCGAAGAAGACGTCACGGAAGAACGGCCCGGCGTGCCAGAGCATCACCGCGAGCACGAAGAGGGAGCGGGCGCGCTCCCGGAGGGGCCGGTCCGGCCGGGACTCCAGCCACGCGTCGTAGCCCTCCGACGCGTAGAACTCGACCATGTGGTAGTCGACGGCGATGTGGCGCGACTCGTCGCGGTTGATGAGGCGCATCGCGCGGTGGCTCATCTCGTCGTCGACGAAGTCGTCGAGCGAGCGCAGCAGCGCCACGTCGAGCAGCAGCTCGCCGGTGGTGATGTAGGCGCTCGCGATGTCGGGCGGCAGGTGATGCACCGCCTCGACGAAGGGCGCGCGAAAGCGCTCGAGGTGCGGGTTGAGCCGGTACGTCTGGTAGCCGTGCACGTCGTAGTGCGCGGCCAGGCGCCGGGCGACCTCCGAGTGGCGCCGCTCGTCCTCGATGAAGGTGGTGAAGATCTCCTTCAGCACCGGGTCGTCGGTCTGCGCGCGCTGCACCGCGAAGAGCTCGCCCGCGAGCAGCTCGATGCCGCTCATGTCGGTGAAGTACTGGCAGACGGCGACCTCGTGCTCCCGCGGCAGCGGACGCGGCGTCACGTCCCAGTCGAGGTCGTCGACGCTCCACTGATCGCGCCGACACATGGACAGCATGCGATCGAGGTCCATGCGCTCAGGGTAGACCCGGACCCCTCCCCGCAGAAGTCCGAGCCGAAGGAGGGGCGTCCGGGACGCGTGACGCGGGGCGGAATCCGTGGCATCTCCGACCGCGCGCATGACGTGGCTCTCCGGTCGAGTGCTCAGGAGTCAGAGCGGGCAGCACTGGGTGCTCACCGAGCAGGGGGTGATCCACTGCTCGCTCCGCGGTCGCCTCAAGAAAGAGAAGAAGGCGCGCACCGACCTCGTCGTCATCGGCGACCGCGTCCAGGTCACGCTCCTGCCGGACGCGGAGGGGGAGGGCGTGATCGAGGCGGTGGAGGAGCGGGACAACCGCTTCGCGCGCCGTCAGCCCGGCGGCCGGGGGCGCTACAAAGAGCACGTGATGGTGGCGAACCTCGACTGGCTCGCGCTCGTCTTCGCGTGCGCCAGCCCGCCGCCGAACCCCCGGCTGCTCGACCGGTTCCTGGTGGTCGCCGAGCTCGACGGGCTCGACGCGGTCATCGTCGCGAACAAGATCGATCAGGTGGAGCGCGACCGCGCCGAGGAGGTGTTCGCCCCGTACGCCGCCCTCGGCTACCCGGTGACCTACACGAGCGCGCTGACCGGCGAGGGGATCGAGCCGCTCCGCGAGCGCCTGCGCGGCGGGGTCAGCGCCTTCGTCGGGCCCTCGGGCGTCGGCAAGAGCAGCCTGCTGAACGCGCTCGAGCCCGGGCTCGGAAAGGCCATCGGCGCGATCAGCGACACCCTCGACAAGGGCCGGCACACGACCCGGGTGGCCGAGCTGCACCCGCTCGAGGGCGGCGGCTGGGTCGCCGACACGCCCGGCATCCGCGAGCTCGCCTCCTTCGAGCTGCCGGCGCGCGAGCTGCCCGCGTGTTTCCCGGAGATGCGCCCGTTCCTCGGCGCCTGCCGCTTCCCCGACTGCGCCCACGTGCACGAGCCCGGCTGCGCGGTGCGCGAGGCGCTGGAGCGCGGCGAGATCGACCCGGCGCGCTACGACAGTTACCGCCGCATCCTCGCCGGGGACGAGCGGTGAGCGTCGTCCGGGCCACGCTCCAGTTCGCGGTCCCGGGCGAAGGGATCCGGGTGGTCGCGACCCACGGCCCCGGGGGACGGCTGCGCAGCTACGAAGGCGAGCTCGAGGCGCACGAGGTGGAGATCCGGCCCTGCGAGGGCGCGACGCTGGCGCGAGAGGGCTTCGCGCGGGTCGCCTGCCCGACCGCGGTGCGCGACTTCGCCGACGAGGCCGAGCTCGACGCGGTCTACGCGCCCGAGGTGAAGGCGCTGGTGAAGCGCGTCACCGGGGCCGCGCGGGTCGAGCTCTTCGACCGGACCCGCCGGAGCGGCGACGACGCGGAGCGGGAGGCGGCGCAGCTGCGCGAGCCGGTGCGCATCGCGCACAACGACTACACCGACACGTCGGGCCCGGATCGGCTCCGGCACGCGCTCCCGGACGAAGCCGAGGCGCTCCTCCCGCGCCGCTTCGCGATCGTGCAGGTCTGGCGCCCCACCCACGAGCCGATCGCGCGCGACCCGCTGACGCTCTGCGAGGCCGGCTCGGTTTCCGGAGGGGGCATGCGCCCCCTCCCGCCCGACCGGCGAAGCCGGCTCGGGCTCCCACCCCATCTCACGCGCTCACGCGCGTGGAAGCTGCGGCAATACTTGCCGCATCTTCAGTCCGCCGCGAGGATCTCGTCTTCTGCGAGCGGCGCCACGCCGATCGCGTCGGCTCGATCTACCAGCTCGCTCACCACCCGGCGCAGCGCTGGCGCTGGTTCCCCGAGCTCCGGCGCGACGAGGCCATCGTGTTCGTGGTGTACGACAGCGACCCGGCCCGCGTCGGGGTGACCCCGCACGCCTCGTTCGAGAACCCGCTCGCGCCGCCGGACGCCCCGCCCCGGCGGAGCCTCGAGGTCCGGACCTTCGCCTTCTTCTGACCCGGCTCAGGCCGGCCGCAGGAGGCCGAACGAGCTGGTGTAGCCGTGGAGGTGGGTGGCGCCCTGGACGGGGCCGATCTCGCCGTTGCAGAAGAAGCCGGCGAGGGGGAGCGCGCCGAGGTGCTGGGCGAAGACCCGGCTGTCGTGGTCGGGCTCGCCGTAGAGGTTCTCGCCCCGGCCCAGGCACGAGAAGAGGAGCGCGCACACCGCGTCGCCGTGCGCGTCGCGGTAGGACTCGAGGTGGGTGTGCAGATCCTCGGCCGAGGTGGCCTCGTCGCGCACGTGCAGCTGCACCACCGGGTAGCCCTCGAAGTGGGAGGCGACGACCAGGGCGCCGCGGTCCTTCTCGACCCCGACCACGTTGCGGATGAGGAAGTCGCCGGGGTGGTACTCGAGCTGGCCCTCGCGCATCTGCACCCCGCAGAAGAGCGAGCGCTGCATGCGCTCCCGGTCCGGGCCGTCGAGCGCCTCGTAGGTGTCGCGCAGGACGTCGAGCGGCTTGCCCCGGTCGAGCTCCAGGATCCGCGGGCCCTCCGCGCGCACCACGATCATCGGCTCGCCGATCGGCTTGCAGCCCTGGGCCACCACCGCGTCGAGCGCGACCGCGCCCTCGAACGCGACCCCGACCGCGCCGCCCGAGTGGACCGCTCCGTCGATGAAGAGCGCGTTCGTGTCCGGCTGCTGCCCGCCGCTCGCGAGGCCGCCCACCAGGGTCACCGCGGGGTGCGCTGCGTCGAACGCGCCGAGCATCGCCTCGACGTCGCAGCTGAAGGGGTCGGCGAGCAGCACCACGCCCCGCGGCGACGCTCCCGCCTCGAGGGTGGTCGCCCCCGGCTCGATCCGCAGCGGGGTCACCCGCGCGCCCTCGGGGAGGGCGATGGCGAGCAGGCCCAGCGCGGGGACCCGCTCCCGCTCGAGCCCGGCGCCGATCACCCCGTCACCGCTGCAGCCGATCACCGTGGCCGCCCCGAAGCGATCGCGGACCCGGCGCGTGACCACCCCGCGGTCGCCTTCGGTGTGGGGCGAGACGAAGACGAAGACGACCGAGGCGTCGTCGAGCGCCGCGCTGACCGAGTCGAGCGCCTCCGTCAGCGCCGCCTCGAGCGTGACCCGTTCACTCAGCGCCGCGGCGGCTCGCATGGCCGGCCTACTTCTTCTTCTTGCTCTTCTTCGAGTCGATCTTCACGCCGTAGAGCTCGAGGCGATGATCGACCAGGCGGTAGCCGAGCTCCTCGGCGACCTTCTTCTGCAGCTTCTCGATGGCCTCGTTGGTGAACTCGACCACGTCGCCGCTCTGCACGTCGATCAGGTGATCGTGGTGCTCCTCGGGGGCCTCCTCGTAGCGCGCCCGCCCGTCGCCGAAGTCGTGCCGCTCGAGGATGTTCGCCTCCTCGAAGAGCCGCAGCGTGCGGTAGACGGTCGCGAGCCCGATCCCCGAGTCTATCTCCGACGCGCGCTGGTACACCGTCTCCACGTCCGGGTGGTCGGTCGAGTCGGAGAGCACCCGGGCGATCACCCGGCGCTGCTCGGTCATACGGAGCCCCTTGTCGAGGCACAATTGTTCGAGACGCGATGACATTGGGACCCCTCTCGGAAGACTACTCGGGCGCCCTCGGAGACGCCAAGCTCAGATCGAGCGGCCACGCGTGCGTGGCCTCTCCGACGTGCAGCACCGCTTCGAGCCGCTCGAGGCCGTCGGCGACGCGGCCGATCCAGTATCCCTCGCGCACGTCCTCGGTGGTGAGCCCCTCGGCCACCAGCCGGAGCGGCGACGGATCTTCGGCGTAGACGGCGATCCGCCGCTCGTGCGCGGGGTCGACCGGGCCCTCGAACAGGATCGCCTCGGCGCCGACGGCGTCGAGCGCGCCGATCGGGTGACCCTCGGCCGGGTCGAGCACCCGCGCCGCCTCCGCCGCCGCGAGCGACAGCGTGCGCGCCCCGGTCTCGGCGTAGGAGGGCGCGTGGAGGCCGAGCATCGCCCGCAGCTCGCGCACCGCCGCCGGCGATCGCCGGGCCCGCATCGCGAGCGCTCCCGCGGCGAAGCCGTCGAGCGCGCCGTCGAGCAGGCGGCGCAGGTCGCCGACCGGGAGGGTCGCCCGCGCCTCGCCCCCGAGCTCGCGCTCGTCGGGCAGGGGCCGCCCCGAGAGCGCGCGCAGCCCGTCCCGCGCGATCGACGCGGCGAGGCGCAGCGCCTCGAGCTCGTCCTCGTCGAGATCGCGGCCGCCCACGTTGAGGAGGGCCCGCTGCCCGAGCTTGCGCAGCGCGTCCCGCTCCGCGCTCGGGACCGCGGTGAGCGCCCCGGTGAGCTCCAGGGCCACCGTCATCGCCAGCGCCTCGAGCACCGGCTCCGGGTCCGCCCCGGACGACCAGCCCGCCGCGCGCTCGGCCCGCTCCCGCCACCCTCGAATCAACGCATCGGTCATCGTCTGCTCCCGTCGTCCCTCCGCCCCGCCGAGGGGGCGCTGTTCGCGTCGGTCGTGCTCGGCTCCATCGGTGGCGGAGGGGGGGAGAGGATCCCGACCCGCGGATCTCGACCGATCGCCGCGGGGCCCGGCCGCCACACGCACCGAGACGGGGGGGATCCGACCCTACTGACGCTTTCGGCGAAAAAGAGACGTCGAACCTTCGAAAAACCTGTGATCTCGTGCCTCACGAGGGCTCCTCGGGGCGATCGCGTCGCCGATCCGGGCGCGGCTTCCCGGCGTCCGCGCGGCGCTCCTCGACCAGCTCGCGGATCACCGCGATCACGTCGCGCGCCTCCTCGTCGGCGGCGGCCCAGCGCTCCAGGCCGAGGAGCGCCGGCGCCCGGCCCCGCTCGACCCACTTGTAGAGGCGGTCCTTGCCGATGGGCTCGCCCGCCTCGAGGACCTCGGCGATCTCGTCCGCGTCCCAGCCGCACACCACGCGCAGCAGGGTCGCCTGCGCCTGGGTCCGCCGCAGGTTGCGCCGGCTCGCGCTCTTGATCTCGTCCTCGAGCGCCCGATGCACGTGCTCGAGCGCGGTCTCGACCAGCTGCTCGAGCGCGCCCGGCGGCAGGACCCGCGCGTCCTCGGACTCCAGCCGGTCGACGAGCGGCGGCCCCGGGGTCCTCGGCTCGTGCTTCATGCCCTCGAGCAGCGGATCGTTCTTGCGGGCGCGCAGGGCGTCGACCCGCTTGCGCCGCACGATGGTCGCGACCCACTTGGCGCACTGCAGCGGGGCCTCGGCCCGCATGTGGGGCACGTGGCGCACCAGGCTGAAGAGCGCCTCCTGGCGGGCGTCGGCCAGCCCGTCGCGCTCGCCCGGGAACGCCGCCTCCAGCCACTCGGAGACCGCGCGCCAGCGCGCCGCGTGCCGGGGATCCGTCGGATCCTCGGCCTCCTTCAGCGCGCTGAGGTGCGCGAACAGGGGCTCGGCAGGGGGCAGGGCCACGCGCGGGGCATCCTCTTCGCGGGAGGCGGTGGAGTCAACCGAGGCGCGCGCAGCGAGTGAGCAGCGCGTCGAGCCGGTCGAGATCGGGGGCCCCGGCCTCGAGCTGTGCGCGGACCTCTCCGAGCGCCGCGCCGAGGAACGCCTCCACCCGCCCGTGCCGCGGGACGTGGGTGAGCGCGCGGGCGGCCCGCCCCTCGACGTCCCGGCTCCAGGCGCCTCGGGCCAGGCGCGCCCGGGCCTCGAACAACACGTTCAGGTGGGCGAGGAAGGACAGATGCGGCTCGAGCGCGCGCCCGTGCACGACCGGGGACGCGGCGAGGATCTCGAAGCCGTGCTCGGGGCGCGCCCCCTCCGCGAGGGCCACCCCGAGGTGGCGGCGGGCGAGCAGGCCGGGGAGGGGCTCCTCCTCGAGGCTGGCCCGGACCGCGGGCACGTCGAGGGCGGCGATCGCCTCGTCGGGGCGGCGGAGCGCGAGCAGCGCCCCGGCCCAGCTCGTGCGCACCCAGCTCTCGCGCGAGCCGCCGTCCTCGCCCGCGTCCCGCAGCGCGGCGAGCGCGGCCTCGGCCTGGGTCCGCGCGCCCTCCTCGTCGCCGGCGGCCGCGTGGGCCTCGATCAGGTAGGCGCGCGTCCGGGCGTTCCGGGTGGGGTCGTGGCGCTCGGCCACCTCGAGCGACTCCCCGAAGGCCGCGATCGCGTCCGCGGTGCGCGCCTCCGACATCGCGACCAGGCCCGCGCAGCCGAGCGCCTTGATCAGCTCCCCGCGGAGCCGGGCCGTCCGCGCGATCGCCACGCTGCGGGCCGCGCTCTCGGTCGCCTCCTCGAAGCGGCAGAGCTGCCGGTGCGTCATCGCCATGTGCTGGAAGAGGTAGGTCAGCGGCGCGTCGGGCACCGCGGCGCGGCCCTCCTCGGACCCCGCGATCGCCTCCGCCTCGCGCAACAGATCCAGGCTGCCCGCCGGGTCGCCGAGGTGGCGGTGCGCGGCGGCGAGCCGGGTCAGGGCCTCCACGCGCAGGTCGAGCCGGCCCTCGGGCAGGGTGCCGCCGAGGCGCGACAGGGTCTCGCGCACGGTGGGCCAGCGGTAGCCGCGCCACCCGCTCGAGAAGACCCGCCGGGCCTCGTCCATCGCCCGGTCCGGGTGGACGCGCGCCTCGGCCGGCGCGAGCGCCTCGGCGAGGAGCGCCTCGACCCCGTCGATCGGGACCACCGCGAGGCCCTCGCCCGCGCGACGGCGCGCCTCGGCGGCGTCACCCGCGGGCACCAGGATCGGGGTGGCCCCGTGCGCCGCCGCCGCCTCGACCTTGGCCCCCATCTCGCCCACCGGCAGCACCGCGTCGCCCCGGACCGCGCCGGTGACCACGGTGTCGTCGCGGACCGGGCGCTCGGTCCAGAGCGAGACCGCCGAGGCGAGCGCGGCCGCCGCCAGGGAGGGGCCGTCCACCCGGGAGCGACGGAGCGCGGCCGGCTGCGCGGCCACCAGCCGGTACTGCTCGAGCTCGCGCGGCGGCGAGGCGACCCGGGCGGCGGCGGCGAGGGCGTCGCCGAGCGCGCGGCGGGCCGTCGGGTCGAGCCAGCCCTCGTCCACCCAGAGCCCGACCGGGTCGAAGGCGACGTGCACCTGTCGGACGAACCCGACCCCGCGATCGCGCGCGACCAGGGGCACGGCCACCGCGTGCGGCAGCCGCGGCGCCGAGGCGGCGGCGACGGTCGAGGGATCGACCTTCAGGCTCAGGGCCGCCGCGCGATCCGCCTCCGAGACCGCGCCGGGGTCCGCGTTCATCAGGCCGCGCGCGAGGGCGTCGCGCGCGAACCTGCGCGCCGCGATGCCCCGCGCCTCCCGGACGCCCTCGATCAGGAGATCGATGCGCCCGGCGGCGATCGCGAGCTCGGCGTCCCAGCCCAACCGCAGCTCGCGGGGTCAGGTGAGCAGCTGCTCGAGGAGCTCGAAGTTCTCGACCTCTTCCTCGGCGATGTCGCCGTCCACCTCGATCATCTCGCGGACCGTGGTGAGGAAGAGGGCGCGGTGCTCCTGCGGGATCTGCGTCGGGTCGAGCTCTTCGGCGGTCGGCGGCAGCTCGAGCCACTGCTCGACCTGCTTCTTCTCGTCGTCGTCGAGCTTCAGCTTCCGCACGAGCTTCTGGACCATCTTCACCTCGCTCTCGGCGATCTGGAGGTCCGCCCAGGCGAACGAGCACACGAACTTCATCAGGCGAAGACGGTCTTCCTTGTCCAGCTGCTTCAGCATCTCGGCTCCGGTTCGAAGGGCGCGCCGTGGGCGCGTGCGGCGGGACTCTACCCCGGCCGCCGGCCCAGATCGACCGCTTTGCGGCCGTTCAGCGAGCGCCGGTGACCCCGCCGAAGCTCTCCGCGGCGCAGCCGGCCACGCGCTCGCCGGTCAGCTCGGCGAACATCCAGACGCCGGCCATGGCGCCGACCACCAGGACCAGCACCAGCCGCCACAGGAACCGACGGTCCCGCTTGAAGGCCTCTTCTTCCAGATTCGCCATGGGCTGCCTCACTCTGTGACGTACTGATGCGCTTGCAAAGCGGGACGCCTCGCGCCACGGAAGGTTCCGTACTTGAGCCCCACGGCTTTTTGCGCGATACCGCGCCTCACATCCGCATCCGCTCTGGAGGACTCTAGCGATGGCGACCACGGTGACCATGCCTCAGCTCGGCGAGAGCATCGTCGAGGGAGAGATCGGCGACTGGCTCGTGAAGGAAGGCGAGAAGGTCTCACGCGACCAGCCCCTCGTCACGATCCTGACCGACAAGACGGACACCGAGATCCCGGCGCCCGAAGACGGCGTCGTCACGAAGATCCTCGCCCAGACCGGCGAGACGATCTCGGTCGGGGCGGAGCTCTGCACGATCGACGCGAACGCCGAGGCGAGCGCGGGCGGCGGTGAGGCGCAGGCCGCTCCGTCCCCCGAGCCCGCCGCCGAGCCGGCCAAGGAGCCGGCCGAGCCGCCCGCGGCGACTCCGTCGGTGCGCAAGCTCGCCCGCGAGCACGACGTGGATCTCGGCGCGGTGCAGGGCACCGGAGAGCACGGCCGCATCACCCGCGAGGACGTGATGAAGGCGGCGGGCGGAGGCACGAAGGCCGAGGCCCCCGCGCAGCCGGCCGCGCAGCCCGCCCGGCGCGCCGACGTGCCCCCCGCGCCCCGTCAGGCCCCCGCGCGCGCCTCGGGCGGCCAGACCGGCATGAAGTTCGAGAGCGGCAGCTTCCGCGTCCCGCCGTTCCAGGAGCGGCCCGGCGACGAGGTGGTGCCGTGGAGCCGGCGCCGCCGGATCATCGCCGACCACATGGTCTACTCGAAGCTGACCTCGCCTCACGTGGTCACCTTCGCCGAGACCGACATCCACGCGACCAACCAGCTCCGCGAGCAGCACAAGAAGGCGCTCCGCGCCGAGGGCATCAACCTCTCGCACCTCGCCTTCGTCGCCGCGGCGACCTGTCGGGCGCTGCGCGAGCACCGCGCGATGAACGCCCGGGTCCTCGACGAGAGCACCGCGCTGCTGAAGGAGATCAACCTCGGGATCGCCGTCGAGACCGACGACGGCCTCGTGGTGCCGGTCATCAAGCACGCCGACGAGCTGAGCGTGCGCGGCCTCGCCCGCGCGATCGGCGAGGTGGCGGAGAAGGCCCGCGACGGCAAGCTCACGCCCGACGACCTGAGCGGGAAGACCTTCACGATCTCGAACCCCGGCCGCAAGGGCAACCTCGTCGGCGGCGCGATCATCAGCCAGCCGAACGTCGGCATCCTGCGCATGGGCGAGATCAAGAAGCGCGTCGTCGTCGTCGAGCAGGACGGCGTGGACGCGATGGTCATCCACCCGGTGATGTTCATGGCGCTCAGCTACGATCACCGCGTGGTCGACGGCGTCGAGGCCAACGGCTTCCTCTACCGCATCCACGAGCTGCTCGAGGCGGGCGACTTCGAGGTCTGACCCACACCCGACGGAACGAAGAAAGGGCACCTGCCTCGCGGCGGGTGCCCTTCTTCTTTTTGCCCGCTGAAAGATCAGCGGAGAGGGTCGCTCACTTGAGCGCCATCTCCTTGAGCTTCTTGAGGGGCTGGACCTTGACCTTGGTGGTCGCCGGCTTCGCCGCCACGTCCATGGTCTCGCCCGGACGGAACGGGTTCGGCACGCCCTTGCGCGCCTTCTGGGCCGGCTTCTTCACGGTCTTGATCTTGAGGAGGCCCGGGAGGGTGAAGGTGCCCGCGCCGCGCTTGCGCACGTGACGGTCGATCACGTTCGACAGCTCGTCGAACACGGCCTGCACGTCCTTCTTCGCGACCCCGGTGTTCTCCGCGATCTCCTTGTAGAGCTGGGTCTTGGTCATCGCATCCTTGACTGCCGTCGTCTTGCTCGCCATGGCGTCTCCCTTTTGTCGACTCGGAGCCCTCTCTGGGGTCCGTGTTCTTTCGGATCTGATTGGCTTCGGACGCCGACTGACGCCCTCGCTATCGGGGCGCGATTCTGCGCAGCAATTCGGGGAAAGCAACGGGAATTCGGCTCAGACGAGGGGAATTCGTCAATTTTCACCCCAAATGGGGGCTCTCCCGGGGCTCTCAGGCGAATTTTCGAGGATCGCAGGCGCGATCGCCCTCAGGGCTCGTAGTAGAGCGCGTAGCCGGTCCGACCCCCGTCCACGAAGAGCCAGAGGCGCTCTCCGGGGGTGACCGACTCGCTCAGGGTCGCGCCCGAGATGCCTCCGCCCACGCTCGATCCGTTGACGCAGTCGAGCTCGCTCGCCCCCGAGCCGTCGCAGGCGCGGCGGCGGAGGTAGAGGTCGGGCGTGAAGTCGGCGCTGTAGGCCTCGAAGCGCACGCTGCCGCTCGAGGGCGCGGTGAGCTGCAGGACCGCCTCCGGCGCGTTGAAGGCGCCGGGGGTGCAGGTCCCGCGCTGGTTGCCCACGAAGTTGGTCTGGAAGCCCACCAGCGAGCCGCCGCCGCTGATGTCGAACGGGCCGCCAGGGGCGGAGCAGCCGTCGACCGCCGGGCCCTCGACGCGCACGTTGAGCGTGTAGCTCCCGGTCGCGCCCGAGTCGTAGCCGTCGACCAGGATGTAGACGCGCGTCGTGGTGGTCGAGCTCCCGACGCGGTGGAGCCACACCCGGCTGTCGGTGCCGACGCGCCGGTCGTAGTCGTCGTTGCAGAGCGTCTGGAAGCCGCGCGCGTCGCAGCTGAAGCCGACCGCGAGGACGGTGTCCGCGGTCGAGCCGATGGTGTCGATGGTCACGTCGTGGGCGCCGCGGGGCACGTCGATGAAGTACACCGCGTCCCGCCCGCCGCTGGCGGGGCGACAGATGGCGTTGGCCTGGTAGTCGTCGGCGAAGCCGCCGAGGCTGCCGGTCACCGTCCCGGTCCCCGACGGGCCGACCATGATCTGCTGCGCCGAGCCGCAGTCGTCCGGGGTGGCGGAGCAGCCCTCGTCGATGACGCCATCGCAGTTGTCGTCGATGCCGTTGCACAGCTCCGGCGCGCCCGGGTACTTGTCGGCGTTCATGTCGTCGCAGTCGGGGCCGCCGCACATGACGACCGTGCCGCCGCTGACGATCGAGGCGGCGCCGAACCCGTCGCCGTCCTGATCGCGGAGGGTCGAGACGCACATGTCGCCGACCTCGTCGCAGCTGTCGGCGGTGCACGGGTTGCCGTCGCGGCAGTCGCGCTCGCCGCCGCCCACGCAGCCCGCGGTCGCGCTGCAGCGCCGCCCGACCGTGCAGTAGTCGCCGGCGCACAGGCCGTCGTCCGGGACCGAGACGCAGCCGGTCGGCCCGTCCGAGGCGCTCGGGTCGCAGCGATCGACGGTGCAGTCGACCGCGTCGCCGCAGGCCGAGTCGTCCGGGGTGGCGACGCAGCGATCGGCGTCCTCGTCGCAGCGGTCGGCGGTGCAGGAGGCGCCGTCGTCACAGACGATCGGCTCGCCCGGGAGGCAGCCGGTGCCCGGCGCGTCCTCGTCGCACGCCTCGGCGCCGTTGCAGAAGACTCCGTCGTCGCACTCGGCGTCTCGCGAGCACCGGACCGGCACGCAGCCCAGGACCGGGCTGCAGCGCTCCCCGCCAGGGCACGCGCCGTCGTCGGGCGTGCTCGCGCAGGCCCCGTCCACGCACGCGTCCACCGTGCAGGCGACGCCGTCGTCGCAGCTCGGCGGGCACGTCGGCCCCGCGTCGTCGTCGGTGCCCCCGTCGCCGGTCGGGTCGCCGGCGTCGGTCGGGTCGCCGCCGTCCCCGCGGCCCGCGTCCAGCCGGGCCGTGCCCGCGTCGCCCTCGCCGCCGAGGCGGCCGTCGTCCGGGTTGATCAGCGCGCTGCAGCCGGCGAGCGCCAGCGCGATCGTGAAGCAAGAAAGCTGTCTGTACATCCCATTCCCCCCCGCGGGCCGCTCAGAAGCGGCCCAACAGCGTCGCCCCACCGCCGGTGCGCCCGACGCTGGGCGCCACCCGGAGCTCGAGCCCCTCGGCCAGCGTGTCCTCCTGACCGCCGTCGAGGCCCTCGATGATCACGAAGAACGCGGTCGCCGCGGCCCCCGCCACCGCGCCGATGATGAAGACGTCGGTGAGGACGCTCGCCGTGTTCGCGAGCCCGGCCGCGTCGAGCCCCTCCTGGCGGGCCATGTTGCGCTCGGCCTGGGAGAGGGACGGATCGTTGCTGCGGGAGACCGCGTCCTCGAAGCTCGAGTTGGCGGTGAGGGCGAGGACTCCGGTGACGATCGCGCCCACGGTGAACGCGGCGGTGACGCTGCCGGCGACGATCACGGGCGTGGTCAGCCGCAGCTCGAAGCCGCCGCCGTCGCTGGCCGGCGCCTCGTCCAGCACGGGATCGTCGACCTCGGCGGTCGCCTCGAGCTCCGCGTCGGTGGCCGCGGCGGGATCGCCGGTCTCCGCGGTCGCGCCCTCGGCGTCACCCGCGCCCGCGGGGGCCTCGGCGACCGCGGCCGGCTCGTCCTCGCCGCGCTCCAGGCGGATCGAGATCCGCTCGTCGGAGCCGCCCGCCACCTCGATCTCGCGGTGCTCGGTGCGGTAGCCGTCGAGGCGCACCGTCAGGTGATGGGTCCCGGCGACCAGGCGGACCGGCTCCAGGATCGGCGCCACGCGGGTCTCGGCGTTGTCGATCACGACCCGCGCGCCGTCCGGCGCGATCGCGAGCCGGAGCTGACCGAGCTGGCCCTCGAGCCGCCGGATCGCGGCCTGGACCTCGCGGCGCTGCTGGCGGGACGCGCCGTCGGCCTCGGCGAGGAAGCGCTCGAAGTGGTGCATCGCCTCGAGCGGGCGGTCGAGGTGCTCGTAGCAGTTGGCCATGTTCACGCGCACCGTCGGGTGCGGCGCGAGCCGATAGGCCTCCTGGAACGCCTCGAGGGCGCCCTGGTAGTTGCCGCCCTCGTAGCGCTCGACCCCGAGGCCGAACTGCTCGCGGGCGCGCGCCCGGTCCTCGTCGGACTGGGCGACCGCGCCAGCGGCGAGGGTGAGAGCGAAAGCGAAGGCCGAAAGGCCGAGAAGGCGCCGGATCATCGTGGGTTCCTCCCGATCCGGGCCAACATACGGAGTCCGCCGCGGCGAGGGCAAGTGCGACGATCAGGCGACGCCGAAGCGGCGGACGAGGTCCGTCATCGCCTCGTGCGCCACGTGCTCCTCGGCGAGCGCCGAGAGCGCGCGCTGCACCTCCGGGTCGGTGCTCACGTCGGCGGCGACCCGGATCCTGGCGAGGCCGCCCTCGGTGTGCCGGAGCGCGAGGGCCGCGGCGACCCGCTGGCGAGGCTCCGCCGCCGGGTTGCGCAGGAGCGCGAGCAGGCGCCCCGCGTCGACCGCGACCGCGCGGTAGTCCTGGGTCTCGAGCACGTGCCGCAGCCGATCGGTCCAGGCCACCGGGTCCGCCTCGGTCGGGTCGAGCTCGGCGACGTGCGCGCCCGCCTCCGCGCCGCAGCGCACCATCGCGACCCCCTCCTCGAGCAGGGCGGCGACGAGGCGCGCCCGCTGGGTGGGGAGGAAGCTGCCCAGCGAGATCCGCCCGGTGAGCGTGCGGAGGGTGAGCCAGGTGGTGGCGCCGGAGGTGTTGCCCAGCTCGACCCGGGCGATGTCGCGGTAGGGCACGTAGCGCGAGCGGAAGCGGCCCTCGACGTGCACGCCGTCGGCGCCGAAGCGGAGCGCGCCGCGGCCGTGGCCGAGGAGCGCGCCGAGCGCGGCCCCGCCGAGGAGCACCGGCACCGCCTCGGGCCCGGCGAGCAGGAACAGCGACGCGCCGACCATCACCACCCCGGCGGCCATCGCCCGCACGACGCGCCCGCCGCCGGTGCCGAGGGAGACCGGGTAGCTCCGGGTCCGCGGCGCCACCGCGCGGAGCCGGCGGACCAGGCGCTCGCCGGCCTCGGGGCCCGAGACCGACACGAGGTGCTCGTCGCCGCCGCGGGCCACGATCTCCACCTGGCTGGGCTTCGGCATCCAGGCCACGGCGAGGTCGTCGGTGCGCAGCCGGACCGAGTCGCCGATCAGCACCCGCTCGTGGTCGACGAACGCGTCCAGGGTCCCCTCCTCGCGCCGCCGGAGCAGGGGCGAGAGCAGCGGGGCCAGCGCGAGCGAGGCCGCGCAGAGGGAGAAGAGGAACACGAGCCCCACGGCGAGCAGGACGGCGGCCGGGAAGGGCGCCGGCCAGCTCGCGGCGCCGACGACCATCGCCACCGCGCCCAGGAGCGGCGGGAACGCCGCGGCCGCCCGGACCCGGTTCGCCGGGGTGGTCTCGACCCCGAGGATGCCCTCCGCGTCACTCACCTCGGTCCATCCAACGTCCGCCCCTCCCCGCGTCTTCCCCGAAGGTAGGTACGGCGCGACCGCTCGGCCACCGGGTGAAGATGCCGCCTCGACGCGGTACGCTCGCGGGGTGACGCGCGCCCTCCTCGTGATCGCCCTCGGGTTGGTTCCCGCCGCCGCCTCGGCCCAGAGCGGAGCGGCGCGCGCGCAGCCGTCCACCGAGCTGCTGGTGGTCATCGTGGATCCCGGGCCGACGCGGGTGAACCAGAGCGCGCTCCTCCGCGCCATCTCCCGCGCCACCGACCGCACGGTGATCCGCATGACCGACGCGCGGGCCCCGTCCGCCGCCGGCCGGCTCACCATCGCCTTCTCCCGCCCGGACCGGTGGGTCCTCCGCTACGAGTCGGCCGGCCAGGTCGCCTGGACCTCCGACCGGATCCGGCAGCCCCGCACCCTGCGCGACCGCCTCGCGCGGCTCAGCGCCGACGTGCTCGGCCGGATCGACGCGGGGGCGGAGCGCCGGCGCCGCGCCTGGGACGAGGACGTGGTGCTCGCGCTCGCCGACGAGATCGTCGACCCCTTCGCCGACGATCCCCCGCCCGAGCGCTCCGAGCCGATCACCGTGCTCTGGAGCGAGGTCGTCGATCCGTTCGTCGACCGCGCGCCGCGGGCCAGCGTGACCGAGGTCTGGAGCGAAGTGCTCGATCCCTGGGCGCTCCCGGGGCGGTGAGCCGCCTCGCGGAATTCAACACTGGCGGGTGTAACAGCCGGTGCGGACCGCGTCGCGGAGGGAGCTGGCGATGCTGCGGGTGAGCGAGGCGATGGCGGCGTCGGAGTCGCGGGGGCGCGCGATCTCGCGCCAGGCGAACTGGTCCTCGTCGCCGCAGCCGGACCAGAGCGAGTAGCCCCAGCGCGACGGCGCGGTCCCGTCCCAGAGATCGACGTAGACGTGGCGGGCCGCGCACGAGAGGTGGTTGCTCGGGTCGCTCATCGCCTCCGAGTAGTGCACCTCGCCGGGGAGCGAGAGGGCCTCGTCGTGCCCGAGCTCCACCGCCAGGGACTCCGCGATCGCCTCGTAGACGTCGGCGCGCTCCGCCTCCGGGACGCTCATCATGCCGACGTCCTTGAAGGAGATCTCCGAGAAGCGCGCCCGCTCGTCCGAGACCCGCACGACCCAGGGCGAGTAGAGCGGCCCGCGGTCCTCGACGACCTCGGCGGCCGGACCGGGGGCCCTCGGATCGGGGGCCAGGCGCGCGACCGGCTGGTCGGGGGCGCAGGCGAAGAGGGTCGCGGCGAGGATCAGAAGGGAAGTGACGCGAAGCATCGAACGTCCATACGGCGAACGGGTCGGCAGAGGTTACCGCTTCCGGCCCGCGTCACAAAGCGAACGCGCCCGCTCCACCACCCCGGCCAGGGTGGCGACGCACGGATCGCAGAACCCCCCGCAGCAGGGCAGCCACCGCTCGCGCGGCGTGTGCAGCATCGACACGATCTCCGGTCGGAGCTCCCGATCGAGCCCGGCCTCGGCCAGCGCCGCGTCCACCGCCTCGTCGAGCGTCACGGGCTCACGTGGTCAGGGCGACGGCGCCCAGGTAGGCGACGAAGGCGGCGACCAGCACGGCCCCCTCGAGGCGCGACACGTGGCTCGGGCGGAGGAAGAACTTGGTCATCATGAAGAGGAGCAGCGTCACCCCGAACATGGCCGGGAGATCGCGCCGCAGCACCGCCAGCGGGACCGGCCCCGGGGCGATGAGCCCGGGCAGCGCGAGCACGCCGAGGGTGTTGAACATGTTGGAGCCGATCACGTTGCCGACCGCGAGGTCGTGCTCGCCGCGCCGGGCCGCCATGACGCTCGCGGCCAGCTCGGGCAGGCTCGTGCCGATGGCGACCACCGAGAGGCCGATGACCAGCTCCGGCACCGCCAGCTGCTCGGCGAGCTGAACGGCACCCCACACCAGCAGCCGAGAGCTGCCGAGCAGGAGGGCGAGCCCGACCACGACCCAGAAGAGCGCGCTCCAGGTCGACATCCCCTCCGGGATCTCGCCCTCGATCTCGTCGGGCTCGTCCGACTTGAGCCCGAGCCAGACCACCCAGCCCATCATGCCGAGCAGGGCGCTCGCGAGGATGGCGCCGTCGAGCACGCCGAGATCCCCGTCGAGCATCAGCACGGTGGCGAGCAGCATGCAGCCCACCAGGATCGGCAGCTCGCGCCGCAGGACCGTGCCGCGCACCGCCATCGGGGCCACCAGCGCCGAGGCGCCGAGCACGAGGGAGACGTTGGTGATGTTCGAGCCGAGCGCGTTGCCCACGCAGAGGTCGCTGCCCTCGGTCGCCGCGGCGATCGCCGAGACCAGGAACTCCGGCGCCGAGGTCCCGAAGCCGACGATCGTCAGCCCGATGATCAGCGTGGAGACCCCGAAGTTTCGCGCGGCGGCCGCCGCCCCCAGGACGAAGCGGTCGGCGGCCCAGACGAGCACGACGAATCCGACCGCGACGGCGGAGATGGACGAAAGCCAAACCAGGGCGGGACCTCCTCGGCGCGGTTGCGCCGGCGGCTGGAACTATAGACATTCGGGGCCAATCCGCACGGAAACCGACCGGAAATGGACGAGCACCGAGCGCACGGGCCCTGGACGCCCGCGGACCTGCCCCTGCCTCCCGGGGTCGCGCGCGCGGCGTGGAGAGGGAAGGGCGGGGTCGTCGCCCTCGAGCACGGCGAGGCGCGACTGGCGGCCGAGCGCGCGGGCTTCGAGGCGCTGGCCGACCACCCCGCCCGGCCCCGGGTGCTCGCCTGGGGGACCCGCTCGCTCGTGCTCGCGCCGCTGGGCGAGCTCGCCGCGCCCGAGCCGCCGGACGGGCGGTGGGTCCGGCGCCAGGAGACCCGCCGGGCGCTGCTGCGGGAGGTCTCGCGCGACGTCCGGCTCGACCGGGCCCTCGGCAAGCTGGGCGCGAAGCGGCGCGACGTGGACCGCTACCTCGACGAGACGGTCGACGTGGCGCTCCACGTGGGGCCGACCTTCGGGGGCCTGCCGCCGGGCGCCTGGCGTGCGCAGGAGGGTCGGGGGGTCGGGCTGCGCATGGACCGCGCGCGGGCCGAGGGCTGGACCGCGCTCGACGCGCCGAGCGTCGAGGGCGCCCCGGACGAGGCCGCGGCCGCCGAGGGGCTGGAGCTGGCCCGGATCGCGTGGGCCCTGCGCGAGGCGGCGCACGGGGACGAGGGCGCGGCGGCGGAGGTGCTCGAGCGGCTCCGCGCGGCCCCGGATCCGGCGCGGACGCGGGTGTGGATCGAGGGCCCCGACTTCGTCGACCCCGCGCTCTGGGAGTCGCCCGGCGCCGAGGTCACGGCGGCGCGCGCCCGCTGGCTCCTCACCCACCTCGACGGCCTCGCGGTCGGGGGCGGCGAGCTCCGGGTGCGCACCGATCCTCCCGTGCGACGGGGCCGCCGCGCGCCGCTGCGCGAGCCCCGGGCGGCCCGCCGCCGCCGGCTGTTCTCGCGCTGGGAGCGGGGCGTGCGCGTCGACGACGAGGGGCTCTACAGCCTGACCCCCGAGGCGCTCGCCGACCGCATCGCCGAGGGGGCGCGCGGCGTGGTGCTCGACGCGACCTGCGGGGTCGGCGGCCTCGCGATCGCCTACGCCCGTCAGCCGGGCGTCGAGCGGGTCGTCGCGGTGGACGCCGATCCGGAGCGGGTGGCCATGACCGCGCACAACGCCGCGATCTACGGGGTCGCCGACCGGGTCGAGCCGGTGGTCGGCGACGCGCTCGACGTGGTGCGGAGCCGCCGCGCGGACCTGCTCGTGATCGATCCGCCGTGGGGCGGTCGCGCCTACGACCGCGAGGCCATCGACCTCGACGATCTCGACATGGACGTCCGCGGCTTGCTCGACGCGTTCGACGGGCCGGTCGTGCTCAAGCTCCCGCGGAGCTTCGACGTCGCCGCGCTGCCGGGGCTCACCTTCGAGGCGCTGGTGGACGCGCGCGGCGTCCTGAAGATGCTGATCGCGCGCCGCTGATCCGTCTCGCGACGAGACGCAGAGGCGCCGTCTCACGTCGAGACGGCCCCGCCGGGGCCCGAGTGTCTCGCAGCGAGACGCGGCGGGCTCCCGGACCGTCGGCGCGCGCGTTTCGGGCGTTGGCACGCGGGGTGAAAAGGACTGCGTCGAGGGCGCCTGGTGCGGCGGCCTCCACGGAGGACACGAAGTGACGCGAGACGAGCCCATTCGAGTGCTGTTGGTCGACGACGACCCGCTGATGCGCCGCACCGGGAGCCGGGTGCTCCGGCGCCGGCTCGCGGTGGAGGTGGTCGTCGCGGATGGGGGCTTCGACGCCGTGTCCCGGCTGCGGATCGGCGAGCGCTACGACCTGATCGTGGCGGACCTCGAGATGCCGGGCATGGACGGCTTCGAGCTGATCGAGCGGATCCGTCAGATCGACCCCGAGGCCGCCATCGGCGTCTGGTCGGGGAGCGATCGGCTCCCGCTCGCGGAGCAGCGCGCGGTCTCCTTCGCCGTGCGCAAGACCCGCCCGATCGGCGAGCTGATCGACGCGATCGCCTTCGCGCTCGCGGAGCGCGGCGCGCAGATGCACCAGATCCGCCGCTCGGGCTTCCGGGTCCGCCGCGACACGCCCTCGCACGAAGGGAACGGGAACGGGCGATGAGCGCGCTCCGCGACCGGCTGGTCGCGCTCCTCTCGAGCACCGTCGGCGAAGGCGCCGCGCGCTCGACCGTCGACGCCGCGCTCGAGGACCTGGATCGAGACCCCGACGGGCTCGACCAGCGCGCCGCGCTCGACGTGCTCGAGCACATCGCCCAGCGCCCCGGCCTGATCGGGGTCACCGCGCGCTTCGCGAAGTCCCGGCTGCTGCTCGGATAGCCGTCACTCCGCGGCCGACGCGGTGGGCTCGACGCGCGCGTCCCAGAGCCAGAACACCACGGCCCCCGCGAGGGGGAGCGCGGCGGCCACGAAGTACATCGCCCGGAACCCCGCCGACTCCGCGATCACGCCGAGCGCGGGGCCGCCCGCGAAGATGCCGGCGTCGAAGATGGCGGTGAAGAGCGAGACCGCCGAGCCGCGGTCCGCCGGGTTGGCGCGGTCGACCACCATCGCGCTGAGGATCGGGAACGCGTAGCCGTGGCCGATCCCCGCGAGCACCCCGGCGATCGCGATGTGGAGATCGGAGCGCGCCAGGCCCATCGCCGCCATCGCGAACGCGATGCCGAGCATCGACGGGAAGAAGACCCGCTTCGGTCCCACGCGGTCGGGCAGCCAGCCGAAGAACACGCGCAGCAGGATCGCCGCCGCCGCGTAGGTGGAGAAGAAGAGGCCCACCGACCCGATCTGCTCCTCCTCGACGAAGCGCTTGAGGAACACGAACGCGGCGGCGAGCGCGGTCGCGAACGCCGAGCCCACGAACCAGATCGAGACCAGGTCTCGCTGGCGCAGCGCGGCGAAGAAGCCCTCGCCCCGGGGACCGCCGCGCGGGCGCTCGGGCTCGGCGAGGGGGAGCGACGCGAGCAGGGCCACGGTGGCGATGGCGACGCTCACCAGGAAGAGCTCGCGGTAGCCGGCCCGAGCCAGGACCGCGTCGCCCATCAGGCCGCCGAGCGAGATCGGGAGCATGCCGGACACGCCGAAGAGCCCCATGCCCTCGGTGCGGCGGGAGGCGGGCACGATGTCGGCGGCGTAGGTGAACAGGGCGCTGAAGATCGCGCCCTCGGCGAAGCCCTGCAGCACGCGCACCGCCACCAGCCAGGGGCCGACGTCGTGCACGGTGAGGTAGAGCGCGCAGGCCGCGAGGTGCGCCACCCCGCCGGCGAGGAACACCGGACGGCGACCCCAGGCGTCCATGATCCGCCCGGCGAAGGGCCGGATGAAGATGGCCGCCCCGCTCATGATGCCGAAGACGAAGCCGATGGTGGCCTCGGCGGCGCCCAGGTCGGCGAGGAAGCCCGGCAGGTGCAGGTAGCCGTGGAGCGCCAGCCCCTGGAGGAGGTTGACGACGAAGGCGAGGACGAACGGGACCGTGATCAGGCGGTCCTTCGGGCGGGCGGTGCTCATGCGGCGAGAGACCGGATCATTGGCCCCGAGCTCTCGGACCGCCAGTGACGATCTACTCGGCGAGGAGGCGCTCGAGCTCGACCGTGCCGAGATCCACCCGGTTCACGATCGCGCTGAAGGCGAGGTAGGCGGCGAGCCGGTGCAGGTCGGTGGCCCAGTGCGGGACGTAGCGGGGCTCGGCGACGTCGCCGCGGGCGAAGGCGCCGTCGAGCAGGAAGACGTCGGGGAGGGCGAGGCGGCCGGCGAAGAGGCGGCGCACGAGGTGAGGGCGGCTCTCGGCGATGGCCTTGCGCAAGAAAGTGTGCACGGCGATGAGGCCGCAGAGGTAGACGACGTCCTTGGTGAAGACGACCCGCCCGCGCACGTCGCCGCCGCGGAACACCCGCATCGCGGAGCGCGCGCTCTCGGCCTCGGACTGGCCCTCTTCGAGGAAGAAGCGGAACACCTCGAGGTAGTCGGCGCCCTCCAGGGCCATGTGGATGGCCACGGTGCGGAGCGCCAGCCGGCGGAGGCGCGCGATGTCGATGGCCCGGGTCGTCAGCTCGGCGAGGGTCGCGATCCCCTCCTGGGTCGCGGTGGTCCGCGGCGCGCTGAGCGCCATGCACGCGAGGTTTGGCTGGGCCCGCCCGTTCAGCGCGGTCGCGGTGTGCACGAAGCCCTCGTGCTCGATGAGCTGCGCCACGTCGAGCTCGCTGAAGGTGGTGGTGCCGCGGATGCGCACCCGGCGGGATCCGGCCGCGGCCTTGGAGGCGAGGTCGGGATCGATCTCCACCGACGGCGCGTCGGGCCCGAAGAACGAGTCGAAGGCGTCGCGCATCCGGGCGGCCGCCTCCTCCGCCGGGCAGGTCCGCTCGGACTCCGGGATGACCCCGGCCGCGACCAGGTTCTCGGTGTTCTGGAGCAGGAGCTCCGCCGCGCGCCGGTGCGACAGCTCGCTCCCGGGCATCAGGTCGTCGGGCGCCCCGTACAGCAGCCGCGAGCACTCGGTCATCTCCGGCGTGCCGACGGCGCCCAGCATCCGGGCCGCGGTCGCGTAGCTGTCGGCGGTCCGCGCGACGAAGACCTGCATCGGATCCGCCGGATCCGCCGCGGCGACGATCGCCTCCAGCTCCGCCCGGATCGGGCCGAGGTCGCGCGGGGTCGGGGTGACCTCCGGCAGCGTCGGCTGCCCGCGCCGCCACGAGATGAGGAACTTCCGGACGGTCCCCTCGGGCCAGCTCAGCGAGCTGAGCACTCTCACCTCGCGCGCCACGTCGAGGAGGCGGGTGTCGAGGTCTCGCGTGTGCTCCAGCGTCACCCGCGTGGATTGGGTCAAGTCCGCCCGCGGGTCAAGAGCGGCGCCGCGTCCCCGCCCTCCGCCTCGCCTCCGGACTCGGCCTCGGACTCGGCCTCGGACTCGGCCTCGGTCTCGGCTTCGGTCTCGGTCTCGGCCTCGGCTTCGGCTTCGGCTTCGGTCTCGGCCTCGGCTTCGGTCGTGGCTTCGGTCTCGGCCTCCGCCTCCGCCGAGCCCTCGCTCGAGCCGCGCCCCTCTCCCCTCCGCACCGAGAGGATCGGCACGTCGTCCGCGAACGGGCTGTCCGCCCGCACGAAGATCGTGACCGAGTCGCCCGGGTCGACCAGCTGGGCCACGTCGTCCGGCCGCTCGCTGAACGTCGCGAGGATCGTCTCGTCCTCCGCCTGGAGCATCAGCACGAGCCGCTCGTCCTCGCGGCGCTCCTCGAGCACCCGGGCCTCGATCTCGTCGCCGTCCAGCCCGAGCCCCTGCGCGAAGTGGACGTTGCCGAACCACCCGCCCGGGAGCCCGGCCGCGAGCCCCACGAGCGCACCGACGAGGATCTTCTTCACGACCCCCTCATCGGCCGATCGTGGCCCGGGCTTTAGAAGTACAGCGCCGAGCCGATGTGCAGGCCGAGCTCGTGAATGGTGGTCCCGACCGGGAACGTCTCGCGCGCGGTGCCGTTGTTGGGGTCGAAGCGGAGCCCGCCGACCTGGCCCCAGCCGATGGCGTAGCGGAGGGCGGCGGTGGTGCTGAACACCAGCGTCGAGGCGTCCTCCTCCTCGCCCAGCGTGTGCGGGGTGCGGTACTCGAAGCCCGCCGTCCAGCCCACGAAGTCGACCTGGGTCTGGCCCAGCCCCTCGATCGGCTCGCCCTCCGAGAGATCGGTGAAGAAGCCCGCGCCGATGCCGAGGCGCTCGTCGACCTCGTAGCGTCCGCCGGCGCGCACGTTCCAGACGAACCGCCGCCGCGGCAGGGGCTCGAGCTCGCGCGGCAGCTGCACGTCGAGCTCCGCCGCGACCCAGCCGCGGTCGAAGCGGTGGGCGAAGGAGAGGTTGAAGCGCCCGGTGGTCAGCACGGTGAACGCCGGGTCGAGCGTCTCGGCGTCCTCGGGGCGGAAGTCGAGCATGTCGGGCGCGCCGTCGCTCACCGTCAGGTCGAGCGCGGTCTCGGTGGCGCGGATCTGGGTGATCAGCTCGAGGCCCGGGCTCCGGCCGGTGAGGCCGATGATGACGCCGGGGTGCGGCTCCCACTGCACGCCGAGCCCCAGCTCGACCCCGAAGCTCCGGACCTGGACGATGCCGCCCTGCGAGCGGACCCGGGTGCGCCCGTCGCCGAGCTCGAACGCGCCCGAGCTCTGGAAGCTGCTCGAGCTCTCGCGGTAGACGCCGAACAGGCTCACCCCGAAGCGGAGCTGATCGGAGATGCGCAGCCCGAGCGCCCCGCCCGCGTGATAGGTGGCGCGGAACTCGGAGCTGCTGAGCGTCCAGCGCGCCCGGTTGGGGCCGCTGTCGGCGTCGAGGCCGGTGCGGGTCGTGTGGCTGCCGAAGCGCGGGGCGAAGATGCCGAACGCGATCGCGACGCCGGGCTCGAGGAGCCGCGCGATGGTGGCCGCGCTCGGGATCGACAGCAGCTCGAGGTAACCGCCGTCGTTCGCCTCGCCGGTCGTCGACGAGATCAGCCCGCCCTCCTCGGCGGCCCGCACCATCAGCGCGCTGCCGTTCACGTCGACCGCGCCCCGGTCGATCGACGCGAGGCCGGCGGGGTTGTACCAGGTGCCGCTCCCGTCCCGGACCACCGCGCTGACCGCGCCGCCGGTCATCGCCGCCTCGTTGCCGACGAGGATGCCGTCCCCGTTGCCGGCGTGGGCCACGCCGGGGAGCGCCAGGCTCCCCAGAAGCGCCGCCGTGACCCACCCCCGCGCGCGCATGGCGGGCTACTTCTTGTTCTTCCCGAAGATGCCGAGCTTGAGGTGGGCGAGCTGGCTCTCCACCAGCCGCCCGGCGACCTTGAGCGCGCTCTCGTCCTCGCGCTTCTGGAGCTTGCCCTCCTCGAACTGGGTGCGCGCCTTGCGACGCTGCAGCTTGCCGCTCGAGGTCTTGGGGATGGTGCCGGCGTCGACGACGATGACCTCGTCGACGGTCAGCCCGGTCTGCTTGGCGATCTCGGCCTTCACGTTCCGGGCGAGCTCGTCCCGGCCCTCGGCGAGCTTGCTCTCCGCCAGCACGACGACCGCCTCGCGGCCGAGGCCCTCGCGGTAGGTCGGGAAGGCGACGACGTTGCCCGCGCGCACCCCCTGCACCTCGGAGCCGGCCCACTCGAGATCCTGCGGGTAGTAGTTCTTGCCGTTGACGATGATGACGTCCTTGGCGCGGCCGCAGATGTAGACGTTGCCGTCCGACAGGTAGCCGAGGTCGCCGGTGCGCATCCAGCCGTCGCGGCCGACGGTGATGCGCGTCGCCTCGGGGCGGTCGTAGTAGCCCTGCATCACGCTGGGCCCGCTGACCTCGATCTCGCCGACCTTGCGGTCCGGGAGCACCTCGCGGCTCTCGACGTCGACGATGCGGATGCCGTGCCCGTCGAAGGCCTTGCCGCAGTGCACGATCTCGACGACCTCGCTGCTGGGCGCGTCATCGCTCGCCGGCACCGCCTCGCCCGCGCTCCAGAGCTTCTCGGCGTCGACGCGATCGGTCGGCACGCCGGTCGAGAACGCGATGGCCAAGGTGTACTCGGCCATGCCGTAGCTCGGCACGAACGCGCCCTCGCGGAAGCCGACCTTGCCGAAGCGATCGGCGAAGGCGCGGAGCGTCTCGGCCTGGATGGGCTCGGCGCCGCAGCCGGCCACCCGCACCGCGCTCAGGTCGATGCCCTCGAGGTCGCGGTCGCGCACCCGCTTGGCGGTGATCGCGTAGCTGAAGTTCGGCCCGTAGGTGATCGTCCCGCGGTGCTTGCTCAGGATCTCGAGCCAGCTCGCCGGCCGCTTCAGGAAGGTCATCGGCGACATGAAGCTCACCGGCACGCGGTGATGGATCGGCGCGATGACGAAGCCGATCAGGCCCATGTCGTGGAAGAGCGGCAGCCAGCTGACGCCGCGGTCCTCGTCGTTCGAGTCGAGGCCCTCCCGCATGATCGCCCAGGCGTTGTGCGCGAGGTTGCCGTGGGTGACGACCACGCCCTTGGGCTTGTTGGTCGAGCCGCTGGTGAACTGCAGGAAGCAGGTGTCGTCGAGGGTGAGCCCGGGATCCTTCCAGAGGCTCGCGTCGCCGACGAGGTCGGTGCGGAGCAGGATCTTCTGCAGCTCGGGCGCCGAGTCGTGCACCTTGCCGATGACCGCCTTGATCTGGCGGTTGGTCACCAGCAGCTTCGCGCGCGACGCGCTGACGATGTGCTTGCAGTGATCGAGGTAGCCCCCGAGCTGGCCCATGCCCATCGGCGGGTAGAGCGGGACGGGCACGCCGCCGCCCTGGACCACCGCGAGGAAGAGCGGCACGAAGTCGCCCGCCTCCGGGAGGATGAGCGCGACGTGGTCGCCCTTCTTCATCCCCTGGTCGGCCAGCGCGACCGCGAGGGCCTTCGCCTCCTCGAGCAGCGAGGACCACGGGTGCTCCTCTTCGCTCAGGTCGTCCTTCACGAAGGTGAAGCCGTAGCCGGTGCGCCCCGCAGCCCGCTCGAGGGCCTGGGGCAGGGTCAGTAGCTCCTTGTCCTGCATCGCTCTCCTGCTTCCCGGCCGAGGCATATAGCAGGGGACCGGCGACGTTTCCCGCCCGAATTCGGGTCAGCCCTCTTCGGCCTCGAGGTCGGCGAGCGCGCCCTTCGCGGCGAGCTGCTCGGCCCGCGCCTTCGACCGGCCCTCGCCCCGCGCGAGCTCCCGCTCCTCGAGCAGCACCGCCACCCGGAAGACGCGCTCGTGGTCGGGCCCCTCGGTCTCGAGCAGGGCGTAGGTGGGCGGCGGGTTGCCCCCGCGCTGCAGCACCTCCTGGAGGCGGCTCTTGTAGTCCCGCTCCCCCGGCTCGATCGCGTCGACCCGGGGCGCGAGCAGGCCGCGCGCGATGGTGATCGCCTCCTGCTCGCCCGCGTCGAGGTAGATGGCGGCCACCGCCGCCTCGAGCGCGCTCGCGAGCAGCCGGGGCTTGTCCCGCCCGCCGCTCTTCTCCTCGCCCTTGCCCAGCCGGAGGCAGGCCCCGAGCTCCAGCTCGCCGGCGATGTCGGCCAGCGAGCGCTCGCACACGAGGTCCGCGCGGCGCCGCGACAGCTCCCCCTCCCGCGCCTCCGGGAAGCGCTCCCAGAGCAGGCAGGACGCGGCCAGGTCGAGGATGGCGTCCCCGAGGAACTCCATGCGCTCGTTGTCGGTGCGCGCGATGTGGGGGCGCTCGTTCACGAACGACCGGTGGGTGACCGCGTCCTCGAGGTGCTCGCGCCGCTCGAACACGTGTCCGAGCCGCTCCTGGAGGCCGCGGAGGGGATCCTCTTCGCTCATCGCGGCGGACCATAGCAGCGTCGCGGCGGAACATCCGGGCCGCTCCGCTGTCGACGCGAGGTGCGTCGCGTCGCCCCCTCGTGCTCCTCACCGACGCCGAGGGCCGCGGCACCCACGACGGCTGGGCGGGGACCCGGAGCCCCGGCTACGTGGTGACGCCGATCTTCTTCGGCCGCGTCGGCCCCCGAGAGGTCAAGAGGTGGCAAACAATGGCGCCGCACCCGCGCCCGCTTCCACGACACTGACCCGAGACGACGGCAGACGACGAGCGCAGAGAGGTCGGCGCACGCGCCACTCGAGTCGTCCGATCCCGCGGCAGCGGGCGGCCAGCGAGCGCGCAGCGCGAGCGCGAGCCGCAGGGCCCCCAGCGCCCCGCCGCTGGGGTCGCGGGGCCAGCGCGCGACGCGCGCGAGACCCCGACGGAGTCGGGAGGGGGGCCCCATTGGCGCTTTGCCCAATGGGGGGAGGGTTTGCACCAAACCCTCCAAGAAGCTCAGCCGACCTCGAAGTCGTCCAGCTCGAGCTCGAGGGCGTCCTCGCGGACCGCGCGCAGGCGGGTCCCGCTCTCGCTCCGCCGCGCCTCCCGCGGATCGTCGTCCTCGACGTCGATCACGATCTCGCCCGCGGGCTCCTCGGCTACCGGCTGGCCGGCGACCAGCGCCCGGAGGTGCGGCAGACCTCGGGTGGTCGGCTGACCGAGGGTGAGGAAGCCGAGCCCGTCGGTCTCCCACCAGCCGGACTGCTGCCAGCGCTGGAGGATGCGCATCACGTCTTCGGCCCGCACGCGCAGGCACGCGTGCTCGAGGGGGTGGTCCTCGATGGAGCTCAGCGCCATCTCGGCCAGGATCGCTTCGGCGGTGGGTCGTTCCATGTTCGCGCCTCTCCGTGGCGCCTCCCCGACCCAGAGGTCTACGTCTTCTTCGTAGGTCTGTGAACGTCCCGGCCCTGGGTCATCGATAGGCCTTACACGAAGCGGTCGGTCCCGGTGGTGCCGTCGCTCTCGAGGTCGGCGGTGTAGCGGTGCCGCTCGTCGACGAGCCCGTCGATCCGCTCCATCACCCGATCGACGACCTCCTGGAAGGCCTCCCGATGGCGGTTCTCCGCCTCGGGGGTGAAGGGCTCGAAGGGCTCCCGCGGGGCGACGTCCGCGAAGTCGTCCGGGTACATGGGCTCGCCGATCCGGTAGGTCACGGTGCCCGGCTTCGAGCGCATCGAGCGCCCCGGGTAGACGAGGTCGCAGCCGCTGCAGCCGACCGGCACCAGGGTCGCGCCGAGGTGCAGCACCAGCTCCGCCAGCCCGATGTGGCCGCGCGAGAGCCGCACCGAGCGGGTGCCCTGCGGGAAGACGAGGATGTCGAGGCCCATCCAGTGGGCCTGCTCGTTGAGCCGCACGAAGCGCCGGTTCATCTCGGCGAGCAGCGCCCGGAGCGCGCTCGGCCAGCGCTCGCGGCTCGGATCGAAGGGCCGGCCCATCATGGCGCGGGGCCGCTCCAGGACCGCGTCGGGGACCGGGCCGACGACCGGGCGGTCCTCGTCCACCGCGTTGCGCAGCGCCCGGTATTCCTCCGGCTCGGGGCGCCGACCCATCACGTCGATGAAGTCGCGGGTGATCAGGTAGCCGCGGGAGGCGATCGGGATGTTGTTGGTGAGCCGCATGAACGTCGCGGTCGCCACGTCCTCCCAGTTCTTCCCCTTCACCCAGGTCGCGGTGTAGCGCTCGCGCTCGCGGTGCAGGTAGTACTGGAAGGGCCAGTAGTTGAAGTTGTCCGTGTGGTTCATCGCGTAGACCACCGGACGCGGCGGGATGCGCTCGAGCCCCTCGACCCGGAGGTCGAGCTTTCGGTAGTCGAAGCGCAGGTACCAGTCGGCGATCAGCCGCTGCACCGGCGGCTTCGAACGGAGGCGGATGCGTTCGTAGAGGTCGAGGTCGAGCACCGGAGTCGTGTCCGACATTCGAGGCCCCGCGGTCAAGGGGGGAGGAAAAGCGCGGGCGGTCTTCTTCCGAGCGGCTCCGATCGGTACTCTGGCTCTCTTGGAGGATCGAATGGGAAGAAGTACGACCTGGATCGTCGCGCTCGCGGCGCTGACCCTCGCGGTGCCGGCGGCCGCGCAGGCCCCGCTGATCAACACCTACGGCGGCCCGGTCGGCTTCGGCAGCAACATGCTGCCCGTCAACGACGACGGCTCGTCCGACCCCATCGACCTCACCGCGGCGTTCCCGGGCGGCCTCAACTTCTTCGGCGGCCCCTACACCCAGGTCTGGGTGAACAACAACGGGAACATCACGTTCTCGGGGCCGGTGTTCAACTACACGCCGACCCCGTTCCCGGTGGCCGACCGGCCGATGATCGCGCCCTACTGGGGCGACGTCGACACCCGCGGCGGCGGCACGCCGAGCAACAACGGCGTCTTCTATCACCTCGAGCCGGGCCGCATGGTCGCGACCTGGCACAACGTCGGCTACTACAACCGCAACGACGATCGCAAGATGGATTTCCAGCTCATCTTGACGAACTCGCTCGACTGCCGGGCCGGCGACTTCGACGTGGAGTTCCGCTACAACCGCTGCGAGTGGACCACGGGCGACGCCTCCGGCGGGAGCGGAGGGCTCGGCGGCACCCCGGCGCAGGCGGGCTTCGACGCGGGCAACTCGATGGACTTCGTCGAGATCCCGGGCTCGCGCACGATGGCGATCCTCGACGTCTGCACCACCTCGAACGTCGGCATCCCCGGCGTGTGGCGCTTCAGCGTGCGCGGCGGTGAGGTGAGCTGCCCGGGCACCGGCGAGACCTGCGACACCGGCATGATGGGCGCCTGCGGCGTCGGCGTGACCCAGTGCGTGGGCCGCGACGTCGTCTGCGCCCCGGTCGGGCGCATGGGCGCCGAGCGCTGCAACGGCATCGACGACGACTGCGACGGCTCGACCGACGAGGGCGGCGATCTCTGCGGGACCGCGGGCGACGTGTGCGTGCGCGGCTCGTGCGTCCCCCCGTGCTTCGAGGGCGGCTGCGGGGAGGGCGAGAGCTGCAACTCCGAAGGCATCTGCGTCGAGAGCGCCTGCGTCGACGTCACCTGCCCCGACGGGCAGCGCTGCCGCGGCGGAAGCTGCGTGGGCGCCT
Source organism: Myxococcota bacterium (assembly GCA_036149055.1). GTDB lineage: Bacteria > Myxococcota_A > Polyangia > Polyangiales > Sandaracinaceae > JAVJQK01. The sequence goes on along the minus strand of JAYZQJ010000268.1, from coordinate 40,687 downwards.
GCGACGGCATCGTCTGCCCGCACGGCCAGCAGTGCGTCGCCGGCCGCTGCACCGATCTCTGCGACGTGCTGACCTGCGCCGACGGCGAGGTCTGCGTCGACGGCGCGTGCGTCGCGGAGTGCCCGTGCCGCGCCTGCGACGCGGGCGAGACCTGCCTCGCGGACGGCAGCTGCATCGACTCGTCCTGCGACATCGTCACCTGTGACCCCGGCTTCTACTGCGAGGCGGGCGAGTGCCGGGACGCCTGCGCCGGCGCGGTCTGCCCCGAGGGCCAGCGCTGCCAGGCCGGCGACTGCGTCGACGGGCCGGCCCCGACCCCGGACGCCGGCGTGCCTCCGCCGATGATGACCGACGCGGGGGTGACCCCGGGCGTCGACGGCGGCGGCGGATCGATGGGCGAGATCGACTCCGGCATGGATCGCGGTCGGCCGCGCGCCGGCGACGTGGGCTGCAGCTGCCGCGCCACCGGTCGCGCTCCGGTCCCGGCGCTCGCGTGGCTGCTCGCGCCGCTCGCGCTCGTGGCCTGGCGCCGGCGGAGGGGCCGATGATCGCGCGGCTCACGCTCGCGATCGCGCTCCTCGCCGTCGGCTGCGACGGCGGCGAGGATCCGGCGGACGGCGCGGTGACGCCCGGCATGGACGGCTCGACCACGCCGGGCCCGGACGGCTCGCCGCCCCCGGGGCCCGACGGCAGCCCGCCGCCGGGCGGCGACGCGGGGTGCGCGCTGCAGATCGAGATCTGCGGCGACCGCATGGACCAGAACTGTGACGGCCGCGACCAGTCCTGCGGTGACAACGACGGTGACGGAGTGGAGGCCTGCCGCGAGGGCGACGACCTCACCACCTGCGACTGCGACGACACCCGCGCCGACGTGCGCCCGCCCTTCGGCGGGAGCGTGCCCGGCGCGCCCGAGCTGTGCGACGGCCGCGACAACGACTGCAACGGCCGGATCGACGAGTCCGCCGAATGCTGCGCCGGCTGCGACGGGATCGATCCCTCGCGCGCCGACGTCTGCGACGAGGCCGGTCGGTGCGACTGCTCGACCGCGCCCGGCACCGGCCCCTGCGCCGAAGGTCAGACCTGCTGCGCCTCGGGCTGCGTCGACGTCCAGACCGACTTCGACAACTGCGGCCTCTGCGGCACCCGCTGCACACCCTCCGCCGACTCCTGCGTCGCCGGGGAGTGTCGCTGCGGCGACGGGCCCGTCTGCGACCTGACGTTCGAGTGCACCGGAGGCAGCTGCGGAGGCTGACGCGGTTTCTTCACCCCTCGCCGAGGCGGAGCACGAGCCGGCCCGCGGTCCCGCGCTCGTGGCTGCGTGCGACGGCGCGCGGCCACTCCGAGAGGTCGAAGACCTCGCTCACGATCGGGCGGAGCTCGCCGCGCGCGGCCCAGGCGGCGATCTGGTCGAGGAGCGCGGCGTCGCCCCGGTCGACCATCAGCCACTTCGCGCGGCGGGAGCAGACGATGTCGGAGAGGTTCCGCATGGGGTCTGCGGGGATGAAGACGCCGGCGGGACCGAGGAGGTGGCGGACCTGGGATAGGCGCGCGGTCGCCGAGAAGTCGAGCACCGCGTCGTAGGGGCCCTGCATCGCCTCGAGCCGGGTGGTCCGATAGTCGACGCACTCCTCCGCGCCGAGCTCGGTGAGCAGCGCGTGATGCGGCGGCGAGGCCACCGCGGTCACCCCGGCGCCGAGGAGACGCGCGATCTGAACCGCCATCACCCCGACTCCGCCCGACGCGCCGAGCACGAGCACGCGCTGCCCCGGGCCGACGGCGGCGATCTCGCGGAGCGCCACCAGCGCGGTCTGGGCGCTCATCGGGAGGGCGGCCGCGTGGGCCGGGTCGACGCCCTCGGGGGCGTGCGTGAGATAGGCCTCGGGGATCGCGAGGTAGTCGGCGTGCGGCTTGTAGCCCGAGACCATGTCGACGTAGCCCATGACCCGCGCGCCCTCCCGGAAGCGCTCGCCCCCGGTCTGCACCACGCCCGCGAAGTCGAGCCCGGTGCGCACCTCGCCGCGTGCGCCCTGGACGCGACCCAGCAGGCGCCCGAGCCAGCGCTTCGCCAGCTCGAAGTCGTGCCCGAAGACGCCCGCGTGGGTGACGCGGACGAGGACCTCGCCGGGGCCCGTGGTGGGCCGCGCGAGATCGGTGCGGAGGGTGGGAGCCCACCCGCGGGAGGAGTCGAGGACGAGCCCACGCATCGTTGCGGTCATCGTTGGTTCCTTGCTGGATTCGAGTAGGTCACGTGACCTATTGCTGGCTTAGGTCGTGTGACCTAAGGCGTCAAGCGATGACTCGTCCCTCCGCGCAGAGCACGCCGGCCCGGATCGCGGGCGCGGCCCTGGAGGTGCTCCGCGAGCGGGGGGCGGCGGGGCTCACCATGCGGCAGGTCGCGACGCGGGCGGGGCTGGCGCTGAGCAACGTCCAGTACCACTACCCGTCACGCGAGGCGCTGCTCGTGGGGCTGGTCGACCATCACTTCGCGGCGTGCGACGAGGCGATGGAGCGCGCCCAGGCGCGCGCGGGGGAGCCGTCGCTCGAGGCGACGCTGCGGGTCAGCCTCTGCGACGAGGAGGTCCTCGCGGCGGCCCCCGTCTTTCGAGAGCTCTTCGCGCTCGCCCGGACCGAGCCGGGGGTCCGCGCGCGGCTGCGGGAGCGCTACCGGGCGATCCTCGAGGCCGGCATCGAGCGGCTCGCCCACGAGACCGCCGACGTGCCACGCGAGAGGCTCGCCGAGGTGGTGACCGTGCTGCTCACCGCGATCGAAGGCGCCTATCTGCTCGACGACGTGGTCGAGGTCCGCGGGGAGCGCCTCGCGGAGGTCCTCCTCGACGTGGCCCGCTCCATGCTCGGGCAGAGTTGAGTCCGCTCGGCGGGGCGGTGCCTGGCTCAGAGCTCGCCGCAGTGGCCCTCGACGGAGGCCTCGACCGGGCCGCGGAGCGTGACCGTCCAGGCGGGGGCGTCGAAGGTGCCGCTGCGCTCGGGCATCAGGTACGCGGTGCGGTCGACGCCGGCCGTGCAGACCTCGTCGCCGTCGACGTCGACGTAGGCGAGCGCCGTGATGACCCCGTAGCCCGGGACCTCGGGGGTGAGGGTGACCTCGAAGGCGCCGTCGCGGATCTCGGCGGTCGCGCGCTCGATGGCGAAGTCCGCGCGGAAGAGCAGGTGCACCGTCCGACCCTCGTGCGCGAGGAGGTCGGACCCGCGGAACGTGACCGGGGTCGGCACCGGCGCCGGGTAGAGCGCGCCGTGCACGCAGTCGTCGAGGGTCTGGAAGCAGAGGGGATCGCTGATCACGCAGGTCGCGAACGCGTCGAACGAGCGGTCCGTGGTCTCGGCGCAGCGCGCCTGGCAGTCCTCGACGGGGCAGCCGCCGATGTCGGTGCGGCGCGCGTCGCAGGTCGTCTCACAGCGCGTCGGAGTCGGGGGCGGTCCGGCGTCCGAGGGCAGCGCGGCGTCGGTCGTGGACGCCGCGTCGAGCGCGCCCCCGTGGGAGGTGGAGCACGCGGTCAGCAGGAGAAGCGAGAGCAGGAGGGTGCGCATGACCATAGCCTGAGAGGCTGCTTTGGCTGAGACCAATAGCCTTTTGCTATTCTGGCGATAGTCACTCCGCAGCCTCGCGGTCGCCCGGTCGCTCCAGCGGTGCCCGGGCGACGAGCCGAGTGCGGACGTGCCGGACCGGGCGCAGGGTGACCGACGGGTCGAATTCGAGGCGCTCGCCCGGCACCAGGTCGAGGCGGTAGCGCTGCGCGATGGTGGCGGTCAGCAGGATCGCCTCGAGCATCGCGAAGTGGTTGCCGATGCAGACGCGGGGGCCGCCGCCGAACGGGAAGTAGGCGAAGCGCGGGCGCTCCTTGGCGGCGCCGGGCGCGAAGCGGTCCGGGTCGAACCCTTCGGGGTCGTCCCACCAGCGCGGATCGCGGTGCACGATCCACTGGCTCACCACCAGCTGCGCGCCCACCGGGATCTCGCGCCCCCGCAGCGTGATCGGCTCGGCGACCGCGCGGCCCGTGATCCAGGCGGGCGGGTAGAGGCGCATCGCCTCCTCGATCACCTGGCGGGTGTAAGGCAGCGCCTTGGCGTCGTCGCTCCGCGCGCGGCGGCCGCCGAGGGCGCCGTCGATCTCGGCCTGCATCCGGCGCCCGACCGCGGGGTGCTTGCTGAGCAGGAAGAAGACGTGCGCGAGCGCGAGCGCGGTGGTCTCGTGCCCGGCCAGGAAGAGGGTCACGCACTCGTCCCGCAGCTGCGCGTCGTCCATCGCGCTGCCGTCGTCGTCGCGGGCCGCGAGGAGCGCGCCGAGCAGATCGTCTCGCTCCTCGGGATCGCGCCGCCGCTCCTCGATGATCCGGAAGAGCAGCGCGTCGATCGCGGCGATGGCCGCGCTCATCCGGCGGTTGCGAGGCGTCGGCACCCGGGGAGGCAGTCGCATCAGCGCCTCGGGGCTGTTGGCGAAGAACGCGTTGATCTCCTCCATGGAGTCGCGGACCGTGTCCACGTCGCGCGGGCTCACGCCAACCCCGAAGAGCGCGTCGGCCACCACCTCCATGGTCACGCGGCTCATCTCGGCGTGCAGATCGATCACCTCGCCGTCGCGCCAGCGCTCGAGGCTGGCGGCGGTCACCTCGACCATGCGGTCGCCGTAGCCGCGGATCCGCTTGGGCGTGAACGCGCGGGCCGCGAGCCGTCGCTGCCGCTTCCACAGCTCGCCGTCCGAGGTGAGCAGCCCCTTGCCGAGGGCCCGCTCGAGGACCGACGCGTACTCGTCGCGCTCCAGCTTCGCGTGCTCCTTCACCAGCACCCGCTCGACGTCGTCAGGGTGATTGACGAGGATCCACGGCCGCCCGAGCATGCGCATCTCGACGACGTCGCCGTGGCGATCGGTCATCTCGCGGAGGAAGCCGAGCTGATCGCGCACGAAGCGCACGAGGTTGCGCACGCCGAAGCGCCCGCGCGGTCCAGGGAAGCGGCTCACGCCGCGCAGTCTACCCGAACCCCGCCCCCCGGCCGCCGGTCCCCAACCCAGGACCTGGGGACGGAGTTTCCTTGTTGCCCAATCGCGTGCTCAGTTCCCGACTCGCCCTCGAGGGGCCGCCCGGAGGGGGCCCACACCGGTCCCGGGCGCCTCGGAGGGCCTGGACGGGCCCTGCGCGGGCCGGTTCGAGCACGTGAGAGGCGCTCGGAAACAAGGAAACTCCGTCCCGGTGTTCCAGAACGGTGGCTCGGATCGCGGTAGGCTCTCGGCCGAATGCAGGACCTGGAGAGCCGGATCGAGCGCCTGGTGAAGGACGGGCGGCACCAGGAGGCGGCGGACCTGCTCGTGGCCCACGGGGAGCCGGGGCGCGCGGCGGAGCTCTACGCGGCCGTCTGGAAGTGGGACGAGGCCATCGCCATCGCGGAGCAGAGCGGGCTGCTCGCGCAGGCCTATCGCCACGCGCTGTCGGCGCAGGATCGCGACGCCTGCGGCCGGCTGTTGCACCTGCTCGAGGACCACCCGGAGCAGGCGGTGCGGGCCGCGGTGCACGCGGAGTCGAAGGGGCTGGTGCTCGACGCGGCGCGGCTGCGGGAGGCGGCGGGCGAGGCGGAGGCGGCGGCGTCGCTCTACGAGCAGGCGAGCGAATACCGGGACGCCGCCCGCTGCCGCCTCGCGCTCGGTCAGCCGCGACAGGCCGGCATGCTCTACGAGCGTCGCCTCCGCGAGGATCCCGAGGACGCCGAGACCGCGCTCGCGCTCGGGCGGATCCTCGCGCAGTTCGGCCGCTGGGATCACGCCGTCCGCGCGCTTCAGAGCGCGAGCGAAGATCCCACCCACGAGCGCCCGGCGCTGCGCTTGATGATCGCCTGCTTCGCCGCGATGGGGCTCGACGAGGCGGCGGGCAGCCGGCTCGACGCGCTCCGTGTGCTCCAGCGAGAGCTCGAGCCGGATCTCCCGGTCACGGTGCCGGAGTTCCTCGAGCGCGAGTTCGGCGACCGCCGGGGCGTGGCCGCGCTCGTCGGCAAGGAGCAGGGCGACCGCCTGCTGGCGGGGCGCTACCGGGTGCTGCGGCCCCTCGGCGCCGGCGCCACCGGCCGGGTGCTGCTCGCGCACGACGCCTTCCACGATCGCGAGGTCGCCGTGAAGGTGCTCAACGTCGGGGGCGGAGCGGCGGGGCGCGACGCCTTCGTGCGCTTCGCCCGCGAGGCCCGGGTGGCCGCCGGCATCTCGCACCCGAACGTCGTGAAGGTCTTCGAGTTCAACCCGGACGGCCCCTTCCTGGTCATGGAGCACATGGCGGGCGGGACCCTGGCCGACCGGCTGATCGGGCCCGACGAGGCGCCGCGGGCGTACTCGCCGCCGCAGACCGCGCTGATGGGGCGCGCCGTCCTCGCGGCGCTCGAGGCGGTGCATCGCCGCGGGGTGGTGCACCGCGACATCAAGCCCGCGAACGTGTTCTTCGCGGAGGGCGGCGACGTGAAGCTCGGCGACTTCGGCGTCGCCCACCTCACCGACCTCGGCGCCACCCTCACCGGCGCGCTCATGGGCACGCTGGCCTACATGTCGCCCGAGCAGATCACGGGCAGCCGCCGTCCCGACGCGTCGACCGATCTCTACGCCTTCGGGGTCATCCTCTTCCGCTGCCTCACCGGCCGCCTGCCGTTCCCCGGCCCGGACTTCGTGAGCCAGCACCTCGAGATGACCCCGCCCGCGCCGAGCGAGGTCGCGCCGTGGCTCGGCGACGCCTTCGACGACCTCATCGCCACGCTCCTGCAGAAGGAGACGCGGGATCGGCCCGACTCGGCGGGAGAGGTGCTCGATCGGATGCGCGACCTGCCGTGGGGCGACGTCGAGCTGCCGCCGGAGACGAGCGCGGCGCCGCGCGTGACCACCGAGCCGCCGGCTCCCATGCACGAGACCGATCGCTACCGGGTGCTCGGCGACGGGCCGGCGGGGACGCGGCTCGCGAAGGACGAGCTGCTCGACCGGCGGGTGGAGCTGCTCGACGCCGACGCGGAGACCCGGGAGCGCCTCCGCGCCTTCGCTCGCGCCGACGGGCCTTTCCTGCAGGCCATCTACGCCATCGACGACGAGCGCGGGCTCGTCGTCCTCGAGCACCCGAGCGGTCGGCCACTCGGCGAGCTCGGCCGAGGCTCCCGGGATCGCGCGATCGCGCAGGTGCGGCAGGCCCTCAAGCGCCTGCACGCCGAGCGCGTGGCCCACGGCGCGGTGGACGGAGCCCACGTGCTCGTGGGGCCCTCGCGAGCGTGCCTGCGCGTGTCTCTGGTCGCCGCGACGGACCCGGCGGGCGACTGGGAGTCGCTCGACGCCCTGGGCGCGCGGCGCTGATCGGCGCCGCCGGCTCAGGCGTTCGAAGCCGGGCGCAGCGCGCCCTCGAAGTCGGCGGCCGGCTTGGCGAAGTCGACGCGCTGGGTCGACGAGTAGACGTGGGTCGGGACGTGCGGGCGGGCGTGCACCTCACACCACCACTCGGCGCCCGCCGTGACGTGCCGGGTGTCGACGCAGTCGGGGCAGGGCGGCTCGAGCTGCGCGCTCTTGGCCATGGCCTCGAGATCCCGGGGGCGGCTGACGAGCACCGGCAGCTTGCCGGCCTTCACCAGCGCGTTCGACACGGAGCCCAGGAAGCGGTCGAGCCCGGTCTTGGCGTGGCTGCCGACGACGAGCATCGCCGCGTCGAGGTCGGCGGCGAGCTGCAGCAGCCCGTCGACGGGGTCGCCCAGCCGCACGTGCACGCCCAACGCCTGATGCAGCGGCGCGAGGCTCGCGGCCTGCGCCTGCTGGATCGCGTGGTTCCGCACCTTGGCGGGCAGCTCGCGCAGCAGCGCGTCCCGGTGGAGCAGCGCGTCCGTCTTCCGGCGCAGCCCGCGGTCGTCGTCGGCCACGTGGGCCACGTGGAGCTGCGCGTCGGTGCGCTGGGTCGCCAGGTGCCAGGCCTGCCTGACCGCGAGCTTGGACGCGTCGGTGAAGTCGGTCCCCACGAGGATTACGTGGGGCCGTCGCGGGTCTACATGGGTGGTCATGCGTCCTACACGTCGCAACCGATGCGCCACCGGCCACGCCGGCGCCTGGCAGGCCCCGGCGCGGTGCGTTGCGACACCCTGTGGCATCATGCCCCAGCGCGCTGCGCAGGATTCACGGGGAAATGCGCCCCGTTGCCTTCCATTTCGTCACGGCACGCACCTTGCGGTCACGGGGCAGACGTGAGGAGCGAAGCGTTGGAACAGCACATCGCGGGGCTGACTGGAAAGCAGCCCGACGACTACGAGGTCGAGGCGTTCATGGAGCGCCTCCGCGAGCGCACGCCCGGTGAGGCCGAATTCCACCAGGCGGTGCACGAGGTGCTGGGCTGCGTGATGCCGGTCATCAAGGACGTGCCTCAGTACCGCGAGGCGGCGGTCCTCGAGCGGCTCGTCGAGCCCGATCGGGTCATCGCCGTGCGCGTCTGCTGGACCGACGACGAGGGCCGGGTCCGGGTGAACCGCGCCTGGCGCGTGCAGTTCAACAACGCGCTCGGCCCCTACAAGGGCGGCCTCCGCTTCCACCCCAGCGTCGATCTGGGCCAGCTGAAGTTCCTCGGCTTCGAGCAGACCTTCAAGGACGCGCTCACCGGCCTGCCGATCGGCGGCGCCAAGGGCGGCGCGGACTTCGACCCGAAGGGCAAGTCCGACGCCGAGGTGATGCGCTTCTGCCAGGCGCTGATGACGGAGCTGTTCCACTACATCGGCCCCGACGTCGACGTGCCCGCGGGCGACATCGGCGTCGGCGAGCGCGAGATCGGCTACCTGTTCGGGCAGTACAAGCGCCTGCAGGACCGCTTCGACGGCGCCCTCACCGGCAAGAGCACGCTCTTCGGCGGCAGCGCCGGGCGGGTCGAGGCCACCGGGCACGGCTGCGTCGCCTTCCTCCGCCAGATGATGGAGGAGCACGGCAAGACCCTCGAGGGCAAGCGGGTGGCGGTCTCGGGGGCGGGCAACGTCTCGCTGCACGCGGCGGAGAAGCTGATCCAGATGGAGGCGCGGGTGGTGACGCTCAGCGACACCAGCGGGTTCGTGCACGTGTCCAATGGAATGTCCCAGGACGAGCTGAACGAGATCCGCGATCGCAAGGGCGCAGGCGAGAGCCTCCGCGACATCGCCGGCGACCTCGACCTCGAGTTCGAAGAGGACGAGCGACCGTGGGGCGTCGAGTGCGAGGTCGCGCTGCCCTGCGCCACCCAGAACGAACTCGAGCAGGAGGACGCGGCGCGGCTCGTGAAGAACGGCTGCGTCGCCGTCGCCGAGGGCGCGAACATGCCCACCACGCCGGACGCCGTGGACACGCTCCGTGAGGGGGACGTGCTCTTCGCGCCGGGCAAGGCCGCCAACGCCGGCGGCGTCGCGGTGAGCGCGCTCGAGATGAGCCAGAACGCGCTCGGCCTCCCGTGGTCGCGGGATCGCGTCGAGCGGAGGTTGCAAGAAATCATGTCGGCCATACACGACCGGTGCGTGGAGCACGGTCGCCGAGACGACGGCACGATCGACTACGTGCGTGGCGCCAACGTCGCCGGATTCCGGCGCGTCGCCGACGCGATGGTCGCGCAAGGGATCGTCTGATGATCAGAGCCGAAGAGGATTCCGAAGGAGGAGGAGAGAGAATGAGCGGTGCAATGCCGGCCCCCATGAGCTTCGACGAGGGACGAGCCCACTCGTCGCCGATGCCCCCCGGGGCGGACGACCGGGACGACGATCGCCCCGATCGCACGTCGACGGTCAAGGGCAACGGTCGCGTCCTCGTCGTGGACGACGATCAGTCGACGTGCGAGCTCATCGCAGCGGGTCTCGAGAAGCACGGCTTCGAGGTCGAGTGGTACACGCGTGCCAAGGACGCCCTCGATACCGTGCAGGACACGACCTACGACCTGGTCCTGACGGACCTGCTCATGGACGACATGGGCGGCCTGGAGCTGTGCGAGCGCATCGTCGGCACCAAGCCCGACCTGCCGGTCGTCCTCGTCACCGGTCACGGCACGATGGAGAAGGCGGTCGGCGCGATCCGCGTCGGCGCGTACGACTTCATCACCAAGCCGATCGACATGAAGCTGCTCGCGCTGACGGTCTCCCGCGGCGTGCAGCATCACCGCCTGCGTGACGAGGTCCGTCGCCTGCGGAGCGCGGTCGAGGAGTCGCGGGGCTTCGAGAAGCTCATCGGCAAGTCGAGCGCGATGCGCAAGGTCTACGATCTGGTCGACCGCCTGAGCGAGACCGACGCGTCGGTGCTCATCACCGGCGAGTCCGGCACCGGTAAGGAGCTGGTCGCCAAGGCGATCCACGAGCGCAGCGTCCGCGCGGACGAGCCCTTCGTGGCCATCAACTGCGCGGCGGTGCCCGCCACCCTCATCGAGTCGGAGCTCTTCGGTCACGCGAAGGGCGCCTTCACCGACGCGAAGGGGCAGCGCGAGGGTCTCTTCTCGCGCGCCAACGGCGGCACGCTCTTCCTCGACGAGATCGGCGAGCTCCCGATGGAGGTGCAGCCCAAGCTGCTGCGCGCCCTGCAGGAGCGGAAGGTGCGCCCGGTCGGCTCGAACGACGAGATCCCCTTCGACGCGCGCGTGATCGCGGCGACGAACCGGGACCTCGAGGCCGAGATCAAGCGGGGCGAGTTCCGCGAGGACCTCTACTACCGCATCAACGTCGTGCGCGTGCCGGTGCCCCCGCTCCGGGAGCGCGGCGGCGACATCCTCCTGCTCGCGCAGGCCTTCGTCGAGCGCTTCGGCGGCCGCTTCCACAAGGACGTGGACGGCATCGCGACGCCCACGGCGAAGAAGCTCATGGCCTACGACTGGCCGGGCAACGTGCGCGAGCTCGAGAACTGCGTGGAGCGCGCCGTCGCGCTCACCCGCTTCGACAAGCTCACGGTGGAGGACCTCCCGGAGAACGTGCGCGCCTACAAGGCGAGCCGCTTCGTGATGGACGCGGAGGATCCCCAGGAGCTGCTCACGATGCACGAGCTCGAGAAGCGGTACATCCACCGCGTGCTCTCCCTCGTCGAGGGCAACAAGTCGCGCGCGGCACGCATCCTCGGTCTCGACCGACGGACGCTGTACCGCAAGCTCGAGCGCTACGAGAAGGAAGACTCCTGATGGAAGGCTCCACGGAACCGAGGAGGCAGGCGGCCATGACGAGCGCGTCGGAGAGGCCGCCGACTCGGCGGCGAGAAGAGACGGGCGCGTCGGTGGGTGACCCCGCCGCCGTGCACCCCGAGTCGGAAGAGAAGATCCCGCACGTGCTGCTGTCGCGCCTCGCGCACGACATCCGCAGCCCGCTCGGGCTCCTCTCGGGCGCGCTCGACGAGATCCAGGAGGACCTCGCCGCGCAGCTCGATCCCGCACAGAAGCGCATGTTCGAGCTCGCCGAGCGCGGCCTCGGCCGCCTGCGGCGCATGGCCGACGTGCTCTCCACCGCCGCCGAGCTCGACTCCGGTGGCCTGATGCTCGACCGCGGCGAGATCGAGCTCGCCCGGATCGTCAACGACGTCGTCCAGAAGCTCGACCGCGTCGACCCGCGGCGCAGCGTCGAGGTCGAGGTCGAGGTCGAGCCCGGCGTCACCGCCAGCCTCGACGGAGTGCGCGCCGACGAGGCGCTCAGCGAGCTCATCGGCCAGTCCCGCCGCGGCGCGCGCTCGAAGGTGCGCGTCAGCTTCGAGGACGAGGGCGAGCACTTCGTGCTGCGAGTCGAGGACGACGGCGACGGGTGGAGCCAGCAGGACGCCGACAACGCGTTCAACCGACTCTACGAGCCGAAGGATCGCCGCGGCACCGGCCTGGGCCTCTCGGTCGCGCGCGACCTGATCCGCGCTCACGGTGGCGACGTCACGATCGAGAAGTCGTCCCTCCCCGCGAGCCGCCCGGGCCGCGTCGGGGGCTGCTTCGTGGTCACCTTCCCCGCCTGAACGACGGCTGGCGAAGCGAGCGCCCGCGCCTCCGACGAGTCGGAGGTGCGGGCGTCTTCACGTCAGAGGCCGAGCATGCGCAGCAGGTTGCCGATGATCGGCAGTGACTTCAGCAGCGCGATCAGGCCGTTCTCGGGCTCCGGCGTAGCGAGCGCGGAGGCCGGGGCGGGCGCGGACGGCGCGGTCGCGGTGGGCGGGGCGGCCTCGGGGCCGGTGTGCTCCCAGTCGCCGAGCGCCTCTCGCATGCCCTCGAGCGTCTCGCGATAGTCGTCGATCAGCTGGCGCACCTGCGTGCGCTTCAGCTCGTCGCTGACCTGACCGAAGAGCTCCTCGACCTTGCGCGCGCGTGGCTCGAGGCGCGCGATCGCCTGCTGGACCGCGGCCTTCGCCGCGTCGTTCTGCGCCGGCGACATGAACTTCTCGCCCGCGAGATCCTTGAGCGAGCCGTAGACGAGATCCGACGTGTCCTGCTGCGTCTGCTCCTGCTCGACCATCGCGGACCAGCGGTGGATGTCGACGCCGTCCGGCGGCTCGGCGAGGGGCACGAGCCCGGGCCGATCCTCGCCCGCCCCGTGCTGGAGGATGCGCACCGCCTCGTCGCACGCCCGCTGCGTGAGCTGCTGCATGCGCGCGTCGCGGTCGTCCCAGTTGAGCTCCCAGATCCGGATCATCTCCCGGACGCCGCGGGCGCGCACCCGGACGTCCGCGTGATCGAAGAACTCGGGCGCGTTGTCCATGTCGAGGGCCTTGCTCATCCCCCCGCCGCGACCCTCCTGGTCGGCGTGGTCGGCGAGGATGCGCTCGGTCGCCGCCTCCATCGAGGCCTGATGGTTGGGCGACCACTTCTGATAGAGCTGCCCGAACTGCACGATGATCGGATCGGTCGGGCTGCACTGCCCCATGCGCTCCACCCAGGCGGCCTGCCCGGCCTGCCACTGGTCCATGCTCAGGCCTTCGGCGGCGACGAGCTGCTCGACCACCGCGCCGGTCTGGATCTGCGCGCTGATCTTCGCGTATGCCTCGAGCGACACGCCGCCCATCGACTCCCCGGACACGTTGGGCTGCTGGCTCAGCATCTGGCGCTGCCGGACCTGGGCCATGTAGGTGTGGAACTTGGCCGCGAGCGCGGGGTCCGCCTCCCAGGTCTGGTGCCAGTCGTTGTAGACGTGGGCCCAGGTCTCCTCGGTGAGCCCCTTGGAGCGCAGGAACTGCTGGAACGGCGCGCGGTAACCGGGCTCACCGTGCTCGGTCTCGAGCACGCTCATCTGGTTCATGATCTCGGCGACATCGGCGAGTGAGTAGCCGTTTCGCTTCTCGTCGAGGGGGTCCATGTTCGTTGCTGCTCCGTGGTAGATGGGTGAGCGGTCGGGCCGCCCGGACGCCACGCGATCGGGCTCGAGAACGCCCCCGGCAGTACCATCGCCGGCGGTATCCCCACAAGCCTCGGAGACGCGACGATGATGCAGCCTCAGCCGATGATCGTGGTGCGCGACGTGAGAGCCGCCTCGCGTTGGTTCCAGCGCGTGCTCGGCCTCACCTCGGGCCACGGCGGAGACGAGTACGAGATGCTGATGGACGGCGACGCCCTCGTCGCGCAGCTCCACCGCTGGGACACGCACGAGCATCCCCACCTCGGCGACGAGGCCGACCCGTCCCGCGGCAACGGCGTGCTCCTGTGGTTCGCCACCGACGAATTCGACGCCCTCCTCGCGCGCGTCGAAGACGCCGCCGCGACCGTACTCGACGGCCCGCTCCACAACCCGAACGCTGGCCAGCGCGAGCTCTGGCTCGAGGGCCCCGAGGGCTACCGCATCGTGATCGCGGGCCCGCGCGCCGAGATTTGACCGCGCGCCGCGCAGCGTGGCCCGACAGCCCCAGCTGCTGTCACTCGCTGCCCGTCTTTGCCCGGCTGCCGACGGCCCCCAGGCCCCGCAGCCGCGTCGATCGCGCTGAGCGCGGCCCCCCGGCGCCGAGCGGGCGCCCATCCGACGCCAGCCACCGCGAATACGATCCACCTGCGTTCAGTCAGAGCGGATTCCTCCGAACGAGCCCTCACGGCGGGCGCACCTCTGCGCGGCCCGAGCCGTCGTCGAGCCGCGCAGCGACCTAGCTGTGGCCGGGTTCGTCCGGGGGCCGGTCCGGGTCGCGGGCATCACGTTCGGAGGACGACGCCGGCGCGTGGTCGCCGCGGAGCGGGACCAGCTTCTGCGAGGGCTGCTCTTCGCTGACCTCGACCTGGACCCGGCGTGACTCGCGCTGGCCCACGCAGGCGTCGGCTCCCTCACGTACCCGGTCGGCGAGGGAGTCGTCCGTGTCCGCCGCGCCGGCGATGTTGCGCAGGAGCTCGCTGATCGCTCGGAGGTCCTCCCGCGATGCCGGCCCCGGGAGGTCGTCGTAGGTGTCGTCCGACGCCAGCACCGACTCGTGATCGGGCGCCTCCACGTCCAGGCCGTAGCAGGCCTCCACGAGGTACGAGCCCGCCGGGAAGACGACGTCGCGATCGCCAGCGCGGAGCGCCTCGAGGGCCTCGCGGTGCCTCGCCCGAAAGCCCCGCGTCTCCTTGGCGCAGTGGATTTCCAGCGCGGTGTCGTCGATCACCCTGAAGCTCGGGATGATGCCGCGGCGGCGCTTGCGCGGGGACGCGGGCTCCGCCCACGGATGCTGCGCCTTCATGCGCTCCACGCCGAGCACCGGCGCTCGCCGCTCCCGTCGGTACGCGCCCTCGGCCCTCCGCCGTGCCTGCTCGAGGTGCACCACCGCCCGCCGGGTTCCCAGCTCGCCGGCGAGCCGCGGCGTGGTCCCGATCTCGAGCCGCTCGACCTCCGGGTTCGTGTCCGGGTCGAAGTAGAGGTCCGGCCGCCGGAACTCCATCGCGTGCCCCTTCAGCATCCACGGATCCGTCCGGAGGCACGGGTGCTCCTCGACCCGCTCGACGAGGCCGTCCTTCACCGGCTGGATGTCGCCGTAGTGGATCAAGACGAGCTGCGACGCCGCGTTGACCAGGCGCATCTGATGGGTACGCCGGAAGACGTGCTCCGGGCCCTCGAAGCCGTGGGCCTCGAGGTAGGCCTTGACGAACTTGGCCGCCTCGCCGACGAACAGACGCTTGAACGTGGGCAGGTTCTTCCTCGTGGCCGTCACCACGTTGTGCATGTGGTTCGGGACGACCGAGACGTGATTGACCACGACGCCGGTTTTGCGGGCCGCCCGCGCCATCGCGTAGCCGAGGCCCTGGCGCAGCAGCGGCGTGTGCGGCGTCAGCAGCAGCTTCCGGAACGCGCAGCGCGTGGTCAGCGCGTACGTCCCCCGCGCCTGCATCAGCGGCGCGGTCACCCTCCTGTCCCCCCGGCGAGCACGCCGGTAGGCTGAGCAAGCCGCGTTCCGGAACCCCGCGCATGTGATCTCGCGGACTTACGGCGGCGGATCGGCGGAGTGGCGGGCGGACGGGTGGCGGCCGCCACCCCCGAGGGGGGTCACTCCGAAGGATCGCTCGGGCGGTCGGTGCGGGCGGCGACGAAGAGGTACTCGCCCGCGTGCGCGTCGCCGTCGTTGTCGACGAAGGTGTCGACGACGAAGAAATGCTCGCCCGCGTCGAGGTCGACGGTGAGCATGCCGTCGGCGCGAGCGGCGCAGGTGGGGTCGCCGTCCGACGGGGTCATCACGTGCAGGTCGACGTCGGCGCGGCCCTCGGTGACGACCATCGCCGTGATCTCGGCCGGCTCGTCGAGCGCCACGCGATAGACGACCTCGGGGCCGCTCTCGTCCTGGTCGGCGTCGCAGCCGGGGTAGTCGTCCACCGCGTCCTGGGCGGCCCGGCGGGTGTCGCTGGCGTGCGCGAACGGGAGCGCGGCGGCGATCGGGTCGGCGAAGGTGCCGCGGCCGGTGGGCGCCGTCGCCGGGCGGTCCGGCGGGGGCTCCCCCTCGAGCAGCACGCGGCGGCTGCGGTCGAGCGCCTCGAGCGTGATGAGGTTCCGGATGTTGTAGCCGTGCGTGAGCCCGAGCGGCGTGAAGTCGCAGCCCCGAGGATCGCCATCCACGAAGTGCACGTTCGGGTGCAGTCGGTCGGACGCGAGGCCGTGGTCGGGCAGCCGGGACAGCGCGCGGTGATAGTCGATCATCGGCAGGCGCCGCCACTGCGCGACGCCTCGCACGACGGCGTTGTAGAGCGCGACCACCTCGTCCGCCTCCGGGTCGTCGTCGCGCGGCATGATGGTCGAGAGGATCGGGACGACGCCGCGGCGCTCGATCATGTGCACGAGGCGCAGCAGCAGCTCGGCGTACTGCTCGGGCCGGCCCAGCTCGATGTCGTTGGTGCCGTACATCACCACCGCGAAGCGTGGATCGGCGTGCCGGATCTCCAGGTTGATCGGCGCCGGCCGCCCCCACACCGCGCGCCCCGCGTGCCAGCCGACGGTGGCCGAGTCGCTCACCCGGCGGAAGGGGTCGGGCTCACCGGCCCGGAAGTGCTCCAGGGTCTCGCGCAGGTGCTCGCGCCCGGCCAGGTCGACGTCGTCGCCGGCGAAGCAGCGCAGGTAGTTGCGGTTGACCGTGGCCGACGCGCCGACCTTGCTGAACACGCGCGGGTTCCGTTCGCCGCGCGCGGCGATCGCGCGCAGCCGTGCGGCCACCGCGGTCGTCAGCGGAGATTGAGTTCGTCCGTGAGGGTAGGTCTCTCCCACGGTGGGGGCGCGATCGGCGCCGGTGTCCCGGGGCAGGGCGCGGGCTGCGGTGCCCGTGGCCGCGAGGGGGCCCTGCTTGGCGGCGTCCTTCACGAGGAGCGGGATCGCATACGCGAGCCCGACCAGGCCGCCGATGACCGGGAGCACCAGCGCCACGCCCGCCAGGGCCCGGCGCAGTCGTCGTGTGCTCACCGCCTATCGTTCTAAGGGGACGGCGCGTCCGCGTCCAGTCAGCCGGGCGACAAGCCGACGAGCCGACACGCGATGGTCGCGAGGTGCCCCACCGCCGCGCCGTACATCGCGGCGTCGTCGCTGCTGGCGTTGCCCTGCTGGCTGCGCGCGTAGACGCCCTGCGCGATCGCGGCGAGCCGGAAGAGCCCGAACGCCTTGAAGTACGACCAGTCCTCGACGCCGTCGCGGCCGGTCAGCTCGCAATAGCGCGCCACGAAGTCGGCCTCGCTCGGGATGCCGCTCTGCGCGAAGTCCACCCCCAGCAGCCCGCCCACCCGCGGCATCTGGATGTCGTAGAGCATGCAGGTGTAGGCGAGGTCGGCGATCGGGTGACCCAGGGTCGACAGCTCCCAGTCGATGACCGCGAGGCATCGCGGCTCCTCGGGGTGGAAGATCAAGTTGTCGAGCCGGTAGTCGCCGTGGCAGAGGGTCGTCTCGTCGTGCGCCGGCAGGTTCCGGGGCAGCCACTCGATCAGCGCGTCCATCGCCGGCACGGTCTGGGTGGCGCTCTGCTCGTACTGGGCCGACCAGCGCGAGAGCTGGCGCTCGACGTAGCCGCCGCGCTTGCCGTAGTCGGACAGCCCGACCGCGTCGAGCTTCACCGAGTGGATGTGGGCGAGCACCCGGGCGAGCTCGTCGTAGATCGCGGTCCGATGGCGCGGCGTCAGCTCCGGGAGCTGCACGTTCCAGAAGATCCGGCCCTGCACGTGCTCCATCAGATAGAACGGCGTGCCGATCACCGCCTCGTCGTCGCAGAGGGCGTACACCCGCGCGACCGGGACCTCGGTGTTCTGCAGCGCGTGCAGCACGCGGTACTCGCGCTCCACCTGGTGGGCGCTCGGCAGCAGGGTGCCCGGGGGCTTCTTGCGCAGCACGTAGGCGCTGGTCCCGTCCGAGACCCAGAACGTGGGGTTGGACTGTCCGCCGCGGAATTTCCGAACCGTGAGCGACTCGCCCACGTTCTCCAGCTCGTCGTCCATCCACGCCCGCAGGCGCGGCAGGTCGAACCGGTGGCGGTCGGAGACTTCCTTGGTGTTGGCGGGCGGGGTCGGTTGGCTCATCGCGCTCGATGGTACCCCACGTTTAACCCGAGTTAACTCGCGAAGGGTGGGGCCGCCTCGCAGCTTCAGGCGCGGAGGACCCATGCTTGGACTGAAGAACACGAGGCTGTTGCTCGCCGCCCTCGCGCTGCTCGCGGGCTGCGACGGCTCCCCGGCCGCCGACGCCGGGATCGACGACTCGGGCGCGCCCCCGGAGGCCGACACCGGCCCGGGAGGCGACGACGGCGGGCCGCCGGAGGTCCGCGTGCTGGCGCGCCCGTCGCGCTCGAGCACCATCGCGATCACCGACGACGACGCGCGGGTGGTGATGGTCAACCCGGGCGACGGCTCGATCTCGGTCTTCGACACCGCGACGAACGAGCGCGTGGCCCGGATCGAGACCGGTGCGCGCCCGTCGTCGGTGGTGATCCACCCCGACGGCGACACCGCGTTCGTGGCCAACCGCGGCGACGCGACGGTGGTCCGGATCGAGGGCCTGGCCGCCGCCCCGAGCGTCACCGCCACGGTGGAGGTCGGCTCCGAGCCCACCGGGCTCGCGCTCTCGCCCACCGGCGCCACTCTCTTCGTGGCGGAGCACGCCGAGGGCAGCGTGGGCGTGGTCGACACCGCCTCGATGGTCCGCACCGGCAGCATCGACCCGCCGGAGAACCCCTACGCGCTCGCGGTCACGAACGACGGCGACGCCGACGACGCCGACGAGCTGGTGTTCGTGCCCGAGCTGTTCGGGCTGCCCACCGAGGACGGCGAGGGGGCCGACACGAGCCGGACGGGGCTGGTCCGCGTCTACCGCACCAGTGATCTCGAGCCGGACGGACCGATCACCCTGTCTCCGATCGACAGCGGCTTCGCGCCCGAGGGCGGCGAGTCGGTGATGACCTCGCCGAACCAGCTCTCGAGCGTGACCATCCAGGACGGCCGGATCTACGTCACCTCGATCAGCGTCTCGCCCGCCGCGCCGGTGCGCTTCAACCTGAACGTGCAGCCGGTCGTGTACGTGGCCGACATCGAGACGCGCAGCGAGCTCCGCGAGGCGACGGGGAGCGTGAACCTCGCCCGCCTCGTGCGGGACGGCGAGGCCGACTCGAAGCTCTTCCTCGCCGACACCATCGACCTCGCCTTCATCGGCGAGAGCGGCGGCATCGGCTACGCGCTCAGCCGCGGGGCCGACGCGGTGCAGCGCGTGGTCTTCGATCGCGAGACCGATCGCACGACCGTCGGCTCCACCCTCAACCTGCAGATCGACGTCAACGCGGCGCCGCCGGGCGCGGACGCGGGCTGCCTCACGCCGACCGGGATCACCACCGCTCACGACGGCCCGCGCGCCTACGTGAACTGCTGGCTCAGCCGTCGGCTCGGGGTGATCGATCTCTCGATGCAGGCGCTCTCGACCACAGTGGAGTCGACCGCGCCCTCCACCGGAGCCGAGGCGGCCGAGATCGCCCGGGGCGCGCGCTTCTTCTTCACCGGCCGCGGCCGCTGGAGCGACAACGCGTGGTCCAGCTGCGGCAGCTGTCACCCGGGCGGGCTCACCGACAACGTCACCTGGCGCTTCCCGGCCGGGCCGCGTCAGACCACGAGCCTCGACGGCTCCTTCTCCCACGGCGACGGGCCGCAGGTGCAGCGCGTCTTCAACTGGACCGGCATCTTCGACGAGATGCACGACTTCGAGCGCAACACCCGCGGCGTGAGCGGTGGGCGCGGCGCGGTGGTGAACGGTGAGTGCGGCCCCGGCGAGACGCAGGTCGACCTGCCCGGGAACCTGGCGCAGCCGATCGAGGAGCTCGCCAGCGCGCCCGACAACTGTACCGACGGCGACTGGGAGGCGATCGAGGCCTGGGTGCGCACCGTGGAGCCGCCGCGCGGGCGGCGCTTCCTCGACTCCGACGCGGTGGCGCGGGGCGCGGCCCTCTTCGGCATGCCGAGCGCGAGCGAGAACAACGGCGGTTGCGTCGCGTGCCACGGTGGGGCCGGCTGGACCGCGTCGCGGCGCTACTGGGACCCGTCGAGCGAGACCAACGCCGCGCTCGCCGCCGAGCCGTTCACCGCGCCGGACGCGTGGCCCGCGGGGTGGAACGCGCACTCGCTCCAGATCGCCCCGCAGCCCGCAGGCGCGAGCGCGACCGGGGAGAGCCTGGCGCCGCCTCAGGTCGCCTGCGTGCTCCGCGACGTGGGTACCTTCGGTCCGGACGCGGTGGAGGTGCGAGCCACCGGGGCGCGGGCGCAGGGGGAGGGCGGCTACAACGTGCCCTCGCTCTACGGCCTGAACGTCGGCGCGCCCTACCTCCACCACGGCCAGGCGGCGTCGCTCGAGGCGCTGCTGAGCGACCCGCGCTTCGAGGATCACCTCCGCGCCGCCAACCCGGTGTTCCTGACCACCGGCGACGTGGCCGCCCAGCGCGCGGACCTCATCGCGTTCCTCCGCTCCATCGACGCGTCGACCGAGGAGCAGCCGCTCCCCGCCGGCTTCGACGGATGCCCGGACGCCTTCTGACCGCCGTCAGGCGCGGCGCAGCGGGACGGAGGGATCGAGGAACCACCCTCCGTCCCCGCGCAGGATCCAGGGACGGAGGCCGAGCTTGCGCAGCGTGGAGAGCGCGACTTTGACGCGGTTCGGCGCCGCCTCGGCCAGGACCTTCTCTCCCGGCCACCCCGCCTCGATGAGCTGCGGCACGTCGAGGGGGGCGCCGGGGCGCGCGAGGCGAGCCTCGGCGAAGGCGTCGACGAGACGCCAGAGCAGCTCGCGGGTGCCGAGGTCGACGGCCGCGCCGTCGGGGAGCGTGAGGCGATGAGCCGAGGGCGTGAGCACGATGGCGCCGTGCCCGAGGGCGCCGCGGAGGAGGCGGACGGCGAGGCGCGCGTCGTCCGAGCGGCGCGTCACGTCGTCGTCGAGCGCGTCGAGCGCCTCGCTCACCTCGGCGTGGACGTCGCCCCTCTCGAGGAGGCGTCGCTGCAGGCGATGCAAGGCGAGGGTGCGCGCCACGCCCGGGTCGCCGATCTCCGCCGCCGCGCGCGCGGCCTCTTCGAAGCGCTCGTCGGCGGCCTCGGCCCGTCCCCGCGCGCACTCGAGGGCGCCGAACGCGCTCGCGGTGACCGCGACGAGCCGAGCGTCCCCGATCCGGCGCAGGCTGGAGAGCGCGGCGCGGTACCGCTCGGCGGCGACGCCGGTGTCTCCGCGCTCGTGGGCCAGCGCGCCCGCGTAGGCGACGAGGTGCGCGGTGAAGAGGAGGTGCCCGACCTCGCGAAGGCGCGCGATCCCCTGCTGGAAGAGGGCCTCGGCGCGGTCGAGCTCACCGAGCTCCTGCAGCAGGATCGCGAGGTTGCCCTCGGCGAGCGCGAGCGGGACGGGGGCGTCGTCCGGGTCGAGCGCCGCGATGGCCGCCTCGAGACCCTCGCGGGCCTCGGCGAGGCGGCGCTGCTGGAGGTGCACGGTGGCGACGTCGGCCCGCAGCCGCGCGGCCTCGCGGCTCCCGGGCGCCGCCCGATCGAGCGCCGCGCCGTAGTCGGCCCGGGCGTCGGGGAGGCGCCCCTCTGCGTGGGCGACCAGCGCGCGCGCCCGGAGCGCCTGCGGGTCTCCGGGCGAGGCCAGGGCCGCGCGCTGGGCGTGAGCGCGGGCCTCCTCGATCCGCCCGCGGGCGAGATCGGCGCTGGCGAGGGCGGCGAGGTCCCCGGCGCGGGCGAAGGCGGCGGCCGCGTCGTCGATCCGGCCGAGGGTCTCGAGCGCCCGGCCGCGGAGCGCGTCGACGACCGGTCCGTCGTGATCTTCGAGGGCGTCGAGCGCCTCCGTGGGCGGCCCACGGCGGACGAGCAGGCGCGCGAGCGCGAGGGCGAGGGGCCGCGAAGGACGGTGGGCGTGCGCGGCCCGCAGCTCGTCGAGCGAGGAGACGTCGAGCCGCTCGGCGCGCGCCTCGAAGTAGGCGGCGTGGCGATCGGCGCCGTCGCCCGCGTCCTGCTCCCGGGCGAAGCTGCGGATCGGGGCGTAGAGCTGGAGGCGCTCGCCGCGCCGCGCGACCAGCGAGCGATCGCGGAGGCGCTGGAGCGCGTCGAGCGCGCCCTCGCCGACGACCGCCTCCGCCGCGTCGACCGTGAACGGGCCGGCGAAGACGCCGCAGCGGGCGAGCGCGCGCTGGTCCTCCGGATCGAGGGCGAGCCAGGCGCCCTGCAGGGTGTCCCGGAGCGACCCGCGCGCGCGGCCGCCGCGGGCCGTCAGCACGTCGAGCAGCGAAGGCAGGCGCTCGGCGGCGGCGTCGGGCGAGAGCAGGGTCAGGCGCGCGGCCGCGATCTCGAGCGCGAGCGGGACTCCGTCGAGGGCCGCCGCCAGCGGCTCGAGGCCGGTCTCGAGGCCGCTCCTGGCCCGGAGCAGCGCGACCGCCTCGTCGGGCTCGAGCGGCGGGACGTCGAAGAGCGCCTCGTCGGCCACCCCCAGCCGCTCCCGGCTGGTCACGAGCGCGCGCAGCTCGGGCGCGAGCGCGAGCCAGCGGGGCAGCACGCGGCGGAGCGCGTCGACGCAGGACTCGGCCTCGTCGAGCACGACCCAGGTCTCGCCGCGCCCTTCGATGGCCCAGCCGAGCTCGTCGACGAGATCCACCGGCTCGAGCCAGCTGGGGCGGAGGCCGAGCCCGTCGGCGACCCGCGCCTGGACCTCGTCCTCGGCGACGGCGCCGCCGAGGTCGACCCAGGTGGCGCCCTCTCCGCGCCCCTCGAAGAGCTCGCGCGCGAGCCGCGTCTTGCCCACGCCGGGGGGACCGGTCAGCGTCACCAGCCGCGCGGCGCAGGCGCGGACCTCGGACAGCAGCCCGGCGCGCCCGACCAGGGGCGTCAAGATCGGCGGCGCGCTCGACGTCGTCACGGGGAGTAGGATGCCAGCGATGCGGTGGATGATGGTGCTCTCCTTGGTCGGCTGCGCGTCGACCTCGGCTCCGATCGAGGGCGGCGGCACCCGGGGCGCGCCGGGCGAGCACCTCGAGGTGCACGTCGTCGACGCCGACGGCGTTCCGATCGAGGGCGCTCGGGTGGACGAGGCGCGCACCGACGCGGACGGCTTCGTGCGGCTCTCGGCGCGTGACGTGGTCCGGGTGGAGGCGGAGGGCTTCCGCGCCGAGCGCTGGGTCGGCTTCGAGGCGGCGGCGCTCACCGTGCCCCTCCGGACGCTCACGACGCCTCCGACCGCGACCGTCGAGGTCTCGGTCCCCGGCGCGGCCGATCGCGTGCACGTCGGTCTCGCCGGCCCGCTCGCGCTCGACGCCGCCGCGCTCCCGGTGCCCTGCGAAGGAGGCTGCGAGCTCACCGTGCCGGCCGGCGAGATCACGATCTTCGCGCAGCTCGAGACGATCGACGGGGAGGAGGTCACGCCGTCGGGCTTCGCGATCGCGGAGCCGATCACGCTCGCGCCCGGCGAGCGCGGCGCGGCCCGGCTGGAGGAATCCGCGGCGGTGCGCGAGGTGGAGGTCGTCGCGCCGGCGCCTCCGGCCGGGCTCGACGCGGTGGTGGGCGTGCCCGGGGTCAGCGTCGACGGGCGCCTCCTCCTCTTCGCGCCCGGCGCCTGGCGCTTCGTCGTGCCCGACCTCGAGGGCGCCGGGCTGTGGGCGGTGGCCACCGCGACGAGCGACGACGCCCGCTCGCGCTCGGTCGTGCGCGGGGGAGACGGGGCCCTCGCGCCGCCCTCGCTCCGCGCGCCGCCCACCCTCGACGCGAGCGGGGCGCTCGGCGGGATCGACGGGGCGGACCTGGTGTCGGTCGAGACCCCCGCCGAGCGGATCCTGGTCTTCGATGGGCGCGTGATCGTCGAGCCGCCCTCGGGCGAGGTGACGGTGATCGCGACCGAGGCGCCGCGGAGCGACGACGGCTGGCGGCTCCGCGAGGTCGAGGAGCGGTGGACGCGGCGCGCGAGCCGCCGCCTTCGTCTATGATGCGCGCCCATGAAGGCGCTGGTGATGAACGAGCTCGGCGGGCCGGAGAAGCTCGCCTATCAGGAGGTCCCCGATCCCCAGGTGGGCAAGGGGCAGGTCCTCGTCGAGGTGAAGGCCGCCGGGGTGAACTTCCCCGACCTGCTCATCATCCAGGGGCTCTACCAGTTCAAACCCGAGCCGCCGTTCTCTCCGGGCGGCGAGGTCGCGGGCGTGGTCCGCGCGGTCGGCGAGGGCGTGACCCGGGTGAAGCCCGGCGACGACGTGGTCGCGCTCGGCATCTGGGGCGGCTTCGCGGAGCTGATGCTCATCGGCGAGGACCGGGTGCTGCCGATGCCGGAGGGCGTCTCCTACGACGTCGCGGCGGCGACCACCACGACCTACGGCACGATGGTGCACGCCTACCAGGACCGCGCGAAGCTCGCCGAGGGCGAGACCGTGCTCGTGCTCGGGGCCGCGGGGGGCGTCGGGACCGCCGCCATCGAGGTGGCGAAGCGCATGGGCGCGGGCAAGATCGTCGCCGCGGCGTCGAGCCCGGAGAAGCTCGAGGTCTGCAAGTCGATCGGCGCCGACGAGGTGATCGACTACTCCCGCGAGGACCTCAAGAAGCGCGCGAAGGAGCTCACCGGGGGCGGCGCCGACGTGGTGGTCGATCCGGTGGGCGGCCCCTACTCGGAGCCGGCGCTCCGCGCGACCGCGTGGAACGGGCGCTTCCTCGTCGTCGGCTTCGCGGCCGGCGACATCCCCTCGGTGCCGCTCAACCTCACGCTGCTCAAGGGCTGCGCGGTGGTCGGCGTCTTCTGGGGCGCGTTCCTGGCCCGCGAGCCGAAGGCGGCGACCGCGCAGCTCCGCCAGATCGGGCAGTGGGTCGCGGCGGGCGAGCTGTCGCCTCTGGTCTCGAAGGCCTACCCGCTCGCCGACGGCGCCCAGGCGCTCCGCGATCTCGCCGACCGAAAGGTCACGGGGAAGGTGGTCCTGAAACCGTGAGGCGCGGTAGCATCCGCCGGCCTCCGGAGGTGGACGTGCGACGATGGATCTCGGCTCTCGTGTTTCTGACCGCGGCGATCGGCTGTGGCCCCGGCTACCCCCACTGCGAGCAGCAGGACAACTGCCGCGAGGGAGAGCACTGCGTGATGCAGCGCTGTCAGCAGTGCCGGCACGCCAACGACTGCAGCAGCGCCCAGCGCTGCGTCCAGGGGCGTTGCGAGTAGCCACCGCGCTCCTCGCGCTCTGCCTCACCGCCGCGCCCGCCGCCCTCGGGGCCGCGCAGGCCGATCCGATCGGGGAGGCCGAGGCCGCCTTCGAGGAGGGCCGGCACGAGGACGCCGAGCGGCTCTACCGGGCGGCGCTCGAGAGCGGTCGCCTGGCGCCGCCCGGGCTCGCGCGGGTGCACCTCCGGCTCGCGGAGCTGGCCGCGCTCGGCTCGACCGGCGCCGCGGACCGTCACGCGCGCTTCGCGCTCGCCCTCGATCCCTCGCTGGCGCTGCCGGAGACGCTCGCGATCGACGCGCGCCCGACCCGCGCCGCCCGGGTGGTCCTGGAGATCAGCGGCGACGACGCCCCGATCGGGGTGAGGGTGGCCGACGCGCCCGACGGCCTGGTCCGCGTGCTCGAGGTGCGCGGCGCGGGCTTCGAGCGGACGCTCTCGTGGGACGGCGAGGCGCGCGAGGTCGATCCGCCGGCCGAGGCCCGCCCGATCGAGGTGCGCGCCCTCGACGCCCACGGCAACCTGGTCGCGCAGGCGGGCCGCGCCGCGCCGCCGCCCGAGCCGGAGCCGGAGCCGGGGCCGACCCCCGAGGCGACGGCCGGCGAGGACACGCCCGCGATCGAGAGCCCGTGGTTCTGGGTGGGGGTCGGCCTGGTGGTCGTCGGGGTCGCGGTCGCGATCGCCCTGAGCGCCACCGGCACCCGCTACCTGCTCGACGCGCCGGGGATCCGATGAGAGCCGCGCTGCTGCTCACGCTCCTGCTGGCCGGCTGCGCCACCGAGGAGACGCTCACGGTGGAGCTTCGGCCCCCCAGGGCCGCGGACGGCGGGCCGGCGCTCCCGATCGAGGCCGAGCGGGTCGAGGTGCGGCTCGTGCGCAAGGAGCTCGGCGAGTGTCCCACCGCGGCCGAGGCGGCGGCGTCCGCGCCGAGCGGCACCCTGGCCCACGTGCAGAGCTTTCCCATCGCCGAGGGCATGGGCCGGGCGATCGGAGAGACGCCGTCCGGGCGCTGGGCGCTCTCGGCGCTCGTGCGGGACGCGTCCTGCGGCGTGCTGCTCTACGGCTGCACGCTGACTCGCCTCGAGGACGCCGGCGGCGCGATCGTCGTGGAGCTCGAGCCGGTCTCGATCCCCGAGACCTGCGGCTGCCGCGAGTGCGACGGGGCCGGCGCCTGCGGGCCGGAGGAGCGCGTCTGCGAGTGACCCGGGGCGCGGCTCACGCCGCGAAGCGGCGCAGGGTCTCGAGCAGATCGGCGGGGCGGCCGCCCTTGGAGACGAAGCCGTCGGCGGCCACGAGCTGAGCGCGCTGCTCGAGCTCGGCCGGGTCCATGCCGGAGTGCAGCACCACCCGGGTGTCGGCGAGCTCGGGGTCGCTGCGGAGCAGCTCGGTGAGCTGCCCGCCGTCGAGCCCCGGCATGACGACGTCGAGCACGATCACGTGGGGCTTGTACTCCGCCACCAGGTTCAGCACCCCGAACGCCCGCGCCGACGAGCGGACCTCCCAGCCCGCCCGGCCGAGCAGCCGGGTCAGCGCGTGGACCACGTGCTCGTCGTCGTCCACGAGGAGCACGCGCGGTGCGGCGGCGGGGTCCGTGGCCGAGGCGATCATCGTGACCCGATCATCGGCGGCCGGGCCGGATCCTTGAGGCAGAGAGCGTCACTCTTCCGGGGCGGGCTCGGCGGCCGGCGCGGGCGCGGCCTCGGGCAGGCGCACCCGCAGGAGCGCCGTCCAGGCGACGCCGCCGTCGTCGAGCTCCACCCGGAGCGCCGGGCCCACCCGCCGCGACACCCGGCCGCGCACCCACTCCGCCGGCTCCCAGCTGCGGCGCACGTGCACCACGTCGCCTTCGCCGATCTGCTCGGGCGTCAGATCGCGAGCCGCCACCCAGCCGCTCTCGCCGTCGAGGTAGACCACGTGGTAGCGACCGTCGTCGCCGAGCGCGGTCACCGTGCCGACGAAGCGGAGGCCCTGGTGCTGGTAGTTCACGAGCACCCGGGCGCCGATCTCGAGGCCTTCCGTCGCCGGGGCGTCGGGAGGCGCGTCGCCCGGGACCGGGACCGACGGGGCGCCGCCGGCGAAGCGGACGTGGGGGAGGGCGGTCCAGCGGGCCTCGCCCGAGGCGGCGTGCACGTAGATCGCGTCGCCGAGCCGGCGGAGCACGGTCGCCTCGAGGAACTCGTCCTGGTAGCCGCGGCGCACGTGGACCCGGGCCTCCTCGCCGAGCGCGTCGGGGCGCAGCGCGGTGGCCTGGAGCCACTCGCTCCCGCCGTCGTCGTAGATCACGCGGTGCTCGTCCTCGCGCCGCTCGACGACCACGCCGTGAAAGAAGAACCCGGTGTCGTGGTAGTTGGCCCAGACCGGCGTCCCGATCTCGACCGGCTCCTCGTTCTCGGGCGGCGCGCGCCGCTCCGAGCCGGCGCTGGCCGGACGGGCCTGGTGACTCATGCCCACATCGGGCGGAAGCTCCGGACCCTCTCGCCCGAGGCAGCCCGAGAGCAGGAGAGCGGCGACCCACAGCAGGCGCATGGGGGAGGTTAAGCACGCTCCGCGCTCGGGGAAAAGCTGTCTCGGCGGGGAGTCTCCCGTACCCTCGGGGGATGAGAAGCGTCTGGTGGGGAGCGGCGCTCGCGGCCTTGGTCGCGTGCGACGGAGGGGCAGAGCTCGACGCCGGGGGACCGGCGGACGCGGGGGGCGACGCGGCGCCCGCGCTGGACGCGGCCCTCGACGACGCGGCCGTCCCGGACGGGGGCGCGGAGGCGGCGCCGATCGACGAGGCCCTGGCCTCGTGCACGCGCTCGGGCGGGGCCGGCGCCACCGCGGCGGGGATGGACCTCGTCCGCGTCGACCTCGATCTGGACGCCTTCCCGGAGGCGCGGTGCGCGGACGGCACGGGCGCGGTGATGTACGTGCGCCGGGCCACCCGGCCCTCGGCGGCCGACCGCTGGGTCATCCAGCTCCAGGGCGGCGGCGCGTGCTCGAGCGCGGACGCCTGCGCGCAGCGGTGGTGCAGCGTGGGCACCAACTTCGCCGCCGACAAGCTCAGCTCGCGCTTCGCGCCGGAGCGCGGCACCCGGGCGACCGGGATCCTCGCGGACCAGCCCGCCAACCCGTTCCAGGGCTGGAACCACGTCTTCGTCCACTACTGCAGCTCCGATCTCTGGACCGGACGCCAGCCCGCGATCGAGGTCGAGGGGACCCACCCGACCGAGGGCACGCCCGTGCGCTACCGCGCCGCCTTCAACGGCGCCTCCATCATCGACGCGGTGGTGTCCTCGCTGCGCGGCGAGGCCGGTCCGGTGATGGCGGGCGCGGAGACCCTGCCCGACCTCGACGACGCCGACGAGGTCGTGCTCGCCGGAGCTTCGGCGGGGGGCGCTGGGGTCATCCACAACCTCGATCGGGTGGCGGCGACCCTGCGCGCCCACAACGGCGCCTGCGACGCGAGCGGCTGCCCCCTCCGGGTCTTCGGCCTGATCGACTCCATCTTCGGCGTGGGGCTGGACCGCCTCGACTTCTCCCGCACCACCCTCTGCACCGAGGGCTCGCTCTGCACGGCCGAGGCGTTCCTGCGGGCGGACGACGCCGCCAAGACGGCGATGTGGGCGCCGGCGCTCGACGAGAGCTGCCTCGCCTGGCACGCGCGAACCGGCTCGCCCGACGGGTACCGCTGCACGTCGAACGACTACGTGGTGGAGAACCACGTCACCACGCCCTTCATCCTGCGGATGGGGCTGACCGACAGCCTCATCGGCGGCGGCATGGTCGAGCGCGGCTTCACCGTCCCGGAGCGCGGCGACGTGCGGCTGGATCTCGCGCTGTTCGCCGAGCTCGTCTCCGAGCGGCTCGTCGCCCTCGCCGATCTCTCGAGCACCGCCAACGAGGCGGCGGAGATCGAGCGCGCGCCCGGCGTCTACGGGCCCGCGTGCGCGAAGCACGAGACCCTGAGCGACGGGCCGCACACCTACGACGTGCGGGTCGAGGTCGACGGCGCGCCGGTGTCGTTCCCGGACGTGATCCAGGCCTGGCGCGCCGACGCCGGAGGCGAGACCGTCGCGGTGACGGTCCCGGGCGTCAACCCCTCGACCTGCCCCTGAGAGGGGCAGGCCATCTCACTCGTGCGTGGCGATCGCGAGGCGGGCGTGCGCCCACTCGATCTCGCGCTGCAGCTCTTCCATGTCGGAGCGGGGCGCGTCGGGGTCGAGGCCGTCGAGCTTCTCCTCGGCCTCCGCCAGCTCGGCGCGCACCGACTCGACGTCGACCTGCTCGGGCAGGGCGAAGGCGTCGGTGAGGAGCAGGACCTTCTCGGGTCCCGCCTCGACGAAGCCCGGTCCCACCGCCGCGAGCAGCGAGCGGCCCTCGACCTCGTACTTCACGACGCCGGAGCGCAGCGCCGCGAGGAGCGGGAGGTGGCCCGGGTAGACCCCGAACTCGCCCTCCACGCTGGGCGCGGCGATCGACTCGCACTCCGTCTGGAGCGCGAGGCCCACCGGGGTCGCGATCTCGAGCCTGAGGAGCTCGGCTTCGGCCATGGCCTCAGCCCTCCTTCTTCATCTTCGCGGCCGCCGCCTTCACCTCTTCGATGTTCCCCTTGTAGATGAAAGCCTGCTCGGGGATGTCGTCGAGGGCGCCGCTGAGGATCTCCTCGAAGCCGCTGATGGTCTCTTCGAGGGTGACGTACTTGCCCTTCATGCCGGTGAACTGCTCGGCGACGAAGAACGGCTGGCTGAGGTACTTCTGGATCTTCCGCGCGCGGTCGACCGTGGCGCGGTCCTCCTCCGACAGCTCGTCCATGCCCAGGATGGCGATGATGTCCTGGAGGTCCTTGTAGCGCTGCAGGGTCTCCTGGACCTCGCGGGCGACGTTGTAGTGGCGGTCGCCGACGACGCCGGGGTCGAGGAGCGTCGAGTTGCTGTCGAGCGGGTCGACGGCCGGGTAGATGCCGAGCTCCGCGATGGAGCGGCTGAGCACCGTCGTCGCGTCGAGGTGGGCGAAGGTGGTCGCCGGCGCCGGGTCGGTGAGGTCGTCGGCCGGGACGTAGATGGCCTGCACCGAGGTGATGGAGCCCTTGTTCGTCGAGGTGATGCGCTCCTGGAGGGCGCCCATCTCGGTGCCGAGCGTCGGCTGGTAACCGACGGCGCTCGGGATGCGGCCGAGGAGCGCCGACACCTCGGAGCCCGCCTGGGTGAAGCGGAAGATGTTGTCGACGAAGAGCAGCACGTCCTGGCCCTCGCGGTCGCGGAAGTGCTCGGCGACGGTCAGGGCGCTCAGGGCGACGCGGGCGCGGGCGCCGGGCGGCTCGTTCATCTGGCCGTAGACGAGCGCCGCCTTGCTGATGACCGGCTCGCCGGACTCCAGGAAGGACTCGCTCATCTCGATCATGAGGTCGGTGCCCTCGCGGGTGCGCTCGCCGACCCCGGCGAAGCAGCTCACGCCGCCGTGGCTCTTGGCCACGTTGTTGATGAGCTCGAGGATCAGGACCGTCTTGCCGACGCCGGCGCCGCCGAAGAGGCCGATCTTGCCGCCCTTACGGTAGGGGGCGATGAGGTCGAGCACCTTGATGCCCGTCTCGAAGACCTCGACGGTCGTCGACTGGTCGACGAACTCGGGCGCCTGCTTGTGGATGGGGTCGTGCATCTTCGCGTCGACCGGGCCCTTGCCGTCCACCGGCTCGCCCACGACGTTGAGGATGCGGCCGAGGCACGCCTCGCCGACCGGCACCGAGATCGGCGCGCCGGTGTTCTTGACCGCCTGGCCGCGGACGAGGCCGTCGGTGGTGTCCATGGCGATCGCGCGGACGGTGCCCTCACCGAGGTGCTGGGCGACCTCGAGGACGAGGTTGTCGGCTTCCTCGCTGATGCCCTTGTTGGACACGCGGAGCGCGGTCAGCAGCTCGGGGAGCTGGCCCGGGGGGAACTCCACGTCGACGACGGGACCGATGACCTGGGTGATCTGACCGCTGGCAGACTCGGACATGCTCGCTCCTGCTTCTTTCGAGGTGCGTTCGTCGCCGGTTCGCCCGGCGAGGGAAGGTCTCCCGGGGCCGACGGGGCACCCGGTGCGCGCGCCATCTAGCACGCGCCATCTGGGGGGTCAAAGGCCGTCGGGGCTTCCCGAGGCGGCTTCGCCCGCCGGGGGCGTGGGGTCGTCCTCGCCTCTCGCCCAGGGGGTGAAGCGGCGGCCGTCGTCGAGCGGGGACTTCGACTTGACCGACCGGCGAAAATCCTGATGCTGCGCCGCCATGATCAAGACAAGCTTGCGAAAACTGGCTGTCGCACCTGCGGTTTGTGCGCTCCTCCTGTACGCCTGCGATGACGGTGGTCCGACTCTCCTGTGCGGAGACGGGACCGTCGAGGTCGAGGGCTCCTGCGTCCCCGCCGAGGCGGCCTGCGGCGCGGGCACCTCGTACGACGAGGCGACCCGCTCCTGCCTGCCCGACGTCGAGTGTGGCGCCGGCACCGTGGCGATGGGCACCTCGTGCGTGCCCGACGGATCGGTGATCTGTCAGAACAACACGATCTTCGACATGGACACCGGCACCTGCGTGCCCGATCCCGACGCCGTCTGCGAAGGCGATCTCGTCTACGTCGCCGAGACCTCGACGTGTGTCGCCGCCGACTCGCTCCTGCCCGACATGGCGGACGCTCGCGAGGGCGCCGAGACCAACGACGTCGGCTTCAACGAGGACTACATCCCCGAGATCCTCGACCTCTCGAGCGGCGGCGCGTCCATCTACGGCTGCGTCGAGCCGATGGACTTCGACGGCGACGGCGTGACCGACGCCGACATCGACCACTTCGCGGTCGAGGTCACCGAGCCCACGCTGCTCACCGTGCAGGCGGACGGCCTCGACGGCGTCTCGGCCGCGGTCTTCGTGCAGGGCACGTCCGAGGCTCTCATCCAGGCCGGCTGGGCTCGCGTGGTCGCCAGCCTGAGCGGCGACGGCGCCTCCCGTCAGATCTTCCTGCCGGAGGCCGGCCTCTACCTCCTCGCTGCGACCGACGCGCGGTCGCTCTTCTTCGGCGAGCCCGCGGGCGGCACCGGCCAGTGCTACTTCACGCAGATCACCGTCGAGACGCTGCCCACGCCCACGCCCATCGCGCCCGGCGACACGGTCAGCGGCGAGCTCGGCGCGCCGGCGTTCTACAGCCTCACCACGACCGAGGGCATGCTGCTCTTCCCGGAGCTGCGGGAGGTGGACGGAGCCGGTGAGCCGGCAGACTCCGGCGCCGCCGTGAGCTCGTTCGTGCAGCTCATCGATGGCGCGTTCGACGCCAACGCGGAGAGCGACGGCGGCGTGGCCGGCAGCCTCGTGCTCGGGCCCTCCGACGGTCAGACCGTCATGTGGGTCGTCGACTACGTCTCCAACCTCAGCGTCGACCCGGTCGGCTACGAGCTCGAGATCGTCGACGCCGGCGCGCAGGTCATGCCCACCGACGGCTCGGCCGTGACGCTCACGCACTCCGACACCGCGCGCAGCTGGGTGTACTTCCCGGCCACCGCCGGCGACGTCGTGCACGTCGAGTTCACGCAGCCTGCCGGTGACCTCCTCGAGGTCGTCGTGTTCGACCCGGAGGGCAGCGGCCAGTCCGTGTGCGACGACTGCGACGTCGGCGAGGCGTACATCCAGATCGCCGACACCGGGTTGCACTACCTCGGCATCTTCAACCAGGACGGCACGGACGGCGCGACCTACGACGTGGAGTTCGCCTCCACCGCGCTGACCCCGGCGCCGCTGGCGACGGGCGGCACCGCCTCGGTCAGCCTCGCGAGCCACAGCCGCTCGTTCTTCGCGGCCGACCTGGCGACCACCGACTGGGTCGAGCTGGCGGCCTCCGGGCTCACCAACCTCACCGAGGTCGAGATCGTGGGCTACGCGATCGGCGAGTTCGGCGTGCTCGACGGTGGCCTCGCGGGTGACTTCTCCGGGCTCGTCGACGGCGTCGACACGCTCGAGCGCATCCCGCTCGGCATGACCGGCACCATCCTCGTCGGCGTCGCGGACGCGGACGCGCACGACGGGGACGAGAGCTTCGACCTCACCCTGTCGAACGTCACCTTCACCGACCTCGGGACGGTGGACCCGACCATGCCGCTCGCGCAGGCCGGCGAGATGGTCGCGGCGTCGGGCAGCAACCGCTACCTCGTCCGCTCGCTCAACGCGGGCGACACGATGGAGGTGGAGGCCACCACCGCCGACGCCACGCTCGACCTCGAGCTGGAGGTCCTCGAGATCCCCGGCGGCGGCACGGACAGCGTCATCAACGAAGCGGGCGCGGGTGAGAGCGAGATGTTCGAGCGCCCCACCCCCGCGCCCAGCGCGGCCACCGCGTTCCGCGTCAACGACGCCGGGGGCACCGGCGGCACCTTCGATCTCGGCGTGACGGCCATCGAGCCCCCGTACATCGAGTCGTCGGCCATGATCCCGTTCGTCAGCGTCTGCCCCAGCGAGGGTGGCGCGGGCACCGTCGCGGTGAGCGGCGACGACGAGTTCAGCACCGCGGTCGCCGTCGGCGGGAGCTTCCCGTTCTTCGGGGAGACCAAGACCGAGCTCTTCGTCTCCACCAACGGCTGGATCTCCTTCAAGCCCGCCAACTCCGGCACGAGCGGGTTCGGGGCGACGTCGTACCCGGCGGGAGAGGGGGACGCGATCGCGCCCTTCGCCGGTGACCTCGTCCTCGACGCGGTCTGCACCGAGCGCGCTGGCTCCACCCTGACGGTCGAGCTGCGCGGCACCACCTACCCCGACTTCTTCGGGGAGTCCTCGCCGGTCGAGGTCCAGGCGGTCCTGCACGACAGTGGACGGATCGACTTCGTCTACGGCGCGGGCCACGGGGCGGAGGCCTCCTACCCGAGCTTCATCGGGATCGTCAGCCCCGACGCCTCGGTGGAGATCGGTCTCTTCGGCGCGCCGGCGGCCTCCACCGCGTTCACGCTCACCCCTCGCCTCTGAGCGAGCCTCGGTGACCGAGACGGGCCGGCCTTCGGGTCGGCCCGTCGCGTTTTCGCCCTCCACGGATTGCGGCATGATGCGTCGGATGTCGGCCCGGACCGCGCTCACCCTGGCCTCGCTCCTGGCCGCGTGTGCGCCTCCGTCCGGTCCAGCGTCCGGTCCAGAGACACGGGAAGCGGCGCCGGGGGCCGACGCCCGGCCCGACGGGGGCGGGGTCGAGGCGCCGCGGACTTCGTTCGTGCGGGTGCCGCTGCACGACGCCCCGCAGTGGCGCTCCGACTACCCACCTCGCTGCACGCTCGGCCACATCGCTGCGTGCAACGCGCAGCTCTTCACCGGCGGCGTCGCGGTGCGAGATCTGGACGGAGATGGCCTCGAGGACGTCTATCTCACGCGGCACGACGCGCCCGATCTCGTGCTCTTCAACACGCCCGGCGGATGGACCGAGCGGACGGTCCCGGGCCTGGACGCCGACCTCCCGAGCAACGGCGCCGCGTTCGCCGACATCGACGGGGATGGTGACCCCGACCTCCTGGTCGGTACGGTGGGCGGCGACCGGTTCCACCTCTTCATCAACGACGGCCGGGGCGGCTTCGAGGAGCGCGCCGCCTCCCGGGGGGCCGCGCAGCTGGACGAGCGCTGGATCCACGCGACGATGAGCCTCTGCTTCGGCGACGTCGACCTCGATGGGCACCTCGATCTCTACACGACCGAGTGGCGCGCCCCGCGACGAGACCTGGTGCGCTCCCACAACGCGCTCCTGCTCAACCGCGGCGCCCGCGCCCCCGGGTACTTCGATGACGTCACCGAGGCCTACGGCGTGGACATCCTCGACGTGGCGCGGGGAGGCGCCTGGGGCTTCACCGCGCACTTCGCCGATCTCGACGCGGACCGCTACCCCGAGCTGATCGTGACCGCCGACTACGGCTCCTCCCGCCTGTTCTGGAGCGCGGACGGGACGGACCTCGTCGACGGCACCGAGGCGGCGGGCGTGGGCACGGACGAGAACGGCATGGGCTCGGCGTTGGGCGACTACGACGGCGATGGAGACCTCGACCTCTTCGTGGGCTCCATCTACGACGACGACTGCGCGGCGGAGGGAGACTGCTTCTGGGGTCACACCGGCAACCGCCTCTACCGCAACGACGGCGACCGGCGGTTCACCGACGTCGCGGTCGAGGCTGGCGTGGCCGACGGGGGGTGGGGCTGGGGAGCGCGGTTCTTCGACTTCGACCACGACGGGGATCTCGACCTGGTCCAGGCGAACGGGACGATGGGGACCCCCGAGGAGACCGGTTTCCACGACGAGAACGTCCGGCTCTTCCGCAACGACGGAGGCCGCTTCGTGGACGTCGCGGAGGCGCTGGGTCTCGTGGACCGCGGCATGAGCAGAGCCGTCGTGACCTTCGACTACGATCTCGACGGGGACCTCGACGTGCTCTTCACGCACAACCGCGCCGCGCCGCAGCTCTGGCGGAACGACGCGACCGAGGGGAGGAGCTGGCTCGTGGTTCGCCCCGTGGGCTCCCACGAGAACCGGGACGGGGTCGGCGCCGTCGTCCGCGTCTGGACGGACCTGGCGGCGCCGCCCCAGCTGCGCGTCGCGGGCAACGGGTGCGGCTTCCTCGGCCATACCGACGGGCGCCCGCACTTCGGCCTCGGTGACGTCGAGCGTCTGCCCCGGGTCGAGGTGTTCTGGCCCCGGAGCGGGCGGACCACGGCGCTCGAAGACGTGCCCGCCCGGCAGGTCCTCGTCGTCACCGAGCCGGAGTGATCGCCTGCGCCGCGTCGCCGGTCAGCGCTCCCACTGGGGCGCGAAGTCGGGATCGATCAGCCGCTTGCCCTCGGCGAGCTTGGCGATCCGGTTGGCCTGGCCGGCGTCGAGCTCGAAGTCGAACACCTCGAGGTTGGCCTTCAGGTGCTCCTTGGAGCTCGACTTCGGGATCGCGGCCACGTTGCGGTGCTGGGTGAGCCACCGCAGGGTGACCTGCGCCGGCGTCTTCCCGGTCTCCTCGCCGATCGCCTTCAGCGTGTCGTCGTCGTTCACCTCGCCGCGGGCGAGCGGGCTGTAGGCGGTGAGCATCAGCTCGTGGCGCTCGGCCATCTGCCGGATCCGGTCCTGGGCCAGGTACGGGTGGTGCTCCACCTGCACGCACTGCAGCGCCGCGAGCTCGAGGGACTCCTCGAGGAGCGAGGGCGTGAAGTTGCTGACCCCGATGTAGCGGGCCTCGCCCGAGCGCACGAGCTTCTCCATCGCGCCGAGCGTCTCGCTGAGCGGCACCTCCTGCGAGGGCCAGTGGATCAGGAGCAGGTCGACGTGATCGAGCCCGAGCCGCCGCAGGCTGTCGTGCGTCGACTTCACCACCGCGTCGGCGGCCGCGTTGTCCATCCAGACCTTGGTCGTCACCCAGAGCTCGTCGCGGTCCACCCCGGAGGCCGCGATCGCGGCGCCCACCTTCGCCTCGTTCTCGTAGGCCTGGGCGGTGTCGATGTGCCGATACCCCATCCCGATCGCGGCCTCGACGATCCGCCGGCACTCGTCTCCTTCGAGCTGCCACGTCCCGAGCCCCAGCTTCGGGACCCGCGCACCCTGGACTTCGACGTACTCCATGAACTCTCCTTCGGTTTCTGGTCGCCGGGGATCAGCTAGACCCAGCCCGGGGAGAGGCCAGGTCACTCCGGCCAGACGACGCGGGTCGGCGCGGGCCGGTCGACCAGCACGGTTCCATCGCCGGTCTGCCACTCGCTCCCGACCGCCGCGTGTCGCCACTGGGGTCCCGCCAGCGCGAGCACCGGAGAGGTGCGCATCTCGGTCGTTCCGTCGCCGAGTTGGCCGTTGGGAGTTGTTGCCCCAGCAGTCACCCGACGCACATCACCGACAGGTGGCTC
Organism: Myxococcota bacterium; assembly: GCA_036149055.1. Lineage (GTDB taxonomy): Bacteria > Myxococcota_A > Polyangia > Polyangiales > Sandaracinaceae > JAVJQK01. Next base: position 3,844 of record JAYZQJ010000268.1, on the reverse strand, counting down.
ATCAGAACGACCCTTGCACGAGGGCGACGCACCCGGACTCCGCGCAAGCAACGGACGCGGCCGGGCGCTCGGAATCCTCCTGCAGCACGAGCGTCAGGACCAGCCCAGCGGCAGCGATGGCAGCCCCGCCGAACAAGAGAACGTCCGTCGCCAGCGCGAGTCCGCTGACCTCGTCGGCGAGACCACGGCTGTCCGCTGGACACCGCATGGCCGAGTCGCACATCGCGGTCAGGTCGCCACGGGACGCCAGGGCGAGACCGCCGACCACGGCGCCAGCGACGAGCATGGCGCCGCCCACACCCATGACGACCGGACCGAGCGGCGAGATGTCGCCGCCCCCTTCTGCGGGAGTCGATGCGTCCATGGTCACGCGGGTGTCGAGCTCCCTGATGCGGGCCTCGGTGTCCTCCCTCTCGAGCGCCTCGGAACCAGCCTCGTCCAGATAGCGCTGGTAAGCGTCGCGCGCTTCGCGATGGCGCCCGAGCTCCTCGTAGCACCGACCGATGTTGTAGAGCACCAGCGGTCGGCGAGGATGTCCTTCGAGCAACTCGTAGCTTCGCTGGAATCCCTGCAGTGCGAGCGCATAGTTGGCGCGTTCGAACTCGGTCTCCGCCTGCTCGAACGTCGCCCGGGCCTCCTCCAGGTTCTCCTGCGCGAGCGCCTGAGCGGGCAACGAGAGTAGCACCAGGCCAAGCAGGCCCCCCATGACTGCGAATCTCATCGCGGCGAACCTACCGGGTCGCCACGATCGCGTCTAGCGCTTCGCGGCGCGGGTCCAGGGGAGGGCGTCGAGGTCTACGTTTCCGCCGGTGAAGACGATGGCGACGCGCTCGGCGTCGACCTCACGGAAGGTCGCGCCGAGGGCGGCGCCGAGGCCGATGGCGCCGCTGGGCTCGACGACGAGCTTCATGCGCTCGAAGACGAGCTTCATCGCCGGGACGAGCAGGAGGTCGTCGACGAGGAAGATGTCCTCGACGAGGTCGCGGACGACGGGCCAGGTGAGGTCGCCGAGGGTGGTCTTGAGGCCGTCGGCGAGGGTCTTCGGGGTGTGACGAAGCACCCGCTCGCCGCTGCGCTTGCCGCGGTGCGCGTCGTCGGCGCCGGTGGGCTCGACGCCGTAGACCCTCACGTGGGGGGCCTTCTCCCGGAGCGCGAGCGCGATGCCCGAGACGAGGCCGCCGCCGCCGCAGGGGACGAGCACCGCGTCGAGGTCCGGCACCTGCTCGAGCAGCTCGAGGGCGACGGTGCCCTGCCCGGCGATGACGTCGGGGTGATCGTAGGGGGGCACCAGGGTGCCGCCGGTCTCGGCGACGACCTTCGCCGCGGTCTCCGTGCGGGCGTCGAGCGTCGGCTCGCAGGGATGCACGGTGGCCCCGTAGCTCTCGACCGCGGCGCGCTTCACCCGGGGCGCGTCCGTGGGCATGACGATGTGCGCCGGCACGCCGCGGGCTCGGGCCGCGATCGCGACCGCCTGCGCGTGGTTGCCGCTCGAGTGGGTGACCACGCCGCGCGCCGCCTCCTCGTCCGCCAGCGCGAAGATGGCGTTGTGCGCGCCGCGGGCCTTGAACGCGCCGCCGCGCTGGAGGTTCTCGCACTTGAAGAAGAGGCGCTTGCCCGCGCGGCGGTCGAGGGTCGCGCAGGTCATCACCGGGGTGCGGTGCACGTGCGGGGTGATCCGCTCTCGGGCGGCTTCGATGGCCTTCAGGTCGGCGGCGTAGTGGGTCACGGCCGAAGACTACGCCGTTCGATTTCCGGTTGACACATAAGCAGATGCTTATATGAATGAAGGCATGAGCTCGGCCTCGGTGTTCAAGGCGATCGGCGACCCCACGCGGCGCGGCATCCTCGATCTGCTCGCGCAGTCGGAGCGGAGCGTGAACGAGCTCACCGACGCCTTCCCGATGAGCCAGCCCGCGATGAGCCAGCACTTGAAGGTGCTGCGGGAGGCGGGGTTGGTGGCCCCTCGCAAGGACGGCCGGCGGCGGCTCTACCGCGTCGAGGCCGGCCCGTTGCGGGAGGTCTACGACTGGGTCCAGCACTACGAGCGGTTCTGGGACGAGAAGCTCGACGCCCTCGGCCGCTTCCTCGACGAGACGGAGGAGGACGCATGAAGCGGTCGATCCGAAAGCGCGTGCACTACGCGCATCCCCCCGAGCGCGTCTGGCGCGCGCTCACCTCGCGCGAGGCGCTCGCCGCCTGGCTGATGCCGAACGACTTCGAGCCCCGGGTGGGGCACCGGTTCCAGTTCCGGACCGACCCGGCGCCGGGCTTCGACGGCATCGTGCACTGCGAGGTGCTGGAGATGGAGCCGCCGCACCGCATGGTCTGGTCGTGGCGCGGCGGGAAGGTCGACACCGAGGTCGCCTTCTCGCTCGCGCCGGTCGCGGGGGGCACCGAGCTCTACTTCGAGCAGACCGGCTTCGAGGGCGTCTCGGGCGTGCTGACGAGCTTCATCCTCCAGGCCGGCTTCGCGAAGATGTACCGCGAGCTCTTGCCGGCGGTGCTCGACCGCCTCGCGCGGGGGGAGCCGGCGCCGGCGCCGGAGGGCTGCGCCCACGAGCACTCGAAGCTCGGCGCGCTCTTCGAGGGGATCACCGCGCGCGTCGCCGCGCGCTTTCAGCGGAGGGGATGAGCATGACCACGGAGCGACAGGAGATCTTGAACGTCAACACCGGGCGCAGCGACGGCACCATCGCGCGCGACAAGTACGAGGCGATGAAGGCGGCGCTGCTCGCGGTGATCCCGGCGGGCGACGAGGGCGTGCCCTTCCAGGGGCTCGCGGAGCGGGTGAAGCCGCACCTCCCGTCCGAGGTGTTCGAGGGGGCTTCGGTGGGCTGGTACACGACGACGGTCAAGCTCGACCTCGAGGCGCGCGGCCTGATCGAGCGGGTGCCGAAGCGGTCGCCGCAGCATCTCCGGCGCGTCTGACGCGGATCGAGGCGGGGCTGACGCGGGGGCGCGTCGTGGGAGCCACGTCGGTGGGGCGGTCGCCATGAATTTCCTCCGTGATTTCGAAGAGGTGCGGCGACGGCACGGAGGGTGCTCCGTGTCTCGCCGAACGGAGGAATCATGAAGACCAACCTGAAGCTCCTCGCCGGCGGCCTCGCCGGTCTGCTCACCGCCATCGGCCTCGTCGTCGGCTTCGCCCTCTGGGCGTCGTCCCCGGGAGACGCGCCCGTGGACGATGCGCGGGCGGAGCCCGAGGCGCCGGTCGAGACCATCCCCTCGCCGCAGCTCGAGGCGCCGGTGACCAACGTGCACGTCGACCCGGCCCCCGCGCCCGAGGCGCTCCCCGCGCCGGATCCCTACGCCCCTGAGCTCGCGGACGGACCCATCCGGGTGCGACGCCTGGTGGTCGCCACCGGGGTCTCCGGCCACGAGCCCACCGGCGCGAGCGACTCGTTCGTGCTCGGCGACCCGCGTCGCTTCTACGCCTTCGTCGAGGCGGTCAACGAGACCGGTGACGACGCGGCGCTGGAGGTGACCTTCGAGCCGGAGGCCGGGGAGAGCGCGGGCCACGTCTCCCTCGACGTCCCCGCCGGCGCGCCCCGCTTCCGGACCTGGGCCTACACCCGGCACGTCTACACCCCCGGTCGCTGGCACGCGGTGGTGCGTCACCCCGACGGCCGAGAGCTCGCCCGCAGGGCCTTCGACGTCGTTCCGTGAACAGCCGGCCTTACCAGGCCCCGTGCCCGTGCCCCTGGCCGCGAGGTGCTCGGAGGAGCGAGGCTCGCCGAAACGGAAGCTGCACCGCGGGCACGGGCACGGGCACGGGCAGGGGCACGGGGGTGGGGGGGGGCGGCCCCGCCCGGCCCGCCGCCCCCCCCCCGCCCGCCCCCCGGGC